>JBBPIT010000013.1:0-29556 GCA_038040175.1 Pseudomonadota bacterium | reverse complement strand
CGACAGGCCGCTGGCCGCGCCCAAGGCGTACGCGACGCTGCTTCTGTGGCTGCTCGCGGAATTGTTCGAGCAGCTGCCCGAAGTCGGCGATCCCGAAAAACCGAAGCTGGTGTTCTTCTTCGACGAAGCGCATCTGCTGTTCAACGACGCACCGCCGGCGCTGGTGCTGGCCGGAGTGACGCTGGTCAGCTTGAGAAGGTAGGCACACGCACTCCGGATTGAGCGGCAGCCCGGCTGAGCGCTCGAGTCCGGAGAAATATTGCGTCGTTCGCGGGACGAACTACTGGGTTCCCTGCTCTGCAGTCAAATGCGCGAAGGTCGCAATATCACACGTTGAAGCGGAAGTGCATGACGTCGCCGTCCTTGACGACGTACTCCTTGCCCTCCAGGCGCATCTTTCCGGCCTCCTTGGCGCCCTGCTCGCCCTTGAAGGCGATGTAGTCGCCGAAGGCGATGACCTCCGCGCGGATGAAGCCTTTCTCGAAGTCGGTGTGAATCACCCCGGCGGCCTGCGGCGCGGTGTCGCCTTTGTGAATCGTCCAGGCGCGCACTTCCTTCTCCCCGGCGGTGAAGAAGGTCTGCAATCCCAGCAGGTGGTAGCCGGCGCGGATCAACCGGTTCAGGCCCGGCTCCTTCAACCCCATGTCGGCGAGGAACACCTGCTTGTCTTCGTCGGACAGGTCGGCAATTTCGGCTTCCATTCGCGCACAGAACGCCACGACCGGCGCGCCTTCCCTGGCGGCCTGCTGCTTTACCAGCTGCAGCAGCGCATTGTCGTCGCCGAATCCGTGCTCTGAGACGTTGGCGGCATACAGCGCCGGCTTTGCGGTAATCAGGCAGAACGGCTTGATGTTCGCCAGCTCCTCCTTCGAAAGAGCGAGCACGCGCGCCGGTTTGGCCTGGTTCAGTTGCGCCTGCACCTTCTCCAGCACGGCAACCAGCAGCTTCGCTTCCTTTTCGCCGGACTGCGCCGGCTTGCGATAACGGGCGAACGCCTTGTCCACCGTGGCCAGATCCGCCAGCGCCAGTTCGGTCTCGATGGTTTCGATGTCGGAAAGCGGATCAATTTTTCCGGAGACGTGCACGACGTTGTCGTCGGCGAAGCAGCGCACCACATGCACCACCGCATCGGTTTCACGGATGCTGGCGAGAAACTGGTTGCCCAGACCTTCGCCTTTGGAGGCGCCGGCCACCAGACCGGCGATGTCCACGAACTCCACAATCGCGGGAAGCACTTTCTGCGGCTTGGCGATGGCAGCGAGCTGTGACAGCCGGGGATCCGGCACTTCGACGATGCCGACGTTCGGCTCGATGGTGCAAAACGGATAGTTCTCCGCCGCGATCCCGGCCTTGGTGAGCGCGTTGAACAGCGTGGACTTGCCGACGTTGGGCAGTCCGACGATTCCGCATTTGAGACTCATAGAATCCGGTAAGGGGTGAGGGGTGAGGGGTGAGGGGTGAGGGGTGAGGGGTGAGGGGTGAGGGGTAAAAGCGGCATGGCCGCTACTCCTCACTCCTAACGCCTCGCGCCTCACGCCTCACTCCTTCGTGTGCAGTTTCAGCATCGCCGCTTCGGTCTTGCCTTCCAGCAGCAGCGGCCACAGTTCCAGACTGCGCTCGATCGCCTCCTGAATCAGCGGCAGTTCTTCCTTGCGCGGCGCGTTCAATACGTAGTTCGACACCTGTCCGCGATCGCCGGGATGGCCGATGCCGATGCGCAACCGCCAGAAATCCGGCCCCAGATGCGCGGCGACATCCTTCAAACCGTTGTGCCCGGCCACGCCGCCGCCCTTCTTGAGCTTGACCCCGCCCGGCGGCAGGTCAAGTTCGTCGTGCACCACCAGTACCTCCGCGGGCGCGATCTTGTAGAACTGGGTGAGCGCCTGCACCGCGCGACCGCTCAGGTTCATAAAGGTATTGGGCTTGAGCAACCAGCACTCGCGGCCGGCCTCGACCACCTTTGCGGCCTGGCCGCGAAACCGCGCTTCCTGCCGAAGCTGGACGTGGCCGCGCGCGGCCAGACGGTCGACCCACCAGAAACCGGCGTTATGGCGGGTGCCGTCATGTTCGCGTCCCGGATTTCCCAGTCCTACGACGAGCTTCATGTTGTTTGTCGGCGATCCCGGAAAATGAAACGGCCCGCCGGACGCACGGACGGGCGGGCCGTACAGCCAGGAAGAAGAAAACTACTTCTTGGCGCCCTTGTCGCCTTCCTTCTTTTCGGGCTCCTTCTTGGCGCCCGCAGCGGCCGGAGCAGCGCCCGGAGCAGCGCCCGGAGCCGCTGCGGCATCGGCGGCGGGTGCGCCTTCCACTGCGGCAGCCTCGGCGGCAGGAGCGACTTCAGGCTCCGGCTCGACCAGCGCACGCGGTATCTGCACGGTCGCGACCACGGCATTGTCGCCGCGCACCAGTTGCGTTGAATCCACACCCGTGGGCAGCTTCACATCGGCCAGGTGCACCGAATGGCCGAGTTCGAGATGCTGCAAATCGACTTCGACGAATTCGGGCAGATCGTCCGGAAGGCAGGTGATGTCGATTTCGTTCATCACGTGGCTGACGATACCGCCCCCGGTCTTCACACCCGGGGCGATATCGGCGTTGATGAAGTGCAACGGCACCTTCATGTGGATCGTCTTGCTGGCCGAAACCCGCTGGAAATCGACATGCAGCACCTGTTGCTTCCACGGATGCATCTGCACGTCGCGCAACAGCACGCGGTCATTCTTGCCGTCCAGGTTCATGCTCAGAATCGAGGCGTGGAAGGCCTCCTGCTTGAGCTGGTGGAACAGCGAATTGTGATCCAGCTCGATGTTCTGCACCGGTTGTTCGCCTCCATAGACGATTCCCGGCACCTTGCCCGTTCTGCGCAGACGGCGGCTCGCACCCGTTCCCTGCAGCGAGCGCGACATCGCATTGACTTCGATCTTTGCCATGTTGCTCTCCTAAAGTTGACGCCATCCGCGACCAGATGACGCGTTAAAAAAACAAACACCGCGAAAACCTCACCGCTTTGCGGTGAAAGGGTTCTCCTTTTACTCCATGAACAGCGAAGACACCGAGTCCTCGTTGCTGATTCGCAGCATAGTCTCGGCCAGCAGCGCCGCGATGCTCAACTGGCGGATGCGTTTGCAGCGCCTCGCGTCCTCGCGCAACGGGATGGTATCGGTCACCACCACCTCGTCCAGAACCGAATTCTCGATGCGCTCGATCGCCTTGCCCGACAATACCGGGTGGGTACAGTAAGCCAGCACCTTCACCGCGCCCGCCTCTTTCAGAGCCAACGCCGCTTCACACAGCGTATTCGCGGTGTCCACCATGTCGTCCATGATGACGCAGGTGCGGTCCGCCACGTCGCCGATGATGTTCATCACCGTCGCCACGTTGGGACGCGGACGACGCTTGTCGATGATGGCAAGGTCCGATTCCAGCCGCTTTGCCAGCGCACGGGCGCGCACCACGCCGCCGACGTCGGGCGAGACCACCACCAGATCCTGATGGCCGCGCTTCCAGATGTCGCCCAGCAGAATCGGCGCCGAGTAGATGTTGTCCACGGGGATGTCGAAAAACCCCTGGATCTGGTCCGCATGCAGATCCATCGTCAGCAGCCGGTCCACACCCGCCACCACCAGCATGTTGGCCACCACCTTGGCGCTGATCGCCACCCGCGCCGAGCGCGGGCGCCGGTCCTGACGCGAGTAGCCCAGGTAGGGAATCGCCGCGGTGATGCGCCCGGCCGAGGAGCGCTTCAGCGCATCCACCATCAGCATCACTTCCATCAGGCTGTCGTTGGTCGGCGTGCAGGTCGACTGCAGCACGAATACGTCCTTGCCGCGCACGTTTTCCAGCAGCTCCACCATGACCTCGCCATCGCTGAAGCGGCCCACGGTGGCGCGCCCGAGCGGGATGTTGAGGTGTTTGACGACGTCTTCGGCAAGCTTGGGATTCGCGTTGCCGGTAAACACCATCAAGCTGTCGTAGGCCATTCTAGAGACTTGAAACCAGAGACTGGAGACTGGAAAAAACCAACCGACACCGGCCAAAAAACAAAATGAGCCGCAAATATGCTGGCGGCTCGCCTGTTCTAGTCTCTAGTCTCAAGCGACTAGTCTCTAGACTGGCTGGGGAGGTAGGGATCGAACCTACGAATGCCGGAATCAAAATCCGGTGCCTTACCACTTGGCGACTCCCCAAGAATCCTAATTGCCCTCCGACCACAGAGGGTGCCGGTCCAGTCCGCGCGCCACGAATCCCCGCATGTCTGCCGGCAGCTCCGACAGGACCCGCTGAGCTTGCGCCTCGGTGTCGAACCCGCAGAACACGCAGGCCCCGGATCCGGTCATGCGGGCGTCGCCGTACTGGCGCAACCACTCGAGATGACGGGCCACTTGCGGATAGCGCCGGCACACCACCGGCTCGAGATCATTGCGACCCTGGCCGACCGAAAAGGCGGCTATTGTGATTGCATTCGTATTACGTGTCAATTCAGGCGCCGAGAAGATTTCCGCAGTGGAAACAGCCGTTTCCGGCACCAGAACCAGGTACCACGCAGGCGGCAGCTGGAGCGCGGCGAGGCGCTCGCCGACCCCTTCGGCAAAGGCGCTGCGCCCGAACGCGAACACCGGAACGTCGGCGCCCAGTTCCAGCGCCAGCTCCTGAAGTTGCGCGCGCGCGAACCCGGTCTGCCACAACCGGTTCAACACGATGAGCGTGGTCGCGGCATCGGAACTGCCGCCGCCGAGGCCGCCTCCCATGGGCAGCCGCTTGACCAGCTCGATATCCACGCCGAAGCGGGAGCCGGCGCGGTACTTGAGAAGCCGTGCCGCACGCACGCACAGGTCGGCCTCGGCGGGCACGCCTGCAAGCTCGGTGACTCTGCTCACCACGCCGTCGTCTCGCACCGAGAATGCCAGCTCGTCGCCGTAGTCGATGAAGCGGAACGCGGTCTGCAGCAAGTGATAGCCGTCGGCGCGCCGGCCGATGACGTGCAAGAACAAATTGAGCTTGGCCGGCGCGGCATACCGAGCTCCCGCGGCGCTCGCTGTATCAGACTTAGCAGTGGCGCCCGCCGCACCAGAACCAATGGCGCGGTTCATTCAGTCAGGTCCCAGCGGTCGATGATCAGCCGCAGGCTGAGACGGTCGTACGCGAGCGCCATGCGCGCCGGCAGCGCGCTGTCCCCGGCGTAGGCAAGAAAGGTGATGCGCCAATGGTTCTGCGTGAGCCTGGTCAGCCGCCCGCGCGCGTCGCGCTCCTCGGCCTGCACCGGAAGCTCCGGCTCGGCGCGTCCGACCACCCAGTGCTGCAGGCCTTCGAGCGGCAGGTCCCAGCCCAATACCTCACGGGTCAGCGCCTGCACGTCGCCGGAGCGATACACCTTTTTGTCTCCGGTTGTCAGCGTGGCACCGGCCGCATCGGCTTCGAGTTCGGCGATCACCGAGCCGACCGGGGACAACAGGCGCAGCCGATCGCCGGCAGCCGCATGCCGCCAGCTCAACTTGGCCGAGTAGCCGCGTTGTTCCAGTTTGACCGCGACGCGGCCAGTGAGGGAGAACGTGTCGATGCCGGCGTTGGAGGCCGGCAACGCCTGCGGCGCGCGCGGGGCCGCGCAGCCTGCCACCACGGCGAGGACGATACCGGTCGCGAAAAGACGAAAGGGAAGAGGCACCGATGCGCCTCAGGGCAGGAATTTCTTGATGACCTTCTGCAGCTCTTCGTTACCGGGGTTGTCGCGCAGCGAGTCGCGCCAGACCTTTTCGGCCTCGCCCTTCTTGCCTTTCACCCACAGTACTTCGCCCAGGTGCGCGGCGATCTCGGGGTCGGGACGCTGGTCGAATGCACGCTGCAGGTATTGCAGTCCTTCGGCATGATTGCCGAGGCGATATTCCACCCAGCCCATGCTGTCGAGAATGAACGGGTCCTCGGGCGAAAGTTTAAGCGCCTTTTCGATGTAGCCGCGCGCTTCGGCGAGCCGATCGGTGCGGTCCGCGAGCGTGTAGCCGAGCGCGTTGTAGGCCTGCGCGTGGTCCGGCTTGAGCGCGATCAGCCGCCGCAGGCTGGTCTCCACCACGTCGAGGCGGTCGAGCTTCTCCGCCGCCAGGGCGATGTCGTAGAGCAGATCCGGATTGTCCGCATGGGCATCGAGCGCGGTCTTGAGGATGTCGAACGATTCCTTGTAGGCTTTCGCTTCGCGCATCAGTTGCGCCTCGGCCTGCACGATCTGCACGCGCTGCGCCTCATTCTGCGGCTGCAGGCCCTGCAGATGGGCGCGTGCTTCGGCCACGCGGTCCTGCCGCGCCAGCATGAACGCGTAGCGCGCATGCGCCATCACGAACTGCTCTCCGCCTTGGACCGCGAGGTACCATCGGGCCGCCTCGTCGAAGCGCTTGCGCTCCTCGTTGACCTGCCCGAGGTGGAAACGCACGCTGTCGGGGTCCTTGTAGTTCAGTTCCAGCACCCGCTTCAACTGCATTTCCGCCGCGTCCAGGTCGTTGATCTGCACCGACAGCAGCGCCACCGTCACCGCGATGTCGGGATTCTGCGGATTGTCGTCGAGCAGTTGCTGGAACTGGGCGCGCGCCTCGGGGAACTTCTTCTCGCCGATCAGCTGGCGGGCGTAATTCAGGCGCACTTCCTGCGCATTCGGATTGGCGGCCAGGAAACCCTTCATGTAGTCGAGCGACTTGGCGCGCGACTCGCTGGTCAGCGCCTGCGCCTGGAACAGCGCGGCCGCCTCCCAGTCCGGCCTGATGCGCAACGCTTCGCGGATTTCCGCCAGCGCCGCATCATACTTATTGGCCGCCAGCGCCGCCTGCGCCACCGCGAAGTGTGCCTCTGGCAACTGCCGATACGGCTTGACCAGATCCTTCACCAGCGCCAGGACGGCGTTCTTGTCGGGGTGCTTGGCCAGCCACGCGTGCAACTGCGTCAGCGACGGCCCGACGTTGGCACCCTCGGCGGAGAGAATCTCCTGCAGCAGCGGCCTGGCCGCCTGCAGGTTATTGGTGGTGACGAACAATGCCACCAGCGTCTGCCGCGCCGCGGTCGAGCCCTTCTCCGCGGCCAGCCAGATCTTGGCGGCTTCCAGCGCCATCTCGGTCTGCCGGCCGTACAAGGCCAACTCGGTGGCGCGCCGGGCAATGCGCGGGTCGCGCGTGGACCTGGCCATCTCGAGATAGGCTTGCGCCGCAACCTGGTAGCTGCCGCGCTGAGCCGCAATCTCGGCCAGCAGAAACTTAAAGAGCAGATCCGAATCCAAATCACGGCCGGGCAGGTCGGCTGGAGACAACGATTGCGTGCCGAAGACGCGCCGGGCGCGTTCCTCAAAGCTGTCCTCCGGATTTGCGGCCTGCGCCGACCAGTCCATGGACGCCTCGGAAGCCATCACGCGGTCCGCGGCAAGCGCGGGCGAGCCGGCGCGCGCTCCCGGCTGGGCGCAGGCGCTCAGCGTCAGGCAGGACGCGGTCAACAACGAGCCGAGACAGGAAAGCAATGACGGCATGGAGTGGTTGGGGCCGTGAGATGGAACAAATGCGCGAAACTTAACTTTAGAGGGCATGGCCGCGCGCGAAGTTCTTCAACCTTGAACACAGTTTAGGTATATTTGACGGCCATCACAAGTAACCCCAACCCATCCGCCGACATCCGTTGCGGCGTCGCCGCCCGGATCCAGAAGGCGCTGAAAACAAAAGGGGTTGCAACAGCAACGGCACAAATTTCCACAATTTCCAGACAAGGCGAGGGCATGACCACCACGGCAAGCTCTGAACTGACCGTTTCCGCGCAGGCACTGACGCGCACCTACGGCGCCCATCGCGCAGTGCGCGACGTGTCGCTGGAACTCAGGCGCGGCGAAGTGCTGGGCCTGCTCGGGCCCAACGGCGCCGGCAAGACCACCACCATGCAGATGCTCACCGGCAATCTCGCGCCGACCAGCGGCGAAGTGCACATCTGCGGCATCGACCTGATCGACCTGCCCACCCAGGCCAAATCGCGCATCGGCTATCTGCCCGAAGTGCCGCCGTTATACCGGGAACTCAAGGTCGATGAATACCTGCGCCTGGCAGGGCGCCTGCACAAACTCAAGAAAAGCGCGCTGAAACCGGCGGTGGAGCGCGCCAAGAATCGCTGCGGGCTCGCAAACATGGGCAAGCGCCTGATCGGCTCGCTGTCGAAGGGCTACCAGCAGCGCGTCGGCATCGCCCAGGCGATCATCCACGATCCCGACGTGATCATTCTCGACGAGCCCACCGTCGGCCTGGACCCGAACCAGATTCGCGAGATCCGCGCGCTGATACGCGACCTCGGGCGCGATCACAGCGTCATCCTGTCCACCCACATCCTGCCCGAAGTGGAAGCGGTGTGCGACCGGGTGCAGATCCTGCACCGCGGTGAAGTGGTGTTCTACGACAGCATTGCCGGACTCAAGCAGTTCCGCGGCGGCCAGGCGCTGCAGATCGGCCTGCGCAATCCCCCTCCGCTCGCCGACATTGCCGGCGCGGCCGACGGCGCCGAAGTCGACGCCGTCAATGCCAACCTGTTCCGGGTGCGCCTGCGCAGCGGCGCCGATCCCACCGATTCCCTGGTGCGGGCCGCGGTCGAGCGCAACTGGGGGCTGTACCAGTTGCAACCGGCGCTGGCGAGCCTGGAAGAGGTGTTCCTCCATTTGACTCAGCGCGAAGACGATCAAAGTGAAAGGGCGTCCACATGATCTGGACCATCGTTACCAAGGAGCTGAGAACGCTGTTCGCCTCGCCGCTGGCGTGGGTGGTGCTGGCGTTCCTGCAGATCATCCTGGCGTGGATCTTTCTCACCCGGGTGGACTACTTCCTGACCATTCAGGCGCAGCTCGCACGCGTGCCCAATGCACCCGGGCTCACTGAAATCGTGGTGGTGCCGATGTTCGGCATCGCCTCGATCGTGCTGCTGATGTCGGTGCCGCTGCTGACCATGCGGCTGGTGGCCGAAGAGCGCCGCAACCAGACCATGGCCATGCTCATGTCTGCGCCGATATCGATGACGCAAATCGTGCTCGGCAAGTTCCTCGCCACGCTGGCCTTCCTCGCCATCGTCGGCGGCCTGATTGCGCTGATGGGCCTGTCGCTGCTGCTGGGCGGCAAACTGGACCTGGGACTGATCGCCACCAATCTGCTCGGCCTGCTGCTGCTGACCGGAAGCTTCGCCGCGATCGGCCTGTTCGTATCCTGCCTGACCACCCACCCGGTCGTGGCGGCCATCGGCGCGCTGGCGGCGTTTCTGGTGCTGTGGCTGGCGAACATCGCCGCCTCCGACCCGGACAGCCCGCTGCACCTGCTGTCGCTGCTAAAGCATTTCGAGAACTTCATGAACGGTTCGATCGCGGTCACGGATCTGATCTACTTCGCGCTGCTGACCGCAACTTTTCTCATCCTTTCGATCCGGCGTCTCGATGCCGATCGCCTGCGCGCATGAAACTGAATCGCAAACTGAGACTGCAACTGCTGCTCCAGAACGGCTTGTTCGTGGTGCTGCTGCTCGGGCTGGCAGCCGCCATCGCCTGGGTTACCCGGGACGTAAAGATCCAGTGGGATCTGACGCAAAGCCAACGCAACACCTTGTCGCAGGCTTCCGCCGAAGTGCTCAAGCAGATGGCCGGACCGATTGCCGTCACCGCCTACGCCACGGCGCAGGACGCCGAGGGCGACGTGCGCAAGACCGTCCAGACCTTCCTGGCCCCGTATCAGCGCGCCAAGAAGGACTTCATGCTGGCATTCGTCGATCCGCGCGAGCAGCCGCAGAAAGCGCAGGCGGCGGGGGTGCGCATGAACGGCGAACTGGTGATCGAGTACAACGGCAGAAACGAACAACTCACCAACCTCACCGAGCAGGAACTCACCAATCTGCTGGTCAGGCTGGCGCGCTCTTCGGCGCGCCAGGTGATGTCCCTGGACGGGCACGGCGAACGCAAGCTCGACGGCCGCGGCAATCACGATCTGGGCGAGTTCGGCAATCAGCTTGCCGCCAAGGGTTTCAAAACCGCGGCGTTGAACCTGGTGCAGGCGCAGGATGTTCCGGACAACCTGAGCGTGCTGATCATCGCCGGACCGCGCGTTGACCTCCTGCCCGGCGAAGCCGGCAAGATCAGGCGCTGGGTGGAGAAGGGCGGCAATCTGTTGTGGCTGATCGACAACGATTCGCTGCGCGGACTGCAGGCGCTCGCCGACGAACTGGGCCTGGACCTGATTTCCGGCACAGTGGTGGACCCGCGCGCCGGCGGCCTGAACCTGCCGGCGGCTTTCGCGCTGGCCTCGGGCTACGGTCCGCATCGCATCACCGAGAATTCCTCGATCACCAGCGTGTTTCCTTACGCGCGCCGCATCGCGGCGAACGAGGGAACGAAGTGGCATTTCCAACCGCTGGTGGAAGCGGCGCAGAGCGGCTGGCTGGAGACCGGCGGCATCAATGACAAAGTCGCCTTCGACCGCAATCGCGACATCCGTGGCCCGATCGTGGTCGCGGCGGCGCTGGAGCGCGACCTTGGCAGCCGCAAGCAACGCGTCGTGGTTGCAGGCACCGGCCAGTTCCTGTCGAACCAGTATGTCGGGTTGCTCGGCAACCTCGATCTGGGCGTGAACGTGGTCAACTGGCTGGTGGGGGACGAGGCGCTGATCACGGTTCAGCCGCGCACGCGTTCGGATCTTTCGCTGGAATTGTCGCGCGCGGGCCTGGCGCTGATCGGCATCGGTTTCCTGGTGGTCTTGCCGCTTGTCTTCCTGGTCGCCGGCGGCGTGATCTGGTGGCGCCGCCGCAAGGCATGAAATCCAGAGTCCTCGTGAACCTGGTGCTGGTCCTGTTGCTGACGGGTCTGGTGCTGTACGCCTTCTTCCGTCCCAAGGAACAGTCCGATCCGGGAATAAGACTGACACAGTTGAAGCGCGACGACATCACCCGCATCACCGTGGAGCGCCGCGGCAGCCCGACCATCCAGCTGCAAAAACGCGACGGCGGCTGGCGCATCAGCACGCCGCTGCAAACCCGCGCCGATCCGATCCAGGTGGATCGGCTGACCGACATTGCCACGGCCACCGCCAAGCACAAATTGCCGCCCGGCGATCCCGGCCGCTACGAGCTCGACCCGCCGCAAGTGAAGCTCACGCTCAACGACCAGGCCTTCGCCTTCGGCCGCATCAATGACGTCACCTACGAACAGTATGTCGCGACCGCGGGAGCGGTCTATCTGGTGGCGCCTTTTTACGGCTACGGCATTCCCACCGAGGTCACCAAGCTGGTGAGCCGCAAACTGCTCGACGATGCGGAAGTGCCGGTCGCCTTCGACTTCGGACGCTACCGCATCGTCAGGGATGACCGGGGCACCTGGAGCATCGAAGGTGCGTATCCGGTGCAGCAGGACAAGCCGCTGTCGCAGGACGATTTCAACCGCTGGGCCGACGAGTGGCGTTTCACCTCCAGTCTCGGCGCCGAGCCGCGCCGCAGCGCGCGCGGCAAGGACCACCTGGTCGTGCAGTTCAAGGATGGGAAGAAGGTCCCCATGGAAATCGTGCAGAAACAGCCGGAGTTCCTGCTGGTGCGCAGCGACGAAAACATGCAGTACCGCTTCGGCGCCGAAGTCGGCAGACGTCTGCTCGACCCCCGCGTGGTCGCCGAGAAGTAAACGCGACACGTGCCTGAACTGCCCGAGGTAGAGATCACCCGCCGGGGACTGGTCCCCCACCTGGTCGGCAGGCGCGTGGAGACGGTGGTGGTGCGCAACCGCAATCTGCGCTGGCCGATTGCGCGCAATCTCGGCGCGCGCATCAGCGGTTGCACCGTGCGCACGGTGGAGCGCCGCGCCAAGTATCTGCTGATCGGCTGTGGCAGCGGCTGGCTGATCGTGCACCTGGGGATGTCGGGCAGCCTGCGAGTGCTGCCGCGCGCAACCCCGGCAGGAAAACACGATCACTTCGACCTGGTACTCGACTCCGGACTGATCGTACGGCTCACAGACCCGCGCCGCTTCGGCGCGGTGTTGTGGGAGGCGCAGGACCCGCATGCCCACCCCTTGCTCGCCGATCTTGCTCCCGAGCCGCTCGGCGCCGAGTTCGATGCCGGCTGGCTGCACGCCCGCACCCGCGGCCGCAGCGCCGCAATCAAGACGGTACTCATGGATAGCCATACCGTGGTGGGCGTGGGCAACATCTACGCCAGCGAGTCGCTGTTCCGCGCCGGCATCCACCCGAAAACGGCGGCCGGCAAAGTTTCTCGTGAACGCTGCGATCGTCTGGTGCAAGCGATACGGGAAACGCTCAGCGCGGCCATCGACGCTGGCGGCAGCACGCTGCGCGACTTTGTCGGCTCCGATGGCAATCCCGGTTATTTCCAACAGAATTACTACGCCTATGGCAGGAGCGGCGAGCCCTGCCGCGTGTGCGGCAAGGCCATCCGGCTGTTGCGCCAGGGCCAGCGCGCCACCTTTTATTGCCCGCAGTGCCAGCGCTAACGGTCCCCCGGGGCCCTTTGATTCAACTTGTGTTCGTTGGCAATGGCTTACTTTCCCTTGACTAGCCGGGAAAACATCCCGAGAATTGCCCAGTACCGAAGTGCTAAACCGGGCTGGCAATGCCGGATTCGAGGTGGTTGTCGCGCCTCCCGCTGTATGGCACTAGGAGTGGATCAGGTACGGTATGTCGCCCGCCTGCCGGTGTTAATCCAAAGAACGACCCAACGGCGACATCGCAGTTTCTTGGGGAAGAACGAAAAACTTTGAGAGGAAAATCACTATGAACAGCAACACGTCTCGCTTCGCGCGCGCAGCGTTGGCGACGGCATTTTCGGCCGCGCTGCTTGCCGCCGGAAGTTCCTTCGCCGCGGATGTCGACGCCAGGCGCCTGGTTAACGCAGATAGGGAACCGGGCAACTGGATGAGCTATCACGGCTCCTACAAGTCCTGGCACTACAGTTCGCTCGATCAGATCAACACGCGCAACGTCGGCAAGCTGACCGAAGCCTGGTCGCACGTCGCCTCGCGCGCCAACCGCGGCCTGCAGGGCATGCCGCTTGCCATTGACGGCGTGCTCTATTACTCGAGCCCGTACAACCAAATCTATGCGCTGGACGGCGCCACCGGCAAGATGATCTGGGCCTACAAGCAGAAGCTCAACGAGGACCTGGTCGCCCGGCAGACCCACTCGCCGTATAACCGCGGTCTCGCCGCCGGCTATGGCAACCTGTACATGGGCACCCTCGACGGCAAGCTGGCCGCGATCGACATGAAGACCGGCAAGCTGAACTGGGAAACCAAGCTGGTCGATTCGGAGAAGCTGACCGTGGGCTTCACTGGCGCACCGCTGCTGGTCAAGGATAAGGTGATCATCGGCGCCCAAGGCGGCGAGTGGCCCGATCGCGGCCCGATCTTCGGCGTCAACGCCAAGACCGGTGAGGAAGTGTGGCGGTTCTTCACTTCCGGCGGCAACGAGGGCACCAAGACCGACCGTCGCGACACCTGGGGTGGAGATTCCTGGAAGACCGGCGGAGGCGGCGGCTGGATGGCCGGCAGCTACGATCCGGAAACCGACACGGTATGGTGGGGTACCGCCAACCCGGCACCGCTGTACGATTGGGCCGGCGACAGGTACATGACCGAAGGTCCGCGTCCCGGCATCAACCTGTACACCTCTTCCGTCATCCTGCTCAATCCCGATACCGGCGATCTGAAGAATTACTTCCAGGTCTTGCCGCACGACGCCTGGGACTTCGACCCGGCGCAAGGCGAGCTGATGATGATCGAGCGCGACGGCAAGAAATACGTCGTTCATCCCAGCAAGAACGGCTTTGTCTATGTATTCGACCGCAAGACCGGCAAGCCGGTCAACGTCTACAAGGGTGTCGACGCCATCAACTTCGTCAAGGACATCAAACCCGATGGCACACTGGTCGGCCGCTGGGATCCGCCCGAAGGCAAGCACGTCAACCTGTGCCCGGCCATCGCCGGCGGCTACAGCTGGAACGCCGGCAGCTACAGCCCGAAGACCGGCCTGCTGTACAAGGTCGGCTTCGAGTGGTGCATGGACCTCGATATCAAGAAGACCGAACCGATCACCGAGCCCGTGGTACAGCTCAACATCGGCGCCGACTTCACTATGCACGGTCCGGGCAACGACAAGCCGTGGGGCCATATCCGCGCGCGTGATCCGATCACCGGCAAGGTCAAGTACGAGATCCGGTACAACGGCGCCGTGCCGCACGGTGGTCTGCTGACTACCGCGGGCAATGTGCTGTTCGTACCGGAAGCCGATGGGATGTTCACCGCGTACGACGCTGCCACCGGCAAGAAGCTGTGGAGCCACAACCTTGGCCAGGGCAGCAACGGCGGCACCATCACCTACCTGGCCAAGGGCAAGCAGTATGTGGCCGTGATGACCGGCTGGGGCAGCCTGGTCGGCGACGGCTACGGCGACCTGTGGGGTGAACCCTGGAAGAGCATGCCGAAGGACTCTGGCGTGCTGAAGGTGTTCGCGCTGCAGTAATCAGGACCTATAGCAGTTATACGGTCAAGGGTGGGGATTCGTCCCCGCCCTTTTTTCTTGTCAGCGAAATGGCTGTCGAAATCGTTAGTTCATCGTTCGGTTTGCAGATGGTTCTGCAGACGAATAATATTGATTTGCGCGAAGGACACCTGCAAATGGAAAAGCTCAACACCAGCGCGAATTTTAGAAACCTGCTGGCGGGCCTGTTCATCACCTGGGTCATCGCCGCACCGGCGTTGGCCGATGAGGCGCCCAAGTTTGACGTGAAGTCGTTGTTCAGCAGCGTCTGCGGCTTCTGCCATGAGGATTCCGGGCGCCATGCCGGCAAGGGGCCGCAGTTGATGAATTCCGAACGCACCGATCAGGAGCTCTTCAACCGCATCAAGACAGGGGTGCCGGGGCGCATGGCCGCCTTCGGGAGCATCTACAGCGACGAGCAGATCTGGAAGATCGTCAAATTCATCCGCAACCTGAAACCGGGGGAAGAGCCCAAGAATCCATCATGAAGCCACCCACGAAATTCTCTCCAATGCGCGGATTCCTCGCGGCAAGTTGTGTATGTGCTGCGTTGGCGCCATTGGCTCCGGAGGACGCGGCGGCACGCACCCTGGCCGAGGTCAAGTCGCTGGGCGCGATATCGATGTGCGCAAACGCCGACGCGCTGCCGTATGCCAGCAACAAGCCGGAGACGCCCGGTTTCCAGATCGAGATCGGGCGCGCCATTGCGCAGGGACTCGGCGTCTCGCTCAATACCGAATGGATCCTTCCCCGCCGGCGCGCCAACGTCGTCAACTGCGATATGCTGCTCGACACCGCGAACGATCCTGAGATCTCGAAGGGTCGATTGCGGCTGTCACGCCCTTACCAGAAATCGGGAGTTGCGCTCGGCATGCGCCAGGATGCCGAGCCGATCGGCGATTTCAGGGAACTGAAGAAGGGTCAGAAAATCGGCACAATGATCAATTCGGTTGCCAGCATGGTGCTCGGCAAGGCCGGGAAGACCATCTCGCCCTACGCTTTCCAGTCGGACATGGTCGAGGATCTGCTGAAGGGCGACTTGTACGGGATCGCGGTGTCTTCGGCCACCATGAGCTACTACATACGCCAGCACCCGGAATCCGGGCTGCGGCTGGTGAATGTCTTCGACAGCGAGTCTCAGCTCACCTGGGAAGTTTCCGTGGGATTGCGCAAATCGGACCAGGCACTGGTGGATGCCGTCAACGAGGTGCTTGACAGAATGCTGGCCGACGGCAGTCTCGCCCGCATCTACGCCAAGTACGGCGTCGAACATCGCCGGCCGCAGTAGGCCCCGGCCGGTGCACGTTCAGGCGGAAGTCTTGACCGTCTGCTGCGTCAGGCGCAGATATCTGTCGTAGAGCTGCTCCCTCGTTTCCGGCAATGCCGGGTTCAGCGGGATGCAGTCCACGGGGCAGACTTCCTGGCATTGCGGCCGGTCGTAGTGGCCGACGCACTCGGTGCATTTGTCCGGATCGATCTGGTAGATCTCTTCGCCCTGAAAAATGGCGTTGTTCGGACACTCCGGCTCGCACACGTCGCAGTTGATGCATTCGTCTGTAATCATCAGGGCCATAGTGAACTCACTTCCGCACTTTCGCCTTCAACCGTGGAATCACGATCGGATTGACGAACGGCGAGACGTCTCCGCCCAGGCTGGCGATCTCGCGCACCATGGTGGCGGAAATGAACATGTATTGCTCGGCCGGCGTCAGGAACAGGGTTTCGACATCTGGAAACAGGTTGCGGTTCATTCCGGCCATCTGAAACTCGTACTCGAAATCGGACGCGGCACGCAGTCCCCGCAGGATGATCTTGGCGTCGTGCTTGTGCAGGAAATCCATCAGAAGGCCTGAAAAGCCTTCCACCCTCACATTGTCGAAAGGCGCCAGCGTTTCTCTGGCCATCGCCACGCGCTCTTCGACGGTGAAGAACGGGCTTTTCCCCCGGCTGTCGGCCACCGCGACGATCATCTCGTCGAACAAACTCGAGGCACGGCGCACCAGGTCCTCGTGGCCGCGCGTGATCGGGTCGAAGGTGCCGGGATAGACGGCCCTGTTGGTTCGCGTCTTCATGATCGAACCCATTTTATCAGGAGACCGTGCACCCGCCCGGCACGGGATTGGCGCAGCACCTGGTAGCCCTTTGGCAGCTCCGGCAGCCGGTCGGATTCGAGGTAGACGCGCGAGCCGCCGTTAAGACGGCCGGGCAACAGCGGCAACAGGCGCGGCAGCAGATCCAGATGGTAGGGCGGATCCAGAAACACCACGCCGTACCGGCGCGCATCGGATCGCAGAAACGCCAGCGCATCGGCGCGCACCAGCTCAACCTGCACGGCGCCAAGCATCGTGTGGGTTGCTTGCAGCGCGCGGAATATCTGCGCGTCGCGTTCCACCATCACCACCTGCCTGGCGCCGCGCGAGGCGGCTTCAAACCCGAGCGCGCCGCTGCCGGCGAACAGATCCAGACAGGTCTCCCCGGTGAGGTCCTGCCCCAGCCAGTTGAACAGGGTCTCGCGCATCCGATCCGGAGTAGGTCGCAGGTCCGCCGTGCCGGGAAAGTGGATCAGACGACGGCGCCACTCGCCGCCGATGATGCGAACGCCGTTGCTACGCGCCGGCATCGGGCCTGTACCGGCTCAAGGCCTTGCCGACGCGCCGACCACCACGGTGACCATGCGGGCGGGGTCGATACGACGGCGCCAGGCGTCTTTCACCGCGGCCAGCGTCACTGCGTCGATCCTCGCCGGAAAGTCTTCCAGATAACTCAGGGGCAGGCGGTAGAAGCCGATCAGCGACAGGTACTCCAGGATTTTCCTGTTGCTGTCGATGCGCAAGGGGAATCCGCCGACGATGTTCTGTTTCGCGGCCTCGAATTCCTGCTGCGTCGGACCATCGGCGACGAATTTCGCCAGCGTGTCGCGCGCCACCTTGAGGGCTTCCTCGGCCTGATCTTTCCTGGTCTGCAGCCCGATCTGGAACGGTCCTTGTTGTGCGAGCGGGTTGAAGTAACTGTATGCGCTGTAGGCAAAGCCGCGCTTCTGGCGGATTTCTTCGTTGAGCCGGGAGGAGAATCCGCCGCCACCGAGCACGTAATTGCCCACCCACAGCGGAAAGTAATCGGGATCGAGGCGTTTGATCCCCGGCTGGCCGATCAGGATATGCGCCTGGGTGGCCGGATGCGCGATCCGGCTCGTCTGTTCCTTGGCAAGGCGCGGTACCGGCGGCAGCGCCGGCAGCGGCGCTGCCGCCTTCAACCCGGAAGTCAACTGCTCCGCGATCGCGCGCGCCTGTTCGCGGCCGAGGTCGCCGATGATTGAAACCACCGCCTCCCTGGCGGAAAAATGGCGGCGGTAGAAACCCACCAGATCGTCGCCGCTGAGCCGTGCGACCGTATCGATTTCTCCCGAACCGCGCATCGAGTAGGGATGGTCGGCGTAGAGCAGGCGTTTGAACTCGCGATCGGCAATCGTCTCGGGTTTGGCATCGGACTCCTTCAGCGCTGCCAGCACCCGCTCCTTCTCGCGTTCGAAGATCGGCTGCGGGAAAGTCGGCCTTTGCAGGATGCGCAACAGCACCGCCACCGCCTGGTCGCGCTCGCGCGCACTCGACAGCGTACGCAGTCCATAGCCGGCGCGGTCCATGTCGAATCGCCCGCCGATTTCCGCGCCGACGTCGGCGAGGCGCTCGGCAATCTGGTCCTCATCGAAACCTTCCACGCCCAATCGCAGCATGCGCAATGTCAGGGCGGCCAGACCGGACTTTTCGCGCGTGTCGCGGCTGGTTCCGGCCGGGAAATCCACGGCCACGTCCAGCATCGGCAGATCATGGGTCTCGACAAACAGCACCCGCGCGCCACTGGCCGTCTGCCATTGCTGGACCGGCAGTGTGGCCTGCGCTGCGACAGCGTATGCGAGCGTGGCGAGTACCAGCAGTCGTGCCAGCACTTTCGGTCTATTGGTCACGGCCGTTTCCCGCCTTCGGGCGCGGGCGCGCGCCGGTGGCAAGCCGCTGCGGATCGAGCACCGCCACCGTCAGGTTGTCGTCCACCAGATACTTGCGCGCCACCTCGCGGACCTGTGCGGCGCTGACTTCCTGCAGTTTCTTCACCTGCCGGTCCGCCGAATCGTGGGGCAATCCGACCGTATCCAGCGCGCCGATGCGGATCGCCTGGTAGAACACCGAGTCCTGCGCAAAGACCTGTGCCGCGATGACCTGCGCCTTGACCCGCCGCAACTCGTCTTCGCTTATGCCTTCTTCCACCAGGCGTCGGATCTGGTCGCGCAACGCCGTTTCGACTTCGGCCGCGCTTCTGCCCTCGGCGGGAACCCCGTCGAGGAAAAACAGTCCGGGTCCACGGTTGGTGATGTCGTAGCTTGAACCCGCGGAATTGGCAATGCGGCTGTTCTTCACCAGTTCTCTGGGAAGCCGCGCCGCGGGAGAACCGTCGAGTACGCCTCCCAATACCGACAGCGCGTAAGGCTCCCAATCGTTGTCGACATCGCGCAGCACCGGCACCTGATACGCCATCAGCAGGTAAGGCTGTTCCGCGGGCGCTTTTACGTTGATGCGCTTCACGCCCCGTTGCGGCGGCTCGACTTGCGGCTGGCGCTGCGGCAGCGTACGTGCCGGAATCGGGCCGAAGAATTTCTCGGCGAGCCGGAACACATCTTCGGCTTCCACATCGCCGCACACCACCAGCGTGGCGTTGTTCGGCGCGTACCACGTCTTGTACCAATCCCTGGCTTCGGCGAGGCGCATGTTCTCCAGGTCGTTCATCCAGCCGATGACCGGCGTGCGGTAGGGATGCACCGCATACACCGTTGCCATCATCAGCTCCGAGAGCTGCGCATGCGGATCGTCGTCAGTGCGCATGCGCCGCTCTTCCATGATGACCTTCATTTCCCTGGCGAACTCCTCCTCCGAAAACTGCAGATTCACCATGCGGTCGGCCTCGAGCTCGAGCGCCAGCGCGAGCTTCGACTTGTGCAGTTGCTGGTGGAAGGCGGTGTGATCGCGCGAGGTGAACGCGTTGTCGCGGCCTCCGGCGCGCGCAATGATCCTGGAGAATTCGCCGCGCGGCACTTTTTGCGTGCCCTTGAACATCATGTGCTCGAGCACGTGCGCCACACCCGTAGTGCCGCTCACTTCATCCATGCTGCCGGCGCGATACCACACCATGGACACCGCCACCGGGGAGCGATGATCCTCCTTGACGATGATCTTCAGCCCGTTGGCCAGCGCGCGTTCCGCCGCGCCGGCCGCGGCCCCTGCCGGAACCATGCAGACCAACGCGGACGCCAACACCGCCCAGCGCGCGCGAGCAAGTTTATCGAGCATGCTTATGGATGAGCCAAGAACAAACAGAATAGAATTGCGGCTGTCTGGTTTCGAGTGCTGCTGTGACAGCGCCAGAGTATGTTGAGTTTCCTCAAGCGTGACAAGGACGAACCGATAAAAGACGGCGGCGACAGCGGCTGGGCGGCCAGGCTGCGCCGGGGGCTGGCCGCCACCCGCTCGCGACTCGGCGCCCAGCTCGCCGCGGTTTTCAGCAGCGGACGCAAAGTGGACGAGCAGCTCTTCGAGGACCTCGAAGCGGTACTGCTGTCCTGCGACGTCGGCGTGGATGCAACGCGCCATCTCCTCGATCAGACGCGCGCGCGCGCGCAGCGCGAGCGCATGCAGGACGCAACACAGATTCGCGATGCGTTGCGGCAAGCGCTGCTTGACCTGCTTGCGCCGCTGGCGCAACCGCTCGATCTGTCTCGCGCCAAACCCTTCGTGATACTGATGGCGGGCGTCAACGGTGCCGGCAAGACCACTTCGATAGGCAAGCTCGCCAGCTTTTTCCGGAACCAGGGAAAATCAGTCCTGTTGGCGGCCGGCGACACCTTTCGCGCCGCGGCGCGCGAACAATTGAAGGTCTGGGGCGAACGCAACGATATCGCCGTGGTCGCTCAGGAAGGCGGTGATACCGCAGCCGTCATTTTCGATGCCGTTCAGTCGGCGTTGTCCAAAGGCATCGATGTCGTGATCGCCGACACCGCCGGACGGCTGCCGACCCAGCCGCACCTGATGGAGGAGATCAGGAAGGTGAAACGGGTGATCGCCAAAGTGATCCCCGAGGCGCCGCATGAAGTTCTGCTGGTGCTGGATGCCAACACCGGACAGAACGCGATCACGCAGGTGAAGGCGTTCGACCAGGCGCTGGGTGTGACCGGAATCATTCTGACCAAGCTCGACGGCACCGCCAAGGGCGGCGCCATCGCCGCCATTGCACGCCACAAACCGATCCCGCTGCGCTTCGTGGGCATTGGCGAGGGCATGGACGATCTGCGACCGTTCTCGGCCGAACAATTCGTGGAGGCATTGTTCGAATGAGGCAGGGCCGGGTGCCGGGCAATGGTGGTCGAGCGTTGCGGTCACGGGACCCTGATTCGCTTTCAGCGCCTTTGGCTCCGCCTGGATTCCCATGACACCGTCGCGCATGATCAGCGTCAGCCACGTATCCAAGCGCTACCGCGGCGGTTACGAAGCGCTGCGCGACGTGACCTTCACCGTGGAGGCGGGCGAGATGGTGTTCATCACCGGCCACTCGGGCGCGGGCAAGAGCACGCTGTTGAAGCTGATCGCCGCAATCGAGATGCCGACCTCCGGCGGCGTGATCATCAACGGCCAGAACGTCTCGGCGATGAAGTCCGGCGCCATTCCCTATCTGCGCCGCAATTTCGGACTGATTTTCCAGGACCACAAGCTGCTTTTCGATCGCAGCGTGTTCGAGAACGTGGCGCTGCCGCTGGCGATCACCGGTTTCCCGCGCGGCGAGATCGCTCGGCGGGCGCGCGCGGCGCTAGACAAGGTCGGCCTGCTGGGGCGGGAAAAGACCAGGCCGATCACCCTCTCGGGCGGAGAGCAGCAAAGGCTTTGCATCGCCCGCGCCATCGTCAATCGCCCGGCCATCCTGCTTGCCGATGAGCCAACCGGAAATCTCGACGCCGCCTATGCCGAAGAGATCATCGGCATGTTCAAGTCCTTCAATCAGGTCGGCGTGACCGTGGTGATCGCCACTCACGACAACGCGCTGATCGGGCGCCTCGGTCCGCGCATCCTGCACCTCGACCACGGCAGGCTCGCCGCATGAACTGGCTGCTGGCCCACCTCGACACGCTGCGCGAGAGCCTGGTCAGGCTGGCGCGCCAGCCTTTCGCCACCGGGTTGAATGTGATTGTGATCGGCATCGCGTTGTCGTTGCCGGTCGGTTTTTATCTCGGCATCGACAATCTGCAGGCGTTTTCGCGCCAGCTTTCCAGCGACCCGCAGGTCAGCATCTTCATGGCCATGGATGCCGGCCAGGCCGATGTGTCGGCAGTGGAGCGGCGTCTGCGGACCCATCCCGAAGTCGGCCGCGTCGATTTCATCGCGCGCGAACAGGCGCTGGCCAAGCTCAAGCGCAGCGCCGGATTGGACGTGCTGGCCGACCTCGAGCGCAACCCGCTGCCCGACGCCTTCGTGGTCACGGCCAGGAGCAACGACCCGGCCACGCTGGAGGCGCTGCGCGATCAGGCTGCGCGCTGGCCGAAGGTCGAGCATGTGCAACTGGACGCCGAATGGGCACGGCGGCTGGATGCCGCGCTTGGAGTGGGACGCCTGCTGGTCACGCTGCTGGCAGCGCTGCTGGCGTTGGCCCTGGTGGCGGTGACGTTCAACACCATCCGCCTGCAGATTCTCACACGTCGCGATGAAATCGAGGTTTCCAAACTGATCGGCGCCACCAATCCCTTCATCCGCCGGCCATTCCTTTATCTGGGTGCGCTCCAGGGTCTGGCCGGCGGCTGTGCCGCCTGGGCCATCGTGACCCTGGCGGTGGCCGTTCTCAACGTCCAGCTTGCCGAGTTGGCCACGCTCTACGGCACGGCGTTCAAGCTGCAACCCCTGGATGCCGCCGACTCGGCCATGCTGCTGGTCTTCTCGGCCGCGTTGGGGTGGCTTGGCGCATGGCTGTCAGTGAGTCGCCACTTATGGCAGATCGAGCCACGGTAAAGGGCTCGGGTCGCCAGACTCGAGAACTTCCGGAGGAAATTGGCACTCCCATAGCCAGAGTGCTAGTATCTGCGGAAGCTGTCGCAGCAAGGAGGAATATCCAATGACCAACGCATTGACTGTTGCGGTTCCGTTCCCGTCGACGACGGGCAGCCTGGACACTTATGTTCAGGCGGTCAACCGCTACCCTATCCTGACCCAGGAGCAGGAGACCGCGCTGGCCCGGCGCCTGCGCGATGAGGGTGATGTGGACGCGGCGCGCCAATTGGTGCTGTCGCACCTGCGCGTGGTGGTGTCGATTGCCCGCGGCTATCTGGGTTACGGATTGCCCCACGCCGACCTGATCCAGGAAGGCAACGTCGGCCTGATGAAGGCGGTAAGGCGCTTCGATCCCGACCGCGGCGTGCGGCTGGTGTCGTTCGCGGTGCACTGGATCCGCGCCGAGATCCACGAATTCGTCCTGAAGAACTGGCGCATCGTCAAGGTGGCCACCACCAAGGCGCAGCGCAAGTTGTTCTTCAACCTGCGCAGCCTCAAGCAAGGCCACTCGACCATGAGCCCCGAGGCGGTGGCGGACATGGCCAGTCAGCTCAACGTCAGGGCCGAAGACGTGGTCGAGATGGAAACCCGGATGGGCGGGCACGACGTGGCGCTCGAGCCCTCGTCCGACGACGAAGACGAGAGCTTCGCGCCTATTGCCTACCTGGCCGACCCCACGGATGAGCCGGGGCTGGTGCTCGAACATGACCAGTCCGAACGCGCCCGCAACCAGGGGCTGGAACAGGCGCTGGCCGCGCTCGACCCCCGCAGCCGCCGCATCATCGAGGCACGCTGGCTGCGCGAGCAGGATGCGGCGACCCTGCACGAACTGGCCGACGAATTCGGCGTTTCCGCCGAACGCATTCGCCAGATCGAGGGCCAGGCGATGAAGAGAATGCGCGCGCTGATAGCGCCATCGGCTGCCTGACCCGGTTGCACGGCACCAAGAAAACGCCCCGCGAACGCGGGGCGTTTTCTTTTGGCCGCGCTCTCTACGACTGTTTCAACAGCAAGGCGATGTCGTGGGCAAAAACCTCCGGCCCTTGCCCGTAGCTCACGTACAGGCGCAGCCGTCCCTGCGTGTCAAAAATGTAAGTGCCTGCGGAATGATCCATGGTGTAGCTGTCGGGGCGCGCACCGGCAACCTTCTGATAGATGATCTTGAATTCTTTCGCCACCCGCGCGGTTTCCTCGGCAGTGCCGCGCAGCGCCAGGAAGCGCGGGTTGAATGCGGTGACATACTGCGACAGGACTTGCGGCGTATCGCGCTCCGGATCCACGGTCACCAGCAGCACCTGCACCTTGTCCCCTTCGGTGCCGAGCTTTTTCACCGCCGCCGCCAGTTCCGCGAGCGTGGTGGGACAAACGTCCGGGCAATGCGTGAATCCGAAGAACATCACCACCACCCGGCCGCGAAAATCGGCCAGCGCCCGCGGCTTGCCGGTGTGGTCGGCAAGCGCGAAGTCCCGGCCGAACTCGGCTCCGGTGATGTCGGTTGCGCGAAAACCGGGCTTGCCTTGCTGGCAGGCGCCAAGCGCGAGCAGCAGGGCGAGCAGGCACAGGTGCAACGCCGGTTTCATGGCGAGCTCCCGCTCAAACGCGGAAGTAGTGATCCAACAGCAGCGCCGAAAACAACAGCGACAGGTACACGATGGAGTAGCGGAAGGTCTGATGCGCCAGGCGGTCGCTGTAGGCGGTGTAGATCCGCACTGCATACCACAGGAACACGGCGTCGAGCGCCAGTGCCGCGGCGAGATAGAGCGCGCCGCTCATGCGGGTGACGAACGGCATCAGCGTCACCGCCACCAGGATCACGGTATAGAACAGCACATGCAGGCGGGTGAAGCGATCGCCGTGGGTGACCGGCAGCATCGGGACGCCGGCCTTGGCGTACTCGTTCTTGCGGTACAGCGCCAAAGCCCAGAAATGCGGCGGGGTCCAGGCGAAAATGATCAGGAACAGCAGCAACGCGTCGGAGGCGACTTCCCCGGTCACCGCCGCCCAGCCGAGCACCGGCGGCATCGCTCCGGAGGCGCCGCCGATCACGATGTTCTGTGGCGTGAGCGGCTTGAGCAGCACGGTGTAGATGACGGCGTAGCCGACGAAAGTGGCCAGCGTCAGCCACATGGTGAGCGGATTGACCAGCAGGTACAGCATGGTCAGTCCGAAACCGCCCACCACGCCGGCAAACAACAGTGTTTCCAGGGACGTGATGGTGCCCATCGGCAGGGGACGGGCGCGGGTGCGCGCCATTTTGGCGTCGATCTTCTGCTCGACCAGGCAATTGACCGCCGCGGCCGAACCCGCCGCCAGCGCAATGCCCAACGTCGCGAACAGCGCCGCGAACCAGAACACGGGCGACACCAGACGCTCGGCCGGTACCGCCAGGAACATCCCGATCACTGCGGTGAAGACGATCAGCGATACCACGCGCGGCTTGGTGAGCTGCAGCAACTGCTGCATCCGCGACAGGTGTGTCTGGGAGGCAAGGGAAACCGACATTTGCTAACGGAAGCTGGACGGCGAGTAGGCCGCAAAGTTTAGCATCACCAGCGCCGCCAGCAACAGCGCGGCCACGCCGTTGTGGGCCACCGCCACGGGCAGCGGCAGACTCGCCAAGACATTGGCGATGCCGAGCGTCACTTGGACGAGCAGCAGCACCAGTACCGCGATACCGAACCGGCGCAGGCCGCGCAGCCGCATCGCCGAGTGCGCCAGGATGGCCAGATACGCAAAGGTCAGCAGCGCGCCGACGCGATGCGCCCAGTGGATTGCATTGAGCGCCTGGTTCGACAACGTTTCGCCGTCGGCGGTCATGCCCAGCTCGCGGAAAAAATGGAATCCGTGCCCGAAGTCCATCGCCGGCGCCCACTCGCCATGGCACGTCGGGAAGTCCACACAGGCCAGTGTCGCGTAATTGGTGCTGACCCAGCCACCGAGCGCGATCTGCACGCCCAGGATGGCCACGCCCAGAACCGCCCAAGGCCGGATCGCGCGCAGGGCCGAGGGTTGCCCGCCGCTGATGCCAAGATGCCGCGCGGTCAGCCAGGCCAGCAGCGCCACCAGGGCCATGCCACCCAGCAGGTGCAGCGTCACGATCGCCGGCTTGAGCAAAAGCGTTACCGTCCACTTGCCGAACAGTCCCTGCACGATTACCAAGCCCACCATCGCGAGCGGCAACCCGATCCGTGCGGACGGATCTTCGGTCCCGGGATTGTCGCGGCGTCGGCGGCGCAGCGTTTGCCAGGCAATGGCCACGATCATCACGCCGGCGAACGAAGCGAAGTAGCGATGCAGCATCTCGTTCCAGGCCTTGGGCAGCGACACCGCACCGGCGGGCGCGACGGCCTCGGCAGCGCGGATTTCCGCCGCCGCATGCGTCGGCGACAGCTTGCCGTAGCAACCGGGCCAGTCCGGGCAGCCAAGCCCGGCGTCGGTCAGCCGCACGTAGGCGCCGAGCATGACCAGCCCGAGCGTCACCACCGTGGTAGCAATCACCAGCGTGCGCAGCTGCAGGTAGCGTGCAAACACGACTAGCGCCACCAGCAACGACCCGCCCCACGCCGCCGCGTGCAGTGCATTCAGGGAGAACTGCCAGACTGCCGAATCCTGCATTCTTTGCCTTCTTTCAGTCGTCCTTCTGCAGCCAGCCGCCGGAATCGACCATAAGGAACACCCGCTTGCCGCGCAGTTCGTCGAAACGGAAGACCTTGCCGTCGCGATCCGCGACCGCGACGTCGGCTAGCGGGGTGATCTTCAGCAACTCGCCATAGTTGGTGAATGTCTGCGGCTTCCATAAGTAATACAGCAGGACGGAAGCAACGAACGGCGCCAGGCTAATCGTGCCCAGGAGGAGCAGAATTTTCCGGGTCTTTTTCGGATCGGGCGCGTCTGACATGAAAGAACACGTAGAGAAAAGCAATTAATCCACACAGCGAAAACCATTGCACCGCGTATTCGCCGCGCAAGTGGATGCCAGCAAGGCGTATCGGCTACACTGGGCCCCACCTGCTCCGGCCTCCGCGATCATGAAACTCGTCGTCATCGCCTTTCTCATCGTCATCGTTGCCAGCCTCGCCTCGGCGCTGATCTACCTGATCCGCGACAAGGGACAATCGGACCGCACGGTGAAGGCTCTGACCGTCCGCATTGCGCTTTCCGTTACCTTGTTCCTGTTGCTCATGATCGGCTACTACTTCGGCATCATTCCGCAGCAGGGGTTCTAAAAAAAACAGCCGCACAGTTGTGGTGTGCGGCCCCAATCGCCCGCTTATCCCGCGGGTCTCCTTCTCCTTCTGTTTTTCTTATTGCTGTTCGTCGGCGCGGTATTTCTATTTGGCAGTCTGTCCCGCACCGCCGCCCGCGGCGATTGTCGTTGCGCTCCCTGCAGCCGAAGCGGTCTTTTGTTTGGCCGCCCAGTCGGCGAAATCTTTGTGCTCCATCGCGACCACCACGATCGGCTTGAAGCCGTGTTCCTTGCCATACAGTTCTGCGCACTGGCCGCGGTAGGTCCCCGGCTTTTCGACCCTGAACCAGGCGTCGCGGATGAACCCGGGAACGGCATCGTGCTTTACGCCAAAGGCAGGCACCCACCAGGCGTGCAGCACATCGTTGGCGGTGATCAGGACACGCACCTTCTTGCCGACCGGGACCACCAGCGGGTTATCCACTTCCAGGAGATAATTTTCGCCCTTGGCGGCAGAGCCGTAGATCTGATCGTGAGGGGTGGCGAGCGTGCTGTAGAACATCACGCCGTCGGCCACGCCGGAAAGATCACCTTCGCCTTTCAGGTATTCGTAGCTCCACTTCCACTGATAGCCGGTGACCTTGACGGTCAAGTCGGGAGAAGAGGTGTCCTTCATCGCCAGCACGCCCTGGGTCGCAGGCCATGCCATGCCGATCAGGATGAAGAAAGGAACCACGGTCCAGATGATTTCCACGGTGGTGCTCTCGTGGAACTGTACAGCCTGGTGTCCGACCGACTTGCGGTGCCTGATCACCGAGTAGAACATCATGCCGAACACGCCGACGAAAATGACCAGGCAGATGACCAGAACGATGGTGTGGAGGTCGTACATCTGGCGGGCAACCTCGGTCTGCGGCTCCTGCAGGTTGTACTTGGCTTGCGCCCAGACCAGGCTGGAGACCAGCATCAAAGCCGCGCCCGCGCCGATTTTTTGCAACAACGTCTTGATCATACTTCCCCCAAAAGAGTGCCTTGCATCAATGGATTCTCAGGTGTTCTTTCAGGCGGCGCGCTGCTCCATGCAACGGAATGCCAGACCCACCACCAGCAGTTCCAGTCCTGCGAAAGGGAGGATCAGCCATGCGCCGCTTAACGCGAATCCGAGGGAAATCGCAAGAACAACTGCCGCAAGGGAACCCAGAACGAGAAACCTGCCACCCGAGGAGAGGGAATTGTTGCGCCGGGCGACGAGCGTCAGTTCCGCCGCCGCCTCCACACCATTGCAGTCCACGCCAAAGACCCGTTTCGCAATCCCCTGCGAAGGGCCGGCAAGACGCAAACCCATCGCTTTTCGCGGGCCAAAATGTAGCACATGGCCACCAGCCATAGCAAGGAAGCAGGCCGGCTGGACCCTGTGGACAATAGATTCACAATGACTTATAAGGACTGACTAAATAGGGTTCGGAGAGTTGGCGATGGCACACTATTCGTTACTTATCGCCGACGATATTCGGCCCAATCAACCGGGGCCATCGCTATGGTCGTAGCAATCGTATTGGTTTTATTGGTCCTTGGCTCCGTCCTGTTTCACTACCTGAGCCCGTGGTATTTCACACCGATCGCCTCCAATTGGGTCGCGATCGATGAGACAGTAACCATCACGTTCTGGGTCACGGGGTTTGTCTTCGTCGCCATCAATTTGTTTATGGCCTATGCCGTGCTGCGCTACCGTCACCGGAGGGGAAGACGGGCGGAGTACGAACCCGAGAACAAAAAGCTGGAGGCGGCGCTTATCGGATTGACCACGGTGGGAATCATCGCCATGTTGGCCCCCGGCTTAATTGTATGGGCGAAATTCGTCGAGGTCCCGAAAGACGCGGCGGTGTTTGAGGTCGTTGGCCAGCAGTGGTACTGGGGCTTTCGCTTCCCCGGGAAGGACGGCGTGATGGGCACCGTCGATGCCCGGTACGTCAGCGAGAAAAACCCGTTCGGGATCAATCCAAACGATCCCAACGGACAGGACGACGTCTTGATATCAAGCCCGGAGCTACATCTCCCCCTCGACAGACCGGTCAAGGCGCTGCTCCGCTCTATAGACGTCCTGCACGACTTCACCGTACCGCAGTTCCGGGTCAAGATGGATCTGGTGCCGGGCCTGGTCACCTACGTCTGGTTCACCCCCACCCGGACCGGAAAATTCGATATCCTCTGCAACGAATTATGCGGCATCGGGCACTACGTCATGCGTGGCAAAGTGATCGTCGAAGAGGAGCGCGCGTTTCAGGCATGGTTAAGCAGCTATCCGACGTTCGCGCAATTCTCAGCTCAAGTAGCCGGCGATGCTGCAGCAGGCAAGCCACTCTATGCAGTGTGTGCTGCCTGTCATGGCTTGCAAGCGGAGGGTAACCCTGCGCTGTATGCGCCGAAATTGAGCGGGCAAGGAGACTGGTATCTGAAACGGCAATTGAAATATTACAAGCAGGGTGCCCGGGGCACACACGAAAAAGATGTTTTTGGTAAAATGATGGCGCCGATGGCGGCAACGCTGGTAGATGACGCCGCCATAGACAACGTCGTCGCTTATATCAAGACGCTGCCGGATAAGCCTGCCCCGCCTACTGTGAGCAGGACCACCGCCAATGGTCAAAAGATTTATGAGACTTGCGCAGCCTGTCACGGTTCCGATGGGCGGGGCAGACAGGCGATGAACGCCCCCCGGCTGGCGGGTATGAGCGATTGGTATTTGGTCACTCAATTGAAAAATTTCAAACAGGGTATT
>JBBPIT010000012.1:0-76666 GCA_038040175.1 Pseudomonadota bacterium | reverse complement strand
ATGAAGGATGAAGGATGAAGGATGAAGGATGAAGGATGAAGGATGAAGGATGAAGTTATGAGTACGCGGAGCGCACCCCGTCCTCTCGCCTTTTTGCTCTAACCCCTCCTTCCGCCTTCAACATTCACCCTTGCTCTCCCGCCTTCATCCTTCATCCTTCATCCTTCATCCTTGCTCTCAGTTTTGCGCCAGCCTGGAACGAGCCAGCGGTGGATTCGCGGCGAAGTATTTGCGGATGCCCACCAGAATCGCCTGCGCCATCCTGTCCTGATACTTTTCGTCCTTGAGTTTTCTTTCCTCGTCGGGGTTGGTAAGGAAGGCGGTCTCGACCAGGATCGAGGGGATGTCCGGGGCCTTGAGCACCGCAAAGCCGGCCTGCTCGACGTGAGCTTTGTGGAGATCGTTCACTTCGCCCAGTTCACCGAGCACCGCTTTGGCAAGCTTCAGGCTGTCGTTGATCGTGGCGGTCTGCGACAAGTCGACCAGTACTTGCTTAAGAATGGGTTCGTAGATTTCCAGATTGACTCCGCCTATCAGGTCTGCCTGGTTTTCCTTTTCCGCCAGGATACGAGCGGCCGCCGACGTCGCGCCACGCTCGGACAGCGCGAATACCGACGAACCGCGGGCGTGGGGTTTGATGAATGCATCCGCATGGATAGACACAAACAGATCAGCATTTAACTTCTTTGCCTTTTCGACCCGGTCTGCGAGTTTTACGACGTAGTCGCCGTTTCGAATGAGCGCGCCGCGCATGTTTGGCTCAGCGTCCACGAGCGCCTTGAGCCGCTTGGCGATTGCAAGCGTAACGTGCTTCTCGTAGGTGCCACTGCGGCCCTTTGCGCCCGGATCCTCGCCGCCGTGTCCGGCGTCAATGGCGACGGTGACCAGGCGTAGCACCTCCGCCAACGGCTTTTTGGCGCCCGGCGCGGCCGGCGCCCGCGCTGCGCGGCTTGCGGGCTGGTCCGGCTGTGTAGCCGGTGTTGCGCTTCCGCTGGCCGGCGCCGGGACGGCTTTTTTTTCGAGCAGGGCGAGGATCGGGTCGACCGGTTCGACCGGATAGATGTCCAGCACCAGCCGATGGCCATAGTCCCCGACCGGCTTGAGCGTGAAGACCTGCGGCTTGACCTGTGCCTTCAGGTCCAGCACCAGGCGAATGACGCCGGGCTTGAAGCGGCCGATGCGCACGCCGCTTACGTAGGGATCATCCGGCGAGATCTTGGCGGACAGCACATCGAGAGCCGTGCTCGATTCCACGTTTTCGAGGTCTAGCACCAGGCGGTCGGGATTGGCGATGGTGAAGACGTTGTGCGCGATCGGCGCCCCCGATTCCAGCGTGATGCGCGTGTATTCCTGCGCCGGCCATATGCGCGCGGAACTCACCTGCGTGGCGGCATGCGCGCCGGACAGTGCCGCCAGAAAAACGGCCAATGCTGTGACAAGCAAGACAGCGCACCGGCGGGATCGCTGCCGCCCGCAGTTCTCACCCGGGCCAGCGTTCAACTGCTTTAGGTTGCGATCCGTGCCAGACAAGTTTTTCCCAACTCCGTTTGTGCGGCGATCCGGACACGCCGTCCGCCGCGCTCTTCCATAAGCGAAACGCTCAGGTCTGCGATGGGCAGCAGGTCTTGCGCCCGTTCGGGCCATTCGATCAGGCAGACGTTGCGGGAATCGAAGTCGTCCCTGAAGCCTGCCTCCAGTAATTCCCGCGAATCCTTGAACCGATAAAAATCAAAGTGATATAAGTCTAACCTAGAAAGTTTGTAATGTTCAACCAGTGTGTACGTCGGACTTTTCACTTTTCCCTCGTATCCCAGCCCGCGCAGGATGCCGCGGGCCAGCGTGGTTTTGCCGCTGCCCAGCTCGCCCGAGAGCGCGACGAACAATCCGGGTTGCAGTATCAGCGCCAGTTTTTCTCCGAAACCAAGCGTGGCCGCCTCGTCGGGCAGGAGTGCTGAGAGCTCAACGGCAGCGCTGTTCACGCGGTTGACCTCTTCGCCCTTACCGGAGTCCTCGAACCGGCGGCCTGCAGGGCCAAATCAACGAATACGCGCAGCGCCGGCTCATCGATCGGCGGCAGCACGAAGCCCACGTCGATGCGGCCGCCGAGCAGATCGCGGATCTGGGCGTTGGTGGTGGATTCACGCAGGGTCAGGTTCACCAGGGGGGATCGTTGGCGGAATTCGCGCAGGTGGCGCAGTTCCATTTGATTCGTGATTAGTATCAAAAGTCCTCAAATAATATATTAGACACCTATGGGCGGCGCGTCCAAACTTGCGGCCTTCATCCGTGCAATGGCCGCAGCACTGGCCCAGGCATGGCAATCCGCAAGCCGAATTCCACAGTACCAGGGGGGGAACATGGCAGATAACTGGCGCAGCAAATTGATCACCGCGGGTGTGGCCCGCTCGCCCAACCGCGCGATGCTTCGCGCCGTCGATTTCAACGACGATGATTTCGAAAAACCGATCGTCGGCGTGGCCAACGGGCACTCCAACATGAACCCCTGCAATGCCGGCATCCAGCCTCTGGTGGATCGCGCCATGCGGGCACTGCGCGAGGCCGGAGCGATGCCGCAGGTGTTCGGCACGCCCACCGTCACCGACGGCATCGGCATGGGCACCGACGGCATGAAGTACTCGCTGGTGTCGCGCGAGGTGATTGCCGACGCGATCGAAACCGCGGTCAACGGACAGATGATGGACGGAGCCCTGGTGATCGGCGCCTGCGACAAGAACATGCCCGGCGGAATGATGGCGATGGCGCGTATGAACGTGCCGGCAATCTACGTCTACGGCGGCACCATCAAGCCGGGCAACTGGAAGGGACAGGCTCTGACCATCGCCAGCGCCTTCGAGGCGGTGGGCGCGTTCACCGCCGGCAAGATGAGCCAGGAGGACTTCGACGGCATCGAGAGAAACGCCTGTCCGACCGTGGGCGCGTGCGGCGGCATGTTCACCGCCAACACCATGTCGTCCTCGTTCGAGGCTCTCGGACTGAGCCTGCTGGGCTCCTCGCAACTTGCGGCAACCGACCCGGAAAAGGCCGACTCCGCCGCCGATTCGGCGCGCGTGCTGGTGAACGCGATCAGGAAGAACATCCGCCCGCGCGACATCATCACCCGCAAGTCCATCGAGAACGTCGTCAGCCTGGTGATGGCCACCGGCGGCTCGACCAATGCGGTGCTGCATTACCTGGCGATTGCCTCGGCCGCGGAAGTCGAATGGACCATCGATGATTTCGAGCGCATCCGCCGCAAGGTACCGGTGCTCTGTGACCTCAAGCCTTCGGGAAAGTATGTCGCGGTGGACTTCCACGAGGCCGGAGGCGTGCCGCAAGTGCTGAAGATGCTGCTGGTCAATGGGCTGCTGCACGGCGATTGCATGACCATCACCGGCCGCACCATCGGCGAGGAACTGGAGAACATCCCCGCCGAACCGCGGCGCGACCAGGACGTGGTCCGTCCGTTCAGCGCGCCGTTGTACAAGCAGGGTCACCTCGCCATTCTCAGGGGCAATCTGGCGCCGGAGGGCTGTGTCGCCAAGATCACCGGGCTGAAGAACCCGGTCATCACCGGGCCGGCGCGCGTGTTCGACTCCGAGAAGGAGACCATGGAGGCGATCATGGCCAAGAAGATCAAGGCGGGCGACGTGGTGGTGATCCGCTACGAGGGCCCGAAGGGCGGGCCGGGCATGCAGGAAATGCTGTCGCCGACTTCGGCGCTGATCGGCCAGGGACTCGGCGACTCGGTTGGCCTGCTCACCGACGGCCGCTTCTCGGGTGCGACCTGGGGCATGGTGGTCGGCCATGTCGCGCCGGAGGCCTTCGTCGGCGGCACCATCGCGTTGGTGAAGGAGGGCGACTCGATCACCATCGACGCGCACAAGCAACTGATCCAACTCAATGTGCCCGACGACGAACTGGCCAAGCGCCGCGCCGCCTGGAAGCAGCCCAGGCCGCGTTTCAGCCGAGGCCTGCTGGCGAAGTACACGCACCTGGTGTCCACCGCATCGGTCGGCGCGGTGACGGATCTGCGACTGTTCGACGAAAAAAAATAAGGCGCGAAGCCGCGCCCTATCTGTCAGCGGCAGTCCCGGGCAGGGACTGCCGTTTTTTTACGCGGTGTGCCACTCCTCTCGCCGCGCCGGGACAGGCATCAGCGCCGGCGAATGACCGATCCCCGTCTTGCCGGTTCGCCGCGGGCGCTCACTTCTGGATGCTGCCCTTGCCCCAGCTCAGGTAACGAATGCGGTGGAACTCGATGAACTCCGCAAGGGCCTTCTTCTGCAATGCGTCGAGCACCGGATCGGGCACGCCATCCGCATGCAGTTGCGCGAGTTCCGAGCCGCTCAAGCCCACGGTGAAATGAGTGCTGATGTTCGAGATCCCGCCGCTCGTGTCGATGAAGTCGTGTATGCGCGAGTGGTCGATTTCCGCAACGACGTCGTTGGCGGGTTTCCCGTCCCTGACCATCTGCGCCACCTGGTCGACCGTGATTCCCGGGGCGCCCACTTTTCCGGGGACAGCGGTAATCCAGTCGGGCAATCCTTGCGGGCGGGAGAAAGTGGTGTAGCTGAACGTGTTGCCCGGGTCCGCCATGCCGTTGCCGTCTTGGGCCAGGGTCGAAAGGTCCACGGGTTGCGGATAGCACGAAGCGCAGCCGCCCAGCGATTCGCCGAGTACCCAGTAGCGGGTCAGCAGATCGACGTCGTTGTAGAACGATTGCTGCAGGTGGTCGAGCACTTTGGGCGGGACGCCGGCATCGGCGAGTTTGCCGAAGTCGGAGCCGCGCAGCGCGTAGGTCGTCCGCGACGAGCGGATGCGGCTGACGACCTGCTCCGGGGGCCCGCCCTTGCTCAGGTTCACGACTTCCGAGATGGGCGTGACCGGGCGGGGGGAAAGTATCGAGCATGCGCCCAGCACAAAGGCCGCGGAAAGGGCCAGCAGCAGGGCCGGGATATTCGTAACACCTGGGGGATTCTTTGGCAGCATTTTCGTTCTCCTTCCTTGTCAGACGCGGGTACGCGTGCGGCGCCCGATGGCCGCAGTAACGCTCACCTGGGCACGACGATGACAGGACGGTGATAGCAGTAGAAACAGTCGTGCCACAGGAACGAATTCTCGTAGCGCAGCCGGGCGTCCCAGCGGATGCTTTCCGCGTAGGCGTTCTGCAGATAATCCAGCACCGCGTCGGGTACGCCCTGGTCATGCAATCTGGCGATCTGCGATCCGGTCAGGAGATAGACCGCGCGGGTGTCCTGCAACTCGCGGATGATCTCTTCCGCGGGCTTACCGGCTTGGCTCATCTCCACAACCTGCTCAATGGTGGGCGGCGGGCGGCGCTGCATGCCGGCGCATCCGGCAAGCAACGCAACGCACACGAGGCCGATCGCGATGCGATTGAATAGGTTGGTGTCAAGGCGCATTGGGTGGTTTCCTCGCTGTATTCTGATCGCTAGACCGCGCGGGCGGGCCGGCAGTTCAACGTCTCCGGCCGGCCGTCTGGAAACGCGGCGGCTAGGCAGGAATGTCCGGGACCAACTGGCTTTCCAGCAGCGCGATCTGGTCCTTCAGCAGCAGCTTGCGCCGTTTCAGGCGCCGCATCTGTAATTCGTCCAGGTTCGGGCCCCGGGACAGGCGCTCGATGATGTCGTCGAGATCGCGATGCTCGACCTTCAAGGCCTCGATCTTCCCGCGGATGAACCTGGCCTCTTCGTCCGTGAGCTCCATCATTATCCCCATCTGCAACGGCCGTACATTTTCCAACTATAGATCAACCCCGGCCTGGTCGCATGCAGCCGGGCGCCACAAACCCGAACGAAACTCGCCGCAAAGGTTCTTTTCAATACCCCCTTGAGGGGTGCGCAAAGGAAAGCCGCGAATCTCACCACGAAGACACGAAGGATTCTTTTTTATACCCCCTTGAGGGGTACACGAAGTGACACAAAGAAGTCTCAAATGAGATTCTGTCTCCGGCACAATCCAAAGGAATGCGTTCACTGAATTTGTGTTTTCTTCGTGAGTCTTCGTGTCTTCGTGGTAAGCCTTCTGATTTGTTCTGTGTCCTTTGCGACCTGGCCGTGAGGTTCTCAGTATCTGTTGTAAATTTCCAGGGCTTTCAGCATGGACTTCTCGCGTTCGATGATCGGAATCATCTTCGATTCCTTGTCGTCGTACTGCTTGAGCAGCGCGACCACCTTCTCCGCCGCCTCCGCCGGAACCACCACCACGCCGTCCGGATCGCCGACAATGTAGTCGCCCGGCCGCACCAGGATGCCGCCGCATTTCACCGCAATCTGCTTGTCGACGCTTACCATGCGTCCAACCGAGGTGGCCGGGCTCACGCGCCGCGACCAAGCCGGAAAACCCATGCGCCGCAGTTCGGCAATGTCGCGAACGGCACCGTCGATCACCGCGCCCGAAAGGCCGCGCGCCTTCGCTGTGGTGGCCATCAGATTGCCCATCGCCGCGATTTCCAGTCCATCCGCCATCACGTAAACGAGCACGCTGCCCGGCTCGGCCTCATCCAGGATCTCGAGCAGATGGTTCCGATACTTGCGGTTGTCGGTTCGCAGCACCGGGCGCATCAGCGCAGTGGCGGCACGCCCGACGATCTTGGCGTCGTAGATCGGTTTCATGTCCGACGACATCCAGCCGCGCGCACCGGTTGCCTCTTCCACCGCGTCGGCAATGTTGCCGGTGCTGTTTTCGGCACGCTTGAGCGCGGCGACGATCTCCTCCGGGGTCATCGCGCCGGCGCAGGTCGTCGAAAGGAAAACGGCTGCGCCGAGCACGGCGTTGCGGACACGCGCGATATTCATTTGGTCTCCTCTATTGGTACGGTTCAATCCGGAAAAAATGGTACACCGAATCGGAGAGCACAATTTGAGCCAGGCTATTGCAGCGCCTATGATGGTCAATTTTTTGGGGAGTCTGGAACGGATGGACAAGAACGAGACGCCGCGCGGCATCTACCCGATGCTTTTCGCCTTTTTCACGGCGCAGGGCGAGCTGGACCGGAATGCGACACGGCGCCAGGTACAGGCGTTCGTGGATAACGGCGCCCACGGCATGGCGATGCTGGGGCTGGGCACCGAAGTGAACAAGCTCGCGGATGCGGAGCGGCGGCAACTGGTGGAATGGGTGGTAGAAGACCTGGCAGGGCGGCTGCCGCTGGCGGTGACGGTGAACGCGCCCACCGTCGACTCGCAAGTCGAGTTCGCAAGATTCGCGCAGGCGCACGGCGCATCGTGGGTGATCCTGCAGCCGCCGCCCGATCGCGGCGTGCCGGAGCAGTTCTTCGTGCGCTTTTTCGGGGCGGTGGCCGACCGTCTCGACATTCCGGTCGCCATCCAGAACGCGCCCGAGTATCTCGGCGTGGGCCTCACCGCCGCAGGCATCGACATGATTGCGCGCAATCATGCGAATTTCCGCATCCTCAAGGGCGAGGGCCCGGCACTCGCGATTCGCCGGGTGATCGAGGAAACCGGGGGGCGGGTAACGGTGTTCAACGGCCGCGGCGGACTGGAACTCACCGATAACCTGCGCGCGGGCTGTGCCGGAATGATTCCGGCGGCCGATACCTTCGACCGGCAGGCGCGCATTTTCGATCTGTTCGGCGCGGGCAGGGAAGCCGAGGCCGAATCGATTTACCGCGAAGTGCTGCCGGCGATCGTGTTCGTCATGCAGTCGCTGGACACGCTGCACTGTTACGGCAAGCGTCTGGCTGCCCGGCGGCTCGGATTGGGTGCGGTGCATGACCGCATGCCCGCGCTCGCCGCGGACGCGTTCGGTCTGCAATGCGTCGAACGCTATGCCGCGGCGCTGGGGCCGCTCGCATGAGGGCGTGTGCCGTCGAAATCCGGCGCACCCGCGGCTTGCGAGAGCCGTCCGACAAGAAAACGCCCGGCGGATTTCTGCCGGGCGTCATTTCCTGGCTTGCGCCGGAATGCGTTCAGTGCGGCTTGCCGCGGCCCGCTCTTCCCGCCGTAACCTTCAGCGGCTTTCTTTTCTTCTTGCCCTTCGGGCGGGTCTTGCCATGGCTGCCGCGGAACAGCTTGCCGCGGCGCGTACGTGCGTCACCCCTTCCCATCATCCCCTCCTTGATTGGCGGCGAAACTGCGCCCTGATTCCATCAACTGTGGCGTCGCTGCATCTCAACCCTTGGTCGTGGTTTTGCGGATTTCCTTTTCGTCGGTCCATTCCAGCAGTCCGTTCCGGACGTTCCAGAGCTGGAGATTGAACTTGTAGTACACATCCTTCACGTCTTTCACCTGTTTCACGATCGAGGTGATGTTGCCCTCCATGCGGAAGGCCGCGCCGACCATCTTGCCGACTTCGGCGGACTTCTGAGGATCGTAGTACTGGCTCTGCTGGCGCTCCAGCTCCTCTATCTGCTGCTGCATCGCCGCCGCATCCACCGCAAACCGTATCCGGCCGCTTTTCTGCAGTTCGGCGCGGATGCTGTCGGTGATGGCACGGGTATCGATGTATTCGCTGGTCTTGTTCTTTACTTCCTGCACGGTGACGATCGGCAGGTTGCCGCCGGCCACAACCGGCGCGCCGAGCATCGAGCGGGTCAGGGATTCGGCGATGAGCTGCAGGTCGGTGGAGCCGAATTCGTTGGTCACAGTCTCGACCCCTCGCGCGTCGCCATAGCGGACCGTGTCCTTGGCGCAGCCGGCGGTGATCGCCAGGGCAGCGAGCAGCGTTAGCAGAACAAGGCGGCGGGGGCGGCTCAAATCGATCATTGGATACTCTCCATTTCGCAAAATTGGCTTCCGGTGCACGAGGGCCATCGTTCCGTCTGTCGACGCGTCCGCGGTTGGGGCTACTCCTGGCTCAGCAGGATAAGGCGGAAGTCCACGGCTTTGTTGGTCGGTGCCACGGCGCTGACCGTAATGTTGCTGTTCTCGTACATAAGCAGCGGCTTCCAGACTTCCTCCTCCCAGGCCCGCATCCCCTCGCGGTCGATCCAGCGGAACTTGTAGGTGACGCGCTTGACCTGGGAGCTGTCATTGTTGAGGTTGACATCAACCTTATACAGATCGCCTGTCATCGTGCAGCGCATCTCGGTCGCCAAGATGGTCGTGCGCTTGCCTTCGTGTACGACCTTGAGCTTGACCAGGTCCTCCATCGAGCTTACTTTCGCGTCCCCGATCGGGCAACCGAAGGAGAATCCGGGCTTCTCGAAGCCCTTCTTGGCGGCGCAGCCGGCGCCAAGCGCAGCCACTAGCAGTGCGATGATCGTCCATGTACGGTTCATTTTGAGGTCTCCATCGTGTGGGGCTGCTGTTCCAACGTTTCCGGCCTGCCACCAGTTGACGGTGCCGGCGCGGCTCGATCATCAGTCGATTGCTGGCCGCCCCCAGGGGCCACCGCTTCCGGGGACTGCACAAAAAGCTCACTGCGCAGCAGACGTAAGCCTACCACGGCATAGCGGCCAGCCAGGTTCAGTTGCACGCTGCGCACGCCTTCCGGGGTCTGCAGCGTGATGGTATGTTCGCCCGACGCTATGCGCGCTCGCGCTATCGCAATCTGCGCCGGCAGCGAACGCCATCCGCGTTCGTCGGCCGACTCCGTGATCATCGAGCCGATCGCAATCGCGAACGCAGCCAGCCCGGATTGATCGTTCTTCCCTGCCTGGTATTGCGCCACCGCTTTGGCCGTCGAGCGAATGATACCTCTGAGTACGATGCCCGGCATCTCTTCCTGCAGCGCCTTGCGCGCCATCAGGTCGATACTGGTGATGACGGCGATGTCGATCGGGGCTTCGCCCTCGATCTGTAACTGGCCCGGCACGTAAGCCGGCTGCGCCGGCGCGATCACCGGGAAGGACACCGGCACGATCAGCATCCTGTCCCTGTAGGGGAAGGGCAGACTGAAGTGCTGCGACTTTCGCGCAGGTGCGGTGCCCGACTCGACCACGAACAGCACGTCGGTGTAGCCGTCCTCCCTGACGCCGGTGCGCGAGTCTAGCCCGGCGAGCGCCTGTTCCAGCAGCGGCTGGTTCGGCCGCAGTTCGATCGCCTGCCGATAGCCCGCGGCGGCCAGGCTCGGTTCGCCCAGCGCCTCGTAAACGAAGCCGGCGAGGTAGTGGCTGAACGCGCTCTGGTAGCTGTTCCTGAGCGCGTTTACTTCCGGATTGTCGATGGACTGGACCGGATAGCCGTTCAGTTCCTTGAAGCTGGTCTGCACGCCGCGCTTCTTCGCTTCCTCCTCGGTCTTGCGCAGCTCCTGCTCCCGCAGCGCGGCGATTACCGCCTCGCGCTCGTGGGTCCTCTTGATGTCCACGCGCGCGGTGTCGAAATCGCCGCGGGCCAGGTGATCGAGCGCCAGCCGCGTGGTCAGCATGACCTTCTCGTAATCGTGGCCCACGTAAGGGCGCGCCTTGTCGTTGATCAAAACGCTCGCCACGTTGCCGACCAGCTTTTCCGGATTCGTGGCCGCCGTTCGTTCCCAGGCCTGCACCCGCACGTCCGCCGCCATCCAGGCCTTCTGGCTTTCCTCGTAACGGTTCCTCAGGCGCTCCAGTTCGCCCAGCTCGAAGTAATAGAGCAGGTCCTTCCTGCCGCGCCTGTTGGTGCGCTCGAGCAGTTTAATCGCGCCGTCCACGTTACCGCTCGCCGCGAGGTTGATCGTGTTGGCGAGTTCCGCGTCATAGCTGCGGAAAGTGGCGCATCCGCACAGCATCGCAGCCAACAGCAAAGCCGCTGCATTTCGAATTGTCGCCAGCAAGGAGGGCAAGGGTGCGGTCAACGGGGTCGTGACAGCGAGAACGCCGCAGCCGCGTCTCAGTTGACGGTGCGGTTAGTTTCTTCCTCGGCGTGGAATTCGACAGTGATGCGCTCGAGGTTCATGGCGACAATATAACGCGAACCGGCGTTCGGAAAAAGAAAAGGCCCCGTCGGAGCGGAGCCTGTGAATAAAGGAAGCTCGCGCCAGCCGCAAATCACCGCGCGCAGGACTTCCGTTGATAGCGGGGCGTCTTACAGCGCCCCGCGGCGCCACGGACCGGTAATCGCACAGGTCATGCCGCTGCCGATGCTGTTGCCGCCCTCGATGTTGACGAACAGAATTTCCCCGTCCGGGCTGAAGCAGGCTCCGGCAAACTCGCTGTCGCTGAAAATGTTGACCGCGAATTCGAACGGTTCGCCGCCGCGGCCCATGCCGACCAGGCGGTTGATGTCGGTGATTCCCGGGGCGAGCGGATGGGTGTCACTGTCGCCGCTGGCGTCGTCTTCGCAGAACAGGATACCGCCGCTGGGCGTCACGCACAGGTTGTCCGGTGAATCCAGAACGCTGCTGTTCGGAGACTCGAACACCAGCACCAGCGTGCCGCCGCCGGTAAAGCTGGGGATGAACTGCCACAATTGGCCGCGTGCCGCGTTGCCGCCGCTGGTGGAGACGAAATACATGGTGCCGTCATCGCCGCGGAAAATGCCTTCAAGACGGTTCCAGCGCGCGCCACCTTTGGCAAATCCCTGTGCGAAGCAGCTATTCGCGGTCGTCACCGGGTCCGGATCGGGATTGTCGATGGTGACCCACTCCACCGGCAGTTCGGCATCCACAGTCTGGTTGGTGCGGGTGTCGTAGCCGTTGACGCCGCGAATCTTGGCCATCTGCAGTACACCGCCGGCGAGCAGATTCTCCGCGTCGTTCGGCAGGAAGCGGTAGAAGCCGCTGTTGCCGCCGGAATCCTCGGTCTGGTAAACGATGCCGCTCTCGAGATCGGCAACGGCGGCCTCGTGCGCAAACCGGCCCATCGCGGTCAAGGCCACCGCCGGTTCGGGTGCATTGATGTCCGCGCGTACCAGGAAATTGTAACCGTGCTTCTTGCCATAGCCGTTGTTGGGGCCGCTGGTCGTCTCTTCCGAGGTGATCCAGCCGACGTCGTTGTAAGCGCGCCCGCCGGAGCAATTCACCAGCGTGCCGTTGATGCTGATGAAGTCGCGCACGATGCGCTTGTGCTTCGGATCGTAGTCCACGGTCGTGCAGCCACCGCCGGCCAGCGCATCGTAACGAGTGGATGCCGGTCCCACCACGCCGAAAGCGAAGTCGCCGGCCGCGTTGCGAAGCTCGTGATTGCGGATCAGGCGAATCGTGCCATCGGGACCCTTGAACGCGCTCATGCCGTCGTGAACCGCCGGAGTCGCGAAGCCATCGCTCATTGCATCCCCGGTCTTGCCGAAGGTGGTGTAGTGAAATCCGTCCGGCAGCGCCAGGATCAGATCGCCGTTCTGGTCGGCCACCGGCTTGAGAGCACCGTAGCCTTTGCCCATCGGGCCCTTGCCCCTCCCGCGACCCTCCGGTGGCAATTCCTTTGCATAGGCCGTATGTGCGGCCAGCGTTTGCAGCGTGGTGGCGGTGACGATGCCCCCGGCAAACAGCGTCGAGCGCTTGAGAAAACTGCGGCGGTCCATCTTGACGTTTGAATCTTCCATAAGGCCTACAGGATTGAGTATTGAACCAAATTTCCCGACTTCGAGTGTGATGAGCCGCACACCGGAAGTGAGCGAACTCAGCCGGGACGAATCCTAGAGACCGTTTTTGACAGCAGTATTAAGGAATTGAGTCAGGAAACGTGACAGTGGCACGACGCAAAAAACAAGGCCGGTGGAATTCGGCCTGCCATGCTTAGTTTCTTAGTTTTTTCTCAAGCGTTTTTTTGGTAGCATCCACCATGGCTGATCCTCCTTGTTATCAAACGTGATTTCAGACACCACGATCAGAACAACGCGAGGCTCTCAGCCATCCGCATTTCTGCGCACGACCCTAACAAAATGCTTAAGGTAGTGCCATGAAGGCCTGACCCCATTGATTCATTTCTGCGCCGGTCCTTAGGTAAGGGAGCCCACATGAGTAAAGCACTCATCACTGCAGCAATTCTCGTTGCCATTTCCCCAGTCGCATCGGCACAAACAAGCGTAGCGGCCGATCCCCTGGTTACCCGGCCCGGCTGGGAGGTCGGGGGGCAGCTGTCGGACTATCGCTATGAGGAGCCGAGTGCAGGGGTAAAGATCTGGGGGGCCAGAGTGGGCGTCACCGGCGCCTATACCTACACCGGCGCCGGTCAGTGGTTTTTCAAGGTTGACGGGCGATACGCGAACGGCTCGCTCAAATACGAGGGCTCCGGTACGAAGAATTCGGTTCCGGATTGGATTCTCGAAACGCGAGGGGTCTTCGGCAAAGATTTTTTGCCGCACAGTGGGGTTTCCCTTTCGCCTTTTGCGGGGCTCGGCTACCGCTATCTCTACAATGATATGAGAGGCACGACTTCCACCGGCGCGGTTGGTTATCAGCGCTATTCCAACTATTTGTACGCCCCTCTAGGGTTGACCTCACGCATCAATGTCAACGGTCAGTGGGTGATTGCCCCCACCATTGAGTATGATTACTTCATTAGAGGAAGACAGATATCGCAGCTCACCGATACCGGTATCGGGTTTAGCGATGCGACCAATAAGCAAGACAAAGGATACGGTTATCGCCTTTCGGTGATAGCAGAGAATGGTTCATGGGCATTCGGCCCTTGGATGCATTACTGGAGTATCGAGGATTCGGATATCGTGCCTATCGGTTTCGGTTTCGGCCTGTTTGAACCGGAAAACGAGACGCGGGAATACGGGTTGGAAGTGAAATACAGGTTCTAAGACAACTTCTCGTGCATGGGGTCAGGCCTATACTGCATAGCTTTCGACCGCCTTCGCTAGCGTTCTGTGAAGAGAAGCGGACTCAATCTCATGACCACTCGCTCGTCTTGAAGAGCGGCTCCTAGCGGTCCCCGCGGGCGGTGAGGTGGTAGAGCGCCCCGGCGAACTCCAGACGTAGCGGTCGGGTCATTGCGTGAGGCTACGCCCGATCGGCTATAAAGTATAGGCCTGACCCCTTACTCGCTAGGGGTACTTTGTTTCGACGGTGGGATTTGACGAAGAAATGGCTACGAGCGTACCCTGCCCAGTTCGCTGAACTTGGGAGGGTTCATGGGATCTCGACTTCTACCTTACCGGCTTGTTGTCGCAAGCCTGTTCGTGGTTGTTCTTTCCGGTTGTGGCAGCGGAGGTGACGGGTCAAGCCCCCCACCAGGGACGAACCACACCGTCACCCTGGCTTGGGCGCCCAACCACGAAAAGGGGGTCAACAGCGCGGGCGGCGGCTACGAGGTCGCGATCAGCGGCCAGCCGACGATCAACGCGCCGTTCACCTCCGGACTCACGGCACCGACATCCACCGTTACTACATTGCAGACGGGGACTTACACCGTGACCGTGAGCGCCTTCGCGGCGCTCGATGCGCAAGGCGGCAGCACCGGCAGCCTCAGCGCGCCCTCGCAGCCGTTCACCGTGATCGTGCCCTGACACAGGCAGGAGACTCCCATGAAAACACCGTTGCGCTCGATGGCCCTGGCCGCGCTCGTCGGTGCTGCCTTGACGCTGTACGCTCAGGTTGCCGCTGCTCCCTTCGCGTTGCCCAATCTCGCCGGCGCGGCCGCGTCGCAGTACGTGCCGGGCGAGGTGCTCGTGAAGTTCAAACCCACGGCCAGCATGCAGGAGCGCATGGCGACCATGGCGGCCCGGGGACACTCCGTCCTCGCCAACCTGAATCAGCCCGGCTGGGCGCAGGTCAAGATCGGCGCCGGCCAGACGGTGGAGACGGCGCTCACGGCCTACCGGAACGACCCGAACGTCGAATACGTCCAGCCCAACTACATCTATCACGCCACAGCGGTGCCAAACGACACGCAATACGGCCAGCTCTGGGCGTTCAAGAACACCGGCCAGACCATCACCACCGGCACTTATACGCCCAAGGCCGGCACGGCGGGCGATGACATGGGCATCGAGAAGGCCTGGGACCACATCACCGACTGCAGCAGCGTCGTGGTGGCGGTTTTGGATACCGGCGTCAACTACACCCAGGAAGACCTCGCCGCCAACATGTGGAACGGCAGCCCGAACCACGGCCATGACTTTGTCGACAACGACACCGACCCGATGGATCTTAACGGCCACGGCACGCATGTCGCCGGCATCATCGGCGCCGTGGGTAACAACGGCACGGGCACCACTGGCGTGTGCCAGAAGGCCAGCATCATGGCGGTGCGCGTGCTGAATGCCACGGGTAGCGGGACGACGGCGACCATTACCCAAGGCATCAGCTTCGCAGTGACCAACGGCGCCAAGGTGATCAACATGAGCCTCGCCGGCAGCGTGCCCTTCGACCAGGCCTTCAGCGACGCCATCAGCAACGCGCAAAATAGCGACCTCGTGGTGGTGGTGGCGGCAGGCAACGAGACCAACAACAATGACGCCGCAGGCGGCGCCAGTTATCCCTGCAACTTCACCCAGCCGAACCTGGTTTGCGTCGCCGCGCTCGATCAGAACTACGCGCTCGCGAGTTTATCGAACTGGGGGGCGACAAGCGTCGACGTCGGCGCACCGGGGACAAACATCTTAAGCACCTTTGCGGGGACGGTTGCGACGACGACCGACCCTCTGACTGCCTGGACGATCAGCAACGGCTGGACTCATGTGCTCAACGGCGGCAACGATTTTCTAGTCGATCCCGCAAATTTTCTTATTACCAAGTATGGGCCCAACCTGAACGACACGGCGGCCAAAGGGTTCAATACCTCCGCAGTCAACGCCGTGACCTTGAACTTTAGTGCCGCGGTCAATCTTGCCAATAGCGGGGACAGTTTTGTCGTGGGGGTGGATCCGAGCGGTGTTAACCCCTTCGGCGCAGGCGCCCTACAGGACGGTATTGTCGGTCCTGTCCATACCAGCGGCTCGGTATTCCCCGTTTCCCTGGATATCAGCGGCTGCGCGGGGATAATTAGTTGCCTGGTCGGCTTCAAGCTCGCGACCGGAGCGACAACGCCCGGCGATTTCGGTATTGGAATTACCCGCTTCTCGATCAATACCTTGACGCTCACGACCAACACCTATCAAATCGAAAACGGTACCTCCATGGCCACGCCCGAGGTCGCGGGGCTCGCCGCGATGCTGCGCGCCTTCAACCCGCAGTACACCTTCGCCGATACCGCCAACGCCATCAAGAATGGCGGCAGATCCGTCCCCGCCCTCGCCGGCAAAACCACGACCGGCAAGGCGGTCGATGTCATGTCGTCTCTGGCGTTCATCAACCCGCCCACGGGCCTGACGGCCACCGTGCAATAGGAGGCGGCATGCAATGCGGGGGGCGGCGGTGCATCGGACTTGTGCTGGCCATGACGGGTCTGGCCGCGGGGTCTGCCTGCAGCCAGACGCCGCGCGACCCTGCGCCGACGCCTATGGACTTTTCGTCGCGTCAGACCCGGGTGCCTGGGGAGTATCTCGTTACGCTCGCCGCGGGAGCCGATGTTAAGGCCATCGCCGACCTCTACGGGCGTTTCGGGATCAAGGGCACTCAGGGTCTGGGGCGCAACCTCTTCCTCGTAACACTCACTGAGGATCCGGGACCAGCCAAGATGGAGGAGCTGCGCGGGCTGAACGCGCAGATCAAGGCCGTTCAGCCAAACTTTGTATACCGGGGCAACGGACGCGGGAACATTCAGTAGGCGAGAGTCCTCTGTAATTGCAATACCGAAAAGAGGGACAGATTTATCTAAAGCCATTACGGACGGCGAGCTGTGCAATCTCGTTCCCATCATGCATGCATGGGGTCATACATGCATGGGGTCAGGCCTATACTTTATAGTCTGGCGACGATCCGTTCCAGTTTCTTATCGGTCGGGAGCGATTCGATCTCACTCTGGATCTGCGCCACCCGTCCGATCGTCACCCCCGCCATCGCGGCGACTTCCCGCAGACTCAGATTGGCCCGCCGGCGCAACAGATAGACCGTCTGCTTGAACGCGGGTCCACTGTGACGCGCTAGCGCCGCGGCCGGCTTGATGCCGTAGGCGTCCGCCACGGTGCGCAGCACCGCCTGCGCGCTACGCCGTACCGGGTTGAGCTGGCCTCGCGAGACGCCCTTTGGGGTTTTCCCCGATAGACGCTTCTTCATCTGGGCGTGGAACGCCTCCGACCCAAGATAGACCTGGCCCTTGAGCGTCTCCCAGGGAGAGGGCTGTTTGAGCCCCTGGGCCACGAAGCGCTCGTAGGCCCTGCGCGCGGCCGCGCCTTCACCGAACCAGCCGAGCACGGCAGGGGCGTCTAACCAGGGCGGGCAGGGCATCCTGCCTGCGGTGGGAAGGTAGCTGCTCCAATGCCAGTGCTCCACCGCGGCCACCATCCGGGCGCGCACCGGGTTCAAGACCACATGGCGGCACAGCTCCCGGAGATAGGTGTCCTTGTCGACCAGGATCGACTGGTAGCGGCCCTGCAGCACGGGGCCCACCCGATTGTGGCGGCGGTTGAAGGCCTGGGTATAGACCCCGTTGAGACGGCGCATGCCCTGGACCAGATTGGGCTCGGGGGTTTCGAGCAACAGATGATAGTGATTGCCCATCAGGCAGAAGGCGTAGAGCACCCAGCCTTGCTGGAGGACTTCCTTGGCGAGCAAATCGAGGAAGACGAGCCGATCGTCGTCGTCCTCGAAGAGCGGCTGCTGGCGATCACCCCGGGCGGTGAGGTGGTAGAGTGCCCCGGCAAACTCCAGACGTAGCGGTCGGGTCATTCCTTAAGGCTACGCCCGATCGGCTATAAAGTATAGGCCTGACCCTTTTGCTGCTCTTCGCTGGCGGTACGTAGTTAAGCGATGAGTGTAGCCGAGTGCCGTTGTAGAACGGAACGTAGTGGCGCACGGCTGATTCAATCTCATGGTCGTCGGTGAAGGTCAACCCATGTGTGCGATTGATGGCAATTGACTTTTCGCCGGCTCAGCGATAGATTGATCGTCGGCGAAAAGGGGCGTTTTAGATCCCTATTTATTTACTACGGCGCCCAAGGAGATCTAATAATTAATATAATGATGAGACTCTCGAACCGTTTGTCGCTTACTTTTGCGACGGGGATTGTCTTTAGGCTTGTTCTACTGAAAGCTGCAACTCACTTGAAACGCCTTCTTCGGAATGGCACCGTAGCGGACTCAGCAGCTAGTTGTGAATAGCCCGCTGGGTCGGGTCGTTCAAGGCCGGAGAGTAGACTTTGCAGGCCACCATAACCAACAGCGATCAACAAAGGAGAACCCAATGCAGGCATTCGCACGACGACTAACTCTCGCAACCGTGATGGTAGGGTTGATTCTCTTGGGTAACCAGGGGCCGGCACAGGCCGCCGACCCGATGGCCGGCACGTGGAAACTCAATGTGGCGAAATCGACGTACAGCCCCGGTCCGGCGCCAAAGAGTCTCACCGTAAAAATCGAGGCAGCGGGAGAGAGAGAAAAACTCACGGCCGACGGGGTACGCGGTGACGACACGCCTATCCGCGTCGAGTACACGGCGCAGTACGACGGCAAGGACCATCCGATTACCGGTTCACGGATGGCTGACACCGTGTCGCTGAAGCGCCTCGATGCCAACACGACCGAGCGGACCGACAAGAAGGGCGGAAAGGTCGTGCAGACCCTGACGAGGAAGGTCTCGAGCGATGGCAAGACAGTGACGGTCACCTACAAGGGGACCGATGCCCAGGGGCGGCCGATCAACAACGTTGCAGTGTTGGAGAAACAGTAGGGGTGTCGTGCTCGAGTCGATTGGCCTTTACGGGAGTTTGACTCGACACGCCTAGCCACAAGAGCCCCTCTGACATCATGTGGGAGGGGCTTTCGCTTCTGGCGACGGAGGCGAACTTGGGGCTACCGACCACCAAAGCGAAACGACATGCTTCTCTAATACTTGAGAGACAACGATAAGCTCAAGCCTGTTCCTGAACCCGTCACGTTACAGGATCTGAAGAGCTGGGCTAGGGACTTGGACGCCCTTAGCGCCTGCCTTAATCTGTAGTAGTTCCGATCTGATCTGACACTGCCGAGTTGCAAAGGGCAGGATTTCCCGTTTTGATAGAGGTTGCGAAGCCAACTATCGAAACCCAACGAATTGGAAAGGGAACCCTGCCGTGGAACATGGTAGCGCACGCATCATCAAGAACAAACTGGGGTTGTTGAACCTGGCGCAGGAACTGGGCAACGTGTCGAGGGGCTGCAAGATCATGGGTCTGTCACGCGACACCTTCTACCGGTATCAGACGGCGATCGAAGCCGGTGGTGTCGAAGTGACTCAAGGGGTCTGGCCTATACTTTATAGCTTTCGACGACCTTCCCCAGCGTTCCGCGGAGAGAAGCGGACTCGATCTCAACACAAATCTGCCCGGTGGGCGGGCAATTGCGATAAGCCAAGTCATAGCAACTGTATGACCGCTCGCTCGTCTTGAAGAGCGGCTCTTGGCGGTCGCCATGGGCGGTGAGGTGGTAACGCGCCCCGGCAAACTCCAAACGTAGCGGTCGGGTCATTGCGTGAGGCTACGCCCGATCAGCTATAAAGTATAGGGCTGACCCTTTGCTTTTCTCCTGCCCCCTTTGTTGCGTACAAACGCGGGACGCGCGATTCTCCCAATAATAGCTGAGCAGACCGCTTTCACCTCCCGCCGTTGAATGATGGCTCAGATCCGAGTTTTTTACGAAGCGTCGCCATCATCATAGTGAACGGTGCCAGATTTACGGCGTCAACTTTCAGCAGCTCTTTTAGAACAAATTCGTCAATTTGCGCGCGCACCGGGTCGCTAGCTAGCTGATGCGCAGGCAGGAGCGGCTTGGCCTTGATGAAGGTATAGAACTTGTCCGCGCTTTTCCGTGTCCCGGAAGTGAGTTTGCGAGGGTCGAGAATGTAGAACTTCGAAATCTGTGTAGTGGTGATTGACCCACGCCCATCCTGCGCCTTGTTAGCACTCCACCAATAGGTCAGCAGTCCGAGTGTTGAATTGGCCCAAAGCGAAGCGATAATGTCGTAAGCGGCGTCCTTCATCTTGAACGTCGGCCATGCTCGACCTCCCAAGGAAGGGTCCGGCGTCAGACTGAATGTCAGACTTTGGGAGTTGAATTGAAAATCCGTGTTGACGTGCAACCGCGATCTCGTTTCCCAGATTTTCTCTCTGCGCGTTTTTAGCACCTCAATCACTGTGCTAGTTTTTCCCACTCGCGGGACCGCCTCGCCGTCATGGACAATTTCCAGTGTTCGTTCCTGCGTAGCATCGTGACTAGAGAGAACTGGATACGTAGGCGCGTGGCCGGGAGGAACAGGCTTGATTTCAAACGGTCCTCGCGGCGCGCCTCCCGAAATAGTAGAGCCAGTAATATCTAGGTGATACGGACCAACTTCGCCGAGTTCTTCCAGTCTACTAAGCTTGATTTGTTGCACGGCCTTTGTAGCCATCCCAGGTAGCCAGAGCTTTTGCTGCGATACAAGCTGATAGGCAACTTGTGCCACAGAATGGTCTGCAATTCGGAAAAGAGGCCATTGATCCTTTTCGCTTAAGGGGCCCGACAGTATCTCGCCGATATGCACAGTACCCAAGGCAAGCGGAGTGCCACCAAGCGGACCGCCTTCAAGCCCGGCAACGTTCCCAGTCTGGACGGCGTCGCGGATAAGTCGTGCAACTTCTGTCCCTTCAAATGGCGTCGAAGGCCTACTTCTAAGACTTACGCTCGTCAGCCGCTCTGCCGGCGGCGGGAGCTTATGTTTCGCGGGCTTCTCAGTTCGCCGCGCAACCAACAGGCATTCTCCGACACCTGTGTCAGCAGAAAACGCAAAGTCCCCCTTATTTGAGGTTGCGAGGGTTACGACGACGATGTCCCTGTAATTTTTACGGATCAGCTCCCTGCAGTCTTCCCAAGCGGCGCCGGATAAAAACGTGAGCGGTAGTACCAATGCGAGAGAACCGCCGTGCCGTACCTTGTTATGAGCTACCTGGACAAAAATGCTCGCCTCGCCTGCGTTCCCATGTGCGCACGAACCGACCGTCAGCTTTTTCGTCCGCGCCGACATTAACTCTTGCTCATCCTTTTGATTCCCGAAAGCGGCGAACATCGGCAGAGGAATTTCATTCGTTTTCCCGCCACCTCCGGTGAGGCGCGTGAATGGCGGATTCATAATGACTAGATCAAAGCTTCCGTCTGCTATCTCCGTTCCCCCAATAACCGCCCAAGGGTCGGCGCTAGCTTCTCCACTGGCTCCAATTCCCAAAGCGCCGGTCTCAATGATTGACAACGCACCTTGAGTCGAAAGGAATTCAATCGCCCCGAGGCTAACCGACCCGTCCGTTTGTCTTCCGAATGGCAGGGTTAAGATATTCGTGTGCTTGTAGCGCTGTTCTGGAAACGCTGAGGAAAGCATAGATGCGGTAATGTGCGTTGCAGACGGCATTACGTCGCAACCAACCAGGCTAGACTCAATGAAAGCAGCGTGAAAGTTGCGAGCAGAAATACCGCTGATTTCAAGATGTCTACGGATTTCGTTGTACGCACCACAGAGGAGAGAGCCTGTCCCACAGGCAAAATCTGCAATGCGCAGTTTAGTAACAGAAGGGTCGGACCAAGGTTTACCGTTTAATGCCACCTTGTTGAACACGAGGCCATTGAGAAGCGCCGCTGACGCGGGCATGGTGTAGAAGGTCGCTAAAAAACGCCGATCCGTAATCAAGCGCTGAAAAATGACGCCTGACAAATCGGAGCTTTTGCCGAGATCGAGGGTGAGCAACACTGATGCTGTGTTATGCATCTTCTGGAGTATTTCCGCTGCTACGTTAGTAGGAACGGCTTGCAGAAGACTTCTCGCGATTCCGAAAATTGGCCAGTAGTTTATTTTGAGAATTGTTGTCCATTCGGCAATGACATCCATCTTCGTCATTCCGCTATCGTTTGCCAGTTCTTCCAGACTTCTTACGTCTTCAAGGCCCCCGGAGCGCCCGGCGAGGTTCTCCTGAAATAAAAACGCGTTTATCAAAATTGTGGCCGCCATTCGAAAAGTTTGTAGATTGCCCTCCTGCTTAAGGGCAGCGGAAATCTTAGTAATCAGACCCGGGTGCGAGTGCGCCATGGAATCGATGATGGCGGCGATTTCTGAAGCCCCCTCTTCCAAGGCATCGGCGCCTTTCTGAATTGCGCTTTGCGGAGTGGCGGCCCCCTGCAAAGCAACAAACAGATGTTCCAAAGAGCCTTGCACATACCCGCTTGCCGGCCAGCGCACGTAGTCCGTGGGAGAGGTGCCGGAGAGAACGCAATACTGGAAGTCTTGCGCCTTTCGTAGTTCTGTCAGCAGCTTCGGCGCCGGAAGTAACTTGAACCTATCGGGAATTTTTATCGCGAAAGCAGCCTGGATCGTGCCCCCGGACTTCACTGCTACTTCCCCGAGGCGACTGGCAGCATCGGCCTCGACCGTCATGCCGGGCTCGTATTCAGTTTCTAGGCAGATCGGGGGAACGCCCGGTTCGATGATGAGGATGTCCGGGCGCAACGCCTTCTTCTTCAAGAGGCCGTGTGTGTTTTCACTTGAAACCTGATCGTATAAGCGCCAATCGGTGTTAATCGCGCGGAACACGTCCGCAATTTTGTCATTGATCGAGATTTCAGAATTCGCCATTCAGCCGTCCCCAAATCGAGCCACCAACGCCCCGACGACCAGAACCACCATATTTGGTGACTCGGTTATGCGGGTAGGACTAATTCTAGTGACACCGGGATGCCGCTTCAAGTGGTTTTGAAAGCCTAGCCTGTCGAATCGAATGGTTCCCCGGCGCTTCCGTGCGCGCGAAGTGACGAAATGCGGCAGCAAACCAGCAGTGCGGCGACGCGATTACTGACGCGACGATTCTTGGCAGCGGCAAAAAAATTTGTTGCGGGAAAAGGTGGACGACCCGGCGCCCCGGGCATCTGGCCCGCATGCCGGCGACTGGCCGAGTACGCAACCTATCGACGATTCGGCGCGGCCTTCTGACGGTGACACTTCACCCGCGCGTACTTGTGATAGGCAGCTTGCCAGTTGTCGAGAATTTCCCGCTGCGCCGTCGCTAGTTTCACTTGCCCCGAGCACACGAGGCACTGTAGCTTCACTTCTATTCTGTCTTTTCTCTTCGCGCCGTTCTCGCCTTCCCAAATTTGAAGCTCAAGGTTATCGAGCTTGCGCGGGTGTCCGCCGAGCGCAAGCGGGATGATATGGTCTAGCTCGTAGTACGAGGCGACCGCGGGGTTAATTCCTGCGCGCTGCATGAGGATTCGCTTGACGCCGTTTGTGTAGCTGGTGGCCGGGCGCACGCTCTTGGTGTAGCCGGGGACACAAATAGTCTGCGTGATGGTCGCTTGTGTCACGTTGGGATTGAGTGTGCCGCGATCGGTAAGCGTGTCCGCCCGCACGGTGGAGTCTTGCAGCAGTGTTTGCGGCGCGGGTGCTTCGCGCTCTCTGCCGTGTGGCGGTAGCGCGGCCCCGGCGCGGTGGCAGTGATACTCCCCGATCTTTCGGTTGTGATGACAGCCGTACTTGTCCAACCCGCCCCCGTGCCCCTGTGCGGACAACGGCGCCAGCACCATACCAACGAGGACCGGAAAGAATATCGCTAGTGTCGCCGCATCACGGATTTTCTTGCGGGTACTCACGTCCGCAGAGTTGCGCACTCGGTTTTGAAAGTCAAGCCTACTTGGGCATCTTGTCAGTGTTTCGGGATTGCGGCTAGTATGAGCGTACGACTGTCTTTATATCCAGTACCCCATGCACTTCGCCGTGGTATCCAAGTACGACCGTGGAAGGCTTTTATCGGACAATGAGATAGAGGCAAAAGCGGCCTTGGTGGGCGAGCTAACTACCTACGAATGCCCACGGGAGACGGGCGGCCCTATGCGGCGCATGGCATCGTTACACGTTCCGAAGGGCGATCTGTTGAAGCCCATAATCGAGCCCCGCATGCTCGCGATAGGGCATGCCGGGTTTCTACTTCGTGGACTCGAAGAGCTTGAGACTGCGCGCGGCTGGGTGTATGTCTTGCAAGAATGGCTCGTTACGGAAGAGCGCGACGCGCAGAAAGGGCAACCATGAGCGCGGCGCCCCGGGCATCTGGCCCGGTGCCGGCGACTGGCCGGGCACGCAACCCTAGCCGGCGTTGATCCTGAGCGGGCGGCGCGAATTTCAACTCGCTGACTCTGAGGCCGGCGCTTTCGAAGGTGGACGCACTGCATCTGCAGGAACAGGGGTTATCGGCTGTGCTTGAGGGTTTTGCAGAGATATTGGTTCGCTCTTGAGTGTAATGACAAATTGGGCGCTCATTACGACAAGGGAAATGATCGTGACCCAAAGGGTTAATTCAAGGACGTGGCGCTTCCAAAAGCTGTCTTCCCGCCTTATCACGAGCGTACCCGCCGGTAAAAGATACGGGCGGGCGAACCACAGGAACAGAAACATGCCCCACGGCGCCATGCTCGCGAGGTACGCGGATTTAGAGATTGTTCCCGTCCATTCGAGAATGCCAAGCACGGCCGGGGAAAAGAACGCCACAGTCAACAGGGGCCATCCGCGCAACGTGCTGTACCAGCGTCGGTGGTTTCGTGTGAACGTTTGGACCAAATCAACCATCCCTGCGCACCACGTTTCATCGTCCCCCTCTACGAGGACCCATGGATGTCCGAATTGCTGCTGGTATGCGTATATCGTGCAGTTGCGTGGCGGTTCCCACGAGTGCAACCGTATATAGAAGTGATACACGGTTTTTGGTAACTCCGGCGCGGTGCGTAATTCTTTTAGGCTATAGGCGTGAAGGGACCGAGTGCCGATCTTTAGGTAGATGTCGAGATCATGCTTCTCGGGAAATTGCTTCCGAATCTTCTCGCACAGCACTTCGAGATCGGCGAGGTCTATCCGAAAAGGAGGGAGGTCGGGTTTCCGCTCAAATGTTTCCTTCACGGGTTGCAATGTTGCCCGAATTCTTACGGACTGGATAGGGTACGAAAAGGGAGCAACGTGCGCTTGGCGAAAAAGGATATCAGGCAGCAGCGTGCTGCGCTGGAGCAGTGGCAGAAACCGAGCGAGATGCTGCGACGCGCTCGTGCGCTCATGCACTTACTAGGCAACGCCGACCTGTTCAATCAGGCCGGCGTCGATTTCATCACTGAGGCATAGGCTGCGGCGCAGTTCGCAAAAGGGCGGCGCGCCCTCGCTGTGCGTCTTGTTGAGGCCCGCAATCAGTGGCCCGACTTTGAAATCCGAACGCGAGGGCACAAGGTTGAACCGTGGGAGTTCACTGAGGCTGACGACCCAAGGAGGCACCGGGGACGGGAAATGCGACGCATGGAGACTCGCCGCGCAGCGGGCAAGTCACCTACCAAATCCGTGCCCTTTGATCGCTTGATAAAGCAGGGTGCGCGTGTTCCTGGATGGATTCGCGCCCGCTGCCGCGCGAAGGTCGCAAGACATTACAGCGGTCGCGCCGGTCTACTCGGAAAAATGGGGTCAGGCCTGCAGAATTGCATAAAGATGTTTTCGCAGAGCATCGGCGGGTTCGCCGGAACTATGCGAAAGCTTCTCAAGGTTGGCAACCAGATGGCTTAGAGTGGAAGGGGAGCGCGAGAAATGTTCGGCGACTTTCGCAAGCGTGCACGAACGAAACCGGACCGCAAGCCAGGGGACGAGTGCGCGCGCCTGCGCCGTTTGCCGGCTTTTGGACCACCAGAAACGTGCAGACGAGGTTTGCGAGCCATGAAGAAGAGAATACATGAACATTACGCAATTATGCAGGGCTGACCCAAATCGCACCACCAGACACGTCTAATTTGGCCATGTTATTCGGGTGCGAAGAACCTACCGAGTTCTTCCAGCGTTCACTCGGCTCCGCATGCATGACTCGATTGCCGCTAACGCGCCAGCCGCTTAGCTCAATCCATGGTTTTTTTTGATTCGATCAAGCAGATCGTCCTGCTCTTCCTCATCTTCTTCACGATTTTGGTTGAATCGTGATGTGGCGGCGTCTTTTGGAAGTAGAAGCAGCGAAATCGTAAATTCATATTGCTCCGAGAACACCGCCATTTCTCGACATGGTTCCTCCTTGAACCATGTTCCTGGCTGGAACTCCAGACCAGCTTTGATCGAGTCAAGGCCAGTTCCTTGCGCAGCAAGCGATCCTGTCGGAATAGGGATAGGGTCCCCGGACGTGCGGAAGAATGCCCCGGTCTTTAACGCTGTGGTACTGGAACGCGCCCAGAGGATAAATCCATCACGCGAAACTACGATAACTGCCCGACGCTCCGTGTACTCCAGCCACTTGAGAGTTGCTGCGATCAGCGACACGTTATAGCGTTTCGCGCAAGCCCCAAGTTTTTCCAAATCGGCCTCGATCCGAGGATCAATTTGACGCCTGACGTCGTCAAGAGGCATCAGAAGATAAGATGCAAAGACGTTCGCCTGATACTCAATTTGACCGTATTCTGAGTCCCATCTCACAACGTCCTGCTCACCACACTGGGGACCGTTCGGGTAAATCAGGCGGTGGAGTAGGTAGTGTCCAAACTCATGCGCCAAGGTGAAATTAACGCGGCCGGGTGACTGTATTGCCTTGTTGTAGATAATTCCCCAGCCCTTCTTGCCGGACGGTGCCCGCACGAGTGCGCCGTCAAACCGGGGCAGCACTTCCCCCGCGACCAGTGTAATTGGGTCGTCGGGAAAACGTTGGCGCGAAAACTCTTTTGCTACCTGCTCAACATTAATCGGGAAGTGCTCAGCCCCCAGTACCTTGTTGAGGACCTGGGAAATGTCGATCGCCCATCGCTTCGGCGACAGCCCCTCCGTCATTTTTCTTTATCCCAGACCTCGACGATTGATCGGATTTTCGCTTTTACCTCTGGATCCATCTTCCGGTACTTGCGATAGAACGCCTCATCGACAACATTGGGGGTTGGGGAGTCTTCGGATGTATCTAAAAGGAATTCGGGCGTGACACCTAGGACGGCAGCAATCTTTCCAATCTTTTCGGCCGATGGCCTAGGCATATTCTTGTTTTCGAGCTCCCAGATATAGCTTTTGCTTGAGTCGGAAAGCTCCGCCAGCTTTTCCAGCGTCAATTCCTTCCCTTTCCGTATCTGTCGAATCTTATCGCCCAGCGCTGTAGGCATCCGTACATCCTCCTAGTTGATTAAGTTCGGTATCACCATACAACAAATACTTGACTGGCGGAAGATGCTCGTGCTAGCCTAAGTTCGGTATAGACGCACTTTTAATGCGACCTTTTAGAGAGTGAGGCACAATATGGCGGATAAAAAGGGACCAGACACCCATCATGTAGTACCCGATACGAACGGGGGGTGGAACGTTAAACGCGGGGGAGCCGAGCGTGCCAGTGGTCACTATGACACTAAGCGTGAAGCGATCGATGAAGGTCGGTCGGTCAGCAGATCACAAGGTACCGAGCTTCGCATACACAACAGAGACGGCAAGATCAGCAGCAGCGACAGCCACGGCGGGGATCCCTACCCGCCGAAAGGCTGATTCGAACGTTCGGAGGGTAATGCCGGATTCCCGCATCCGAAACGAGATTAGAGGGTAACGAAATGCCGTTGAACAATACTGAAGTTCGGTACTACGACAGCAATGTTCTGCGGTTGCCAGATGACAAGCGCAAGGAATATCACGAACAGGTAGATCGACTAGTCAGTGAATTGAGCAAGACATTGCGTGAGCAGAATGAGATCAAGATCACGAAAGTGGTGAAGGCCGGGTCATTTGCGAAATACACAATTCTCCGCAAGACCTCCGAGGACCCGGTCGACGTGGATGTCGTTTTCTATATTTCGGGGCGCAATGTTGACAAGGAGACCTTGAGCGGACTGAGCGAGACGATTTATAGCCTGCTTATCAAGCTTTATCCCACAAAGGCGGTGGAAGACTTCGAGATCCAACGAAAAGCCGCGACGGTTACGTTCGTGGGTTCTGGCTTGAGCGTCGATATTGTTCCTGTAATCGAAGATCCCTCCAAGCCTGGCTATGGCTGGCAATACGACATCCAAGACGGTACCAGGATGCAGACTTGTGCGCCTTGCCAGATCAAATTCGTGCGCGATCGAAAAGCAGTGGATGCTGACTTCCGCACGTTGGTCCGCCTTGCAAAAAAGTGGCGTAACCGTGTTGAGCTTAAGTCGCTCAAGTCCTTCACCATTGAGTTAATCATGGCTCACGTTCTTGCCAAGAACGGCAAGGAGGATTCGCTTGAGAAGCGCTTTCGTGGTTTCCTGCTCTATATAGCCCAGTCAGGTTTGAAGGAGGTGATTTCGTTTCCCGAGAATGGCATCGTGCTGTCGAAGTTTACCGATCCTGTGGTTATCCTGGATCCGGTTTGTAGCAGCAACAACGTGGCAAGCCGAATTTCCGAGAATGAACGACAGGAAATCATCAAGGCAGCGCAGGAAGCCTGGGAAACGGCACATCATGCATCGGCGGAAGGCGATATTGAAATCTGGAAAGAACTATTTGGTCCGCGCTTTAAGGTGGAGGATTGAAGGATGAGTTACTCGGTCACCGAAACTGAAACCTACTCGATCGCCGATGTTGAGATCGTAATGCGAAGGGTCACTACAGACTTGGTGATGATTGCCAGTAGTACAGGCGCTATAACTGAAGATAAGGCGCGTGAATGGGGACACGACGTAGAGCTACTCGCCATAAACGGCTACCTGAGGGCAGTAGACGTGACATTGTTTAGTGCGGGTGTCGAGCAGAAGGCGACTCGCTTCGAGGTCAAAACGGATTCTGGAGAGTTGGTCATGGGCCGCCCTGGTGGTGTGCTCTGGCCCCGTGTCGCGCAACCCGACCTGCGCATTGTCTTGTTTCATACGGGCGCATATGACGCGGCTGCCAAGGCCAAGATGGCCGACAAACTGTGCCTCAGTTGGGTTCCCACGACCGCTGATACGAACCATTCGTCCCTGAAAGTACAAGCCGGTCGAGACTACGTAAGCAATGGATACGGAATGCAGCGCAAGGACTTCACCAAGTGAGCCAACCCAATATATTCGACGCAAAGACTCCTCTGCCCGATAGCAGCCTTGCGACACGGCAAAAGACTTTGCTCGGGTTCGACTCACGCTTCGAGAAGATCCGTGATCAACTCCATCTGCTCCTCAATCTCAATGACTTGGCAGGCTGGAGTAAAAAGCACCATGGAGAAAAAATACTGCTCTGCGACCTCGTAGCAGAACAGTATCCGCTGGCCATTTTTTACGGCGATGTGGGCACCGGGAAGACCGCGACTGCCGAATGCATAGCCAACCGCTTAGCAAAGGAATCTGGTGCAGAGGATTCCATGCTCTTCAAGCTCAGCAACCGCGTACGGGGTAGTGGCAAGGTGGGCGAAATGGGAACGCTGCTTGCGCAAGCATTTCATGAGGTTGCCCAATCAGCTGGGAAAACTCGCCGCGCCTTCTTGGTGATCGATGAGGGCGACTCACTCGCCGCGACCCGCTCGCAGGAGCACAGCCACCATGAGGACAAAGTAGCGGTCAACACTTTGATTCAGGGTATCGATGACCTGCGGCGCTTCGGCGGAAGGATCGTGGTTTTCCTGTGCACCAACCGCCGCTCGGTATTGGATGCTGCACTTCAGCGGCGCGCAGCAATTATCGAGGAATTTCGTCGGCCGAACGATGACGAACGGCGTGCATTGTTCAGCATGGATTTGGCGGGACTGTCCCTCACATCGCAGCAGATTTCTGACTTGGTCGCTGCCACGGGACCGCATAGCAACAGGCCTGGCTGGACGTTCTCTGACATCCGCACGCGCCTTTATCCCGCGGCGCTTGCGAAGGCTTTTCCCAAACATCCGCTCAGTTTCAAGCATCTCCACGAAGCCGCCAAATCGTTGCAGCCGTCCCCGGTGATGGAGGATAAGTAATGGCCAGATCGCCACTCTTCGGACGCCGGATTCACATCGCGGGCAGCATCTCAACTGATGTGGCAACTGCAACCGCTGAAGAGGTTAGCCGCGCTCGGACCCTGATAGAAGTTCTCGTCAAAGAATTGCTCCGGAAGGGAGCAACGTTTGTGATTCCGGTCGATGCGGAGAAATTTCGCTCTCCCGACAATCAACCTATCTGCTTCGACTGGTTGGTTTGGGACACTATTCACAAGAATCTTCCGATCCGGCCTGCCGATGCGCCGGGTCCATTGGTCATCGCGGTCAAGCATCATAAGAATGAGGAGCAGATTCCTGAGCAGTACGCTCAAGTATGGGATGCCCTTCGTGGGTCTGATTTGGTGCAAATTGAGAACGCGGCTCACTGGAACATGAACAGCAAGCGGATGGAAGTGCAGGCCCGCAGCGGCGATCTTCTAATCGCCCTTGGCGGAGGGGAAGGGGTACTTTTCTTAGCTAACCTTTATCACGACGCAGGCAAGCCAGTCATTCCCTTAAATCTCAAGCTTGGTCCGCCCATCACCGGTGCGCAACGGCTCTTCGATTTCGGTTTGTCCTCCAACTATGCGCAGCGTCTTTTTCAAACAGAGGGTAATGTCCCTTCTCATGGTTGGCTCAATCGGATCGAATTTACTGCCCACAAGTCGGCTCCAGACGGAGCGAGGGATCTTATCGAACTGCTTGAAGGTCTATCGCCTCCGAGGGCTTTCGTGATTCGTCTGCTTAATCCGACCCACGCGGACTATGCCGACGTGCAGAATTTTTTCGACACGGTGATTCAACCCATTATCGAAGGGGAGTTGGGGTACAAATTAACGGTCGTGGATGGAAAACAAGCGTACGAATACTCCCGTATAGATCAAGAGATATTCGCCAAACTGCATCGCAGCAGGGTGGTTCTCGCCGACATTACGGGTGTCCGCCCCAATTGCTTCTTGGAATTGGGCTATGCGCTAGGTCGGGGCCTGCCAACCATGCTTCTCGCGAAGGAAGGGACCGATCTCCCGTTCGATATCCATTCTCTCTCGGGACATCGGTGGAAAACAATCGGGACGGTCGAAGAACGGCGTAGGGCTTTTCGGGAGCACTGGGGAGCCATCAAAAACCGTCCCCCTCTGGTACCGACGGAGCCGCTCATCCCATGATGTCAAAACGGCGGGAAGTCTTCATATCGGTAGATGTCGAAACTGCCGGACCTATCCCTGGTGAGTACAGCCTTCTCACGATTGGGGCGTGCAATGTCGACAATGAGACGCAGACTTTTTCATGTGAACTCAAGCCTACGACTCGCCACGCGGATCCCAAAGCACTGGAGGTCACTGGACTGTCACTCGACAGACTCGAGCGCGATGGTCTTGCACCTGCAGAGGCCTTGCATCAGTTCCGCGACTGGGTCCAGCGTATTAGTGGAGTGGGCGGAATGCCGATATTCGTCGGGTTCAATGCTGGATTCGATTGGTCTTTCGTGAACTACTACTTTCATCGCTATCTAGGCGAGAACCCATTCGGCTTTTCCGCTCTTGACGTCAAATCGCTCTACATGGGCACCGCGCACACCGACTGGGATCAGACGCGATCAAGTCAAATCGCCTTGGCTCTTCACCCTACGCGCAAAGGAAGTCACGACGCGCTTCAGGATGCACAATACCAAGCTGAGCTATTTCGGCTTATCCGAAAAATTAAGGCGTGAAGGAACAACAGACTGAGGGGAAGTGCGTCAGGCCTGCAGTGTGCATAAAGATACTTTGGTGCGAAAGCTTCTTCAGGTCGGCAACCAGATGGCCGTTCAACAAGTACGGCATGGTCAACGGCCACGTCGAAACCATCAGCCCCGATGCGGCGGAACTGCCCGACACGCGCGAGCGCGACCGCAAAGATACCCGCGAACACGTCATGCCGCCTTCGGGGTTCCGCACGCTGGTGGCGCTGGATTCGCCTTACCTCGAACGCGACGGTAAACAATTCCGGGTCTCAGCCGGCATGCTCGTCTCCTCCGAAGTGAATCTCGGCAGCCGTACGGTGATGGAATACCTGCTCTCTCCTGTGCAAAAGGTCACGCACGAGGCCGGGCGGGAGATGTAAAGCTTTGTCGCAGGTTCCCAGATTGAGAAAAGACTGGTGGATTCAACATCCAACTGCAATTAGCCAAGCCTGACCTCCAAGAAACCGGAAAAGAGACCATCGCGACCCGTCACTGAACAGGATGCTGAGCTTGCTGTGGGGATTGAGGAGTCAGGCCTATACTTTATAGCTTTCGATGGCCTTTCCCCAGCGTTCTGTGTACGCGCACGCCGTCGCGCCGGCGAATCAGGCGGGGTCGCAGCCGGCGGCGGTGCCGGGGAAGGACTAGGAGATGGTGCGGTACTTCTTGTAGTAACTCATCACCCGCGGCACGTAGGTCATGGTCTCGCTGTACGGCGGGATGCGGTTGCCGTGCCTTACCACCGCATTCTCTCCCGCATTGTAGGCGGCGACGGCAAGCTGGAGATCGTTGTTGAACAGGCGCACCAGATCGCGCAGGTAGCGCGCGCCGCCGTGAATGCTCTGTGCCGGGTCGAGCCGATTCTTCACGCCGTAGCGCTTTGCGGTGTCGGGCATCAGTTGCATCAGTCCGGCGGCACCCTTGCGCGACCGCGCCAGCGGGTTGTAGCCGGACTCCGCGGAGATCACCGCGTGGATCAGTGCCGGCTCGAGCTTGGTGAGCCTTGCCGCTTCGTAGATGTGCCGGGCGTAGCGCGAACGCGCCTCATCGTCGTAGTAACGCAGTTCGCTCGCCAGCGTTTGTGCGACCGGATCCGGCTTTTTCCTCTTTTCCTTCAGATAGATCTTGTAGCGGCTGTCGTGCGGCACATTGGTGAATTGCACCGCGCCGTCGGCATCCACGTAGCGGTAGATGTCGGCCTGCGCAATTCCGGCAGAAACCGCCGAAACCAGTAAGAGGAAGTGCCGGGTTCTCATGATGAATCAGCATACAGCAACTTCCGGGCCAATTGTCCTGAGGAAACCATGGGTTAGCGCAGTCTCGGCGCCAGCCCCGTGGGCTACTGGCCGCCGCTCCTGCAAGAGGTCCTATTTACCAACGTGTTTCGGCGGTACCAACACGGTCGCGAGCGCGGCAATCACCAGCACCAGTGCCGCGTATTCCTGCCACTGCGGCCGTTCGCCCAGAATCAGCATGCCGCTGAACAGGCCGACGATCGGGATCATCAGCGTGGAGAGCGCGGCAATGGTGGGGGGCACGGTGGTGGCGATCTTGTACCAGGCCCAGTAGCAGAAAATGAAGACGAACAGCATGTTGTAGCCGAGCCCGATCGCGGCCCCGACGCCGATCGGCCGCCACTCGCCCCAATCGAGAATGAGCGCCCCGGCCATGATCGGCACGCCGCCGATCAGCAACTGCCAGGCGGTGAAGGAGGTCGTCGGCAGGTCGGTCGGATAGCGCCGCATCAGCACCGTGCCGACCGCCCAGGAAAAAGCCGCGCCGAGGGCCAGTACCGCGCCGATCGGCGCGGCCTCCATGGCGGCGAGTTCGTCGCCGATCAGCAGCGCCATGCCCGCCATGCCCAATGAAACACCGAGCACGCGGCGCGGAGTCAGTTTCTCGTGAAGCACGAACCTCGACAGCAGCACGGTCCACAGCGGCATGGTGTAGGCGAGGATCGCGGTACGCCCCGACGGCAACAGCGTCAGGGCGTAGCCGATCAGCACGTTCCACATCGTCACGTTGGCGATTGCCGTAACCGCAAGGCGCGGCCACTGCCCCGCCGGTACGCGGGTTGGCTGACGGCCCGCGCGCGCAATGATGAAAAGTCCAATGGCGCCCGAGGCGACGCACAGGCCGCGAAAAGTCCAGACCTGGATATCGGCCAGTGCCAACTTCATCATCGGCCAATTCAGCCCCCAGCCGAGCGTGAGCAGCACGGTCAGGACCCACATCGAGCGGGGGAGGGTGGTCATAGGTCAAGGATGAAGGATGAAGCCCCGTTAGAAGTACACGCAAAAAGTTCATGTGTCGAGGGTCGTCATGTGGACTTCTAACGGGGTGAGGTGGTGGTACCATCGCCGCCATGAAACTTACCAATCCCGTGGTCCGCTTTCTGATTTTCTGGTGCGTGAACACGCTGTCTCTTTGGGTGGCCGACGATCTGTTCGACGGCATGTCGTTGCAGACTGCACAGTCGCTGTTCATTGCCGGCCTGCTGCTCGGCATCGTCAATACCTTCCTGAAACCGCTGCTGGTGATCCTGACGTTGCCGCTGTCGGTGGTGACGCTGGGCCTGTTCGTGCTGGTGATCAATGCGCTGATGCTGCTGTTCGTGGCCTGGCTGGTTCCCGGGTTTTACATCGCGGGGTTCTGGTCCGGGTTTTTCGTTGCACTGTTCGTTTCGGTGTTCAGCTTTATCCTGAATTCGCTCATCGGGTACAACAAGGTCACGATCCGGCGGGTTGAATGAGTTCTGGGGGTGCGCATTTTTCGCCCCCGCCTCTCGCTGCGCGCGTCGCATTGTCGGTATTCCTGCCTTTTGCGGCGGCCTATTTTCTCTCCTACGTCTATCGCAGCATCAACGCGGTGATCGCGCCGGATCTGACCGCCGACTTCACGCTTTCCGCCGCGCAACTCGGGCTGCTGACCAGCGTTTACTTTCTTGCTTTCGCGGCGTTCCAGATTCCGGTGGGAATTCTGCTCGACCGCTTCGGTCCGCGCCGCACCAACGCGTCGCTGCTGCTGGCCGCGGCTTCGGGCGCGCTTGTTTTCGCATTGAGCCAGGGCGTACCTGCGCTGCTCGCGGGACGCGCGCTGATCGGCCTGGGGGTGTCGGCCTGCCTCATGTCCAGCATCAAGGCGTTTACGTTGTGGTATCCGCTGCAGCGCTTGCCGGCGATGACGGGCTGGGCGCTGTTTTGCGGCGGGCTCGGGGCAATGGCGGCCACGGCACCGGTGGAAGCGGCGCTGCAACTGGCCGACTGGCGCGGCGTATTCGTGGCGCTGTCGGTGCTGACCTTCGCCGCAGCGGCCGCGATCTTCTGGGTGGTCCCGGAGCGTGCCTCCGCGGGCGGCAACGAAAGCCTGCGCGAACAGCTTCAGGGAGTGGCACGGGTGTTCGGCAGTACCGTGTTCTGGCGCGTGGCTGCGGCATCGCCATTGTTCCAGGCAACCAATATGGCACTGCAGGGGCTTTGGGCCGGCCCGTGGCTTGCCGATGTGGCAGGACTCGACCGGGCTGAGGTGGCGGTCAGTCTGCTTGCACTGGCCGCGGCGACCACGGCGGGTTTTCTGTTCTGGGGCGTCGCCGCATCGTGGCTCGCACGCCGCGGGGTGACACCGCTCGCGCTGTTCAAGTTCGGCACCGCCGTGTTTCTCGGCGTGCAGTTGCTGCTTACCTTCGGCATAACCTCGGGCGCGCCGGCGTTGTGGGTCGCCTTCGGCCTGTTCGGCACCTCAGGCAGCCTCACGTTTTCGACCCTGTCGCAGACGTTTCCAATCTCGATGACCGGGAGGGCCAATACCGCACTCAATCTGCTGGTCTTTCTCGCCGCGTTTGCCTGCCAGTGGGCGTTCGGCGCGATTGTCAATCTGTGGCCCGCCGCGCCCGGCCACTATCATCCCGACGGCTATAGCGCCGCGTTCGCAACGCTGTTGGTACTGCAGTTGCTGGCGTTTGCCTGGCTCCTGATCGGCGCGCGTGAACCCCACGCTCACGGAAAGGTCCCGGGTACGGTAAGCTAGGCCGGGTCAAAAAATCATTAAAGAAGGAGGAGCAATGAAAACAACCAAACTTCTTGCTGCAACGGCAGCGCTGCTGGTGCTTTGTTCGGCTACCGCAACCGCGCAGACCTGGAGCCCGCCGGCGCCTGAGGCGCGCTGTCCGTCGAAGTGGGGCGCGGGCGACGAGCGCGGGGCGGCGAACCTCATGAGCCCGGAACTGGTGCTGCGTGCTTCGCGGCTCATCAAGTCGGGTGAAGTCGTCGAACTCGGCCGCGTCCTGGCGATGGACATGCCCTTCTTCGGCACGCGCCGTTTCGACATCCATACCAAACGCACCGGTGGTCCGATGGGGACCAACAAACGCTACAGCAACGAGGAATTCGTCATCACCGAACTCGGCCAGGTCGGCACCCAGTTCGACATGTTCTCTCACCAGAGCATCGACAACAGCCACTACAACTGCTTCAAGACCGACGAGATTACTTCCCGCAACGGTTTCACCAAGCTCGGCGTCGACAAGATCGGCGCGATCTATACGCGCGGCGTCCTGATCGACGTGGCGGCATCCAAAGGCGTGGACATGCTGCCGCTGAGCTACGAGATCACGGTCGATGACCTGCAGGCGGCGCTGAAGAAGCAGGGCGTGACGCTGCAGAAAGGCGACGCGGTGCTGATCCACACCGGCTGGGGCAAGCTGTGGGGCGTGGACAACGCCAAGTACAACAGCGGTTGCCCGGGCATCGGCGTGCCGGCGGCGGAGTGGCTGGCGAAACAGGATCCGATCCTGTTCGGCGCGGATACCTTCCCGGTCGAGGTTTTCCCGAATCCCGACAAGAATATCAACCTGCCGATCCACCAGCTCGCGCTTGCCGTCTACGGCATCTTCTTGCTCGAGAACATGAAGCTCGACGAACTGGCGGCGAAGAAGGCCTACGAGTTTGCCTTCGTGGTGCAGCCGCTCAAGATCAAGGGCGGAACCGGTTCGACGGTGGCGCCGATTGCAATAAGGTAGGCGAGAGGCGAGAGGCGAGAGGCGAGAGGCGAGACGCGAGAGGCGAACGTCCCCTACGGACATTTTGTTTGCCGGATCGATACGCGAGGAGATCTGAATGCAGAAATATCAAATGTACATAGGCGGCGAGTGGGTGGCGCCGTCGTCGGGCGAATGGTTCGAGAGCTACAACCCGTTCACCGGCGAGCCCTGGGCGATGATCGCGCGCGGCAACGCCGCCGACGCGGATCATGCGGTGCGCACCGCGCATGCTGCATTCACTGACGGCCCGTGGCCGCAGATGACGCCGACCCAGCGCGGCGCGCTGTTGAGGAAGCTGGGCGACCTGGTGGCGCAGAACGCGCAGCATCTGGCCGAGATCGAGGTGCGCGACAACGGCAAGCTGATCGCCGAGATGTCGGCCCAGCTCAACTACGTGCCGCAGTGGTATTACTACTTCGGCGGACTGGCCGACAAGGTGCAGGGCGCGGTCATCCCTCTCGACAAGAAAGGCTATTTCAATTTCACCCGCTACGAGCCGCTCGGCGTGGTTGTGGCGATCACGCCGTGGAACTCGCCGCTGATGCTCACCGCCTGGAAGCTGGCACCGGCGCTGGCCGCGGGCAACACGGTGGTGATCAAGCCTTCGGAGTTCACTTCGGCTTCCGCACTGGAATTCGTCAAGCTGGTGGAGCAGGCCGGCTTTCCCGCCGGCGTGGTCAACGTCGTGACCGGCTACGGCAAGGAGGTGGGCATGCCGCTGGTCGAGCACCCGCTCACCGCGAAAATCGCTTTCACCGGGTCGGACACGACCGGCAGAGCCATCGCGGAAACCGCTGCGCGCGGCTTCAAGAAGGTCGGCCTGGAACTGGGCGGCAAGTCGCCGAACATCGTCTTCGAGGACGCCGCGATGGAGGATGCGGTGAACGGTGCGGTGTCCGGCATCTTTGCCGCGACGGGGCAGACCTGCATCGCCGGCTCGCGCCTGCTGCTGCAGGAATCCATCCACGATGCCTTCGTCGACAAGCTGCTGGCGCTGGCGAAAACGGCGAGGATGGGCAACCCGATGAGCCTGGAAACCCAGGTCGGCCCGGTCACTACCCGGCCGCAGTACGACAAGGTGCTGTCCTACATCGACATTGCCAAGAACGAAGGCGCGAAACTGCGCATGGGTGGCGGACCGGCGACCCGGCCGGAGTGCGGCAAGGGCTGGTTCGTCGAGCCCACCATTTTTACCGGCGTGGACAACCGGATGCGCATCGCCCAGGAAGAAGTGTTCGGTCCGGTGCTTTCGATCATCCCGTTCAGGGACGAGGACGATGCGGTGCGCATCGCCAACGACGTGCGCTTCGGGCTCGGCGCCGGCGTCTGGACCCAGGACATGGGCCGCGCAATCCGCATGTCGGAGCGCATCAAGGCCGGCACGATTTGGGTGAATACCTACCGTGCGGTAAGTTTCATGTCGCCGTTCGGCGGTTACAAGGACAGCGGCATGGGCAGGGAGAACGGCGCCAGCGCGATTTACGAATACCTGCAAATGAAGAGCGTGTGGATCAACACCGGGGTGAAGACCGGTAACCCATTCGTCATGCGCTAGAGGCCCACCTCACCCCTTCCCTCTCTCCCTGACCACCAAAAGGACCGTGCATTCGGCGCATGGCGAGAGTTCCGCAAGTCCCTTTGGTGGTCAGGCGGAGAGGGTGATCAAAGCGCACAAGGGCAAGCTCTTCACCGCCCGCGCTGCGGTTTGGTTTCTCGTTTCCGATCCGCAAGCGCACGACGGCCGGCAACGCCGTCGGCGTTACGCGAAGACGGCGGGGTCGCGTTGCTGTTCGCGACTCGGTGCGGGATGCCATGGTTGCGGTTGCGCGGCAGCGCGCGGCTCGATGATGGTGAGTTCGGAAGCGCTCAGCGCGGTTAGCAGCGTCAACCCGGGATTGCGTACGGTGAACGATTCGCCGGCCGCAATGACGGCGTCTTTCACATCGCACTCCTGCAGAGCTTCCCTAGGCGCAAGCCCCGTGGCGGGAAGAAGTAGATTGAATTCCACGGTGATGATCCCATCTACGACAGGGGTCCGGTTTCAACAGCCGCGCATGGAAAAGGAGAAGAAATGGAAAATCCGGTACAGCAGATGAACGACTCTTCACGATGGGGGCGGTTGTTGTACATGATCCTGTTCGCGGTTCTGTACAAAGTGGCCGAATTCATCATGTGGGTCGTGGTCCTGTTCCAGGTCATCGTTACCCTGGTAACGGGAAGTCCCAACGAACGCGCGCTCAAGTTCGGCAAGCAGCTTTCGGTTTATGTCTATGGCCTGTGGGCCTACCTGACATACAACACCGAGAAGAAGCCCTTCCCGTTCTCGGACTGGCCGACCACCACCTCGCCGCCCTCTTCCCCTCAGGGCGAAACGGGAGCGTAACTGCAGGGCGCAGAGCCATGACGGAATTGATTTTCTACGCAAATGCGTACTTGAAGAACTGCGAAGCGCAGGTGGTAAGTGCGGTCGAGCGCGACATCGTGCTCGACCGCGATCAGATCGAGGTGAGGCCTGCAAGCCGGCGGTGGCGACCGAAGATAGTCAGCCGCTGATCTTTCTGATTTCTGCAGTTCTCGGGACCCGTTTTGGCAGCGCGTCCTTCAGTTTCTGCCGGATCTCGCGCAGCAGCTTCTCGGTGGTGGGCCAGTCGATGCAGGCATCGGTGACGGAGACGCCGTACTTGAGCTGTTTCAGGTCGGCCGGAATCGACTGGTTGCCGTCGTTGATATTGCTCTCCAGCATCAAGCCGACGATGGACCGGTTGCCTTCGATGATCTGGTGGGCGCAGTCGCTGGCCACCAGCGGCTGCAGGTTGTGGTCCTTGTTGGAGTTGGCGTGGCTGCAGTCGACCACGATGTTGGCGGGCACCTTGTTTTTCGCCAGCTCCATTTCCACCACCGCGATCGTCACCGAGTCGTAGTTCGGACCCTTGGCGCCGCCGCGCAGGACGATGTGGCCGTAGCCGTTGCCCCTGGTGCGGATCACCGAGACCTGGCCGCCCTGGTTGATGCCGAGGAAACTGTGCGGCCGCGACACCGACAACAGCGCGTTGATCGCCACCTGCAGCCCGCCATCGGTGCCGTTCTTGAAGCCGACCGGCGTTGACAGGCCGCTCGCCATCTCGCGGTGCGTCTGCGACTCGGCGGTGCGCGCGCCGATCGCGCTCCAGGTCACCAGATCGCCGAGATATTGCGGGCTGATCGGATCGAGCGCCTCGGTGCCCGCAGGAAGTCCCAGCTCGTTGATGTCGCGCAGCACCTTGCGGGCGAGCTGCAGGCCTTCCTCGATATGGAAAGAGTCGTTCATGCGCGGGTCGTTGATCAGACCCTTCCAGCCCGTGGTGGTGCGCGGCTTTTCGAAATAGACGCGCATCACGATGAACAGCGTATCGCCGACTTCATCGGCGATCCCCTTCAGCCGCTGCGCGTAATCCATCGCCGCCACCGGGTCGTGGATCGAGCACGGGCCGACCACCACCATCAACCGGTGATCCTTGCGGTCGAGGATGCGTTCCAGCGCGTGCCGGCCTTCCAGGACGGTCGTTTCCGCCTGGTCGGTCAAGGGTACGCGGCGCTTGATTTCCTCCGGGGTGGGGAGGACGTCCTGGGCCGTGACGTTGACGTTGTATACGAGTTTCTCGTCCATGATGAGCGCCTGCGTTGCCGGAAAAAACGGGCCGCGATGTGCGGCCCTGTCGGAGCATTCTACTTAAAGCCGGAAGGCCGTCAAAGCCCCGTTTCACCGGGACGACGGCCGGCGCGCAGCGTTAACGCATTTTCGAGTATGCAGTCGGCGTCAGGATCATGTTGGTGATGTGGTTCACCAGCTGGCCGTCCTTTTCGGTTTCGGCACGGATCGCCAGCCAGTCGGGATGGGTGACGAAGGCGTTCCACTTCTGCTCGCGCTCGGCCAGGTTCTCCCACTCCAGGATGTAGTACAGGTCGTTGTTGCTTTCGCCGATGGCAGTGGTCCAGAAACCGACCTGGCGGATGCCGAAGCGCTCCCATATTTTCAGGGTGTGGTTGGAAAAGCGTGCATTCAGGGCCGGCAGTTTGCCGGGGCAGGCGTGGTAAATGCGCAGTTCGTAGATCATTGCTCCTCCGGGATTGCTTCAAATTTTCTGTTGCGGAATTGCCGGGATTGACTGGTGCCCGGCGCGCCACCGGTATCCGGCGCCGGAGCAATGTGCAAAGGTGTCAGTATCGCTTGGTGAGCGTGAGACTCTCGCCCTCCCGGCGCATTTCCAGGCGCCTGAGGAAACTCATTCCGAGCAGCACGACGGGCAGCGCGTTGCTTTGATGCACCAGACCGTCGACGTCGGTCAGGGTGATATCCCCCAGTTTTACGTTGCCGAGTTTTACCATGTAGATCGGCACGATGCCATTTGCAGTCTGCGAGTAACCTTTCGTTCCGGCCAGGTAGTTGACGCCCGCCCGTCGGGCATCATTCAGGTTCATCGAGACGGCCGTGGCGCCGGTGTCGACCAGGAACTTCATTGTTGCGCCGTTAATGCTGCCGGTGGTGACGAAATGTCCGCTCCCGTCCGAAGTCAGCGTGACCGTTGTACGTTCGCTCTGCGCGGATATCGCGCTGTAAACACCTTCGCCGATCCTAAGCCGCTGGCGCTTGCCGTTGACGGAGACGACGGCTTCCTCGCTGTTGGCGCTGATCAACGTGACGCCGGCGTAGGTTTCCCCGGCGCGCACGGTGCGCGGCTTGCCGTTGTCGACCGCGAGCAATGCCTTGCCTTCGAACAGCGCCAGCACGCTCACTTCCTGCGCGGCTGCCGGGCAGGTTAGGAGGGCAACAATAATTGCAGTAACATTCGCGGCCTTGGACCGCATGGGGACCCCTTTGGCGATGAAACCTATTGCGATATTCCGCCACTCGCCCACGGAAGGACCGGGTTATTTTGCCACGTATCTGGACTCGCGGGACATCCCCTGGCGCCTGATAGCCGTGGACCAGGGCGATGCGGTTCCGGCCGATCCGCAGCAATTCGGCGGTCTGGTGTTCATGGGCGGGCCGATGAGCGTGAACGACGATTTGCCGTGGATCGCGCCGGTGTTGCAGCTCATCCGCCAGGGGATTGCTCTCGATGTTCCTGTCCTCGGTCATTGCCTCGGCGGACAGTTGATGTCGAAGGCATTGGGTGGCACGGTCGGACGCAATCCGGTCAAGGAGATCGGCTGGGGCGAAGTCCTGATCGCCGACAATCCGGTCGCGAGGCAGTGGTTCGGACTCGGCATCGAGCGCTTCGAATCGTTTCACTGGCACGGCGAAACATTCACCATTCCGCAAGGCGCGGTGCGCATCATGGGCAACCGCTACTGCGAAAACCAGGGCTTCGTGATCGGCAACAGCCTGGGCATGCAGTGCCACGTCGAAATGACCGAGGAACTGGTAAAAAGCTGGTGCGAGACCGGGGCGGACGAGATCGCGGAAAGCGGTGGTCAGGCGGTGCAGTCGCCGCAACGGATGCAGCAGGGGATGCAGGAGAAGCTGGCGGCGCTGCGCGGCGTGGCGAGCCGGCTCTACGACCAATGGGTCAAGGGACTAAAGGCGTAGGAGGCGGGTGTTGCGTACAGTGTGTTGAATTGGATTCAGCCGGCCGATGGCCGGCGATAAAGGCGTTGACGCAAAGAGCGCGAAGAAGAGCAAGAAAGGGCGCAAAGAAAAAAAACGAAGCCGAACCCATCGATGGGATGGCACGCGCGTAAACAGTTGTAAGCGGACTGAATGATAACCGAGGGATCCGGCAGACCTGACTTCGGTCCCTGCTGCGGTCTTCATTCACGTGTAGTAGTTTAGACACGACCAGACAGACAGTGTCCAAACGGCAACTTCCGACCTGAAGCCGCCGGTCGGTGTTCTACGACGCAGTCGTTCGACGAATCAGATTGATCGGCGACCGCTGAGATCTGACTGGGGCCAAAGGGGCGACCGGGTTTTACTGGTGCTTAGCCGTCTTGCTGTGTTGTGGCGTTGCATTTGCCGTGCGAACGAGCAGAGCCCGGAGGATCGGGAGAGGTACGCGATAGCTGAACAGCAGGCTCGGGCCAAGCGTGGCGGGTTATGGCAGGACAAGAATTCCGGTGCCACCCTGGGAATGGAGGCATTAAAGGCGATGAAAACTACGTTGAAGTGCGCCGGAAATAGCTTGCCTAGGGATGTTCCGAGGCAAACCACACTTGCCCCGACTGCACACTAATCAATGGAATCTCCCGCCAAACGAGCACCACCCGCCCCCCCTTTTTGGGGTGTCGTACTCGCGTCATCCCCTGACCAAATCAAGTCACAAACAATAAATTGCAGCTTGGTTGTGTCATTCATGGTTTCCTGTCCCAGGAAACATCCCGCGCAGTCATTGAGTTACGCCAGTCTCCAAATCCAAGTCAATGTATTGCAAGTGGCATAGCCCTTGCGCCATACAGAGCATCCGCCTCCACCACAATTACTAGATGGCGGATTCAGTATTGGAGCACCGGAACGATTCTTACGCTCAATTAGGGAGGGGTTCATGCATCACGTCAAACGCAGGTGCGTCGGGTATCTTCTGTTCATCGGCATGCTGATCACAACGTCGCCGTTGCTAGCCGCCGCGGCAGCAACGGTGGAATTTGTCCAGGGAATGGCCTATGCCGTTTCGATCTCTGGCGAGAAACGGGAACTCGAAAAGGGATCGGGCATTGATGTCGGCGATACGGTAGTCAGTGAGACCGCTCGTGTGCAATTGCGGTTCACGGACGGCGGATTCGTATCGCTGGCGCCGCATTCCGAATTTCGGGTGAATGCCTACTCGTACAGCGGTCAGCCGGACGGCTTCGAGCGTGTCGCCATGGAACTGATCAAGGGGGGATTGCGCACGATCAGCGGCCTGATCGGCAAGGCGAATCAATCCGCATACAAAATGAAGACGAGTGTGGCGACGATAGGCATTCGCGGCACGGAATACACGGTGGTCTATGGCGAAAGCGTCTCCGGTACCGTATCTGCAGGCGCCGTCGCCGTGTGCAATGCCGGCGGCTGTCTGGACGTGACCCATGGACAGTCGTACTACGTCAAGGATGAAAATACCAAGCCAGTCTTCATCAGCACGCCCGCCTTGCTGTCTCCGCGGCAACCGGTCATTGCCGGCGAGCGCAATCGGGACAAGGTGGCCGAGGGCGACAATACCGGCGCAAAGACGTCGGAAAAAGCAGAGACAACGTCCAGCGGAGGCAACGATTCGTCCAGTTGGAAGGGCGATTCCCAACGCGGGAAAGAGGATGCTCCTAAAGGCGGCCGCGATTACGACGCCTTATCTTTTACTGGGGATGACGACAGCGGTCGGAGCGGGCACAAATCGTTGTCGAAAAATCATGACAATTCGCAGCAACGCAATGATGCGACGTTCCCGCAAACGCAGTCTGACAATACGTCTACTGCTTTCCCCTTCGCAGATGTGGGCAGCCAATTGGGCGATACCATTCTCGGCGGATCTGTCTTCGGCGAGGGCAAGGGCAAGGACAAGCATTCGCCGAAATAGGCGGAGTGGCGCGTCACGCACGAAATCAGCTTGATTCATTGCCCAGGCACTGAGGACATCTGTCCGCATAGGTAATGTGCCGATCGAGTGACCGCTATGGAGGAAATGCTTGACCGTCTCCTCCTGGCCGTTTCCAGCGCCACGCATGTGATTTGGGGTCGGCTTGGTCAGGCAATGTGTGCCAGCTCAAGACTGAGGTAGTACACTTTACTTGTCACTTGTCACTTGTCACTCGCCACCCGTCACCCGTCACCCGTCACCGAATCGTTTCAATCGCGGAAATTGGCGAACTGCAGCGGATAGTCCGTCACGTTCTTCTTCATCATCGTGATCACCTGCTGAAGATCGTCACGCTTGGCGCCGGAGATGCGCACCACGTCTCCCTGGATGCTGGCCTGAACCTTGAGCTTGCGGTCCTTGACCATCTTCTGGATCTTCTTGCCGAGTTCCTGGTCCACGCCGACCCTGACGGTGATCACCTCCTTCATCTTGTCGCCGCCGATTTTCTCGGACTTGGCGCGTTGCAGCGCGCGTACGTCTACGTTGCGCTTGGCCATCTTGCCGATCAGCACGTCATAGACCTGCGCGATCTTGAAGTCATCGTCGGCAAACACGGTCAGCGTCTTGTCCGCGAGGTCGACGCGCGCGTCCGACCCCTTGAAGTCAAAACGATTGGAAACTTCCTTGTTGGTCTGGTCGATGGCGTTCTTGAGCTCGACCTGGTTGACCTCGGAAATGATGTCGAAACTGGGCATGATGTTTCCCTCCCGGCTTGGTGTTTCTTCGGTCTCCCGCTGAACGGCGTCCCGCGGTGGCCCGGCCAGTCGCTAATTCCTGTTCCTGCGCCTGGCTCCGATGCGCAGGCGCAGCGCGTTCAGCCGGATAAAGCCGGCCGCATCGGCCTGATTATAGGCACCCTTGTCGTCATCGAAAGTGGCGATCCTCGAGTCGAACAGGGAATCCGTCTTCGAGGCGCGCCCGACGACCAATACCGTACCCTTGTATAGCTTGAGCCGCACCGTGCCGTTCACGGTCTGTTGCGAGTGGTCGATCAGCGATTGCAGCAGCACGCGCTCCGGGCTGAACCAGTAGCCGTTGTAGATCATGCGCGCATAACGGGGCATCAGGTCGTCCTTCAACGCGAGCACTTCCCGATCCAGCGTGATCGATTCGATTGCACGGTGGGCCCGCAGCATGATGGTGCCGCCCGGGGTCTCGTAACAGCCGCGCGACTTCATGCCGACGTAGCGGTTTTCCACGATGTCGAGCCGGCCGATGCCGTGTTTGCCGCCGAGTTGGTTGAGCCTGGTAAGCACTTGCGCCGGCGTCATCTTGCTGCCGTTCACGGCAACGATGTCGCCCCTGCGGTAGGTCAGCTCCACGTATTCGGGCCGGTTCGGCGCCTTCTCAGGGGAGACTGTGACGCGCCACATCGACTCTTCAGGCGCGAAGTCCGGGTCCTCGAGAATTCCGCCCTCGTAGGAAATGTGCAGCAGGTTGGCGTCCATCGAATACGGGGCGCCGCCGCCTTTCCTCTTCTTGAAATCCACCGGGATCCCATGCTTGTCGGCATACGCCAGCAGCTTGTCCCGCGACAACAGGTCCCATTCGCGCCACGGAGCGATCACTTTGACATCCGGCATCAACGCGTAGGCGCCGAGTTCGAAGCGCACCTGGTCGTTGCCCTTGCCGGTGGCGCCGTGGGAGATCGCGTCTGCGCCGGTCTTGCGAGCGATCTCGACCAGGTGCTTGGCGATCAGCGGGCGGGCGATCGAGGTGCCGAGCAGGTATTCGCCCTCGTACACGGCGTTGGCGCGGAACATCGGGAAGACGAAATCGCGAACGAATTCTTCGCGCAGGTCTTCGATGAAGATCTGCTTGACGCCGAATTTCCGGGCTTTCCGGCGTGCCGGCTCCAACTCCTCGCCCTGGCCGATGTCGGCGGTGAACGTGACGACTTCGCAGCCGTAGGTGTCCTGCAGCCACTTCAGGATCACCGACGTGTCCAGCCCGCCGGAGTAGGCGAGCACCACTTTTCTGATGGGTTTCGTTGCCGCTTTCTTCTTCACGATGTCTGTGGTCTTTCTCAAGTCCTGTTGGGATCGTCTTCCATATCGCCTTCGTACACACCGTTCTCCCAGGTGCCGCTGAACAGGCGTCCGTCCGGCGTCCGGTACTGTCCGTGCCCGTGCGGCTGTCCCTCCTTCCACTCGCCCTCGTACCAGCTGCCGTCGGCTGCGTCGTAGCGGCCGTTGCCGTCCTGGAGGCTGCGCTTCCAGTCGCCGACGTATCGGCCGCCTTCGCGCAGCAGCGCTCCCTTACCCTCGGCCCAGCCTTGCTGGAGCGTGCCTTCGTAGCGGTCGACGGGTTTGCCGTTGACGAACCACTCCAGTACGCCGTTGCCGTCAGCCAGGCCGTTCTTGCAGGAACCGCTCCATTTGATGGTTTCGCCCGGCTGCGGGAACGGGTTGGCGACCTTGCAGCCGCGGCTATCGGCGATCCAGGTGACGTCCTCGTCGCCGGCGGCGAACGCACCGAAGGCGGGAAGCAGCAGTGCAAGCAGCAGAAAAATGCGGGGTATGACGATTCTGTCGATCATGTGCGGCTCCTAAGCGTAATTGCGATATTCCGGATCGCGACGCCTCTACGCGCCGCGACTGCCTGTCCCCCCCGGGACTTATGCAGAGCTTCCCTAGCTACTGCCAACAACCATTTTGTCTATTTTGATTTCTGATTTTCTTCCATGCGACCCAGAAGCAAGTACTCCATCAGCGCTTTCTGGGTATGCAGCCTATTCTCCGCTTCCTCCCAGACCACGCTTTGCAGGCCGTCGATCACCCCGGCGGCGACTTCCTCTCCGCGATGGGCGGGCAGGCAGTGCATGAACAGGGCCTCGGGGTTGGCAAGCCGCATCATTTCCGCATCCACCTGCCAATCCCCGAAATCGCGCTTGCGCTCTTCGTTCTCCGCCTCGAAGCCCATGCTGGTCCACACGTCGGTGGTCACCAGGTCGGCGCCGCGTGCCGCTTCCATGGGGTCGGCGAACTCCTCGTAGTGATCGGTGCCGTAGAGCCCGGCGCGTTCCGGCTCGACTTCGTAGCCGGGCGGGGTGGAAACATGTACGTTGAACCCCAATACCTCGGCGGCCTGAAGCCAGGTGTTGCAGACGTTGTTCGAGTCCCCGATCCACGCCACCGTCTTGCCGCGGATCGGCCCGCGCCGCTCGATGAAGGTGTAGATATCCGCAAGGATCTGGCAGGGGTGGTATTCGTTGGTCAGCCCGTTGATCACCGGCACGCGCGAGTGCGCGGCGAAACGCTCGATGATCTCCTGCTCGAAGGTGCGGATCATCACGATGTCGCACATGCGCGAAATCACCTGGGCCGCGTCTTCCACCGGCTCGCCGCGGCCGAGCTGCGAATCGCGGGTGCTGAGGAAGATCGCCGAGCCGCCGAGCTGGTGCATGCCGGCCTCGAACGACAGCCGGGTGCGCGTGCTCTGCTTCTCGAAAATCATTACCAGCGTGCGATCGAACAGCGGGTGGTGGGGCTGGTAGGCCTTGAACTGCTGCTTGATCCAGCGCGTGCGCCCGAACACATATTCGAGCTCGTCCCGCCCGAGATTCTTGAACTGCAGAAAGTGCTTCGGAGACGGCATGAATTGGACCGTCAATGGGTGACGGCGGCGTCGGCCTTGCTGGCGGTCAGAAACGTCCTGATGACGCTGCTCACGCCGTCGATCAGCAATTGCACTTCCGCGTCCTTCATGTTCAGCGGCGGCAGCAACCGCACCACGGTGTCGGCGGTGACGTTGATCAGCAGGCCGGCATCGAGACCGCGCTCGACCAGATCGCCGCAGGGACGATCGAGCTCGATCCCGACCATCAGGCCCTTGCCGCGGATATCCTTGACGCCGGCCACGCCCGCGAGCTTTGCGGCGATGCCTTCGCGGATGATGTCGCCGAGCTTGGCGGCACGCGCCGCGAGGCCCTCGTCTTCGATGACGGCGAGCGTGGCCAGCGCCGCAACGCACGCCAGAGGATTGCCGCCGAAGGTCGAGCCGTGCTTGCCCGGCGTGAAGACATCCGCCGCCGCGCCGCTCGCCAGGCATGCGCCGATCGGAAAGCCGTTTGCCAGTCCCTTGGCGAGCGTGACGACGTCGGGCTTGATGCCGGTGTGCTGATAGGCGAACCATTTGCCGGTGCGCGCCATGCCGCTCTGCACTTCGTCGAGCATCAACAGCCAGCCTTTCGCGTCGCAGACCTTACGAAGGTGCGCAAGATAACCGTCGTCGGGAACGTTGATCCCGCCTTCGCCTTGCACCGGCTCCACCAGCACGGCGACGACATTGGGATTGAGCGCCGCCACCTGGTCGAGCGCCGGCAGGTCGTTGTACGGCACGCGCACGAAGCCGCTGAGCAGCGGTTCGAAGCCGGCCTGTACCTTGCGGCTGCCGGTAGCGGAAAGCGTGGCGATGGTGCGGCCATGGAAGGCCTTTTCCATGACGATGATCGCGGGCGACTCTATGCCCTTGTGATGACCGTGAAGGCGCGCAACCTTGATCGCCGCTTCGTTGGCCTCACCTCCGGAATTGCAGAAGAACACCTTGTCCATCCCCGCGAGCGCGCACAGCCGGGAGGCGAGCAGCTCCTGCTCGGGAATCCGGTAGAGATTGGAGATATGAATGAGGCGCCCGGCCTGTTCCCGGATGGCCGCGGTCAGGCGGGGATGCGCATGTCCGATGCCCGAGACCGCGATGCTGCACAGGCAGTCGAGATAGCGCTTGCCTTCCAGATCCCAGAGCCAGGAACCCTCGCCGCGCGAGAACGCAATGGCCTGCCTGCCGTAGGTGTTCATCAGGTGTTGCATGGTCTTACCCGCCCGGGTGTTTTTGCCCGCTCAGAAAAAGCACACGGCGGCAAAAAGCCGCCGTGTGTGTTGTTGAAAATGTTGGGGTTTTCAGCCGCTATATGTATCCGATTCGGTATGTGGATGCAAGCGTTTTCACCCGCATTCGGCCCCGCGCGACCGCTGCTGAACACATGCCTTTCTTGCGGATCAGGCCATCGCCTTGATGGCTGCGGCAAGCCGGTTCTTCTGACGCGAAACCGTGTTCTTGTGCACGATCCTCTTGTCGGCGATCGAATCGATCCGGCTCTGCGCTTGCTGAAACTGCGCCTGGGCGGCCTTCTTGTCGCCTGCCGCGATCGCTTTCCTCACGTTCTTGATGGCGGAACGCAATTCGGTGCGCTGACCGACATTATGGGTGCGGCGTTTTTGCGCCTGGCGCGCACGTTTCTTGGCTGAAGCGATGTTGGCCATTAGATCTTCCTTAACCGAGGGGGCATGCGAAAAAGTGCGCTATGTTACTGGCTCGACAGGCTGTTGGCAACCCGCAATCCCGGCCCCAGTGGACCCAGCCGGGCCGCGCGCCGGGCAAGGCCCCCGCCCGCGAAGGGCGCCCTCCGGACTGTCGAGGTGTTCCCGGCGGCGGGCGCGATACGTCCTCTCGGTTACAATGCCGGCGCAGGCGGCAGTTTCCAACCGATACAAATAGACAATGAACCTGCTAAAGGCGCTAGCCACCGTCAGCAGCATGACGCTGCTGTCGCGCATACTCGGGTTCGTCCGCGATGCCGTCATAGCCCGCGCTTTTGGCGCAGGACTCTATACCGACGCCTTCTTCGTCGCGTTTCGCCTTCCCAACCTGTTGCGGCGGTTGTTCGCCGAGGGGGCGTTTTCGCAGGCCTTCGTGCCCATCCTGGGCGAGTACCGCAACACCCGCACGCCGGACGAGACCCGCGCACTGGTGGACCACGTTGCCACGCTGCTGGCCCTGGCGCTCATTGTTGTTTCGGCGCTCGGTGTGGTTGCGGCACCATGGATCATCTACGCCACTGCGCCCGGCTTCACGGCTTCGCCGGACAAGTTTCAGGTCACCGTCGAGCTGCTGCGCATCACCTTTCCCTACATCCTTTTCATTTCGCTCACGTCGCTCGCCGGCGGAATCCTGAATACCTGGAGCAGGTTCTCGGTTCCGGCGTTTACGCCGACGCTGCTCAACGTCGCCTTCATCGTCTTCGCGCTCTGGCTCGCGCCGTACTTCGATCCGCCGGTTAAAGCGCTGGCCTGGGCGGTTTTCGCCGGCGGTGTTCTTCAACTCGCGTTCCAGCTTCCCTTCCTGGCCAGGATCGGCATGCTGCCGCGCTTCAGGCTGGAGCTGAGGGATCCCGGCGTGTGGCGGGTCCTGAAACTCATGGGTCCGGCCGTGTTCGGCGTGTCCATCGGGCAAATCAGCCTGCTGATCAACACCATCTTCGCTTCATTCCTGGTGACCGGCAGCGTGTCATGGCTCTACTACGCCGACCGGCTGATGGAATTCCCGACCGGACTGCTGGGTGTGGCGTTGGGCACCATTCTGCTGCCGAGCCTGACCAAGAGCTTTGCCGAAAAGACCACCGAAGAGTATTCACGGCTGCTCGACTGGGGATTGCGGCTGACGTTTGTTCTCGCCCTTCCGTGCGCGGCGGCGCTGGCGCTGCTGGCGGTGCCGCTGATCTCGACGCTGTTTCATCACGGCGCTTTCACCTGGCAGGACGCAATGATGACCCGGCAGGCACTCGCGGCCTACAGCATCGGCTTGCTGGGCCTGATACTGGTAAAAGTCCTGGCCCCGGCTTTCTATGCGCGCCAGAACATCAGGACGCCGGTAAAGATCGCGGTGATCACGCTGGTGGCGACCCAGCTCATGAACCTCGCGTTCATCTGGCAGCTCCGGCACGCCGGGCTGGCGCTCGCCATCTCGCTGGGCGCCTGCATCAACGCCAGCCTGCTGTTCTACAAGTTGCGCCAGCACGGCATCTTCCAGCCCCAGCCCGGATGGCTCGGGTTTCTTTCCAGGATTGTCGCAGCGCTGTTGCTGATGAGCGCGGCGCTGTGGCTGGCGATGGGCGCGGAAAGCTCCTGGCTCCTCGATCCGGCGTGGGTACGCGTTGCGCGGCTGGCGATACTGGTCGTGCTGGGTGCCGGCGTCTATCTCGGCAGCCTGTGGTTGCTCGGGTTCCGGCTGCGCGACTTCGCCAAGAAGGGTTCTTAATACACTTTCACCGCAAAGACGCAAAGAACGCAAAGAAATACTGTAACGGGTACGGAAATCCGGATTGAGAATAAGGCATACCGACCGGCCACGTAGTCGAAACGACAGAAGAATTGCGTATGGCTCCCGTTCCTGCCTCTTGTTTTCCTTTGCGTTCTTTGCGTCTTTGCGGTGAAAAGGTCTAGCCCTTGGTGTGCATGGCGTCGTCCACCACTTTGCGGGTGAGGTGGGGCGCGAACATCTCGATGAATTCGTAGGTATAGCCGCGCAGGTAGCTGTTCTTGCGGATGCCGATGCGGGTGGTGCTGGGTTCGAACATGTGGCTGGCGTCCATCGCGCGCAGGTGCGTATCGCGCTTCGGGTCGTAGGCCATCATGGCCACGATCCCGATCCCCAGTCCCAATTCAACGTAAGTCTTGATCACATCGGCGTCGATGGCGGTAAGCACCACGTTCGGTGTCAGGCCCTTGTCGGCAAATGCCTGGTTCATTTTCGACCGGCCGGTGAAGGCGAAGTCGTAGGTAATGATCGGGAAGCTCGCCATCGCTTCCAGCGTGAGCTTTTTCGCCTTCAGCAGCGGATGCCCCGGCGGCACCAGCACGCAGCGGTTCCACTCATAGCAGGGCAGCATCACCAGGTCCTCGTACAGTTCGATTGCTTCGGTGGCGATGGCGATGTCGGCCTCCCCCGAAGTCACCAGCTCCGAAATCTGGGTCGGGCTGCCCTGGCGCAGGCTCAGGCGCACGCCGGGATAGCGCCTGGTGAACTGCTGGATCACGTGCGGCAGCGCGTAGCGCGCCTGGGTGTGCGTGGTCGCGATGGTCAGGTGGCCGTTGTCCTCCTCGGTGAATTCCTCGCCAACTTGCTTCAAGTTCTCGACGTCCTTCAGCATCCGCTGGGCAATCTCGAGGATCGCCTTGCCCGGTTCGGTGACCGCCACCACGCGCTTGCCGTGGCGCACGAAGATGTCCACACCCAGTTCCTCCTCGAGGCTGCGGATCTGCTTGCTGATGCCGGGCTGGGAGGTGAACAAGGCCTCCGCGGCATTGGAAATATTGAGGTTGTGGCGCGCCACTTCGCAGATATAACGCAATTGCTGGAGTTTCATCGCGGCTTATGCAAATAAGTAAAACGTATTTAATACTAACAGAATAGTCGTAAGGAATATAACGCGCATTGCTAGGATTGCGCGATGTTTTGGGCAGTGACGGGCGCGGCTGTGCGCGCAACCCCAACCGGAGCAGAGGCGGCAACAGGACATGGAGTTTGCGTACGCGGTTTCCGGCTTCGTGGTCGGGTTCATCGTCGGCATGACCGGCGTCGGCGGCGGTTCGTTGATGACCCCTCTGCTGGTCCTGGTATTCGGCGTCAATCCGGCGACCGCGGTAGGCACCGATCTGCTGTATGCCTCGATTACCAAGAGCGCCGGCGTCTGGGTGCATTCGAAGCGCGGCAACGTCGACTGGAAACTCGTTGGAATGCTTGCCGCGGGGAGTCTGCCCGCCGCATTGCTTTGCATAGTGTTGTTGCGAGTGTTGGGTGTCGAGACCTCGCGCGTTTCCGGAATCATCACCGGCTCGCTTGGCGGGGCGCTGATCCTGACCGCGCTTGCATTGCTGTTCAAGGAGCGTTTACAGCGGCTGGCCTCGCGCAAGGCGATCGAGGGCGAGAGCTGGCGCCAGCGTCATGTGGTCGCGGTGACGGTCGCCACCGGTGCGGTGTTGGGCGCTCTGGTCACGCTGAGTTCGGTGGGGGCGGGCGCGCTGGGTGTCACCGCATTGTTGTTCCTGTTCCCGTTGCTGCCGGCGGCACGCATCGTCGGCAGCGATATCGCCCACGCCGTTCCGCTTACCGCGGTGGCGGGTCTGGGTCATCTGTCGATGGGCACGGTGGACCTCAGCCTGCTCGGCAGCCTGCTGGTCGGTTCGCTGCCCGGAATCTACCTCGGCAGTCACGCGGGTTCGAGGGTTCCGGAGCGGTTCCTGCGGCCGGCGCTGGCGTCGCTGCTGGTAATTATCGGCGGCAAGCTGATGTGGTGACGCGGCAGTTCTTTCACGAAACGAAGGATCTCGATGTACGTATACGATCAAGTTGACCGCAACCTCGTCGCCGAGCGCGTGGCGCAGTACCGCGATCAGGTGCGGCGCTTCCTCGCCGGGGATCTGACGGAAGACGAGTTCCGGCCGCTGCGCCTGCAGAACGGGCTGTACATACAGAAATACGCGCCGATGCTGCGCGTGGCGATTCCCTACGGCCTTCTGTCGGCTACCCAATTGCGCATGCTGGCGTATATCGCGCGCCGTTACGACCGCGGCTACGGGCATTTCTCCACGCGCCAGAACATCCAGTACAACTGGCCGCGCCTCGAGGATTCCCCCGACATCCTCGCCGACCTCGCGTCGGTGGAGATGCACGCCATCCAGACCAGCGGCAATTGCGTGCGCAATATCACCTCGGACGAGTTCGCCGGCATTGCGCCCGACGAGATCATCGATCCGCGGCCGCTGTGCGAGATCCTGCGCCAGTGGTCCACCTTCCACCCGGAATTCAGTTACCTGCCGCGCAAGTTCAAGATCGCGGTCAACGGTTCCGTGGAGGATCGTTCCGCCACCGCCTTCCACGATATCGGCCTGTATCTGCGGCGCGCGCCGGACGGCGAACTCGGGCTGCGCGTGCTGGTGGGCGGCGGGATGGGCCGCACGCCGGTCGTGGGAACGGTGATCCGCGAGTTCCTGCCCTGGCAGCACATGATGACCTACGTCGAGTGCATCCTGCGCGTCTACAACCGCTACGGGCGCCGCGACAACATCTACAAGGCGCGCATCAAGATCCTGGTGAAGGCCCTCGGCGCCGAGGAGTTCGCGCGCCAGGTGGAAGAGCAGTGGGCTCTGGTGAAGGACGGCCCGAGTACGCTCACCGAAGAAGAACTCAAACGCGTCTCTGCATATTTCACCGCGCCGGACTACCAGTCGCGGCCGGAGGATGAAGGCGAACTGGCACGCCGTATCGCTGAGAGCCGCGGCTTCGCCCGCTGGGCGGGACGGGCGGTGCGTCCGCACCGCGTTCCGGGCTACCGGGCAGTGGTCCTGTCACTGAAAAAGACCGGAGTGGCGCCGGGCGACGCGACCGCCGAGCAGATGGAGCGCGTGGCCGACTGGTCCGAACGCTTCGGTTTCGGCGAGATCCGCGTCGCGCACGAACAGAACCTGATTCTGCCCGACGTGCGCGCTGGCGACTTGTATACGCTTTGGGAAGAGGCGCGGCAGGCCGGGCTGGGCACCCCGAACCTCGGGCTGCTCACCGATATCATCGCCTGCCCCGGCGGCGACTTCTGCTCGCTTGCCAACGCCAAGTCGATCCCGATTGCCGAGGCGATCCAGCGCCGCTTCGACGACCTGGACTATCTCCACGACATCGGCGAGTTGAACCTCAACATTTCGGGCTGCATGAACTCGTGCGGCCACCATCACGCCGGCCACATCGGCATCCTCGGCGTCGACAAGGACGGGGAGGAGTGGTACCAGGTGTCGATCGGCGGCGCCGACGGTTCCGACGCCGGGCACGGCCGCAGCGCGATCGGCAAGGTAATCGGGCCGTCGTTCAAGGCCGAAGACATGCCCGACGTGGTGTCGCGGCTGGTGGAGATCTACCTGGAAAAGCGCGAAGCCGACGAACGCTTCGTGGACACCGTGGAGCGGCTGGGCATTGCCCCCTTCAAGGCCGGCGTGTACGGAACGCCGGTGCGCACGAAAAAAGAACCGAGTGAAGGAGTGGTCACCGATGCCTGAAATCATTCGCGGCGGCGCCGTCGTTGCGGACGGCTGGCAGGTCCTGCGCCCCTCGCCGGAAACGCCCCTGGCCGAGGCCGAAATCCCCGCAGGCCGTGTCGTAGTTCCGCTCGCCCTGTGGCTGGAGCGGCACACCGAGCTGATCGCGCGCGGCGACGTCGGCGTGTGGCTCGCCGGCGCCGATGATCCGTCACCGATCGCGCCGTGGCTGCCACAATTGCCTCTGGTGGCGGTGGACTTCCCGAAGTTTACCGACGGGCGCGGCTATTCCGTGGCTTACCTGCTGCGTTCGCGGTTCGGCTATCGGGGCGAATTGCGCGCAATCGGCGATGTACTGCCCGACCAGCTTTTCTTCATGCGCCGAGTGGGCTTCGATGCATTCGCCTTGCGCCCGGACAAGGACATTCGGCAGGCGCTGCGTTCCCTGCAGCCGTTCTCGGACGCCTACCAGGGCTCGTGGGACAATGCGGTACCCGCATTCCGCCGCCACGTGCGCGCCTGGCCGGCGCCGCCACACGGCAACTGAAAAAAGACCGCGGACATGAACGCACCATCTCCCGCCATCGCAGCGGCTGCCGTCTACCCGTACGAGACTCTGACCGCGCGGCTCGAGGCCATCGTCGACGAATTTCCCCATGCCGCTTTTGCCAGCAGCCTGGGCGCGGAAGACATGGTCGTGACCGATGCGATCCTGAGTGCCGGTCTGCCGATCGCGATCTTCACCCTTGAAACCGGTCGCCTGCATCGCGAAACGCTGGATCTGATCGAACGCGTGCGCAGCCACTACGGCCATGAGATCGAAGCATTCCGGCCGGACCCCGATGCGGTGGCACGTTACGTGAAGGAACACGGCTTGAACGCATTTTACGAGAGCGTCGATCTGCGCAAGCGTTGCTGCCATATCCGTAAAGTTGAGCCGCTGGCGCGGGCGCTGGCGGGCAGGGACGCCTGGATCACGGGACTGCGCCGTGCGCAGTCCGTAACCAGGACCGACCTGCCGCTGCGCGAGCACGATGCGGTGCACGGCATCCCGAAGTTCAATCCGCTTGCCGACTGGAGCGAGGCCGAGGTCTGGGCCTGCATCAGGGACCGCGGTGTGCCGTACAACGCGCTGCATGATCGCGGCTACCCCTCGATCGGCTGCGAGCCCTGCACGCGCGCGATCCGGCCCGGCGAGGACATCCGCGCCGGACGCTGGTGGTGGGAAAGGTCGGACGCGAAAGAGTGTGGGCTGCACGTTTCGCCCCTGGTCAAACCGAGCGAAGGAAAGACATCGTGAGTGCCGTGCTGGAAAGAATAGAATCGTCGTCGCGCATCGACCATCTGGACTGGCTGGAATCCGAGGCCATCCACATCCTGCGCGAGGTGGCGGCCGAGTGTCGCAACCCGGCATTGCTGTTTTCCGGCGGCAAGGATTCGATCTGCCTGCTGCGGCTGGCGGAAAAGGCGTTCCGTCCCGGAAAGTTCCCGTTTCCGTTGCTGCACATCGATACCGGGCACAACTTCGCCGAGGTGATCGCCTTCCGCGATGCGCGCGCAGCGGAACTGGGCGAGAGGCTGGTCGTCGGCCACGTCGAGGATTCCATGCGCAAGGGCAGGGTGCGGCTGCGCTCCGAAGACGAGAGCCGCAACAAGCATCAGTCGGTGACGTTGCTCGACACCATTGCCGCGCACGGTTTCGATGCCTGCATCGGCGGAGCGCGCCGCGACGAGGAGAAGGCGCGCGCGAAAGAGCGCATCTTTTCGTTCCGCGATGAATTCGGTCAGTGGGACCCGAAGAATCAGCGGCCGGAACTGTGGAGCCTGTTCAACACCCGCGTTCACCCGGGCGAGAACATCCGCGTGTTCCCGATCAGCAACTGGACCGAACTGGACGTGTGGCAATACATCAAGCGCGAAAAGCTTGCCGTGCCGTCGATCTACTACGCTCACCGGCGCGAAGTAATCCGCAAACCCGGCGGCCTGTTGCCGTTGTCCGAACTGGTGCAACCCAAATCCGGCGAGGCGGTGGAAACGCTTTCGGTGCGTTTCCGCACCGTCGGCGACATGACCTGCACCTGCCCGGTCGAGTCCACCGCCGCAAACGCCGAAGACATCATCGCCGAGACGGCGATCACCCGGATCACCGAACGCGGCGCAACGCGAATGGACGACCAGACCTCGGAAGCGTCGATGGAATTGCGCAAGAAGGAAGGCTATTTCTAGGAACCGTCATGTCTGCAATCGAAAACCTTCAACCGATCGATACCGGCATGCTGCGCTTCACCAGCGCGGGCAGCGTGGATGACGGCAAGAGCACGCTGATCGGCCGCCTGCTGTTCGATACCAAGGCGATTTTCGAGGATCAGCTTTCTTCGATCGAGACGTCCACGCGCCGCCGCGGGCAGGAGGGCATCGATCTGTCCCTGCTGACCGACGGCCTGCTGGCCGAACGCGAGCAGGGCATCACCATCGACGTGGCCTACCGCTACTTCGCCACGCCCTCGCGCAAGTTCATCATCGCCGACACGCCCGGCCACGAACAGTACACGCGCAACATGGTGACCGGCGCATCTACCGCCGATCTGGCGATCGTTCTGGTGGATGCGCGCAAGGGACTCCTTACCCAGTCGCGCAGGCACGCCTATATCGCCAGCCTGCTGCGCATTCCGCACCTGGTGCTGGCGGTCAACAAGATGGACCTGGTCGAATACTCCGAAGAAGCGTTCAGCGGCATCCGTCAGGCGTTCGAATCATTTGCCCGCGATCTGGACTTTCATCGCATCGATTTCCTGCCGATCTCTGCATTGCGCGGCGATATGGTGGTCGAGCGCGGCGAGAACCTGTCCTGGTATCGCGGACCGACGCTGTTGGAAATCCTCGAGACTGCCGAGGTTGCGCGATCCGCATCGCACGGAAGGTTCTACTTTCCCGTGCAGCTTGTGGCAAGGCCTGGAGACAGCGGTGTGGCGGATGCGCGCGGTTACGCCGGGCGCATCGAGTCCGGCAGCATCGGCGCCGGCGATGCGGTGACCGTGCTGCCGTCGGGGCAACGCTCGCGGGTCCGCGAGATCCGCACCTTCGACGGGCCGCTGAGTGAGGCGCACGCGCCGCAGTCGGTGACCATCGCGCTCGAGGATCAGCTCGACATCTCGCGCGGCGACGTGCTGGTGGCTGCCGGCGCCGAGTCCGCCGTATCCCGCGAACTGGAGGCCACGCTGTGCTGGCTGGCCGAGGAGCCGTTTAACCGCAGCCGCCGTTACGTGATCAAGCACGGCACGCGCACGGTGAAGGCTCTGATCAACGCGCTCCGCTACCGCGTCAATGTCGACTCGCTGGCGCAGGAGCCGGCCGATACGCTTGCGCTCAACGACATTGGGCGCGTGTCCATCAAGACCGCGCAGCCGCTCGCGTTCGAACCCTACCGCAGCAACCGTACGGCGGGCAGTTTCATCGTCATCGACGAGGCGACCAACAACACCGTGGCCGCCGGCCTCATCGGGTGACGGCCGCAATTGATCGGGAAAACGGAATAGAAATGGCCTACGTTGTCACTGAAGCGTGCATCAAAGGTCAAGGACAAACGCGCGGTACTGGAGTTCGCATGATGGGCAAGGTTTATTTGATTGGTGCAGGGCCGGGAGCCGCGGATCTGATCACGCTGCGCGGCGCGGAAATCCTCAAACGCGCCGACATCGTGTTTTACGATGCGCTGGTACATCCGGATTCGCTGGCACTCGCCCCACAAGCCAAACTGGTCGCGGTGGGCAAGCGCTGCAGCCGCATCTCCACCGACCAGCGCTTCATCAACCGCAACCTGGTCGAGGCTGCGGCGAAGTACGTGGTCGTAGTCCGGCTCAAGGGCGGCGATCCGATGCTGTTCGGACGCGCGCAGGAAGAAATCGAGGCGCTGGTGGCCGCGGGCGTACCTTGCGAAGTGGTCCCTGGCGTGACTTCGGCGCTGGCCGCCAGCGCGGAAATCGGCGTTTCGCTGACGCGGCGGGGCGTGAGCCGCAGCGTGACTTTCGCCACGCCGCGCGTCGGCGAGGGCGAGGACACAAGCGACTGGGCACCCAGCGTGGCAAGCGCGGATACCGCGGTGCTTTACATGGCGGCCGGCGAAGCGGCGGAAATCGCGCGGGTGCTGGAAGGACAGGGCATGTCCCCCGCGACCCCGGTCATGATTGTCGAGAATGCCTCGCTTCCCGATGCGCGCCAGATCGGCACCACGTTGCGCGGCCTGAGGGAAAGCGCCGACCTGCAGATTCACGGCCCGGCGCTGCTGTTCTTCGGCGAGGTCTATCGGGAGCGGGCGCACGCTCTGATCGCGGCGGCGTTGCTGGAAGACGGGACGGCTGATGAACTGCCGCAAAGGCGGGCATTACCGCGCTGAACAGCAGTTCATTGCGTACAGGGACGCCGGCTTGATGCCGGCGTTTTCATTTGTCCGGCGCAGGTGCCGCGGCATATTGAAGAAAAATTGGAAGATTAGAATTGGTTTCTTAAATTACACTCACCACATTCAACCTTGCGATCATCACTGTGAACACCGCCCCGCATTCCGCAATCATTCTGTTCGCGCACGGCGCCCGCGATCCCGAGTGGGCGGCGCCGTTCCGCCGGATCGCCGCGCGGCTGCGTGCCGCTCGCCCGGGCCTGCCGGTGCAGCTGGCTTTCCTGGAACTGATGCAGCCGGCGCTTGCCGATGCGGTGGCGGGCATGGCGGCCGACGGCATCACACGCATCACTCTGGTGCCGCTGTTCCTGGCGCAGGGCGGCCATCTCAAGGAGGATCTGCCGCGCCTCCTGGACGATATCCGCCGCAGGCACCCCGGCGTCACGATCGACGTTACCCAGGCGATCGGCGATTCGGAAGTGCTGACCGCTGCCATCGCCGACTGGGCTCTGGCCCAGCATCTGTCCTTCACCACTTGAAGCCGTAGCACCTTCAAGCGCCAAGAAAGCCACGCGCCCGGATCGAAAAAGCCGCTAAAATTCAGGCTTTTGACTGATCGGGTATGCGGGTCTTTCGGGGTATCCCGGCGCGGGCGGACACGCCCATCGCGCTCACCATCGGCAATTTCGACGGCGTCCATCTCGGGCATCGCGCCATGATCGCGCGGCTCTCCGAGGCGGCGCGGTCGCGCGGCCTGCCGGCGGCCGTGATGACCTTCGAGCCGCAGCCGCAGGAATTTTTTGCCCCGGACCAGGCACCGGCACGCCTGACCTCGCTGCGCGAGAAACTCGAACTGTTGCGTCAATGTGGAGTGGCGCGCGTATACGTGTGCCGCTTCGGCTACGCGTTCGCGCAGTTGACGGCCGACGACTTCGTTACGCATGTTCTTCGCGATGGGCTGGCGGTGAAATGGCTCCTGGTCGGCGACGATTTCCGATTCGGCGCGCGGCGCGCCGGCGACCTGGCCCATCTGAAGTCGATGGCGCCGCAAGCGGGATTCGATGTCGAGGCGATGGCCAGTGTGGTGGTGGAAGGTGCGCGGGTTTCCAGCACCGCGATCCGAGCCTGCCTGGAAAAGGGCGACCTGGACGGCGCCCAGCGCCTGCTCGGCAGGCGTTATGCGATTTCCGGAAAAGTAGTGGACGGGGACAAACTCGGGGCGAAGATCGGCTACCCGACCGCGAACGTGCAGTTGAAACGGCTCAAGGCGCCGCTGTCCGGAATTTTTGTCGTCGAAGTTGAGGGCCTGGGCCCGGCGCCGCATCCCGGTGTCGCCAGCCTGGGCGTGCGGCCGACCGTCAAGGAAGGCGGCCGGCCAACGCTGGAAGTGCATTTGTTCGACTTCGACGAACGCATTTACGGCAAGCGCATCACGGTGCACTTCCTCGAGAAGCTGAGGGAAGAGCAGAAGTTCACCGATCTGGATTCGCTGGTCGCTCAGATGCGTCGCGATGCTGCCGCTGCGCGGGACTACTTTCTCACCGCAAAGACGCAAAGAGCGCAAAGAAGTACATGATTTCGACCAAGAACGATGTAGATGAACTCAATCGCTTGAGCAGCGAAACAATAGGGGCAGCGATCGAGGTGCATCGCAACCTTGGCCCGGGATTGCTGGAGTCGGCATACGAGAGGTGTCTGTCGTGGGAGCTGCGTCAGCGTGGGTTTGATGTTGAGAACCAGGTACCGGTCCCCATACGCTACAAGGGACTCACTCTCGATGAGGGTTATCGAATCGATTTGCTGGTAGAGGGAAAGCTCCTCCTCGAACTGAAATCGATAGACAAGGTACAGCCCATACATACGGCCCAAGTCTTGACCTATCTGAAAATGACGGGACTCAAAATGGCACTGATACTCAATTTCAACGTACTGTTGATGCGATCCGGGATTAAGAGAATTGTCAACCAACTCTAGTCATTCTTTCTTTGCGCTCTTTGCGTCTTTGCGGTGAAAGTTATTTCGAATGGCTGATTACAAGCACACACTGAATCTTCCCGATACGGCATTCCCGATGCGCGGTGATCTGGCCAGGCGCGAACCCGGCTGGGTGAAGCAATGGCAGGAGGCCAGGCTTTACCAGCGCATCCGCGAGGCCGCCAGGGGGCGGCCGAAATTCATTCTTCACGACGGCCCGCCGTACGCCAACGGCGATATACACATCGGCCATGCGGTGAACAAGATTCTCAAGGACATCGTGGTGAAATCGAAAACGCTTGCCGGTTTCGATGCGCCCTACGTTCCCGGCTGGGACTGCCACGGCCTGCCGATCGAGCACCAGGTCGAAAAGGTGCACGGCAAGAACATCCCGGCCGCGCAGTTCCGCAAGCTTTGCCGCGAGTATGCGGCCGAGCAGATCGAGCGCCAGAAGGCGGGGTTCATCCGTCTCGGCGTGCTCGGCGACTGGCAGAACCCATACCGCACGATGGATTTCAAAACCGAAGCGGACATCATCCGTGCGCTCGGCCGCATCCGCGAACGCGGCTTCTTATACCAGGGCGCAAAGCCGGTGCACTGGTGCATGGACTGCCGCTCCGCGCTGGCGGAGGCCGAGGTGGAGTACGAGGACCGCACCTCCCCGGCGATCGACGTGGCGTTCAAGGTCGCGGACAACAAGGCGCTGGCCCGGGCGTTACGCTTCTCGCATATCTACGAGCCGGTGTTTGCCGTGATCTGGACCACCACGCCGTGGACGCTGCCGGCCAATCAGGCAGTAGCCGTTCATCCCGAGTTCGAATACGTGCTGGTTCGTTTCGCTGCAGGGATATTCATCCTTGCCAAGGAACTCGCAGACAAGTGCATGGATGCCTACCGGATAGACGATCGCCAGATCGTCGCCGAGTTCAAGGGTGCGGACATCGAAGGCGTGCTGCTCCAGCACCCGTTCTACGAGAGGCAGGTTCCGGTGGTGCTCGGCGAGCACGTGACGCTGGATGCCGGTACCGGACTGGTGCACACCGCGCCTGCGCACGGCCTCGACGACTATGTGGTCGGCTCGCGGTACGGGCTGCCGGTGGACAACCCGGTGGACGACGACGGCGTCTTCTTTGCCAAGGTGCCTCTGGTCGGCGGACTGTCGGTGCGGAAGGCGAACGATGTCGTCATCAAGGCGCTGGAGGACAAGCAACGCCTGATCCGCATCGAATCCGTCAAACACAGCTACCCGCACTGCTGGCGGCACAAATCACCGCTTATCTTCCGCGCCACCCGCCAGTGGTTCATCGGCATGGAAGCGGGCAGTGAACGGACGCTGCGCGAAATCGCCAAGGCCGCGGTGGACGCCACTGCGTTCTATCCGGCCGGGGGCCGGGCGCGGCTCGAGGCGATGATCGCCACCCGTCCGGACTGGTGCGTGTCACGCCAACGCAACTGGGGCACGCCGATGGGGTTTTTCGTGCACAAGGAAACCGGCGAACTGCATCCGCGCACCGGCGAGTTGCTGGAGCAAGTTGCGCAGCGCGTCGAGAAGGAGGGCATCGAAGCCTGGTTCTCGCTGGAACCGGCCGAATTGCTCGGCGGCGACGCCGCAACCTACCGGAAGGTGCCGGACACGCTCGATGTCTGGTTCGATTCCGGCACTACCCACGTCGGCGTACTCGAGCGGCGCGCGGAATTGACCAAGCCGGCAGACCTTTATCTCGAAGGCCACGACCAGCACCGGGGCTGGTTCCAGGCTTCGCTGCTCACCGGCTGTGCGATCGACGGCCGCGCCCCCTTCAAGGGCCTGCTTACCCACGGCTTCGCGGTGGACGGCCAGGGCCGCAAGATGTCGAAGTCGCTCGGCAACGTGATCGCGCCGCAAAAGGTGATGGATACGCTGGGCGCGGACATCCTGCGGTTGTGGGTGGCGACGACCGATTACTCCGGCGAGCTATCGATCTCCGACGAAATCCTCAAGCGCGTGGTGGAGAGTTACCGCCGCATTCGCAATACGCTGCGCTTCTTGCTTGCCAATGTTTCCGATTTTGACCCACAGTTGAACGCACTGCCGGTGACAGAGTGGCTGGAAATAGACAGGTATGCGCTGTGTATGACGGCCATGTGGGAAGCGGATTCACGGGATTATTACGAGAAGTATGAATTCCACACGGTGGCTCAAAAGATCCAGAACTTTTGTTCGGAGGATTTGGGAGGCTTTTATCTCGATATTCTCAAGGACCGACTCTACACGGCGGGAGCCGACTCGAAGGCGCGTCGTTCGGCCCAGAACGCGTTCTGGCACATTGTGGGCTCACTGACACGGATGATTGCGCCAGTTCTTAGCTTCACGGCAGAGGAAGCTTGGCTGTTCATTCCCGGCGCAAAGTCTGAAAGCGTCTTCTTGGCGCAGTGGAAAAATCTACCAGACTGTTCGGGTGAGATGCACCTGGTGGACAAGTGGCTCAGAATTCGAGCAGCTCGTTCTGAAGTGCAAAAACAGATCGAAATTGCGCGCGTTGAGGGGAAAATTGGCTCTTCGCTTGCCGCAGAGGTCGAATTGACAGGGGCAGGAGAGTATTTCAAAGCACTCAAGTCTCTTGGCAATGATTTGCGGTTTGTATTTATTACTTCAAGCGCGTCGGTTCGCGAGATCGATTCCCAAGTTAAACGATCAGTAATCGTCCGCCCAAGTTCCCACCGCAAGTGCGAGCGCTGCTGGCACTACCGTGCCGACGTGGGACATGACCCGGCGCATCCGGACATCTGCAGTCGCTGCACGTCCAACCTTTTCGGCGCAGGCGAGCCCCGAGTCCATGCGTAGCATCGCGGTGTGGCTGGGCCTGAGTGGGCTGATCGTCGTACTTGATCAGATCACCAAACAGGTCATCCTGCACACGATCGCGTTCGGCCAGGCGGTGGACGTGTTGCCGCCGGTTTTCAGTCTGGTCCTGACCTACAACCCCGGCGCGGCGTTCAGCTTCCTGGCGTGGGCATCGGGTTGGCAGCGTTACTTCTTCATGGTGATCGCGCTGGCGGCGTCGATTCTGATTGTCTACATGATGAAAAAGCATGTGCGGGATCGCTTTCTGTGCTTTGCGCTGGCGCTGGTGCTCGGCGGGGCGGTGGGCAATCTGATCGACCGCGCCATTTATGGGGCGGTGGTGGACTACCTGCTGTTGCGCTGGCCGGGAGGCCCGCGGCTGCTGGATCCGTGGCCGGCTTTCAACCTGGCCGATTCGTGCATCACCATCGGCGCGGCGCTGCTGATCTGGGATAGTTTCCGTCGTTCCCGTGTCAAAACAGTGTAGAAAGACCAATGCGTAAGTCCCACCGCAAAGACGCAAAGACGCAAAGGCCGCAAAGTAAAAACAGGAGAATCAGAATCCAGAGCCAGTCATACGAGGGAAAGCTCACGTAGCCTGCAACATATCGTGCCCCTTTTATTCATCGTGATCTGCCATATATTGTCTTGCCTCTCTTTGCGTTCTTTGCGTCTTTGCGGTGACAGGTTTTGAGGTGAGTACATGCCGAACTGGATCAAAATGATCGAAGCCAAGACCGCGCTGGCGAAGCGCGGCGCCAAACCTTCCCGGGCCGGTGACAACCCGCGCATTCCTCCGGGGCAGAAGCAGGTCCACGACTTTCCGATTCTCGACCTCGGACTGGAGCCCGAAGTCTCGCCCTCGAACTGGACACTCAGGCTTTTCGGCATGGTCGAAGCAGGGCTTGAGCTGAACTGGAAGTCGTTCAACGAATTTCCGCAAGTCGGACTGAACACCGATTTCCATTGCGTCACGCGCTGGTCGCAGCTCGACATGAACTGGACGGGCGTGCTGGCGCGCGAGGTCATCATGCGGACGCGGCCGCTGGAGAATGCCAGGTTCGTGACGCTTCACAGCGCCGACGAATACACCACCAATCTGCCGCTGGAAGCGTTGCTCGACGAGGACGTCATTCTCGCCCATAGCGTATTCGGCAAGCCGCTCGCGCCGGATCATGGCGGCCCGGTGCGGCTGGTCGTGCCGAAGCGCTACGCCTGGAAGAGCGCGAAGTGGCTGACGGGCATCGAGTTCCATCAGGAAGACCGCCCGGGGTTCTGGGAAGTGCGCGGATACCACAACGATGCCGATCCCTGGAAGGAACAGCGTTTCTCCGGAGCCGAATTGTGAGCGGGCGCCGCAACCCTTACCGGGGCGTATAATTTCGTCCTTTCCGAAATCCTTCCCGTGTCATGCAAGTCATCCTCGCCAATCCCCGCGGCTTCTGCGCCGGCGTAGACCGCGCCATCGACATCGTCGAGCGCGCGTTGCAGCTTCACGGCGCGCCGATCTATGTCCGTCACGAAGTCGTGCACAACAAATATGTAGTGGACGATCTGCGCACCAAGGGCGCCGTATTCGTCGAAGAACTGGCAGAAGTCCCGGAGGGGGCCACGGTGGTATTCAGCGCCCACGGCGTGTCGCAGGCGGTCCGTCGCGAGGCGCAGGCGCGCAAGCTGCGGGTATTCGACGCCACGTGTCCGCTGGTGACCAAGGTGCACGTCGAGGTGGCCAAGATGCACGACGGCTGGCGCGAAATCATCATGATCGGCCATGCCGGACACCCGGAGGTCGAAGGCACGATGGGGCAGATTGCCGGCGACATGTACCTGGTCGAATCGGTCGAAGAAGTCGAGCGGCTCCAGGTCAAGGACCCGGATAATCTCGCCTTCGTCACTCAGACCACGCTGTCGGTCGACGATGCCCGCGCCATTACCGAGGCGTTGCGGCGGCGCTTCCCCAGCATCGTCGGGCCCAAGAAGGACGACATCTGCTATGCCACGCAGAACCGGCAGGACGCGGTCAAGGCGATGGCGGCGCGCTGCGATGTGGTCATCGTGGTGGGCTCGCCGAACAGCTCCAACTCCAACCGGCTGCGCGAAGTGGCGGCCAATCTCGGCGTGCCTGCCTACATGCTGGACGATGCGGCAGACCTGAAGCCCGAGTGGATCGAGGGCAAGCAGGTGATCGGCGTGACTGCGGGTGCATCGGCGCCGGAAGTGCTGGTGCAGGCGGTGATTGCGAGGTTGACCGCGCTCGGCGCCGATTCGGTCAGCGAACTGGACGGCATTTCCGAGAAGGTCACCTTCCCGCTTCCCAGGACGCTGGCCGGCGTTTAGGAAGCGCGCAAAAAAACGGCCCGGCGGTTGCCCGCCGGGCCGGTTTCAATTTCGGCTGCCTTAATTAATCAGCTCGCGCCAAGAGGTGCGTCTGCCGCTGGCCGAAGAGCCGCCGATATTCACGCCGAAGGGGGTCTTGGCGCCGGCGGCGTCGGTGGCGATGGCTTTGAGCTGACCGGACGGCAGCCGGACCACCACGACACCCACCGTGACCGCGTTACCGAGCTTGGTGGCGATCGCATTACCCGGGGACGTCTGCAGATACCGCCCGCTTTCGTAGTTGAGCTGGTACACCCAGCTTTCGCCGCCGATTGTGCAGGCATCGCTGGCCGGCACGTTGGTGATTACCACCAGAGTGCCCAGGACCAACGTCGGGTCGATATTGACCCGCTCGCCCGGCGAGTCGTTGCCCGGATTGAAATCAAGGTACCAGCCGTTGGCGCTGCTCCAGTCCACCGAATTGGTGGAAGAACTGCGCAGCGTGGAGCTGACTACGGTGATGGTTTGCTCGACAAGATTGCCGCTGGTTCGAATGTCGCCGTAGTTGATCCCCTTATCCTTGATTGCGTAGAAGCTTTGCTGGAAGGCATCGGTGGATGCCGGAACCCAGGTAGCGGGGTCCTGAAGGTCGCTCACGCCGAGGTACCGTCCGGTGCCGACGGACACCACCCGGTTACCTTGTACCAGACCAAGTTCAGGCCGGGTGGTGACGGATTGCGGCCGGCCGCTGACGTCGGTCAGCGTTCCCAGTTTCAACACGCTGGTCGGGCTCGCGGTCATGTCGAAACGCCACACGTTGCCGAGCAGGTCTCCAGCGTAGACGTATTTTCCAGTGTTGTCGGTGTTGCCGCTGTCCGCCCAGACGGCGATCTTGCCAAGGCCTGCGGGTGTTGCGGTATCGCCGGCACCCGAGTCCACCTTTTCCAGGATCGCGCCGGTGGCAGCGTCCAGCACGAACAGGAAGCCCTTGCCGGTCCCGGGGCTGACGTTGTTGTAGCCTGAGCTCACGTGCACCACCCACTTGCCGTCGCCGGGGCGTTTGGTGATAACCGGGTTGCCGTAGGACAGACCCATGTCCGTGTCGGAGACTGCGCACAATGTGCTGTCGGAGCAGATCTCCCACAGACTCTTCGGGCTGGCGGGATTGGTTACGTCAAGCGCGTAGTACCCGCGGCCGCCGCTGTTCAGTCCGGCCACCAGGATCGTCTTCCAGGCGCCGCCGATGAACACGTCCATAAGTTCCGGTGATCCATCCACGAAATACTGGTGCTTGGTGGCGTAGTTGTCCTCGGCCAGTTTGTACAGGTTCGGCATCACCATCTTCGGAACGTAAGCCCACATTTCGGCACCGGTGTCGGCGTTGAACGCGTGCAGCATGCCGTCGTTGGCGGCGATGAACAGCGTTGCCTGGCGTGAAGTGTTCGCCGTTTTGAAGGACCCGTAATCCGGTGTCACGGCATCGGCGAAGGCGAAGCGCGGCTCGCGCATATAGGCCGGCGTAGCGTTCACCGTGTCGCCGAGCACGTGCAGACGGTCCCGATAGACGCCGCCTTCATGCTGGGTTTGGCCGCGCAGGAAGTTGACCATGTTCTGGCCGTCGTTGGCCAAGACCAGTTGCGGGGCGGTGAGCAAGATGCACTGCGACAAATTGCTGGACGGGACGCACTTGTTGCTGAAGTAGGCCTGCTCGGCAGCACTCATACCCGCCCAGGCAAAAGACTTCAGTTTGGTGACGGCCACCGTCGAGTCGAAAATGTAGATCGTACGGGTGTCCGTGATGGCGGTGACCTTGTCGTCGAGCAGCGATTGCGCCGACCACTTGATGGCAGGATCGACGTTGCCAGTGGCCGGGTCGATGTCTTGAGCCACCACCTGGCCCGACCATTCCACAGTGGTATAGGTGGAGCTGAAGATCGAGCGGTCGGTCGGCGTGATGTTCGGGCTGCTGGTGGCAGAAGCTGCCGCCGCGGCGGTCCTTGCGTTCAGGCCGGCCAGCGCGCTGCTCAATCCGTCCGCGACCGAATTGGGATCCTTGGCCTGATAGAAAGTGCCGCGTCCGTTCACGGAGGCGTGCCAGAGGTCGTCCAGCGCGCTGAGGGAGTCTGCGGCCGGTATCGGCCAATTGCAGGTGCCGCTCGCCCAGGAGCAGCCGCTCGCCGCAGTCTTGATATTGGAGAAATCGCCGGAGGCAGTTTCGTAATCGGTACGGTAACTCATCAGGCCGTCGACGATCCCCAGCGCGAACGTGGTCATGTGCTGGTACGCCGCCGTGTCCTTGGACGAAGTCGGGACGTTGTTCTTGGAGACGTCGGCGCCGAGCGATCCGATGGAGCCGGTGCCGCGCAGGTCGGTCTTGTAGTAGTACATCGCGACGTCGGCCAGCGTGTCCGAGGCGCCCGCGAGATTGCCGTCGAACGCGCCGGCCGCGCGGGTGGAGTAGCCGGAGTTGGTGTTGTCCTGGTTGCCGATCGCCCCGCCGGTGGTGGTCTGGCCGGCATTGCCGTTCCAGTAACCGTCGGTCGTCAGAATAGTGAAGTTCTGCTGGCAGGAGTATTGGACCGGATCGTCCGGCATGCCGCTGTTGATGCCGGACTGTACGTCGGCGAAGTGGCGGCCCGTCCTCGCCAGCGCCTGCCGCAACGGCGTGCCATTTGCAGGGATCTGTGAGTAGAACTTGTTGTACCAGGTCTGCTTATGGGTGGCGTCGAAGGCGCCGATCTTCAGATACTTCGACGAGAGCACCGAGCTGCTGCCGCAGGAGCCGGTGCCGTTGATGCAGGTCGGGTTGATGGTGAGGAAACCGACGCGGTAACGGTTGTCGAGCGGCAGGAAAGCCCGGCCGGCAGCGGATTTCATCATCTGCATACGGGTGCGGTAGTAGGCGTACCAGTTGGCGAAGTTGGTCATTTCCTCGGCGTAGGTACAGACCGGCGCTGACACGCAATCCACGCGGGCCGGCCTGCTGCCATACGTCGCCGTTGTCGGCACGATGTCGGTGCGGGTGAATTTGCCGTAACGCGGATACAGGTAAGTGGTCGTGTACTTCGCCTGGCAGTTCAGGCTGCCGCCCGAACTGCCGGTCACCGGCGCGGGCGCGTTGGCAAGATTGCTGCTCTTGCAGTAGCGGACGTAGGCCGGCACGGTATTGACCCCGGACGGCGCGGTTGCCGCCACGCAGGTAGTCAGGTTCGTGTCCGAGCAGTACTCCTTCGGGGTGATGGTGTAGAAATGCGGATTGATGTTGACCGTGCTGGCGAGAATATGGGCAGCCGTGACCAAGCTGAATTTGCAGGTGTTGAGGTTGGTCGGCAGGTTGCTGCTGGTGATATAGCTGAAGCTGTTGGCGTTGATGACGGTGACCGTGGTCGGGCTGCTGTTCGCGTTCAGCCTGGCGTTGGTGCAGGCGGTTACCGAAACCAGAGAACTCGATGTCAGCCCGTGGCCGCTGATGGTAACGGTGGCAACGTTGCCGGACGGTTTGAGAACCGCGACGAATGCCCCGCCGGCGAGAAGATTCGAAGAGGACGCGGAATCCGGGTAGCCGTAGGTCGTACCGCTGTCGGGGGAGCCGATCCGGTATTCGAAAGGATTGGCGCTGTCGATGCCGTTGCGCTTGCAGTCCGTGCCGGCGCTCAGGCAGTACCGTATTTCCGGGAAGGCGTTGGTCAGGTTGATGGTGGTAGCCGAGGTGAAGGCGTTGACCCTGACGCTGGTCCAGGGGCTAGCCTGGGCGCCTTTACTGGTGCCGTCGTAGTTCACCGCCGGCGCATAGGTGATCTGCGGGTTATAGAACGAGCTGTTGAATTCCGCCGAGTAATAAGGCGGATCGCCCTGGTTGCAGTTGGTGTTGCCACCGCTGCGCGGCTTGCAGGTGTTGCTGTCGCTCACAAAGTCCGGCAGCCAGTCGAAACCCATCGAGCCCGAGTCGTCGAGCACGAACATCAGGTTCGGCAGCACCGTGGCGCTGGCGGAACTCGAAAGCGGCGTATTGGAAATGTCTGTCGTGCCGGCTTGCGCCGCGCAGGCCGCGATCAGCGCGGCGGCAGGCAGTGCGCGGACGAAATACACAGACAGGTCGTATGCGGACTTTTTCATGGAAATCTCCTGGTGCTGGGACGTGGCGAATAATCAGTTGGTAACGGCGACCATCGACTGCACATAGCTCTCGGTGTTTTTCGGACCCTGAGAGCGTGCCGTGATCCGGTAATAAACCTGAGGGTTACCCTGGAACTGGACGGAGCCGACCGCCATGCTGCCGCCGGTGGTGGAGCCGCCGGTCGGTGTGGACAAGGCGCATTGGTTGGCGTTGCCGCCGGCGCCGATGCCGTTGTACGGCGTGTCCGGTTCGGTGCACATGCGGTGAATGACGTAGGAAATCACGTTGCCCGCCGCATCGGCGGCGCCGCCGTTCAGGTACACCGCATCCACCCAGGTGTCCGGGTCCGTCCAGTCGGGTTCGGAGCCGGGTCGGGATGAATAAAAGCCGGCGGTAAGGTCCGTATTGTGCAGTGCGGTTGTCCCGGCGTTCCCCAACCCCCACTGAAATCCGGCTTCGATGCCTTTGTCGGCGGCACTCAGCGAGGATTGCTTGAAACTGAGGTTGCCGGCCACCAGGTTCGCCGTGTCGATCGAACGGGTCATGCCGATTGCGGCCAGTGTCATCGCCACCAGGACGATGAGAGCGATGACCAGGACGACGCCTTGTTGCCGGCGGCAGGCTGACGGTCTGGATAAATGAATCGGGTATTGGCTTCTCATGATTGCTGCCATAACAGGTTACGAATCGGTACGGTTGTCTCGAAGACACGGTAGCGGTAGCACTGCCAGTTGACGTCCGTCGACAGGTCCAGCGTTCCGCCCGACCAGGTGGGCGCGGCCGTCGTGGTGTCGCAGGCGCCGCCCTCGACGCTGGGCTTCTCCGGTTGCGCGCTGCGCGCCACCACTGCCAGGCGGACGGTCAGGATACGCGCCCAGTCGGTGGCGGTCGGCGTGACGGGCATGGTGTTGGAGTAGCCGTCCACCGCGCCGTCGCCGGCGGCGTAGGTGGTGTTGGTTATCGTGCCGTTGTTTACGCCGTCGTCCTTGCCGTACTGCGCCTTGAGAAGCACGATGTTGTCGGCGAGCGTCAACGTGGTGGTGGTCGTGAACGACGAGTCCATCAACAGTTGATTGTTCGCAATGCGATAAGTGTTTCTGATTGGGCCCGCGCCCAGGTTGTAGATCGAGCCATTGGTGGTGTAACTCACGCCCAATCCGCTCGGCTTGTTGTATCGCGCCGTCACGGTCACGCCATTGGCGTTGGTGTAGTTGCCGCTGTTGTGAACGATGTTGTCGGAGTTGCCGCCGCCGGGCAGCCCCGTCGCCTGCGCCAGGGCGCAATCTTGGCCGGGTTCCGTGGCAATGATCAGATCGCCCTCGATGAAACCGTACCGGTTGTTGACCTTGAATGTTGCGGCAGAAGACGGCATGTTCTGGGTGATCTTTGCCGGATTCGAAATCAGATCAGAGTCGCTGTACATGAGGGTGATCTGGTCCGCCGTCTTGTCGTCCGCGCCAGCGGTGATCAGCACCGGCGCCAGCGTAAAGGTCGGCAGATCAGGAGGGGTTGCGAGCTCGTCGTAACCGCGCACGGCGCAGCCCAGCAGCGCGGCAGTGTTGATGCCGTATCCGGCCACGCGCACATCGCGCTCGATCGTGAACAGCGCAAGTGCGCCGAATTGCTGCGCGTCGCCGCCGCTGGTCGATGTGCGCTTGATACCTTCCGACACCGAGAACACCTGGAAGATGATGATGGTGCCGAGCAGGGCAATGACCATCGCTACCAGGATTTCCACGAGGCTGAATCCGCGCGAATTTGTATGAGAAGTATGCATACTGGTGTCCGTTCCTGAGATTAATTTATCGAGGCGATGGCGCTGTACTGGTGCGGCGGCGGAGCCGGCGAAAGCTTCGCCTCTTCCGCGTGCTGCCAGTAGATCGTCACCGTAACCTCGTTGCCCGCGCCGATGGCTATTTCCGGAGGATTCGCCGGCGTACCCGGAAGCGTGTTGTTGACCTTGGTTATCCAGCGGTCAAGAACGGACGACGGCGTGCCGCCGGTGTAGGCATACAACCCCAGATTGGAGCGGTTGGCCCACATGTCGCCCATCACTTCGTTGGCCAGGAAGCTCGCGTCCATCCGGTATTTCGACTCGGCGACGGTCTTGATCGCCATTGCCTGCATCCCGACCACCGCCAGGATCCCGAGAGAGAAAATCAGGAGCCCCAGCAGCGCCTCCAACAGCATGATGCCCTTTTGCTTCGACTTGGCTAGGTCACGTGGTCTCATGTTCTTTTCATCCAAAGTTCGCGCCTTACGAACAAGCGCGCGGGTCTCCGGCCGCGACCGCCGGATCGCACATCTTCATGACGCCGCCTGCACCTACGGTCACACGCAGCGGGCGGATTTCCGTGCCGACCACGGTCGCCGAGGTCACGTCAATCTGCGTTATCGATGGGCTGCCGTCGTCGTTTGTGGCCAGCCAGCCCATCCCGTTGAATGTGATCCGGTCGGCGCCTGCGGGCGTGATCGTCACCGCGGCAGATTCGGACCCTTCACTCTCGGAGCGCGCCTGGATTTCAGTGCCGGTGACAATGGTGGAAATTGTCCAGCCGGATCCGGTTTCGAAAATCAGGTGAACCAGCGCGTTACGCCGAATCGCTTCAGCCCGGGCCAGTTGCAATCCGTTCAGTACGCCTTCTGCAGCATTGCGGATCCGCACGTTCTGAATCCAGAACTGATAAGCCGGCACAGCCATGACCGTGAGGATGCCGATGAGCGCGAAGCCGATCAGCAATTCGATCAGGGAGAAGCCGCCCTTTTTATGTCGATTACTTAGCATTGCCCGTTCTTCTTCTGTACCCAGCAGTTGCCGGCCGGTGCGGCCCAGCCGGGGGGCGGGGCGACTGTGCGGCGGGTATTGCTCTGGTCGATGCTGAGGGCTGCGGGGGCCAGACCGCCAAGGCCTGTGGCGGTAACGGTATAGCTCTGGCCGTCTACCGCGATGGTGCAGCTATAACTGAAGTACTGGGTAGTCGCGGGCGCGGTGGCGATCGTGCCGGCGGCGCAAGCGCCGGTGTAGGCGCGGTTATCCTGGTAGAACTGTTCCATCTTTACGCGATGCCCTGACAGCGTGGCCGTGGCTTCGGTGAGTTTTCCCCTTACGAGATATTGGTTGTAGGAGGGTAGCGCGACGGCGGCAAGAATCCCGACGATCGCCACCGTGATCATCAGTTCGATAAGTGTGAATCCGTGGTCGCAGATCGGATGATGACGTTGTGCGGCTTCGAATCGCATTGCTGTTTCTCCCTGAAGATGTAGCAATCGTATTGAAGTGAAACCGGGACTGAAAGCGCGGCCCGACGAAAGGGCCGGTTGGCAGGTCGAACGGTCTGAAGTCGCCACAGACGCCCCTCCATCGAATTGTGTTCCGGTCGGGCAAATAGACCGATTCATAGCGACGTCAACAGTTTAGCGACCGGACAGCGTAGTGAAAGAGAGGCCGATGAACGGGCGATTTCCCGGAATGAGCGGCAGACGAAGGACAAGGACCGGGCGGGCCGTATACCATTTTCATGGCACCCGGAGATCCAGAACTGCGGTGGGAGTCGGGCCGCGAAAGGCGAAATAAGCCGCCCCGTTTAACCTAACGCACTGAAAAAATGGATCAATGGTTTGAATTAGACAGAGTCCAATTCGTAACTTATAATGCCCGGCATGGTATCCACGCAATTCACCCGCGACAATCTTGCCGACAAGCTGCGGGCCCACGGCATCAATCCGACCCACCAGCGTATTGAGATCGCGTTCGCACTGTTTTCACGCCACGAGCATCTTTCGGCGGACCAGGTGATGGCGATCGTCAACGAGCGCCATTCCGAAACCTCGAAGGCGACCGTGTACAACACGCTCAACCTGTTCCTCGAGAAGAAGCTGATCCGTGAAGTGATCGTGGACCCGAACAAGGTGTTCTACGACCCCAACACCGAGCCGCACTATCACCTGTACGACCTGCAAAGCGGCAGGCTCACCGACATCGATGCCTCAGACGTGCGCGTCACAGGGTTGCCGGCCTTGCCCTCGGGCATGGTGACCGAGGGCATGGACATCATCATCCGCGTCCGGCCTTCGGATGCCGCGCACTGAAGTTATCTAACGCCCGGTGAATTTCGCCGGGCGCTTTTCCTTGAACGCCGTCACGCCCTCGCGGAAGTCCTCGCTGTTCGCCGCTTCACGCTGCAGGTCGCGCTCAAGATCGAGCTGCTGCTCGAACGTGTTCGCTGCCGAAGCGTAAATCGCCCGCTTCATCAGTCCCAGCGCCTTGGTGGCCTGTGTGGCAAGGTGCCGTGCCAGGGCCCGCGCTTCGTCGGACAACTTGTCATCGTCCACGCACTTCCAGATCAATCCCCATTGCTCGGCGCGCTCGGCGCTGATCTGCTCGGCAAGCATCGCCGCGGCCATCGCCCGGGCGGTGCCGACCAGCCGCGGCAGCGTGTAGGTGCCGCCGGCGTCCGGGATCAGGCCAATGCGCGCAAAGGCCTGGAGGAAGCTCGCCGATCTTGCCGCGATCACGATGTCGCAGGCGAGCGCCAGATTGCAGCCGGCGCCGGCGGCCACGCCATTGACCGCGCACACCACCGGCATCGGCAGCGCCCGCAGGGTCTTCAGCAGCGGGTTGTAGTTTTTCTCCAGTGAATCGCCGACATCGACCCTCGCAGTGCCCGGAGACATCATCCGCTCGGACAAGTCCTGCCCGGCGCAGAAGCCGCGCCCGGCGCCGGTGATCAGCAATGCGCGGACGCTCGCGTCCGCCTTGATCCTGGCCAGCGCCTCACGCAGTTCCCCGTGCATTTCGCCGGTGAAGGCGTTGAGCCTCTCCGGGCGATTGAGCGTCACGGTTGCGACGCCCTCGGCGATATCCAATAAAATGGTGTTGAGCTTCACTGGCGTTTTCCTCTTCTTGTCCGTATCCGCACGCGCGGATTCCAGCGGATTATAAAACCCTATCCGAGAAGGATCGCTCATGGCGTACCAGAACATCATCGTTGAAACCCGCGGCAAGGTCGGCGTGGTCACCCTCAACCGGCCGCAGGCGCTTAATGCGCTCTCGCCGGAACTGATGCGGGAACTCGCCGCCGCGCTCGATACATTCGAAGGCGACGACAACATCGGCTGCATGGTCGTCACCGGCAGCGACAAGGCCTTTGCCGCGGGCGCCGACATCAAGGCGATGAAGGAAAAGTCCTACATGGACGTTTTCAAGGAAGACTTCATCACCGCCGAGTGGGAGCGCATCAGCCGCTGCCGCAAACCGGTGATCGCCGCGGTGGCGGGCTACGCGCTTGGCGGCGGCTGCGAACTGGCGATGATGTGCGATTTCATCATCGCCGCCGACAACGCCAGGTTTGGCCAGCCCGAGATCAACCTCGCCATCATCCCCGGCGCCGGCGGCACCCAGCGCCTGCCGCGCTTCGTCGGCAAATCCAAGGCCATGGAAATGGTGCTGCTCGGGCAGGCGCGCATGATGGACGCCGCCGAAGCGGAGCGCGTCGGCCTGGTGAGCCGGGTGGTACCGCTCGCCGAACTGATGAATGAAGCGATGAAGGCCGCCGGAAAGATCTGCGAACTGTCGCTGCCGGTGGTGATGATGGCCAAGGAATCGGTGAACCGCGCTTTCGAAACCACGCTGGCGGAAGGCGTGCGCTTCGAGCGCCGCCTGTTTCACTCCGGCTTCGCCATCGAAGACCAGAAGGAAGGCATGGCCGCCTTCATCGAAAAGCGCAAACCGGTCTTCAGAAATCGCTAGTGTCTTGTTCCGCTGATTCGTGGGGCAACTTTCGAACCTTGGAGGGCAGACCTCATATCTGTTTGACAACAATCCGTCATAGACCGGAAAACCCGCGAAATCGGCGTCAGGCAAGGCGCGAGTCCTCGACAGTGGCGGGCCCCACGGCGAGGACTCGTAACACCGCATGGCGCCGATTCTCGTCGGGTTTTCAGCCGCGAATTAGCGGAACAGGACACTAACCCCGCGAATTGCCGCAGGATATGCGCTGGCCTTATAATGCGCGCCCACGTGCTGTTGTAGCTCAGTTGGTAGAGCAACTGATTCGTAATCAGTAGGTCGGTGGTTCGAGTCCACTCAACAG
>JBBPIT010000011.1:0-81895 GCA_038040175.1 Pseudomonadota bacterium | reverse complement strand
CCCTCGACCCGAATCGCCTCGGTCGCGCATGTGGAACCTGGTCAGAGCTTCCCTTGGGCCGGATCAGGACTCGGGCTGCCGGGTCATGAGGCGGGTGAACGCGATGATTTCCTTCGAAACGGCTGCCGAGGCCTTTGCATCCATTTCGCGGTAACGCCGCAGCACGTCCTTGCCAAGCTCGGTGATGCGGGCCCCGCCCCCATGGTTGCCGCCGGTGGCAGTTTCGACCAGCGGCCCGTCGAAACACTGGTTCATGGTGTCCACCAGCAGCCAGGCGCGGCGATAAGACATGTTCATGCGCCTCGCTGCCGCCGAGATCGAGCCCGTTTCACCGATCGCCTGCAACAGATCCGCTTTTCCCGGACCCATGGCGATGGCCTTGCGGAACATGATGCGGATCTGCGGCCTGAGAGTGCGTTTCGCCGCATTCTTCCTGGACTTGGCCTGTGCCATCGGGATCTGCGCGATCAGGACCAGCGCTCTGCGGCTGCGTCGTCGCTTTCGCGTGCCTCGACCCAGCGCATACCCGCAGGGGTCTGTTCCTTCTTCCAGAACGGGGCGCGGGTCTTGAGATAATCCATCAGGAATTCGCAAGCCTGGAAGGCCTCGCCGCGATGCGCGCCGGTGACCACCACCAGCACGATCTGGTCGCCCGGCTTGAGCGTGCCGACCCGATGAATGACCAGCACATCGTAGATATCCCATCGCGAGCGGGCCTCGGCGACCATTTTCTCCAACGCCTTCTCGGTCATGCCCGGGTAATGCTCGAGCGTCATCTCGGCGACGCGGTCGCCTTCGTTCAGGTCGCGCACCACGCCGATTAAGCTCGCCACTGCGCCGACCTTGGGGTTGCCCCGACGCATCGCCGCAATTTCGGCGCCGATGTCGAAGTCCCCGGTCTGCACGCGTACCGTCACGTTAGTGTCCTGTTCCGCTAATTCGTGGGATAACTTTGAAACCTTGAAGGCCGGTTCCACAATCTATTTGACAGCAATCCATCATCGATCGGAAAACCCGCGAAATCGGTGTCAGGCAAGGCGCGAGTCCTCGACAGTGGCAGGCACCACGGCAAGGACTCGTAACACCGCATGGCGCCGATTCTCGCCGGGTTTTCAGCCGCGAATTAGCGGAACAGGACACTCTCACCCTCCCGTTACCGGTGGCATCAGCGCCACCGTGTCGCCGCTCCTGATGGGCGTATCGGCGCCGGCCATGTCCTGGTTGACGGCAATGAGAACCGGCTTACCCGGCGCCAGCTCATGTGCCCAAGCTGCGCCTCTCTGCCTGAGCCACGCCGTCAGGCCGGCCACGTCCTTCACCGACTCGGGAACGGCGACCTGCTCGCTGTTGCAGCCGAACGCTTCGCGCAGCCGCGCGAAGTACAGCACCTCGATGGTGGTGATGCGGGAATCGTCTGGTTTCATATGTGGATATTATCCCCAACTTGCCGGTTCAGCGCATCCCGACGTGACGCAGGATGAACCGGGCGATGCCCTCGTAGTCGTCCAGACCGAACCGGGGCAGCCGGGTTTCGAGATCGACATCGGTGGCAATGGCAACGATATGCGGGTCGTCCGGATGCAACAATGGCGTTGCGGCGGCGCGCCGGTGGATTTCGATCTTCGGAATCGGCTGCTGCTTGAAACCCTCCACCAATACCAGGTCGCAGGGTGAAAGCCGTTCCAGCAACTGCGGCAACTCCGGCTCGGCTTCCTTGCGCAACTCGTGCATCAGCACCCAGCGTGCGCTCGAACTCACCAGCACTTCGGTGGCGCCGGCCTGCCGGTGACGGTAGGAATCCTTGCCGGGGTGGTCCACGTCGAAGGCATGGTGGGCATGCTTGATCAACGACACCTTCAGCCCGCGCGCGACAAACAACGGGACCAGGTTTTCGATCAGGGTTGTCTTGCCGCTGCCGGAGTAGGCGGCGAATCCGAAAATTTTCAAAGCAGCGGCTGGCAAGGCGTCGCCGCAGTCTGCGAACTGTCGCGGTGGCGTCGCCGTTTCACGACACTCGCGGCAAAGCATGCGTTTTTCATGTGGTGAGGCGGCACAAACTTGTGCGGGAACGAAGGAAAAGGTTTTTCTGTCTCACGGATCGAATTATAGTAAACCCTGTTCGCGCGCTCCGCGCCCGACCTCACAACAGTCTATTCGATACGGAGGAACGATGACGAATTCGCTCACGCTCGCTTTGCTTGCGGTATCCCTGGTTGCGCTGCCGGCCGCCGCGCATCACGGTTGGAGCAGCTATGACAGCAACAATGCCCTCACCCTCACTGGGACGATCACCGAGGCGTCGTACACCTATCCCCACGGCACCATCATGCTCGAAACTCCGGGCAAGACCTGGCTGGCGGTGCTGGCGCCGCCGTCGCGCATGTCGGCGCGCGGGCTGCCGAGTTCGGATCTGACCGTAGGCGTGCAAGCCACCGTCGAAGGCTACCCCAGCCGCCAGGATCCGAAAGAGATGCGCGCCGAGCGCATCACCATCCACGGCAGAACTATTGAACTGCGCTGATGCAGCCGGGCGCAGCATTGCTGGACGCGCTCCAGGAGGGCAGCTTCGCCGCGGCGATGCGCGACTCGATCTGGCTGTATCCGGCCGTCGAGACCGTCCATATCATCGGCTTCGTCATCCTGGTCGGCGCGGTGATCATGTTCGACCTGCGGGTTCTGGGCGTATCGAAGCGCGTTCCGGTACGCATGCTGGCACAGCACCTGCTGCCGTGGGCGGTGGCGGCCCTGCTGCTGATCGTCCCTGCCGGCTTTCTCATGTTCTCGGCCGATGCCACCAGCCTGATTAGCAATCGCGCCTTTGTCATCAAGATGGTGCTGCTGATGCTGGCCGCGACCAATGCAGCGGCATTCCACCTGGGCGTGCTTCGCAACGTGGAACAATGGGATCAGGGAACGACGGCGCCGCGCTCCGCAAGGTTGCATGCGGCAACGTCGCTGCTTATCTGGCTGGGTGTGATCACCTGCGGCCGCATGATCGCCTACGTCTGACTAGCGTACTGCTCGCAATGCGGTGGCCTCACCCTCAAGACTGCCGTTCTCGAGATGCAGCCGCACCACTCCCGGCAAGTTGATCATCTCCAGGTCGTGGCAGGCGATCACCACCACCTTGTCGGCCGCAGCGAGCTGTGCGATCAGTTCGATCACCCGCCGGCGGCCGTCCGCGTCCAGGTTGGCGGTCGGCTCATCGAGCAGATAAACCCGCGGCGACAGCACCTTCACGCGCGCCAGCGCCACCCGCTGCTGCTCGCCGCCGGACAGCCGCTGCGCCGGCGCATTGGCCAGTTCCGCCATGCCCGCCCAAGCCAGCGCCTCGTGCGCCAGGCGCGCCCGTCCATTGCGCGGTATGCCGCGCACCCTCAGCCCATACTCGACGTTGGCGAGCGCGCTGCTGCTGAACATGTACGGATGCTGATGCACGAATCCGATTTGCCGCCGCACCTCCGCGGGCAAGCGGTCGAGTTGCAATAGCCTGCCTTCGAACGCAAAGCGTTCCATCTGCGCCGGCTCCAACCCGGCGAGAATGCGCAGCAACGTGCTCTTTCCCGCTCCATTGTCGCCGGAAAGAACGTAACTCGAGCCCGCTTCCAGAACAAGCTGCGGAATGCGCAGTACCTGGCGGCCGCCCCCGGACTTGGCGAGCCCGGTGACTTCGATCACGGCTGCCATGCCCGCCTCATGCCGCCCTGCCCCTGCACCGCCGCCAGCGCGACGTTTACCGCCAGCGCCAGCACGATCAGCACGATTCCCAGCGCCACGCCCTGCGCAAATTCTCCCTTGCTGGTTTCCAGCGCAATCGCCGTGGGAATGTTGCGGGTGAGCCCCGCTATGTTGCCGCCGACCATCAGCGAACAGCCGATCTCCGAGATGATCCGGCCGAAACCCATGAAAACCGCGGCCATCACCCCGAAACGCACTTCCCACAGAGTCGTCATCGCTGCGCGCAGCCGGCCGGCGCCGAGGCTGGCCGCGGTTTCATAGGTGCGCGAATCAGCGCCCTGTACCGCGGTCAGCGTGTAGGCGGCGAGCACGGGAAAGGCAATGACCATCTGCCCGAGGACCATCGCGGGCTGCGTGAACAGCAGTTGCAGCGCGCCGAGCGGACCTTGCCTCGACAACAAAAGGTAAAGCAGCAGGCCCACGACCACCGTCGGAAAAGATTGGAACGCCTGCACCAGGATCACCAGCAGCCGTCTTCCGGGAAAGGCGACGTGTGCCAATACGAAACCAGCCGCCACAGCCAGCGGTCCGGCCAGAATCAATGCCAGAACCGAGACTTTGATCGACACCCAGACGATTCCCCACAACGTCGGGTCGCCCGAGAACAGCAGCCGAAACGCCTCCCTGGTGGTATCGAGAAGGTTCATTCAGCGCGCGTTGGGGAAGAACAGTTGCTCGCCATCCACCCGGAAAGCGGCGATCGCAGCCTGTCCTTCAGAGGAAGTCATCCAGTCGATGAACTGCATCGCGCCCGCATGATTGACTCCGGGATGCCGCGCCGGATTCACGGCGATCGCGCCGTAGGGGTTGAATAGTTTCGGATCACCCGACACCAGGATCTCCAAACCGGTCTTCGCCCGGTACGCGGCATAGGTGGCGCGGTCGGTCAGCGTGTAGCGCCGCATCTCCGCCGCCATCATCAGGACTTCGCCCATTCCAAGTCCCGCCGAAACGTAACCGGACATCGCGGCAGGCTCGACGCCGGCTGCCTTCCAGTAGCTTTGCTCCATCCTGTGCGTGCCGGAATCGTCGCCGCGCGAGACAAAACGGCTGCCCGCTGCCGCAATCTTCCTGAACGCCGTGAGCACGTCGCTGCCGCGTATGCCCGCGGGGTCGGATTTTGGTCCCACGATGATGAAGTCGTTGTACATCACGTCGCGGCGGTTCACGCCGAACCCGGCGGCCATGAATTTCTCCTCGTCGGCGCGGCTATGCACCAGCACTACGTCCACGTCGCCGTTCTCGCCCAGCTTCATCGCCTTGCCCGAGCCTACCGCGATGACGCGGACTCTGGTGTCGTATTTCGCTTCGAACAAAGGCAGGATCGCGTTCAGCAAGCCCGAGTTTTCGGTGCTGGTGGTGGTGGCGAGCCGCAAGTCCGGGACAGCATGAGCGGCGGCAATGCCGTTCAACAGCAGAAGCAGGAACCCCAGGATTCTGAAAAAAGCGGTCATGGTCGAAACTCCGTGGCAAGGTCCGGACAACGGCTGCGGCAAAAGTACTTTGGCTGGCGTTATATCTTTTGCAATATAATGCCTCAAATCCCGGCCAGCGAATGCCGTTTGAACGGCGCTCGCGGGTCCATGGCCAAAAGAACGTCCCATGACATGAACGAACCAGCCATCAACCTCGCGCACGCGCACGCCGGCCACGACCGTCCTCTCGCCGACACCCGCGGCCGGCCTCTTCGCGACCTGCGGATTTCGGTGACGGATCGCTGCAACTTCCGTTGCACCTACTGCATGCCAAAGGAAGTGTACGGACGCGATTTCCAGTTCCTGGAACGCTCGCAGCTGCTCACCTTCGACGAGATCCACCGGCTGGTGAGGATTTTCCGCGGCCACGGCATCGAGAAGGTGCGCATCACCGGCGGCGAGCCGCTGGTACGGCGCCAGCTCGAGAAGCTGATCGAACTGCTGGCGCAGGAGGCTGACCTCGACCTCACGCTCACGACCAACGGTTCCCTGCTGAAGCAGAAAGCCCGGGCGCTGAAGGACGCGGGACTCAAGCGCGTCACCGTCAGCCTCGATTCGCTGGACGATGCGGTGTTCCGGGCGATGAACGACGTGGACTTCCCGGTGGCGAAAGTGCTGGAAGGCATCGAGGAAGCCGACAAGGCCGGCCTCGCGCCGCTCAAGGTCAACATGGTGGTCAAGCGCGGGACCAACGACCAGAGCGTCGTGGACATGGCGCGCTTTTTCAAGGGCAGCGGCCACATCCTGCGCTTCATCGAATTCATGGACGTCGGCCATACCAATGGCTGGAAAATGGAACACGTCGTACCCTCGCGCGAACTGGCCGCGAGGATCAACGCGATTTTTCCGATAGAACCCATGGACGCCAATTACCTCGGCGAGGTCGCCGAGCGCTGGCGCTATAAGGACGGCTCCGGCGAAATCGGCTTCATCTCCTCGGTAACCCAGGCATTCTGCAAGGACTGCACGCGCGCGCGGCTGTCCGCGGAAGGTTCGATCTATACCTGCCTGTTCGCCACGCAAGGCACCGACCTGCGCAGCCTTATCCGCGGCGGCGCCTCGGACGAGGACATCTCAGCGGCCATCGCCAAGGTCTGGCGCGCGCGTACCGACCGTTATTCCGAGATCCGCACCGACGAGACGTCCAAGCTGCGCAAGGTCGAAATGTCCTACATCGGCGGCTGATAACAAACCAAGTCAAAATCTTCAACGCGTGTCGCGTTTGATTTTCGCCTCTCGTACTTTGGATGCCGATGGACACTCCCAAGTCTCTCCGTGAACTGAGCTCTGCCGACGACTACGACCCCAACTCGATGCCGGTGGAGAAGGCGCGCAGCCACATTCGCGCCTTTCTTGCACCGGTCACGGCGGTCGAACGCCTGAACATCCGCGCCGCCCTCGGGCGCGTGCTCGCCGAGGAGGTCATTTCACCGGTCAATGTGCCCCAGCACGACAACTCGGCGATGGATGGCTATGCCGTTAGATTCGACGACCTCAAGCAGGACGGCGAAGCGACGCTCAAGGTGATCGGCACTGCTTTCGCCGGCAAGCCCTTCGACGGCAGCGTCGGCCCCGGGCAGGCGGTACGCATCATGACCGGCGCGGTGATTCCTCAGGGGGCGGACACGGTCATCCAGCAGGAACGTGCGAAAGCCTCCGGCGACAAGGTGGCGGTCGCACCGGTGACGAAAAAAGGCACCAATACCCGCAGCGCGGGAGAAGATCTGCGCCTGGGCGAACCGGCCCTGAAGCGCGGCCAGCCGCTGCGCCCCGCGGAAATCGGATTGCTCGCTTCGCTTGGAATCGGCGAAGTTTCGGTGTATCGGAAACTCCGCGTTGCGTTTTTCTCCACCGGCGACGAACTGGTGCCGGTCGGCAGTCCGCTTGGTGCCGGGCAGATCTACGACAGCAACCGCTACACCATCTACGGCATGCTCACCCGGCTGGGCTGCGATGTACTCGACATGGGCGTGATCCGCGATGATCCGAAGGCGGTGGAGCGTGCCTTTGACGAAGCCGCACAGTCGGCCGACGTGGTGATCACCAGCGGCGGCGTCTCGGTAGGCGAAGCGGATTACGTCAAACAGATCCTCGACCACCTGGGCGAAGTGCTGTTCTGGAAGATCGCGATGAAGCCGGGCCGGCCGCTTGCCTATGGCAGGATCGGTCGCGCGCATTTTTTCGGGCTGCCCGGCAATCCCGTTGCGGTGATGGTGACCTTTTACCAGTTTGTGCGCGATGCCCTGCTCTACCTGCAGGGACAGATCACGGTTGCGCCGCTGCCGACCCTGAAGGTGAATTGCACTTCCGCGATCAAGAAGGCGCCGGGCCGCACCGAATTCCAGCGCGGCATCCTCACCCGCGCTGCGGACGGGCAATGGACGGTACGCACCACTGGAGATCAGGGTTCGGGAATTCTTTCCTCGATGAGCCAGGCCGACTGCTTCATCGTCCTGCCGACCGAGGTGGGCAACTTGCCCGCCGGCGCGGTGGTGGATGTTCAGTTGCTGGAAGGATTGATCTAGAAGGGTTCAGTGTGCCGTGCCTTGTTTCCGGCACACCAGCAGAATCTCGTCGACTTTCTTGGTGTCGATCATTCCCGGACAAAGCGCGAGCTTCTTCTGGAAGCGCACCCCAAGCGGCATCATTACGCGGTTGTACCACCACATCGCCTGCTCACGCCGGTGCGTGAGCCACCACATACCAAGATCCAGCAACCACGAGGACTCCGGCTGCATTCCGTAAACGGCGCTGCTTTCTACCGCGAAGCCGTGCTCCCCGAGCTTGGCGAGCAGCCGGGCCGGCTCATAACGGCGCCGGTGCCCCACGAATTCATCGAACGCCGTCCAACGCGACGGATGCAGCGGGACGGAAAGAAGAAATGCCCCACCGGGTGCGGAAACGCGGGATAGTTCCGACAGCGCGAGATCGTCATCATCGACGTGCTCGACGATGTCGAAGGCGCACACAAGATCAAACACGGAGTCGGCAAACGGGAGCTCCGATATCGATTCGAGCGCGACGCTCGCCGCACGTCCGTGCAGTTTCGCAAGTGCCGCCTCGCTGATGTCCACGAAGTGCGTCCCCTCGATCGGAAGTCGCGGGCGCAGGCCCGGTGCAACTTCGAGCCGGCGCCGCGCCTGCGCAACGAGAGAGCGCACCAGCGGCCAGGTATTGAAGCGCTCGGGCTCGACAAGCCGCACGTCCGTCCACAATGAATCGTAGAACCGGCGATTGAATTCGCGAAGTTTTCGGTCCGCACGCGCCGGCGAAGATACCGCGTTCACCGCGCCGTCATCTTCATAGGTAGCCATTTTTGTCCTTTCCCCCGGCCCTCATATTTCCAAACTACGCCAATTGACCCTTTCTTGCCAATGCCATCTGTGCGCAATGCCACATGAGGCGTGATCCGCGATGATCGGTAGGCGGTGGAGCGTGCCTTTGACGAAGCCGCACAGTCGGCCGACGTGGTGATCACCAGCGGCGGCGTCTCGGTAGGCGAAGCGGATTACGTCAAACAGATCCTCGACCGCCTGGGCGAAGTGCTGTTCTGGAAGATCGCGATGAAACCGGGCCGGCGTCAGATCGAATTGACGAACTGCACCAGCGCTTCGCGATCGGTTTTTGACAGCGCGCGAAAGGCTTCCCGCGACTGCGCCGCCTCTCCGCCGTGCCACAGGATCGCTTCGGTGACATTGCGTGCGCGGCCGTCATGCAACAGATCGGTGTAGGCGTGGATCGTCAGGTCCGCCGCGGCAGGGATCGCGATGTTGCCGCCGGTCCTGAGTTCCGGCACATGGCAGGCGCTGCAGTTGGCTTGGGAAAACAACTGTTCGCCCCGCTTCACCTCAGCGTCGTTTACATTGCGCCGGGCGGGAACAGCGAGCGCCTGCAGGTATAGCGTGATGTTGCTCAGACGGCTCGGGACCACTTCCGGCCGGTAGTTGCCCGTGCATCCGCCCTGGCCGCCGCACTTGCTTGCGGACGGCACGGCCGGGCTGCTTTGCGCGGGATCACCTGCATGAAACGCGCGCCGATCAGTGGTCGTGGTCCCACGGATTGTGCTTCACTTCCGGCGGGATCCAGACTGTTTCATAGACCTTCTGGAGTTCCTTCTCCTTGGCGATTTCGTCGCTTTCCGACACCTTCGCGTACTTGGCTTGCGTCGGACTGGAGTGGTTGCGGGTATTCAGGCTGGGCGCCGACAAAACCTTGCGCAGTTCGCCTTTGCACTTGGGGCAATGCTCCGGGCGCGGATCATTGATCCCGTGACGCGTCTGATAAATGACGCGACAGGCGTCGCAGGCGTATTCGTACGTTGGCACTTCGTGTCTCCGGCTGTTTTTCTCAAATTAAAGGGGCCGACTCCGTCTGGAACCGGCCCCATCGATGATGCCCGGGTTGCTCTATGCGAAGCTGGTCTTGTTGGCCAGTATTTCGGCTTTCGCCTGCATCGCAGCCTGCTTGTCAATGTTCCAGATGCGCGCTGCATTCTCGCCGAAGACCTTGCGGCGGATTTCGTCGGTTATCTTCGGATAGCCATGACCCTCGACCAGTTGATCGGGAATCTGGAACTTGCGGAACGCCTCGATCTGCCACTGCGGATTGCCCCACAGCAGCGAGTCGGTGCCCCACATCACGTAGTCCGGACCGAGATCGCGCAACAGGGTGCCGATCACGTGCGCGCACTCCAGCGGCCGGCTGGTGACGGTCGCGGCGAACGTCGAGCCGATTTCGCAGTACAGGTTCTTGCGCTGCGGCTTGAAGGTCCTCAGCGCCGCCAGCTCATTGTGATACGGCCAGGCCGAGTGATAGGCGATGAAGTTCAGGTCGAGGAAGTCATCCGCCGCGGCGTCGAAGTCCTCCGCGTGCGCATAGCGCGCGTAGAACTGGCCGAACGGGATGCCCTTGTGGCAGCCGATGTTTTTGACGCCCAGCTTGCGGCACTTCTCCCAGATCGGGTACGCGAGTTTCTCGTCGTCGAACCACCAGCCCTTCTTGGGGGTCGCGTCGAAGGTGTAGAGCTTGAGGCCGGAGATCTTGTACTTCTCGACGTACATGGTCAGGCGATCCAGCGTCACGCTCAGGCCCTGGTTCGGCGTCAGCCCGCCGGCCAGCATCAGGGTGGACTTCGGCCAGTTGTTGCGCACCCCGACCTGGTACTCCATCGGGATCATGTCCTGCCCGCCGTAATGCTCGCGGAAGCCGAACGGGTTGAAGATGCCGACCGTGGTGTCGCTTTCCTGCAGGATCAGCTTGCCGTAGTTCTCGACGTTCATGTCGCGTGTGCCGTTGGGCAGGCCGAAGGCCTTGCCGAGGTCGTCGAGCAACTGCACGAACCACATGCCGCGCTCGGTGGTGTTGACGCCGAGTTGATAGTGGCCCGGGCGGGTACAGACGTGCGTGTGAACGTCGACGATGAAGTCGGAGCTGGCGCGCGCGACCTGGATGGCTTCGTTCTTGGCGCCGACGTCGGCAGCTTCGGCCTCGCCGACTTCGAAGAACTTCATTCCCGTGACTTCGTTGGCAGCGAGCATCGCCGCCGAGAAACCCAGGGAAGACTTGATGAAATTGCGTCGGGAGATGCCGGCCTTCTTGGCATAGCCGTCCATCTTCTGGGAGATTTTCGGACCCATGCCCCCGGTGAGGAACAATGAGGTGCCGACGTCGTTACCGTTGAACGGGTCCTTGGATAGCTCATCAAGGCCCTTGAAGTGCTGCAGGATATTGAACTCCATCGCGCTCCTCCTCCGTGCTTGTTATCAAAATTTCTGTTTTGACCACCGAACGGCATGCCAGAAAAACCGAGCCGGCCGCCCAGTCCGACACCGACAACGCAACGCTTGTTTTTGGTCACGCTACTCTTCTCGCGCGCGCGTTGCAACGCCTGCCCGGCGGCGCGACGGGATGCGGCGGTATTCAAGAATCGTGTTCCTGCAAAGAGTCCGCCCATCCAGTGGTCGGGCGGCCACGAAATCGCAACAAAACAACCGCTTCTGCGTAGCACTCGCGGCGGGAGACTGCCAGTCCGGGTCGTTCACACGACAGCGAAAAACACGGCACGTGTGATGCGGCAGCGCAGCACCTGCTGTGGTTCGATTCGCTCGATGCGGTAAAGTCATTTGCCGGAGAGGACTTCGAAGCCGCGGTGGTGCCGCCAAAGGCGCGCAAGCTGCTGTCCCGGTTCGACGCGCGCTCGGCGCATTACAATGTTCTTGTCGCACCGGAGCAATGAGAGATGAGGAAAGTCCAGAAATCGGAACAAAAGTGGCGCAAAGCGCTGACGCCGGAGCAGCACCGCGTGCTGCGCGAGGAAGGCACCGAGCGCCGCTTCACCAGCCCGCTCAACAGCGAATACGGCAAGGGCACGTTTGTCTGCGCCGGCTGCGGTCAGCCGCTGTTCAGGTCGGACATGAAGTTCGACAGCAAGACCGGCTGGCCCAGCTTCTTCACCGCGATTCCCGGCGCGCTGGAAACCAAGGTGGACCGCACGCTGTTCATGGAGCGCACCGAATACCATTGCGCCAACTGCGGCGGCCACCAGGGGCATGTTTTCGAAGACGGCCCCGATCCGACCGGCCTGCGTTACTGCAACAACGGCGTGGCGCTCAAGTTCGAGCCTGATTGACGGGCGTAAAAAGGCGCGGGCCTGCGCCCGATCACCTGACGTTGATCTCGACGCGCCTGTTCCTCGGTTCGTGAACCTTGTCCCGGGTTGGAATCAGGAGCTCCCGTTCGCCGCGACCGGCGATCGAGATGCTTACTGCGCGGATGCGCCGGTTTACTTTCTCTTTTTTGGCTTGGGCTTTTCCTTCTTCTTGGGCATTTCGATCGAAACTGCCGCCGCCTCGGTGTACGTGGCGACGACGTTGTCGCCCGCGGTCAGCGATTCCAGTACGTTCAGGTCACGAACGTAGAGGTCGACAACATTTCCGTCCGGTCCGCTGAGCGTCACGGTTTTCCCCTTCGGATTTACCGCTTCAACGTAAGCGAATACGGTGAATTGTCTCAGCGCGCCGGAAGCCGGTTTCTGTTCAGGCTCAGCGCTGGCCGCCGCTTCCTCGGAGGCGGCCGGATCGCTCGCCTCCGTCTTGCGCACTTGCAGTCCCACCGACTCGTTATAGCGCACTATGACTTCGTCGCCGACCTGAACCTGCGGCAGGTTCCTGACCCGCTCCTCCACCCGTAGCGTGATCAGGCGTCCCTTCGGTCCTTTCAGCGTTATTTCGCGCGCATCGAGATCGATCGCCTCGACCGTCGCCTTGATTTTCGCCGACCGTCCGTACATTACCGGACTCGAATCCTCCAGCACCGTGATAGCTGCGGGTTTCGTGTCCTGGGCAGGTTTCGTGTCTTGGGCAACGGCCATGCCTCCGCAGAGAACCGTGAACCACGCCGTGCACAGCAATGCCGGAATGAATTTCATTGCACTATCTCCGTTGAATTCCTGAGCGCGTCGAGGGCCGGGATCGGCGTCCACCCAGATCTGCATCTGCCGCTTCCCCGCGTCAGACCTGGGGGTCGGTCTTTCCTTCAGCAGGCGGCGCCGGGGTATCCGCCGGTGGTGGCTCGTTTTTCTCCGCCTTCCGCAGGCGCTTTTCTTCCTGCTTTCTCTTTTTTGCCAGCTCTTTCTGGCGCTTCTCGAATTGATAGTTTGGTTTCGGCAATCTGTGGTCCTTTCAAGAGAATTCCGTTGATCGAATGCCGCCTCAGCACGCTGCCGTCCCGGCCTCTTCCGCCCTGTCATGCACCGGGCCGGCGAGTTCGCGTTCCAGGAACTCACGCTTGCTCGACAGCAACTGTGCCATGTTCTCACGAGCCAGTTCCGGATGGCGATCGCGGATCGCGTCGAACACCCGTCCATGCAACGGCAAACCGGCATCGTAGGACCGGGTGAATATCCGGAAACTGGCCCGGAGCCCGACGCTGATCAGGCCGCCCATCTGCAACAGCAGATCGTTGTGGCTGCCGGCCAGGTTGGCCCGGTGAAAACGCAGATCCGCCTCGATCGCGGCATTGCTCCCGTGATCGACCGTCTCCATTGCCCGGCAGGCCTGTTCCAGCAGCGCGAGTTCCGCGCCGGTTGCCCGCTCCGCGGCCAGGGCCGCGGCTGCAGGTTCGATCATTCTCCGCATTTCGAACAATTCGCGGAAGAACTGCGTGTGCGGCATCGCGGCGTAACGCCAGCCCGGGACATCGAGGTCGAGCAGGTTCCAGTGTATCGGTTGCAGGACACGGGTCCCGATCCGGGTCCGCGGCTCCAGCAAGCCCTTTGCGGCCAGCGACTTGACCGCTTCGCGGACCACGGTCCGGCTCGCTCCCAGTTCGCGCCCAAGTTCGACTTCGTTGGGCAGGGTCTCGCCAGGCTTCAGATCGCCACGGAGAATGCGGCTGCCCAGTTCCTCAACCGCGTGCGCGAAGTGGTTGCGCTTTCGCGGAGGAGCCGCCTGGCGAAACATTTAAGTTATATGGATCATGCGGATAGATGATTCATCATACTATATGCTTTAAACTCTCCCGAAAAGCAGCGATCCGGGTTCTTAGCCTGCCCGGATCAAATCCGTTCAGGGAGGAGCCCATGAACCGTTTTCCGTTGCTGGCGCTGGTCGCCCTTGCCTTCGCGGACCAGGATTTCGCAATGCTCGGGGTCGAGATCCTTGACCCGCAGCCTTACCGCCTCCATGAGCCGCAAACCCGAGCCGTAGAGCAGCCGCGCAATCAGGCCATTGGTGCCGTGCATCCTGCTGAGTACCGCATCGACTTCGGTGCGGGTAAGCACCACGGGCAGGCGTTGAGGACGCTTGGCGCTTTCCACGTTTTCCAGCCATGGCAGTTCCGAGCCGAGCACCTCCTTGTAGAGAAACAACAAGGCGCTCTTGGCCTGGTTTTGGGTTGAGGCAGCCACGTTGCGATGCACAGCAAGGTGGGAAAGAAATGCCTCTATGTGTTCAGGACCGAGCTCGCGCGGGTGGCGCCGGTGATGGAAATTGACGAACCGGCGTACCCAATCTACATATGCGGTCTCCGTCCTGATACTGTAATGCTTCAGGCGAATCTTGTCCCGAATGCGATCCAGCAGTAAGCTTTTTGTCGAGCCGGAGGCATCGGGCGCGTTGATGGCCTATAGGGAGGTTTCCCGAGATGGTAACTGTTGATATATCCAGTAGTTATCATGCGCCCCGCCAGCTTATCCCTCAAGTTGACAGAAAATGTCCCGTCAATGGGATTGCTACTTCTAGTTAGCCGTGGCCAAATTGGCGGAGTATCATGTGTCCGACATCGTTTGGAACGCAGCGCCATGAAATCATCGTCCGTCGTTCACTCTGATCCCGACATCCTCGGGGGTACGCCGGTATTTGTCGGAACTCGAGTGCCGCTCCAGGCTTTGATCGACTACCTTGAAGGGGGCCACTCACTCGAGGAGTTCCTGAACGACTTTCCCTCCGTGTCCCGGGAATTGGCCGTTGCCGCGCTCGAACAGGCGAAGGCGCATCTGATCGCCGATGCGCGTGCTGCTTGACGAGTGCGTCCCACGGGCGCTGCGGGGAGAGCTCTCGGGTCACGAAGTCAAGACAGTTGCCGAGGCAGGATGGGCGGGAGTCAAAAACGGAGCCTTGCTTCAGCTCGCGGCGAAGGATTTTGACGTTCTGCTGACGGTTGATCGCAATCTCGAATATCAGCAGAACTTCTCTGGTGTTACGACTCGCAGTCGTCGTTATCGACGCCCCGAGTAACGACATTGCTGTTCTTCGACCGCTCATGCCGGCCGTGCGTGAGGCACTTGGGACCGCAAAGCCCGGTTCAGTAGTTCATGTCCACGGCTAACAACGCGATGGAACCGACCGCTTCGCAGCCGCGCTTCGCGCGTTCCTACGCGGCGGCTCATCGCGGACGTTAAGTTGCAAACAATGCCGCGTCATTTGCTCGTGACGTGGGCGTCAAGTCGACCACGTCAGCTGGCCGCGGCGCCGTCCTTGCCTTGAGCGTGAAGCTGTTTAGTGTCACTTCCCGGGTCTTTTCCATCGAGAATGGCGGGAGGGTGTGGAAATATTCTCAGCATTGTTGCCCGGAGTTTCGTATGCTTGGTGTCTCCTACGGACAGGAGGTCATGTCATGGCGACCCCAAACCGAAAAGACCCAGCCCAGCATTGGATTGTGCGGTTTTTGCCGGTTGAAACGCTGATGGAAGCGCAAAACCTCGCGCACAGATTCCAGGAAGGAGAGGGGTTCCGGCTCTACGTCCTCGAGCGAAAGAGGCTTGTGATTCCGGCCGTGTTGATCATTGTCCTCATCAGCATTGCATGTGCCGCGGGGACCGTCGTGTTTCTTGCCGCAGCGCACGGACTTCTTACGCTCCTGGCGCTTGTCCTCGCACCTGTCATCTTGATCGGCAGCCTGTTCGTCCAGGTGTATGTCTTTTTTTCCTGGCTCGAGGACCGGGCCCTGAAGCGAGCTCTCCGACATCGCCCCAAGCCGGCGCAGGGAACGCTTGCGGCATGGCTATCGAGAAAGCTGGGCGTGGACATGGGTACGTTCCCGCCCGTGCCGTGGATCCTGGCGACAGTCGTCCTGTTTGCGCCCCTGGCGATGCTGGCTTTTTTCGCGTTGAACGTCGCGTTGGTATTGATCGTCCTCGCGATCCTGATGCCGATCCTTTATGCGCGTTTTGATCGGTGACCGCGTTTGCCTGGCCGCGCATCAGCGCAGGCAAGATTCACGCTCTCGATCTGGAACGCTCGAACACGGCACCGCGCCTGGCAACGTGGATCAGTCGAACCAACGACATTCGCACCGGGACGGCGGCGTCGCCGGTTCCCTTGGGTAATATTGAAGCGATGAGCCGGGGGCCGCTGCACTGGCAAATCACCATCCCCACCGATGGCAGCCTCCTGTTCAATGGAATTGTTCCCTCGCTCATCGAATGGCATACGGAAACTCACCCGGCCGCCAGTCTAAAGGACGTCGGCTGTTCCCTTGTCGGACTTGAAGCCTTTCATCCCGAAGCGCATGAAGTCTCGAGCATGCTGCAATCGATCGGCTTTCAAGGCCGGTTCACTGTTTTCCCGATCTCGCCGGAAGAATCACCCTGCCTCATCGCCCATGTTCAAACACCGGCCGGAATACGCCAGCTGCGTACCCCATGAAATCAAAGCTTCTTTACTGGCCGGTGACGGCTACGCTGTTCGCACTGCTGGCAAGCGGATGTACCACGATGGCTGCCGTTGTACTCGCGCCGCCTGCCTGATGACCGAGCCCGACGCCTCCTGTCATGCAGTGCTGTCCCAGTTGGATCAGGTGCGGCGGGAAAGCTCACTGTTCGACCTGTTGCGCGCGCACCGGTCGGCGCCGCGCTGAGTTAACAGGATGCGGCGTCCCCGTTAATCTGACACGCCGGGTAAGTACAATGACTGAGTCCGCAGAACCGTTATCGCGGGGATGAGCACCGACGCAAGCCACATTGAGCCCTTGAACTCAGCCGAGATTCTTCTGGTGTACGACAAGCAGTGCCCAGTGTGCGATGCCTACTGCCGCATGATTCGCATCCGCGAGTCGGCTGGCACGCTGCGGCTGGTCAACGCGCGCGACGCCGGCGCGATCATGGACGAGATCACCGCAAAAGGTCTCGACATCGATCAGGGTATGGTGCTCAAGCTCGGGACCACCTTGTACTACGGCGCCGACGCCATCCACGTCCTGTCGTTGATGAGCAGCCGATCGGGCGTGTTCAACCGGCTCACCTACTGGATGTTCCGCTCGAAGAGCCTGTCCGCCATCCTTTACCCGTTGTTTCGATTCTTCCGCAACCTGCTGCTCAAGCTCCTGCGCAAGTCCCGGATCAACAACCTGGGGCTCCCTCGCCGCGAAAGGTTCTAGCGTTTTTGCAGGCCGGCGCTTGCCTTCCGCGGGAGCATCCGGATACTCTGTGTCCGTCGCAATTTCAGGAAAGGAGGATTCGGTGGCTTCGCCGCGAATTGACGAGCACCGCATGGCAGCCGCCCGCGCCGGACTCAGCTACGTCACGGACGGCCTGGCCGGAATAAGCCGGCGCGGCGCCGGCAGGGGTTGGGCCTTCTACGCCCCGGACGGCGCACGCATCAGCGATCCGGCGCAGCGCAAACGCATCACTTCTCTGGTGATTCCGCCGGCATGGACCGACGTCTGGATCTGCCCGGATCCCAACGGCCACATCCAGGCCACCGCGCGCGACGCGCGCGGCCGCAAGCAGTACCGCTATCATCCCTCTTACCGCGAAGCACGCGACAAGTCGAAATTTCGCCGCATCCTGGAGTTCAGCGAAGTCCTCCCTGATATCCGCGATCGTGTGGAGCGCGACCTTCGAGCCCGCGACCTGTCGCGACGCCAGATCCTGGCCACCGTGGTGCAACTGCTGGATCGGACGTTGATTCGGGTCGGCAACGACGAGTACGCACGCGAGAATCGCTCTTTCGGGCTCACCACGCTGCGCGGGCGCCACGTTCAGATCAAGGGTGCGACGCTGCGGTTCAGTTTCCGCGGCAAGAGCGGCGTCCAGCACGATGTGGCGATCACCGACCGCCGGCTGGCGCGCATCGTCCAGCAATGCCAGGATCTGCCCGGACAGGAATTATTCAAGTTCCTCGATGCCGCGGGAAAACGCCAATCCGTCGCCTCCGACGACGTCAATGCCTATCTGCGGGTGATCACCGGCCGCGATATCACCGCCAAGGACTTCCGTACCTGGGCGGGCACGATGCTGGCGGCCCGGGAGTTGCACGCCAAGGGGCCGGCATCGAGCCAGCGCGCGACGGAAAAGAACATCGTGCGCGCGATCGACGCAGTGGCTGAGCGGCTCGGCAACACCCGCGCCGTGTGCCGGAAGTATTACGTTCATCCCGCGCTGTTGCAGGCCTATCAACAAGGCCGCACCGCGCCGCTGCCGCTGCCGGTGGGGACGCCGCCGCGCCGCAAGCGCCGCGAAGGCCCCGCGCCGGCGCTGCGCCAGGAAGAAGTCGCGGTGCTGCAGTTTCTCCAGGAGGAAGCGCCGGTCCCTTAGACCCGCTTCATCGGTCGGTCGGCCGGCGCCCGCCCCGCTCGATCCTAGCCGGAACCATTGCCCTCACCTTGCAACTGCGGCGCGATCGCTGGTCAACGCCTTCGCGTCGCGGTCGCGGATCAGCCAATAGGTGACGCCCAACGCGATGACCTGCTCGATGCGCTCGTATAAGCTCAGCGTCTGCCAGGTTTCCTTGAATTCGTCGAAACGCACGCTCAATCCGGATTGCTTCGTGGCCATCGCTCACCTCGCACTATGAATATCGGTCGCCGCAGTAATTGCCGCCACAACTGGAAAGTGCAGCCGGGTGCGAATGCAAGGATGAAGGCGGAAGGATGAAGGATGAGGGAACAAAAATGAAGGCGCGTGGCGTGAGTGACACCAGCCGGCCGTAGGCCGACATTAAAAGCGTTGACGCAAAGGACGCAAAGTTCGCAAACGAATACAAAAAAGTTCGAAGATTGGCTCCTGTTTTCCTTTGCGTTCCTTCTTCATCCTTCAGCCTTCACCCCTCATCCTTGCTCTCTCATCCTTGCTCCCTCATCTGGCACATCACGTTGCCGAAATTCTCATCCAAGTAAGCCCCATCCCTGCTATCGTGTTCAAAATATATCTATGTTTGCCCGCATCAATTTTCTCCTCGGCTTCGGACTGCTGATCGCCATCGGCTTCTACTTCGTCGGCAATTACCTGGTGGTGTTGCCGCTGTCGCGCATTGCGCCGGATTGGGTAAAGCCGGTTGCTGGACTGGCGGTCCTGGTCAGCCTCGCACTGACGGCGCAGATCCTGTCCATGGTGATGAGTGGCATGATGGGCGTGGCCAGTTACACGGATACCGACGGCGCCGGCGCGCTCGCGCTCACCAGCCAGGCAGCGATCGTCTGCGGGCACGCCGGCCTGGGTTACATCGCGGTGGCCTTCTTTTCCGGGGAAAGATCCGTCACCGAGCTGCAATTGCTGGTTGTGGCCGCACTGTATGTCGCCGGCATCGCGATCGCGATCCAGGAATGGCGTCAACGCAACGCGGAATCGAAGTAACCGTGGATTACGGAAGCGAACTGGTGCGGTTGTTCCTGGTGGAGAAAACCGGAACAAACTGAAGGGGAAGGGGATGGGCTACTACGCAGTCAAGATCCTGGTGTCCGCGGTACTGATCGTGCTGATATCCGAGATCGCCAAACGCAGTACGCTGTTCGGCGCGTTGATCGCGTCGCTTCCGATCACCTCGCTGCTGGCGTTCATCTGGCTCTACCTCGACACCGGGGACAGTGCCAGGATTGCGGCGCTTTCCACTGGCGTATTCTGGCTGGTGCTGCCTTCGCTCGCATTTTTCGTCGTGCTGCCTCTGGCGTTGCGGGCAGGATGGGCGTTCTGGCCGGGCCTCCTCGCCGCTATACTCGCTACCGTGGCCTGCTACGGCATCATGGTTCCGATCCTGAAAAAGTACGGCATCGAGGTCTGACATGGCTGGGAAGGCTTTCACCGGCGGTTGCCTGTGCGGCCGCATCCGCTACAGGGCCACTGGCAAACCATCCAACGAAACCCACTGCCACTGCGAAATCTGCCGGCGCGCGAGCGGCGCGGCTTTCGTGTCCTGGGCGACTTTCCAGTCCGCCGATTTCGCCTTCACCAAAGGCAAACCCGCGCGCTTCGATTCTTCCGAGATCGCGTTCCGCCAGTTCTGCCCTAACTGCGGCACGCAACTGACTTTCCAGTTCCACAGATCGCCACAAACGATCGACGTTACGCTCGCCAGCCTGGATGATCCCGGAGCGATCACGCCGTTGGACCACATCTGGACCAAGCGGCAGATTCCCTGGATCAAGCTGGCGGACCGGCTGCCGCGGCACGCAGAAAGCAGATCTTCAGAGGAAGAGTGAACCACTCGGCCAGACTCTTGACCATCGGCCACTCGACGCTTGCGGCCGATGCGTTTCTGGCAATGCTCACGGCGCACCGCGTCGAATTGCTTGCCGACGTGCGCCGCTTCCCTGCTTCCCGCCGTCATCCGCAATTCAATCGCGAAGCGCTGGCGGAATTCCTGGCAAGCCACGGTATCGCATATCTGCATTTTCCCGAACTGGGTGGGCGGCGTGAGCCGAAGCCGGATTCGCCCAACACCGCGTGGCGCGAGGCGGGATTTCGCGGTTACGCGGATTACATGGAAACTGCGGAATTCAACCAGGGCACTGCGCACCTGCTCGCAGCCGCACAGGAAAGGCAAACGGCGATCATGTGCGCTGAAAAGTCCTGGCGCAGTTGCCACCGCGGGCTGATCGCCGACCATCTCAAGGCGTCGGGAATCGAAATCATTCACATCCTCGACGCAGCCGATACCGAGCCCCATCCCTGGACTGCCGCTGCGCGGCTGATCGACGGCCGCCTCTCCTACGCCGCCGCAAGAATCGACCAACAACAACTGCCTTTCTGAGAGAACTGATGAGCGAAAAGACACGCTGCAAATGGGCAACAGGCGGTAACGAGCTCTACCTTGACTACCACGACCAGGAATGGGGTGTCCCGCAGCACGACGATCGGGTCCTGTTCGAGTTCCTGATCCTGGAAGGCGCGCAGGCGGGCCTGTCCTGGTCCACCATACTCAACAAGCGCGAAGGCTATCGCAAGGCTTTCAGCGGACTCGACCCTGAAAAGGTCGCGCGCTACGACAAGGCAAAGATCAACAAGCTTCTGCAAGATCCGGCGATCGTGCGTAACCGGCTGAAGGTCGAGTCCGCGGTAATCAATGCCCGGGCGTTCCTTGAAGTGCAGGAGGAGTTCGGCAGTTTCGACGCCTACATCTGGCGGTTCACCGGCGGCAAGCCCATACAGAATTCCTGGAAGGCCATGAAGCAGGTACCCGCCAGCACCAAAGTTTCCGATGCGATGAGCAAGGACCTGAAGAGCCGCGGCTTCAAGTTCGTCGGCAGCACCATCATGTATGCCCACATGCAGGCCACCGGAATGGTGAACGACCATACGACGGATTGCTTCAGGTGGAAGCAACTGAGAGGCTAGAGGCGGGAATCGAGTGCTGCGTGTTAAGTACTGAAATAAGAAAGAGGCTGGAAACATGAAACCCGAAAAGAACTTTACGATCTCGAAGGACAAGCGACGGGTCACCATCTCCGATGCGCTCGACGCGGTATCGAAGATCAAGGAAGGCATCCCGTCGGCTTTCTGTTTCGAGCACGGCACGCTGCAAGTGAAGATGTACCGCCCCGCCGGAAAGGATCCGCAGAAGCCGCATACCTGCGACGAGATCTACGTGATCGCGCGCGGCTCGGGCTGGTTCGTCAACGGCGCCGACCGCCATCGCTTCCAGACTGGGGACGTACTGTTCGTCCCTGCGGGTGTCGAGCATCGCTTCGTCGAGTTCAGCGACGATTTCTGTACCTGGGTGATGTTCTATGGTCCTGAGGGAGGCGAAAAACCTTAGCCACAGAGCACACAGAGGACACAGAGACATTCAAAATCGTAAGGTATACAAAGTTCAGTACTACACTTGTTCTGTCTTTTTTGAACAATCATTTTTTTCTTCCTTTGTTCTCTGTGATCTCTGTGCCCTCCGTGGCTAAAAAGGTCTAGATTTTGGCACAAGACAGTTCGAAATCAGATTTCTGGGAAAGCCGCTACCGCGACCAAGTCACGCCGTGGGATGCGGGGAAAGTGCCGGACGCACTGCGCGACTACGCGAAGCGCATCAAATCTGGAAGCCGGATCCTGATTCCCGGTTGCGGTTCGGCGTACGAGGCTTATTACCTGGCCGAGAACGGTTTCGACGTTCTGGCGATCGACTTCAGCCCCGCGGCAGTGGAACTGGCGAAGAAGAACCTCTCCCGTTTCGGTGACATCGTCAGGCTCGCCGACTTCTTCGAGTTCGACTACGGCAAGCCCTACGACGTGATCTACGAGCGGGCGTTCCTGTGCGCCCTGCCGCCGCGAATGTGGCCGCAGTACCCGCCGCGAACGGCGCAACTTCTCCGGCCGGGCGGCGAGCTGGCCGGGTTCTTCTTCTTCGAGGCAACCGAAAAGGGTCCGCCCTTCGGCACTTCACCTGAAGCGCTGCACGCGCTGCTCGACCCCTCCTTCGAGTTGGTCGAAGACAAGGCGGTCACCGACTCGATCCCGGTGTTCCAGGGCTTCGAGCGCTGGCAGGTCTGGCGCCGGAAGTAACCGCGAGGTCAAGCGCGCAACTCAACGCGAAGGCGCGAGGGGAAACCCTCTTCGGTCAGGTTTTGTTTTTGCAACACGAACCAGGATCCGAATCCCCTTCTGAGTTCACACCGGCATTCAACGTCACTCCGGCGGGCCGGCCGCGATCCCGTCACACGCCGCGGCATTCGGGGCAGTAGCCGATCGCGATTCCCTGGCACTCGGTTATCGCCAGATTCGCGTCTTTGTATACCGGGCATTTCATGGTCTTTCTCTTTCTTCTGTTGAACGCGTATTGCAAACTTTGTTTTCAAAATAGTGCACTAACTCGGGAAGCAGACTCGGCACGAGGCCGCATCGGCTGAGGTTGGAAAGAAACTCCGGAAGCACTTTGACCAGTTCTTCGGGGTGGTTGATGCCTCGGCCGCCATCGTGCATCAGGACGATGTCGCCTGCCTGGGCCGCGCTCAGTCGGTGGGCAACCCCGCGCGCAGAGCCCAGCGGCCCCCAGTCAACCGCGCTGCGGTTCCATAGCACCAGGGTCTGACCGCCGCGTTCGGCTTCCTCGATCATGCAACGGCGCAAGCGCCCGTGCGGTGGCCGAAAAAACTTCGGCGCCCGGCCGATGATGTCGGCGATTGCGGCGGCGCCATCGCGAACTTCTTTGCGCGCGGTCGACGAGAGCACTGTCCAAGGATGGCGGTGACTCCAAGTGTGGTTTCCCGCCTCGTGCCCCTCTGCGGCCAGTCGCCGCACCAGTGCGGGATAGCGGACGGCGAGCCGGCCTACGAGGAAGAAGGTGGCGGGAACGGCGGCCTCGGCCAGGATGTCGAGGATACGCGGCGTCCATTGCGGATCGGGCCCGTCGTCAAAGGTCAGGTACACGCACCTGGCCTCAGGTGGCTGCGCGAACCCGACCGAGAGACTCGCCATTTCTTTCTTCCACATCATCGCGCAAGTCGCCGAATCGCTGCAGCAGTTCCTTGCGGGTGAGCCAGTAAATGGTCGGGTCCGGCCTGGCCGAAGCGCGGGTCTGCTCTGCGGGCGCGTACGCCCACACCAGAAGACGGAAGTACGCGGCGATCAGGCGCTTCTTGGGTCCATCGGGGAACGGTTCAGTGATGAAACCGATCCGCTGGCCATGAGGCGGCAGCCAGCTCACCGCGTGGTAGACCGCCAGGTCCGAGAACATTGGATCCTGGCGTGCCCTGTCTGCCAGGATATGCATGGACTCGAGCATGAGCCGCACAAAGCGCAACGCCGCTCGTCTGGAAGTGTCTGCTTCGATCTGGGGGAAGCGCGCGTTGTTGAAATGCAGCGTGCCGACGAGATCCCCGGGCGCTAACCGGGTACCGTCCGCGAACTCCATTGCAGGGCCGCGATACCAGGAGCGCCCCACGTACAGTACCTCCCCGACGGGCTGCAACCGATGCCGGTTGCGGTACAGGTCGTCCACCCTGCGAAGGCAGCTTTGCGTGATTTGCCGCACCCGGTCCATCAGTGTATGTACCGCCTCGCTGTGGCTTCGCGATTGCGCGAGCGCCAGGGCTAATTCCGCGATCCGCGACGCCCCGTCGCGCTTGCCCAGAGTCCACGCGCGATGCTGGATTCGGGCAAGTTCGCCGGGATTCGCGAGCAGGGATTCGATGCCCGCCAGCAGATCGTCCTCGGGCACCAGGCGGCCGACGCCGTGCTGCTCGAGGAAGCGCACGTTGAAGCCTTCCTGGCCGCGCAAAGAGCGCGTCGCCAACAGCGGCCGGCCGCATGCCAGCGCCTCGGCCACCGTCAGTCCGCCGGGTTTGCCGACCACGACATCGGCTGCACGGATGAAGACTTCCGTCTGCTCGGTCCAATCCCACACGCTGAGTCGTCCCGGATACCGAGTGACGAGTGGCGCGAGTGACCTGCGCGCGGACGCATTCTGACCTACCAATACGAGCACTTGCACGCGAGCCACACCTGCAAGTAGACGTGCGGCGACTGCATCCACGCCCAGGCCCAGACCACCGCCCGGTACGAGCACGACCGGAGCGTTTGGGCTGAGTCCGAGCTGCTGCCGCGCTTGCCGGACGCTGGGCGGATTTCGGAAGCCGGGCATCAGAGGAATACCGGTCACAGACATCCGCGAGCGTTCGATGGCAACGCCCGGCAAACCGGCGATCGAGTCATGAGCGACACAATAGCAGTCGATCCCCGGCTGAATCCAGAGGTCGTGCACACCGAAATCGGTCAATACACCGATCAACGGTGCATTTAACCGGCGGCGTTTTTTCACGAAGGAGAGCAGGGCCGCCGGACTCATCTGCGTGGCTATAACCACATCGGGGCCGAAGGCCCGCAGGCGCGCTTCCAGCCGTCGCGCAAGCCGCGCCCAGCCCCACTTGATCAGTGCGCGCCGCCCCAGCGCACGGATTCCCGAACACCTGCGCGCACGCTTGGGAAGCACCGCGCAAAGCAAGCGAAACAGCACCCGATCCAGCGCATAGTGGCCGCCGCTCGGCTCCAGCCGTGCGTCGTCTGCGCCGGTGGCCGCGAGCAACTCCAGGCCCTCGGCTAGAGCGGGCGGTGGCGCCTCGTTGTTCTCCAAGATGTCGCGCCAGGTGCGTTCGTCGAGCTGATAGATCCGGTCGTACAGTTCGGGGCGCTCCTGCACCAGCCGCAGATAGGTCTGGCGCACGGTTTGTGCGACGCCTGCGTCCATCAAAGACCAGAAATCGATCGTCTGCACGGTCGGGGTGGGCGAGCGTTCCAGCAGTGCTGCCTCGACAGCCTGTGCGGCGCGCAGATGACCCGAGCCCAGGGTGGAAGTCAACAACAGTACGCGCGGCGCGCGCAGATTTAATATAGGGTCAGACTCCATTTCCGATCTCAATGTTGAGTCCGGTTAAGACAAATCGAGACGGACCCCATTTTCACTTAAAGCGTGCGTTTTGCCTGCAAAAATGCGCCTCTAAACGTCTGAAATGCCCCTATATTACGACCTTATTCAGGAAGTTCAATGTCATACGTTGGTCCGACCCGATTGAGACATGCACCGCTTCGTGGACCAGGACGGCGCGCCAGAGTTCAATGTCATACGTTGGTCCGACCCGATTGAGACGCTGTTGCCGGCTAACGATTGAGGAGTGAGCGTGCGGATTTGCCATCAGGGTCCGAGGCACTTCGACTGCCTCAACAAAGACCGAATATAGGCCTGCAGTCTTGACCTACTCCTGCCTCACTTTTGTCTTGCAATATGGGGGAGTCTATATAGCCCAAGCTCAGGAGCGTCCTTGTCGCCGCGAAGCGGCGACAAGGACGTCGGCTGGGGCGCCTTGTTAGGCAGCAGTTAGAGCGGCTAGCTCTTCTTGCTTCCAAAAACCAAGAGCACGCCGCCAATCACTATCGCCCCCACGCCAGCCCAAACTGGGACGTTGACCGTCTCCTTGTCCTTTACCGAAAGCTTGATCGGTCCCAAGTTGGCCTCATGAGTCTCCTTGGTGTAGCTGAAACTGCCATACGCCAACCCCAGGACGCCGGCCACGATCAGCACGATTGCCACAATCTTGACTGCGTTCATTTCGTCTCCTCCTACTAAAGAAACTCTTGGATCCCCACCACGGACAGCGCGCCAGGGGAGTGACTATCAAAACCGGGACCGCGAGCAGCCGGACCCCTCTGCCCAGTGCCCCGCTGCATAGAACCATTCCAGGGTCGTTACAGGCGTCGACCTTGAATGACACGAATCAGAACCACCACGACCGCGATGACCAAGAGGACATGAATGAGTCCGCCCATGGTGTACGAGGTGACAAAACCCAGAAGCCAGAGGACAACCAAGACGACTGCAATGGTCTCGAGCATTTTGCTTCTCCTTTTGCCATAACTTGGCGAATCGTAAATCTAGCGGCCCACTGCCGCATAACGAGGCTTTAGAAAAAGCCCCAGTACAACCATGATTGATGGTCCAACGAAACAACCTCGATTTTGCTGGTGCCTGAAAATGTTGCCGCTGCCACGCTCGACGATGCGTTCTGCCAGGAGACCGCAGTGCAGTCGATCGTTGAAGTCCAATCTTATCGAATCGCGGCTCATATCGCGTCTAATTTTTGTGTCGATCGACTTCCGACTTTTTCTACAGCCTCAACTTTGGAGGCTCAGCGGCGCGCGTAGCGCGTCCGCTGGAGCGATTTGTTAGCGAACTACTGAATAACACCACAAGCCATGCGTGCGCCGCCTCCACCGAGAGGGGCTGGATGATCTGCGTGGTTGTCACCGCCGGCATGAACCATCAAAGAGCGGCCTTTTACATCGGTAATTTTAAGTCTGGGTGCCAATACTGGATTATTTGCATTCCCCATGGCATCTACGAATAGTGCGGGCAAATCACCGAGATGCCCATCACCCCAAGGCAGGCCATGGCGCTTGTTTGCGGCTGGATCGTAATGCCCTCCCGCAGCCAATGCGGGCACCATCTTCCCATCTTTTTCCTTGGGCCCGCAACTTGGGTTTTCGTGCACATGGAAGCCATGTAACCCTTGCGGGAGCCCAGTAAGCGAAGGGCTGAATACAACACCATAGGGTGTTTCGCTGACAGCTACTTGGCCAACCGATTGCCCGATGCCTTTCTCGTCAACAGTGCTCATTTGAACGGTAATATCAGCCTGTGCCGCCCCACATAGAGAGACTGTGGTCGCTACCAAAAATATCTTGAATCGCGCTTGCATATGTCCTCCTTCGTTGTTTAAAACACTTGATTGATGCGATCGCTAACGCCCCACATGCAGCGGTGGGTGATATGCCAGACGTGATCAGGCAGGAAGTGGCGGTTGGCGCGAAGCATCGCTTCTCTCCTTAAAGCGTGCATTCTTGGTTCAAAATGGCCCCGCTAAGCGCCTGCGAAGACCCTATTTTACGGTCTTATGTCACTGGATCAAAATGTTGCCGAGGTCCGATCCCGTTATTGCTAAGGCGCAGCCTTGCCCAGTGGCTGAGCGCCTGCAACTCTCGCGAAGAAGCCCTGTTTCGAGCACACACGGAAAGCGCCCTGACCATGAGCGCCATCGCCAAGGAACTCGGCCTCTCGGTCTCCCGCATAAGTCGTTTTATTGCGCGGGCGGAGGGGAAAAAAGGCAAGACCTGACCCCATCTCTGGGGGCGCCCACCTGCTCGAACGCCTCGGCGCAGAGACTCGAATGCGCTGTGTGTTGACGCGTGCTCTTGAGGTCTGCGGCGCTTCGGGGCCCTTGTTGCGCTCGCTGAGCAACGCGTCCACCGCGCGCAACATGCGCCAGATATCGGGCAGCTCCTGGCTGACGAACTGCCAGGTGAGCGCGCGGCCCAGGCTCAGGTCCACGTGGCCGAGAACCCGGTCGATGAGCCACACCCTGGCCTTTCCCGGCGGCGCGGCTTGCGCCAGCGCCAAGCTTTCCGGATAGGGGATGAGATTGTCGTTGCGCCCGTGCACCAGGAGCAGGCGCGCCTTGAGCCGCCCGAGATCCTTGTTGTGCAAGGACAGGGCGTCGAGGTCGGCGAGCATGGCGGGCGGCAGCCCGGCGAGCAGCGCCGGGAAGCGCGCCGGGTCGGAATTAACGGCCAGCTCATACACGCCTTTGGCTTCCAGGCTCAGACCCGCAATCAGGTCTGACACGTCCGCCGCCCTGTCCCGCCGCTTGCGCTCGGCGATTTCCTCGATGAGCTCGTGGTCCCGCGGCGCGCGCAGATTCGCTTTGGCGCCGTAGGCGAACACCAGCCTGCCGTAGTCGTCCGGTTTCACGTAGCCTCCCTTGCCGTCCTTCTCGAAGTAGCCGGTGGTGAAGAAGCGCACCGCCCGGTACAGGTCGTAATAGCCTCCCACCGCCACGATGAAACGCACCCGCTCGCGAATGTCGGGCTCCAGGGCCGCGAGCACCGCCGGCCCCACCGCGTAGCTGAACGCGCCGATTCCCGCCCTGCCCCCGGGGGCCAGGTCCGGCCGGCTCGCCAGATAGGCGAAGGCGTCGGCCACCTCCCGGGCGTCGGTTGGCCGCACGCGCAATTCCCGGACGCCGGAGAGCTCCGGCGCGAGCACCGCGAAGCGGGCGCGCGCGAGCGTTACGGCGAAGGCCACCAAGCGCGGATCGTCCTTGCCTTCCGGCACGGCGCCGGGCACCAGCACGATGCCGGCGGCCGGCTCGGCGTCCCCCGGCAGGTATAGATCGCCCGTGTGGTCGCGGCCGTTCACGTTGAAGGCTACGGATTGCCGCCGGGGAGGTGGGGTAACCTCCTTCCAGCGCGATGGCCCGTGGCCGGCGCCCACGTCAGCCAGCACCAGCAGCGACTGGTAGTGGCGTAGCGGCGCGCACCCGGCAAGGAGCAGCAAGGCGAGCGCGGCGATCAGGACATGCCGGACACGGACTGCCTGGAAAGGAAAATCTTGCATGGAGAAGCTCATGACGCCCACCTATCGCCATGACCTGAGTTGCGTCGATCGTGGTCGGCTTCTGTTCGATCTGCGGCAGGTACCTGCTTCGGTAATCGTTTCAATTCACACCTCCTGATCGCCAATTTACCAGATCGAAGGTGTCCACTTTTTCCAACCTACATCACTTTCAATGTCGGGCGATCGGCGATGGCTCGGTCCATGCGATCCGTCACAACCGCAATGGCGCCCCATAACCCGTAAGTTCCAGATACCCGCGACCTGCCTCGCGCCCGGACTGCAACGCGCGCACCGCACCTTCCCAGTAGATCGTGCCGGTGCTCGCGCGCGAATCGAGTTCCTGATCGTCCATGATCGGTTCCAGCAGGAATTCCGCACCGGGGAGACCGACCGCCATCGCGACGGGATAGGCGACACCGGTGCGCGGCGAGCGCCAGGTGCGCCACGGCGTGAAACGGACCTGGTCCGGCGCAAACACGCGCACACCGCCGTCGGCCGCGCGCACAGTCCCGCCGGCCCACAGCGTGCCGCCGATGGTGTCGCGCATCCGGAACGCCATCAGCGCACCGCCGTCGGCGAGGTTGATGCCGGTCCAGTCCCAGCCGGCGGCAGTGGACGCCATCACCTCGCTCGACCACTCGTGATCGAGCCACCCGGCGCCGGTGACGGCGATTTCCTTTCCTGCGACCGTCAGCTTCCCCGTCACGGCGAGCTGCGGCCGGCTGTAGTAATAGCTCGCCTGCCGCGCCGACGGCCCCTTGCGCGAGTAACCCGCTTCACCGTGCAGCAGTACCGGTTGCCCTGATGCAAAGCGCAGGTCGAGCGCGAATTCGCGCGCCGCGATCTTCGCCGCGTAGCCGCCGTCGACCAGATACAGCGACCAGTCGTCAATCCACACGCGGGTCGTGCCCTCTTGCGCGCCGACGAGTCCGAATCCCGCGCGCGCGGCGCGCTGATCGTGCCGCAGCCGCCCGTGACGCGGGTCGGCCAGTGCGGCGTGAGCCAACACGAGCTGGCGCGGTGCGAATGCGCTCGGATTGGCCTCGGCCACGCGTGGCCGGCTGCGGAAAAACGTGACCTGCACGCCGTAGTGGTTGCCGGCGGCATCCGCGACCCAGCCGGTGACGTACCACCACTCGGTGCGGAACTCCGGATGGCTGCCATGGTCGCGCGGAAAGTGCAGCACGCGGCCCGGTTCGACGCGCGGGTAATCGGCATCGGCCATTGCGCGCCTTGCGACCAGCAGCAGCGGCGCGGCGAGGAACGCGCGCCGCTTCATGGCCGTTCCATCCGCTGCGCGCTCACCAGTCCTCCTTCACCGCGCGCACCGCATCGTCTCCCATCGCCTGCCGGCCGCTGGCCAATGCCGTGATCGTCGAGGCCGCCAGCACGACGAGCGCGAACCCGGCGAGCGCCGGCCACGGCAGCGCAAGCTCCATCCCCCAATGAAACGACTGCCGGTTCACGACGTGAATCAGGATCAGGCTGATGACGAACCCGAGCGCGAGACCGACGACAAGACCGATGCCGCTCACGGCGAAGCCCTCCGTTGCCAACATCGTGCCGACCTGCCGCCGCGTCATGCCGAGATGGCGCAGCACGCCGAACTCGCGCCGGCGCGCGAGCACCAGGGCGCCGAACGACGACGACAGCCCGACGAGGCCGATGACCACCGCCGCCAGCTCGAGCGCATAGGTCACCGCGAACGTGCGGTCAAACACCTTTAGCGAGACCTCGCGGATTTCGCCCGGCGTCGCGATTTCGAGGCGCTCGCCACCGGGAATCTCGCGTCGCAGCGACGCCTGCACCACACCGCGATCCGAACCTTCCGCCAGCCACAGCGCGCTGCTCGTGACCGCGCGATCGCCGGTCAGCGCGACGTAGCGCTCGCGCTCGATCGCGATCGCGCCCTGCTGCCGGCCATAGTCGCGCCAGACACCGGCGACGGTGAACCGCGTCGCCTTTCCCGCAATAGGCAGTTCGATCACTTTGCCCGGAGTGAAGCCATAGAGATCGACGGCCGCTTCGTTGACCCACACCGGCGGCGGCGCACCGGCGGCAACGGCCAGCGGCGTCCCGAGGAGCGGCAGGTTGCGCGATGGATTCGCGGGATCGACGGTGCGCGCCTGCAGTACGACCCGTGGCCGCGACGGATCAAGCAGCAGTTGTTGCTCGCGCAGGAACTCCGCGCGGCGCACGCCCGGCAGCGCCGCGATCTGCGCCTGCACGTCTGACGTCAGATACGCGGTGTCGCCGTCGGCCGCCGCGCGCACATAGAGGTCGGCCGGCAGGATCCGCTCGAGCCAGGTGTCGAGCGAACCGCGAAACGACGCGACCATGATCGCCATGGACACCATCAGGCTCACGCTGGCAACGATGGCCGCGAGGCTCATCGTCACCTGGCCCGGCGCGCCGCGCAACTGCGCGATCGCGAGCTGCGGCGCGGGCCGGCCGGGCGTCGGCAGCAGCGACAGCGCGAGCGCCGCGATGCGAGGCATCAGCAGTAGCGTGCCGACGAGCAGCAGCGCGATGGCGCCGTAGCCGAACAGCGGCAATCCGGCCACTGGCGGCAACGCGGTCGCCGCCGCGCTCATTGTCACCGCGACGAGTCCCGGCAGCGGCGAACGCAACCGCGCGAACGCGCGCTCTTCGTCGCCCGCCTTGAGCGCGAGTGCGGGCGGCGTGCGCACCGTCTCGAATGCGGGCACGATGCTGCCCAGCACGGCCGCCGCGACGCCCAGCACGAAAAAGATGCCGAGCGCCCACGGGTCGAGTTGCAACACTGGCACGACACCGCGGAAATACCCGGAGCCGAGGTCCGCGCCGACCCAGCGCACCGTGAGTTGCGCCAGCGCGAATCCGAGCGCCAGGCCGATCAGGCTGCCTGCGACGCCCACCAGCGCACCCTCGGCGACGATCAGCGCCGTCAACCGGCCTCGCGTCACACCGAGCACTCGCAGCAGCGCGAACTGCGCGCGCCGGCGCACGACCGCGAGTGCCTGCGTCGAGAACACCAGCAGGCCGCCCGTGAAGAGCGCGACCAGCGCGAGCACATTGAGATTCACACGATAGGATCGCGACAGGCTCACGCTTGCGGCGAGACCTGTCTCCGGCCGCTCCGCGGCGATCCCCGGCGGCAGCCGCTGGCGCAGCCGATCGCGGAAGGCCGCGACGTCAACACCGGGACGCAAGCGCAGGTCGAGACGCGTGATCTGACCGAGCCGGTCGAACGCCGCCTGCGCGCCCGCGATGTCCATCACCCCAAAGCGCTGTTCGCCGCCGCCGGCAAGCTCGCCGGCCACGCGCAGCGGCACGTCGGCGAGCGCGGCCTGGAACGGCAGGACGTCGCCGGGCTTCACCTCGAGCCAGCGCATGGCGGCGGGGCTCAGGAACAGCACGTCGGAGCGCAGCGTGTCGAGGCGATCGGCCGCGGTCGCGATCAGACTCGGCTGGATGAAACCGGCACGGAACACGTCGAGACCGAGGATCCTGAGCGCGTCGCCGCGGCGGGCCAGCTTCGCGTCGACCTCGACGACCGGGCTCGCCACAGCCACCTCGGGCATCCGCGCGAGGTCCGGATACAGCGCCTCGTCGAAGCCACCGCGTGGACCGCGCACTTCGAGATCGGCGTCGCCGGACAGAACCTGCACGCCCTGCGCCAGTTCGTTGATCGCGGCCTGGTTGATGATCTGTACCGCGTAGCCGAGCGCAACACCGAGGGCGATCGCGAGCACCCCGACCGCGGTGCGCGTCCGGTTCTGCGCGAACGCTCCGCGGAACACCGCACCCGCCGCCGAGATACCCGCGATCGGCATCACCGCGCGGCCGCACTATCCGTGCGCAAGCTCACGCAGCCCGTCCCGCGTGAGCATCAGGATACGGTCCGCCGTCTCTGCCGCCGCGCGCGAATGCGTGACGAGGATGCCGGCCGCGTGGCCCGCCTTCACCTGGTCGCGCAGCAGGCGCAGCACCTGCCCCGCGCTGTCGGGATCGAGGTTGCCGGTGGGCTCGTCGGCGAGCACGAGCCGCGGACCATGCACGACCGCGCGCGCAATCGCGACCCGCTGCAATTCACCGCCGGACAATTCGCGCGGCATGCTCGCCGCGCGATCGGCGAGTCCCACCGCCGCGAGCACTGCCGCAACCCGGCGCTCGGCCACCTCGCGGACCACGCCGGCGAGCGACAACGGCAGTGCGACGTTCTGCGCGACGCTGAGATACGGGAGGATGTGGAACGCCTGGAACACGAAGCCCATCGCGACGCGGCGCAGCGCCGTCAGCATGTCGTCGTGCTGGGTGGTGAGCTCGACGCCGTCCAGTGTGATGGAGCCCGCGTCGGCCCGGTCGAGGCCCGCGATGAGGTTCAGCAGCGTCGACTTGCCGACGCCCGACTCCCCCATCACCGCGACATAGTCGCCCGAAACCAGCTCGAGGTCGACACCGACGAGAACGGTGCGCTGCGGCGGCCCCGCGTAGGTCTTGCAGAGGTCACGAATCGATAGCACGCCGTCGAGCGTAACGGCGGCTGGTCGGCAAGGCAAGCGCCGACGTGACTCACGGCGGAAGCATTGACCACTCCAATGCGGCGAGATCGGGATCTCAGTTCAGAATGGGGTAGTTGTCTGACGGGATCACCGTCGCGAAGAGTCCAGGCAATGGACGGCGGCACGAATACGTCGTAGTTCATGCGCTTCGGGGCGATGCAGCGGCTCGCGTCCGCGCTGGTGCTCAAGGTGATCCTGTTTGCCTACGGGCAAGGCATTGTCAGCCGCTGCGGCATCGAACGCGCTTGTCGCGAGCACGTCACCTTCATCGCCCTGTGCGGCGACACGGCGCCGCACTTCACCACGCTTGCCGGGTTCATCAGCACGCTCGGGGACGAGGTGGCGCGCATCTTTGGCCAGGTGCTCTTCATCTGCGACCGGCAAGGCTTGATCGGGCGCGAGATGTTCGCGATCGACGGGGTGAAGCTGCGAAGCCAACGCCGCGAAGAGTCGGAGTGGCACGCGGGCGGACTTCGAGCGTCAAGCGACTTGCGATTGCGTCAGCGCCATCTTGCGCGCTCGCGAACGACGCAAAAAAGGGTTTTTCTACAGCCTCAACGCCCGCGCTAACCGGCGCGCGCTGATTTTGCGCGCGTCCGAGTTGAGCGCGTTGTTAGGCGCGATAACCGCTTCGCAAGCCATTTGCTGAAGGACGCTTGGCTTTCTCCAGACGGCTTGCCGGCCAACAGTCCTTCGACGCTTATATCTTCGTCGAGATCTTCCCAGTGAATACCCAAACCGCGGCCGATCAGCCGCCAGCGCTTGCGTTCTGCCGGGGTGGCACGCAATAACCGCGGGTACCACGCAAGGGGAACCAAAATGCTTCGGCCATCGCTCAGGTCGACGCAAAGCGTGTCGTCCGAAACAGTCACGTCTTCGGCAAAGGGCACTTCCATCTCAATGGCTGAAGTACTCATTCCAGGCCTCCCTAAGTTCAACACGATGATCACTCACCAGCCTCTCGATCCGAGCGAGTTCTACGCGCGAAAACCCGCCGCTGCTTTGTAACCGAATTGGATCGAGCCAGAATTTCGCGATTCTATCATCCCGCTCAACATGGACGTGTGGCGGTTCGTCACGGTCCCCCGCGTAAAACCCTCGGATTCAGAACACCTCATGAGGTATTCTTCGCTTAACAAACTTTCGCACTTTGAAGTTGAATCCACCATTTTTCTTTTATTCTTTTATTTCTCTTTTATTTCTTCTTTTATTTCTTTTATTTGCTTTTATTTGCCTTTTTTTGCATCGTGGTGGAGCCCAAGAGCTGCAAGTAACGCCTGATTGGATGACAAAGCTCCTGCGCAGGAAAGTGCCGAAGTCCCACGCCTTCGCCCTCGTCAATAAAAGGAAGTCGCGCGGCTCTGCAGCATGCGGAACGATGCAGGCAGCCGGGCCGCGCGATGCGAGAACCAGCAGGCAACCATCCTGTCTGCCTCTTAGTCCCCGCAACTTGCCTCGCAAGTCGGAACCAGCCGGACCGAACTGGATGCCTTGCTGGGGCATGCGTTCACGCTGGTCGACGACCGGCCGGTGATGGAGTCGATTCCCGTGTTCGCCGGCAACGAGCGCTGGATGGTCCAGCAGGAAAAAGGCTAACGCAGGAATTTGCGCAACTGGCGTCCGTGCCACGCCGAAAACAGGATCTGGGAGCCGATTGCACCGCACAACGCCATGAACATGTCCCACTGGGTATCCCAGATGTCACCCTGGGTGGCGAGGAATTCATCTGCCGCTGATCCGGATGCGATCGCCACCCACCATTCGATGAATTCGTAGAATGCCGAGACCGCGAGACAGATGCAGGTGACGATGAAGAACAGCCAGCCTCTGCCCTTCACTACGCTGTTTCTCAGCAAGAGTTCGCGGGCGATGATCGCCGGCACGAACCCCTGCATGATGTGGCCGACGCGATCGTAGTAGTTGCGCGCTAGGCCGTACTCATCCCGCAGCCAACTGAACAGCGGCATCTCGGCGTAGGTCCAGTGCCCGCCGAGCATCAGCACCAGCGCAACCAGCCAGATCAGGCAGTAGACCAGCATTGTGAGTTTGACCTTGGGGTAGATCGCGACCAGCACGACCGTACCGACAATCGCCGGCACCACTTCCAGGAACCAGATGAAATGATCCTTGGGATTGATTCCCGACCAGAGAAGGATGGCGAGGAAAGTAATGAGGAGAACGAGGTGCGCGCGCGAGGGGGACATGGTGGTGGAGGCTAGAGGCGAGAGGCCGGGGCCAAGAGCGCAAGGCGGGCCTTTGGCGTCACGCATGCATAAATGCAAATAAATAGCGCAAATCTGTAAGCCTGCGTAAGCTGGCACGATGGTCGCGATCCGTCCCCCAGCAATAGCGGATTGGTCTAGATCATGGCTGCGGGACCCCAAGATCCTTGCAGATGTTTCTTGCCAAATGGTCGCTTATCTCGCGTTCATCTCCAGCGCTTCCCCAAGGGTGATTCGAAGGGATTCGAAGGGATTCGAGCAGCTCGTCGCGCGTGCGCTCTTGACAGTTGACGCCGGGGACTTCTTCAATCCAGCCGATCCACCACTGACCGTCCTGCTTCACTACAGCCGTGTAGGCTGGGCTCATGTTGATACCTCCAAAACGAATTTTACCTCGGCGACGGATCTGCGATATGACTTCTCAGTGGAGTTTGGTCTTCTCTGCGACCTTTGCGTCCTCTGCGCCTCTGCGTTGGGTGTTGATTTTCACGCCGTCACGGCATTTGCTCCACCTTCAAAAACACCCTCCGATCATCCTGACCGCTGACGTTCCGCCTATACACCGTGACGCTGTCGCGCTGCACGCTTTCCTGCGCTATCCCGCCTAGTTCGAGCCACTCGCCGAGCCGTCCCGAGACCACGGTATCGATGCGCTGGACATTTAACGTTCCGGTATTCGGGTCGGCGACGCTGTCGCGCCGCGTACTGATCGACAAGGTAACCTGGTTGCCGCTGACTCGCGGACGCACATAGAAACCGGCGCCGGCATCACGGTACTGGATCGTTTCGGAACCCTGCGCGGACTGGCTTCGCACCGGCACCGATTGACCGATCTGGATGAAAGCCTCGTTGCCTTCCAGCACCTGCAGCGTCTGCACGCTGCTGTCGGTCGCGGCGGATTGCGATTGCGAGACCCGGCCGCGAACCTGGTCGTCACCACGCCGGATCACCACGGTCCCGCCCTGATTGCTGCCCGTGCCGGGCACCGTTGCGCGCGCGCGATCGTTGCCGATCGAACCGGAGACCTCCGCCTCGGACCCCGTTCCGCTCGCGGTACTTTGCTGCCTGACCGATATGAGCAGCTTGCGGGGCATGGCGTCCACGACATCCAGAACCTTGCGCAACTCGGCGAGGTTTTGCGGCGTGGTGCGGACAATGATGCGGTTCTGCATGCCGCTGATGGTTCCGCCCGGCGCCAGCAGCGGCTTGAGCATCGGGATCACCTGATCGGCGTTGCGATAGTTCAGTTCGATGACTTCGAGCACGGTCTGCTGCGCCTGCGCCGCTAGCGCCAATGCCAGCATGATCATGAAAACCAGTGTGCGCACCCTCTCACCTTACTCCTCTCGCCTCTCGCCTCACCCCGTTAGAAGTACACATGACGAACTCGCGACACATGACGCTTTTTGCGTGGACTTCTAACGGGGCTCACGCCTTACCTGCCAGTCTCCACTCCCGCGGCAGTTCGCGGCTCGCGGGGTCCTGGCGGTAGAAGTCCGTCAGTTGCGCATACACCGCAGGATAGGTCTCGCGCACGATGTCGGGGATCTCGAAGAAGGCCTCGCTCACCACCGCGAAGAACTCTCCCGGCGCTTCGGTTGCGTACGGATCGATGTCGGTGTCTTCGCCGGCTTCCACGCGCCGGCAGAGATCCTTGTAGGCCTCGGTGAACACCTGCGCCCACGCCTCGCGGCTCATCCCGGCGTTCAGCGGTGGGAATCCATTGGCATCGCCGTTGAGCATGTCGAGCTTGTGCGCGAACTCATGGATCACCACGTTGACCCCGTCCGCATCGCCGGCATTTTCGACGTCGGCCCAGGACAGGATCACCGGCCCGTGCAGCCAGGCCTGGCCGGCATACGAGGTTTCGTCGGTCTCGACCAATCCATGTTCGTTGCGGAACTCGTGGCGCGGGACGAACTCATCCGGATAGACGATGATCTCCACCCAGCCGTCGTAGAAGTCGATTCCCAGGTTGAGCACCAGGATGCAGGCCTGGATCGCGATCCCGAGCTTCATCTCCTGGTCCAGCACCAGGCCCCCCGCGGCGGAAATCTGTTTCTCGTGCAGGAACAACACCACCAGATCGCGCAACTGCTTGCGTTCCTGCTCGGTGAGCCGCATTGCGAAGGAAAAGCGGTTGACCGCGCGCTGCCAGGTCGCCTCGTCCACCCCGCCGCCACGGAGAATGCGCTGCCTGCGCCACTGCCTGAAACCGAACATCAGTGCCGCAGTCCGTGCTCAGGAACGGGGTTCGCCGGTCCCACTTTCATCTTCCTGCGGCGAGTCGAGCAATGCTCGCTCGAACTCGCGGACCTGTTCGAGCTGATCGAGCTCGACGCGCTCGATCTGGGAAAAACGGCGGGCGATCTTGTCGCTGCTGATCTGCACCTGCTGCGCGTCTTCGTGCGCCTGGCGGATGTGATCCGCAAGCTTCTTCATGCGCGCGTCGAAGCGCGAGAAGTCCTTGCCCAGCTTGCCGAGCTCATCTTTGATTATGTGCACCTGCTCGCGGGTGGCGACGTCCTTCATCACCGCCCTCGCCGTGTTCAGCACCGCCATCAGCGTGGTCGGCGAGACGATCCATACCCGCCGCTGCATCGCGAAGTCCACCACCTCCGCATGGTAGGCGTGGATCTCGGCGAACACCGCCTCCGCCGGCACGAACATAACCGCGCCGTCGGAGGTCTCTCCCGCAATAATGTATTTCGACGCGATGTCCTCGACATGCTTCTTCACATCGGCGCGGAACTGCCGCTTTGCCACCGCACGGTCCGCCTCGGAAACCCCGGGCTCGAACATGCGGTGGTAGTTCTCCATCGGAAACTTGGAATCCACCGCCACCATGCCGGTCGGCTCGGGAAGCTTCAGCACGCAGTCGGCGCGCGCGCCGTTCGACTTGAAGGTGTACTGAAACTCGTAGGCGACTTCGGGAAGGATGTTGCGCACCAGGTTCTCGAGCTGCACTTCTCCAAAAGCGCCGCGCGAACGCTTGTCGCCCAGCAGTTCCTGCAGGCTCACCACGTTGGTGGTCAGCCCGTCTATCTTCTTCTGCGCTTCGTCTATGGTGGCGAGCCGCGCCATCACGCTGGCGAAAGTTTCGTTGGTTTTCTTGAAACCTTCCTCCAGGCGCTCGCTGACGCGCCCGCTGATCTGCTCCAGGCGGGTGTCGGTGGTCTTGGAGAGCAGTTCCATTGAAGCGGCAAGCTGTGCTGTGGCATTGCGCATCGTGGTCTGGATCAGCTCCTGCTCGGCGCGATTCTGTTCCGCCAGCGTCTGCAGGATTCGGGTAAGCACTTCGGTACGAAGCTGATCGTGCTTGCCTTGCAACTCGGTATTCATTTGCGCGAGGCGCTGCGTGAGGGTTTCGCGGTTGGCGGACAGTTCTTCGGCCTGCTTGAGCTGCAGGGTGGCGAGCGCGGTCCGGGTCTGGATCAGTTCCTGGGAAACGGTGTTGCGCAATCGCTCGGACAGCTCAGCCTGCGAGGCGGAGAGCCGGTCGCCGAGGGCGTTCAGTCCGGCGTTCAGGTCCTTCAGCATCGCCAGATGCTTCTCTTGCAGCACTCGGGCGAGCGACTCGGGATGGCTCACCTGGCGGCGCGCCATCGACGAAACAATGAAGATCAAGAGGATGACCGCGAGCAGCGTCGCGGCGGAAACGATCAACGCAACGGAAAGTTCAGGCATTGGGCGAGTATAGCCCAATGCCTGTTTTTCTTACCGTCAGGCGGCTGCCGGAGTGCTGTCCCGCGATGCGCGCTTGCGCTCGTACTCTTTCAAGTGGCGCTTGCGGATACGGATAGATTTTGGAGTGATCTCAACCAGTTCGTCGTCGGCGATGAACTCCACCGCTTTTTCGAGGGTCAGTTCGATCGGCGGCACCAGGCGCACTGCTTCATCGGTACCGGACGCGCGCACGTTGGTCAACTGCTTGCCCTTGATTGGGTTGACGACCAGGTCGTTGTCGCGCGAATGGATACCGATGACCATGCCCTCGTACAGCGCATCGCCCGGCGAAACGAACATGCGGCCGCGGTCCTGGAGTTTCCACAGCGCGTAGGCCACGGCCGCGCCGTCGTCCTGGCTGATCAGGACGCCGTTGCGGCGCTCTTCCATCTCGCCTTTCACCGGACCGTAGTCGTCGAAAATGTGGCTGGCCAGCCCCATGCCGCGCGTGATGGTGAGGAACTCGCCCTGGAATCCGATCAGCCCGCGCGCGGGAATGCGATACTCGAGACGCACGCGGCCCTTGCCGTCCGACCGCATGTCCTGCAGGTCGCCGCGGCGGCGGCCGAGTTCTTCCATCACCGCGCCCTGGTGGGCGTCTTCCACGTCCACGGTGAGCAGTTCGTACGGCTCCTGCTTCTCGCCGTTGACGGTCTTCATCACCACCCGCGGGCGGCCCACCGCCAGCTCGTAGCCTTCGCGGCGCATATTCTCGAGCAGGATGGTGAGGTGCAGTTCGCCGCGTCCAGACACCACGAAGGTGTCGGAATCGGCCGTGAACTCCACTTTCAGCGCGACGTTCGATTGTAGTTCGCGTTCGAGGCGCTCGCGAATCTGGCGGCTGGTGACGAACTTGCCTTCCCTGCCCGCCAGCGGCGAGGTATTGACCAGGAAGTTCATGGTGAGCGTGGGTTCGTCCACCTTCAGCAACGGAAATGCTTCGGGCGTCGCCGGGTCGCAAATGGTGTCGCCGATGCCGACCTCGTCCACGCCGTTCACCAGCACGATGTCGCCGGCCTGCGCCTCCTCGACCACGGTGCGCTCCAGACCCTTGAACATCATGACCTGGTTGATCTTGGCCATCACCGGCTCGCTATCGGGTCCATGCATCACGGCCACCTGCTGGCCGGTGCGGATGCGCCCGCGCGCCACGCGCCCGACGCCGATGCGGCCAACGAAGCTGGAATAGTCGAGCGAACAGATCTGCAGTTGCAGCGGCGCGTCGGGATTGGCTTCGCGCACCGGCACGTTTTCGAGAATGGCATCGAACAGCGGCCGCATGTCCTGGCCCGGCTGGTCGTGCTTCAGCGACGCCCAGCCCTGCAGTGCGGAGGCATAAATCACCGGGAAATCGAGCTGCGCCTCGGTGGCGCCGAGCTTGTCGAACAGGTCGAAGGTCTGGTTGACCACCCATTCGGAACGCGCGGCAGGACGGTCGACCTTGTTGACCACCACGATCGGCTTGAGTCCCTGCGCTAAGGCCTTGCGGGTGACGAAGCGGGTCTGGGGCATTGGCCCTTCGACCGCGTCCACCAGCAGCAAGACGCTGTCCACCATCGACAGCACGCGCTCGACTTCACCGCCGAAGTCGGCGTGGCCGGGCGTGTCGACGATGTTGATGTGGGTGCCCTGATACTGCACGGCGCAGTTCTTGGCGAGGATGGTGATGCCGCGCTCGCGTTCTAAGTCGTTCGAATCCATCACCCGCTCTGCGACATGCTGGTGGGCGGCAAAGGTGCCCGCCTGGCGCAGCAGCTTGTCCACCAGCGTGGTCTTGCCGTGGTCCACGTGGGCGATGATGGCGATGTTGCGAACGTTGCGGCTCATGTAATGCGGTGTCCCGAAAAAAGGTCGCGCAGTGTACCACAGACATCGTTGCAATTCATTGAATTTTCGCAGTTTGCCGTCAAAGAGGGACTTTCACCGCAAAGACGCAAAGAACGCAAAGAAAAGCAGAAAAATAGACCAGGAAAACCTGCAATGTGCAGAACCCGCTTTCGTCGCGAGTATCCGCTATCCAGGTATCGAACGATATGAACCGTTTTTTTTCGTTGTCCGGGTTTCCTTTGCGTTCTTTGCGTCTTTGCGGTGAATGAGTTTGATCCGCCTAGGCGCTGGCGCGGAAGACTTGCATCGGCGGCGTGCGCAGCACCTTCGCCGTTCCCAACAGGCCCGCGATCGCCACGCCGGTCGCGCCAGCGACCAATCCCACCAGCCAGACCCAGGCATCGATGCTGTAGGGAACGTTCAGCACCTGTCTGGCGAGCACGAATCCCACCACGGTGGCGCCCACCGCGGCAAACAACCCGGCCAGCGCGCCGATCAGCAGAAATTCCGACACCTGTACCGCGCGCAATTGCGCGCTCGCCGCCCCGAGCGTGCGCATCACCGCCGCATCGAACACCCGTTCGTCGTGGGTGCTGCTGACCGCGGCAAACAGCACCAGCAGTCCGGCGGCGAGGCTGAACAGGAACACGAACTCGATCGCCCGCACCACCTGATCCATCATGCGCTGAACCTGCGCCAGGATCGCCGCCACGTCGATCACCAGCAGACTCGGGAAGCGTTTCACGATCTCGTCCATCACCACCGATTGCGACGCCGGCAGGTGCAGGCTGGTCACGAAGCTGCCGGGATAGCGCTCCAGCACGCCCGGGGGTGCGATCACGAAGAAGTTCACCCGGAAGGAGTCCCAGTCCACCGTGCGCAGCGAACTGATCTTTGCCGTCAGGCGCGAACCGCCGATGTCGTAGGTCAGGTCATCCCCGAGCTTCAGGCCCAGCGTATTGGCGATGCCTTCTTCCACCGACAGCAACGGCTTGCCGGTATCGGACGCGGCAAACCAGCGGCCGGCGACGATCACATTGTCCGGCTGCATCTTCTCCGCCCACGAAAGGTTGAACTCGCGGTCGATGAGGCGCCGCGCCCGGTCCTCGACGTAGTCTTTCGAGGACACCGGCTTGCCGTTCACTTCCACCAAGCGGCCGCGGATCATCGGGAACAGCGCCGGCGGCTGCAATTGCCGGCCGGCAAAAAAGTCCGCGATCTCCCCGACCTGGCCGGGCTGGATGTTCACCAGGAAGCGATTCGGCGCATCCGGCGGCAGGCTTCTCTGCCAACTCTCCAGCAGGTCCGAACGCACCAGCGTGAGCAGGATCAACGCCATCATGCCCAGTCCCAGCGCGATCACCTGGATCACCGTGCCCATGGTGCGGCGGCGCAGGTTGGCGAGCCCGAAGCGCCAGTTGAGTCCCGCGCCGCGGCTGAACGACGACAGCAGGCGCAGCACCAGCAGCGTCAGGACAGCCGACGCCACGATGGTGCCGAGCACGCCGCCGAGCACATACATCCCGAGTTTCGGATCCTGCGCCTGCCACAGGATCAGTCCCGACATCGCCGCGCCACCGAGCAGATAAGCCGACAGCCCGAACGAGTCCGGCGCGCCTAGATCGCGGCGCAGCACCCGCAACGTCGGCACTTTCTTGAGTGCGATCAGCGGCGGCAGCGCAAAGCCGAGCAGCAGCACGAACCCCGCGATCAGCCCCTGCAGGACCGGCAGCCAGCCCGGCGCAGGCAGGCTTACCGAGACGATGGGCGCGAGCAGCGCCGCGAGCAGGTACTGGCACAGGAAACCGATGGCGCAGCCGATTGCACTGGCGATCAATCCGATGATCGCGAACTGCAGCACGTGCAACGTCAGGATCAGCGTCTGGCTCGCGCCCAGGCAGCGCATGATCGCGCATGCGTCCAGATGCCGCTGCAGATAGCGGCGCGCCGCCAGCGCCACGGCAACGCCGGCGAGAATAACCGTCAGCAGCGCGGACAGGCCGAGAAAGCGCTCCGCGCGGGTCAGCGCCGAGTTGATTTCCGGGCGCGCTTCGCGGATGTCCTCGACCCGCTGTCCCGGCCGGATCGTCCGCGCGGCGTAATCGCGAAACGCGGCCACGTCTTGCATGTCGCCGGCCACGAACATGCGGTAGGAGACCCGGCTGCCGACCTGCACCAGGGCAGTGGAAGCGAGATCGTCCATGTTGAACATCAACCGCGGGCCGAGATTGAGAAATCCGGCGCTCGATTCCGGCTCCTCGCTCACCATTGCCGCCACCGTGAACTCGCGCTCTCCGAGAGCAACGCGATCGCCGATACTTACATCGAGCCGGCGCAACAGACGATCGTCCACCCAAACGCTGCCCGGCGCCGGAATGCGCGCGGGTTCGAAATCCGGCCCGGCCGCGCCCTCGCGTATGCGCAGTTTGCCCCGCAGCGGGTAACCCGCCGACACCGCCTTCACTTCCGTCAGCAGCGCACGACCTTTCGCCTGCGTCATGCTGGGAAAGCGCACGGCTTCGGTGGCGGCGAGCCCGAGGCGGCGCGCCTCGCTGCGGAACGATTCCGCGATCGGCGCGTCGGAGACCACGACCAGGTCGGCGCCGAGCAACTGGTTGGCTTCACGTGTGAGCGTGCGCCCCACCCGGTCGGCAAAGAAGGCCACCGTGGTCAGACTTGCCACTGCGACGATCAGCGCCACTGCCAGCACACGCTGCTCGCCCGCACGCCAGTCGCGACCGAGCATGCGCGCCGCCAGGCGCAGCACGGCACCGGCACTCAAGCGATCAACGGCGCTCATCGCTGGTCAGCCTCCCGGCAGCAAGCTTGAGCTGGCGCGGACAGCGCCGGGCGATCGCCTCGTCGTGGGTCACCAGCAGCAATGTGGTGCGGCTTTCCCGGTTGAGCGCGAACATGAGCGAGATGATCTCCTCGCCGGTGGCGGAGTCGAGGTTGCCGGTCGGCTCGTCGGCGAACAGCAGCCGCGGCTCGGCGGCGAACGCGCGCGCCACCGCGACGCGCTGCTGCTCCCCGCCGGAAAGTTGCCGCGGATAGTGTTCGAGCCTCTCGGCCAGGCCCACACGCGCCAGCCAGGCCGCGGCCTTCTCGCGCGCGCCGTCGTTACCGGCGAGCTCGAGCGGCAGCATCACGTTTTCCAGCGCGGTCAGCGCCGGAAGGAGCTGGAAGGACTGGAACACGAAGCCGACCTGATTGCGGCGCAGGCGCGCGCGGCCGTCCTCGTCGAGCGCGAACAGGTTGGCGCCGTTGATGTGCACTTCCCCGGCGGTGGGCACGTCCAGTCCCGCAAGCAGCGCAAGCAGTGTAGTCTTGCCCGAGCCGGAGGCGCCGAGGATCGCGCAGGCTTCCCCGGCCGCGATTTCCAGCGAGACATCCTGGAGGATGGTGAGCGTGGTGATGCCGGTGGAGACTTGCTTCGTCAATCCGACCGCCTTCACAATTGGCGGAAAAGGTTTCTGAGACATGTGGCTGCGATTTCTTCTGCTGTTGGTCTTGACTGCGGTTGCGCCCGCGCATGCCGCCCGGACCATACTGGTGTTCGGCGACAGCCTGTCGGCGGGCTACGGGCTGCCGACCGGCAGCGGCTGGGCGAGCCTGCTGGAACAGCGGCTCAAGCGCGACCGGCTCGACTACACCGTCGTCAACGCCAGCATCAGCGGCGAGACCACGCTCGGCGGCCGTAATCGCATCGTCGCTGCGCTCGCGGAGCATCAGCCGGCGGTGGTCATCGTCCAGCTCGGCGGGAACGACGGCCTGCGCGGGAATTCAATCGAAGACACCCGCCGCAATCTGATTGCCATCGTCGAAGCCTCGCGCAAGTCCGGCGCCAAGGTGCTCCTGGTGGGAATGCGCATTCCGCCCAACTACGGCAAGGTCTATACGCGGCGCTTCGAGGCGCTGTATGCCGAGGTGGCTAGACAGCAGAACGCATCGCTGGTTCCGTTCATGCTGCAGGGCTTCGCCGACAAGCGCGAGTGGTTCCAGTCCGACGGCATTCATCCCGCCGTCGAAGCGCAATCCCGCATTCTCGACAACATCTACCGGCGCCTGCGCGCCCTGCTCGCGCCGCGGCGCACCTGACAAACGCGAAAAATTGCCGGCGGCCGCGCGTGTAAACTGATGCCTCCCGCATCCCGGGCAGTGCGCTTCAGAGCATGAATCAGGACACAGTCACGGTAGCACAGCTATCCGAATTCGACGACATCGTGGACGTACGCTCTCCCGCCGAGTTTGCGCAGGACCACATTCCCGGCGCGATCAATTGTCCGGTGCTCGACGACGACGAGCGCGCACGCGTCGGCACGCTCTATATTCAGGTCTCGCCTTTCACCGCCAGGAGAGCCGGCGCGGCGCTGGTCGCGCGCAACATCGCCCGGCACATCGAAGCCAGTTTTGCCGACAAGCCGAAGACGTGGCGGCCGCTGATCTACTGCTGGCGCGGCGGGCAGCGCAGCGCGGCGATGAGCCACGTTGTGCGCCAGATCGGCTGGGACGTGAAGCGGCTGGCTGGCGGATACAAAGCCTACCGCCACGCGGTGGTTGCCGGGATCGAAGCCCTCGCCGGAAAACTCAGCTATCGAGTGATCTGCGGCCCTACCGGTTCCGGCAAGAGCATCCTGCTGCGGCATCTCGAGCGGCTTGGCGCGCAGACCCTGGATCTCGAGCAGCTTGCCGCGCACCGCGGTTCCGTGCTGGGCGAATTGCCCGGGGCGACGCAGCCTTCGCAGAAAATGCTGGAAAGCCGGCTGTGGTTGAAACTCAAGAGCCTGGATCCGCGGCGGCCGGTGTTCATCGAGTCGGAAAGCCGCAAGGTCGGCAACCTCAGGGTGCCGGAGCCGCTGATCGCGCGCATGTGGCAGAGCGAATGCGTCTGGCTGGAGACAGCCTCGCCGGTCCGCGTCGCGTTGCTGTTGCGCGATTACCGCCACTTCACCGAAGACGTGCAGGCGCTTTGCGCCAGACTCGATTGCCTGGTGCGGCTGCACGGGCATGAGAAGATCAACAACTGGAAAGACAAGGTCACCAGCGCTCAGTGGCCGGAATTCGTGACCCAGCTTCTCCAGGAACACTACGATCCCGCGTACGTCAAGTCCATCGCCCGCAACTATCCCAGGCTCGACGGCGCCACTTACGTGCGGCTGACCGATGGCAGCGACAGGGACTTCGAGCGCGCCGCACGTGCGCTGCTCGAGCCCGCCCTTACGGAAACTGCCTGAAGAATTTTCACCGCAAAGATTCTTTTCAATACCTTCTTTTCAATACCCGCTCGACGGGTGCCCTTGAGGGGTACGCAAAGATGGAACCGATGTCTGATCCCAACACGTTCCGCCGCGCCGTTCTCGCCGCCGCGCTGTCGCTCCTCGCCGTCGTCTGGTTCGGAAACATCGAAGTTCGAAAGCTGATCAAGCCCGACGAAGGGCGCTACGCCGAGGTTCCACGCGAAATGGTCGCCACCGGCGACTGGCTGACGCCGCGGCTGAATGGCATCAAGTATTTCGAGAAACCGCCGCTGCAGTACTGGGCCACGGCCACCGCGTACTCGGCGTTCGGGCTTCATCACTGGACCGCACGCCTGTGGAGCGCGCTGACAGGACTGCTAGGCATCTTCGTGATCTGGTTTGCCGGCAGGCGGCTGTATGGCGAGCCGGCAGGGATCCTCTCCGCGCTGGTGGCCGCCAGCAGCGTGCTCTATGTCGCCCTCGCCCATATCAATACGCTCGACATGGGGCTCACGTTTTTCATGGGCTCCTCCCTGTGCACCTTCCTGCTGGCGCAACGGCAAGGCCTTCCCGTGAAAGAGCGCAAGCTGTGGATGGCGCTGTCATGGGCCGCGACCGCCGCTGCGATCCTGAGCAAAGGCCTGGTCGCGCTGATCCTGCCGGGAATGGCAATTCTCATCTACTCGCTGGTGCAACGAGACTGGCGGGTGTGGCTGCGGCTCGATCCGCTGCTGGGCGTGTTGCTGCTGGCGGTGATCGCCGCACCCTGGTTCGTCTGGGTTTCGGCCGTGAACCCAGAATTCCCGGGCTTCTTCTTCATTCACGAGCATTTCGCGCGTTACCTCACCGCGGTACACCGGCATGTCGAGCCGTGGTGGTTCTTCATCCCGATCCTGCTGGGCGGCTTGCTGCCGTGGACGATGACCGCCGCAGCCGCCGTGCGCCGGAGCTGGCGAGATGGCGCGCATGCCGACGGCTTCGACCCCGGCCGCTTCCTGGTGGTCTGGTTCGCGACGGTGTTTGTATTTTTCAGCCTGTCGGGATCGAAACTGCCTTCCTACATCCTGCCGATGTTCCCCGCAGCGGCATTGCTCATCGGCCGCTACCTTACGCAAGCCAGCCCGCGTGCCGTCGCCTGGCAGCTTGCACCGATGGCGGTGATCGGATTGGTGTTGGCGGTGATCACGCCGTTCTTGCACATCGCGCGCAAGAGCGAGGTACCCCAGGAACTCTACGATCACTACGCAATCTGGCTGCAGGTGGCCGGGACCATGGGTGGTGCCGGCGCCATGGCCGCCATCGTCCTCGTCCTGCGCAAACGCCTGTTCGCGGCGGTCGCCGCCGCCGCCGCGGGCGGGCTGCTGTGTACGCAACTCGCCGTCACCGGGCACGACAGCCTGAATTACGTGACTTCGGCGTATCATCTGGCGCAGAAAATCAAACCCGTCCTCGGACCCGGCATGCCCTTCTACAGCGTGCGCACTTACGAGCAGACATTGCCGTTTTACATCGGCCGAACCCTGATCCTGGTCGAGTTCGCCGATGAACTGGAGTATGGTCTCAAGCAGGAGCCGCAACTGGGGGTGCCGACGGTAACAGAGTTCGAGAAGCGCTGGACGAGCCACGAGGACGCCTTTGCGGTGATGTCCTGGGATACTTACCGGGATCTCGGGCAGCGGAGCGTGCCGATGGAGATCGTCGCCTCGGATCCGCGGCGCGTCATCGTGAGGAAGAAATGAACCTGGTCAGCTTTTCTCTCGTGCTCGCCGGGGTGCTGTTGAACGCCGCCGCGCAGCTTTTGCTCAAGGCCGGCACCAACCACATCGGCGCCTTTGCCTTTACACCGGACAACATCCTGCCGATCGGCCTGCGGCTCGCCAGCGAGCCTTTCGTGCTGGGCGGCCTGGGCTGCTACGTCGTCAGTGTATTGATCTGGATTATGGCCCTGTCCCGCGTTGAAGTCAGTATTGCGTATCCGATGCTGTCCATCGGCTATGTCGTCAACGCGGCTGCCGCCTGGTACCTGTTCGGCGAAGCGGTGACCGCGCAACGCATGGTCGGCATCGCCACCATCATCGTCGGTGTGTTCCTGGTCGCGCGCTCATGACTGCCAACACTCCTCTCCACACCGTGGAATCCGCCCCTTCAAATAGCGGGACCCGGCCTTACCTGCCTTTCGCGCGGCCGACCATAGACGAGGCGGCCATTGCGGGCGTGGCGGAGGTTTTGCGCTCCGGGTGGATTACCAGCGGGCCGAAAGTGCTCGAGTTTGAGCAGGCCCTGTCCGACTGGCACGAGGGGCGACCGGCGCGAACCATGTCCTCCGCCACCGCAGCCCTCGAAGTGGCGCTGCAGGTCGCCGGCATCGGCCCCGGGGATGAAGTGATCACCTCGGCGATGAGCTTCTTCGCGGCGGCAAACATGATCATCAAGGTCGGCGCCAAGCCGGTGTTCGTGGACTGCGATCTCGCCACCCGCAACATCGACTTCGACCAGGTCGAGGCCGCCATCACCCCACGCACCCGAGCGATCCTGCCGACGCATTTCGCCGGCTTGCCGTTGGCCATGGAGCGCCTGCATGACATCGCCGGACGTCGGCACCTGCGGGTCATCGAGGATGCCGCGCTGGCCATCGGCTCGCGCTGGAAGGGCCGGCGCATCGGCGCGTTCGGCGACCTGGTCGCGTTCAGCTTTCATCCGAACAAGAACATCACCACCATCGAGGGCGGTGCTTTGATCCTGCGCGATGCCGCCGAAGCCAAGCTCGCCGAGAAGCTGCGCTTCCACGGCATCCTGCGGCTGCCGGATGGTACCCGCGACGTGGATGCCGCCGGCGGCAAGTTCAACATGCCCGACGTCAACGCCCGCCTCGGCCTGTCTCAGCTCGCCCGGCTGGACGACTTCAACGTGCGCCGGCGCACACTGGCTGCGCATTACTTCGCGCGTCTGCGCACGGACCCGCAATGCCTGCTGCCGGCACGCGCCCATCCCGGCGAAGAGGACGGCCACAGCTGGAACATGTTCTGCGTGCTGCTGCCGCTGGATCGCATGAAGATCACGAGGAAGCAATTCATGGAGGCCATGCACGCGCGCGGAATCGGCACCGGCATCTCCTATGAAGCGCCGCATCTGACCACGCTGTGCCGGCGCTACGGCTACCGCGAGGGCGAGTTCCCGAACGCCGAGCGCATCGCCCGCCAGACGGTCACCCTGCCACTTTCCCCGGCGATGACTGAGCACGATGTGGAGCGGGTTTGCGACGCGGCCGCGGAAGTCCTGTTGGAGGCAAGACGATGAACGATCGCAAGGATGGACGGGCGGAAACGAACGGGCCGGCGCTTTCCGTAGTGATCCCGGTCTACAACGAGGAAGCCGGACTGGCCGCGTTGTTCGCACGCCTCTACCCGGCGCTGGATGCATTGGGAATCCGCTACGAGGTGATCTTCGTCAACGACGGCAGCCACGACCGTTCCGCGGCCCTGTTGCGCCAACAGTTCCAGAATCGCCCGGACGTGACCCGCGTAATCCTGTTCAGCAGGAACTACGGCCAGCACCTGGCCATCATGGCGGCCTTCCAGCGGACCGGCGGCGCCCGCGTGGTGACGCTGGATGCGGACCTGCAGAATCCCCCCGAAGAAATAGGAAAGTTGCTGGCGAAGATGGACCAGGGTCATGACTACGTAGGGGGGATACGCGCCCTGCGCCAAGACAACTGGTTTCGCCGCAACGTCTCACGGTTCCTGAACATGCTGCGCGAACGCACGACCAGTATCCACATGACCGATCAGGGTTGCATGCTGCGCGCTTACGACCGGGACATCGTGAACGCGATCAACCGGTGCGAGGAAGTCAATACCTTCGTCCCAGCGCTTGCCTATACCTTTGCCAACAATCCGGCCGAGATCGAGGTGGCCCACGCGGAACGTGCGGCGGGCACCACCAAGTACTCGCTGTACAAGCTCATGCGCCTGAACTTTGATCTGGTTACCGGCTTTTCGCTTGCGCCGCTGCAGGCGTTTTCGCTGGTCGGCTTTCTGCTCGCCGCCGGCTCGACGGGGATGGTGGTGTTCCAGATCTTTCATCGGCTGATCCGCGGCGAGGCGGCCGAGGGCATGTTTCAATCGGTGTCCGACGCGGTTCAGTTCTTCCTATTCGGCGTGGTGCTGTTCGGAATCGGGCTGCTCGGGGAGTACATCGGCCGCATATACCAGGAGGTGCTGCGCCGTCCGCGCTTCATCATCAGCGCGGTGCTCGAAGACCTGTCTGCGGACGCTTCAACCGGCACCCGCCAGGAACGCAATGTCACCCCCTTCGAGCGCACCCAGCCATAGAAGCCGATGACCACTGCGGTCGTGTTTGCCTACCACAACGTAGGTGTCCGCTGTCTGCAGGTGCTGCGGGCGCAGGGCGTGCGAGTGCCGCTGGTGGTGACTCATTTCGACAGCCCGGGTGAGAACGTCTGGTTCGAAAGCGTGGCGGCGATTGCGCGCCGGTACGACATCGCCGTGGCCACTCCGGACGATCCCAATACCAGGGAATTCACCGACCGGGTCAGCACACTGAGACCGGACTTCGTCTTCTCCTTCTACTACCGCTGTATGCTGAAGCCCGCGCTGCTGGCCGCAGGAGCGCGCGGGGCGCTGAACATGCATGGCTCGCTGTTGCCGAAGTACCGCGGTCGCGCGCCGATCAACTGGGCGGTGATCAATGGCGAGCATGAAACCGGCGCCACGTTGCATCACATGGTGGAAAAGCCCGATGCGGGCGATATCGTGGATCAGCAGGCGGTACCCATCCTTGCGGATGACACCGCGCAGGAGGTATTCGCGAAGGTCACGGTTGCGGCGGAAATCACGCTGAACCGCAGCCTGCCCCGCCTTATCGACGGCACCGCGCCCCGCATCCGGCAGGATCTTTCCCTCGGTTCCTATTTTCCCGGCCGGAAACCCGAGGACGGGCGCATCGACTGGAGCCGGCCTGCCGCGGCGATTCACAACCTGGTGCGTGGCGTGGCGCCGCCCTATCCCGGCGCGTTTACTTCGCTTGGCGGGAAACCGGCCCGGATACTCAGGACGCTGATCGAGCCGGCACGCCACGGCCCGCATCCCCGGCCATTTCTGTTCTTCGAGGACGGACGCTGTTACGCGCAGTGCGCGGACGCCGGCGTTCTGCGCATCATCGAACTGGAGTGGGACGGCAGGCTGTTGGCGGAGACCCAGATCGAACCCGCGATGGGCGGCGTACCGCTCCCTCTAGGCGCCACTGAAATGGAAAGATCATGAAAAAAGTTCTGATCCTCGGCGTCAACGGATTCATCGGCCACCATTTGTCGAAACGGATCATCGAAACGACGGACTGGGATGTATTCGGCATGGACATGCAGACCGACCGCGTCGCGGACCTGATGGATCACAAACGCTTCCATTTCTTCGAGGGCGACATCACCATCAACAGGGAGTGGATCGAATACAACATCCGCAAGTGCGACGTGATCCTTCCGCTGGTAGCCATCGCCACACCCGCCATTTACGTGAAGGAGCCGCTGCGCGTGTTCGAACTGGACTTCGAGGCAAACCTGCCGATCGTCCGTTCCTGCGTGAAGCATCGCAAGCGTATTGTTTTTCCCTCGACCTCGGAGGTGTACGGCATGTGCCAAGATGCGGAGTTCGATCCGGAGAACTCGGAATTGGTCTACGGCCCGATCAACAAGCCGCGCTGGATCTATGCCTGTGCCAAGCAGCTTATGGACCGTGTGATCGCCGCGTACGGCCAACAGGAAGGGCTCGACTACACCCTGTTCCGCCCCTTCAACTGGATCGGCGCCGGACTGGACAACATCGATACCCCCAAGGAGGGCAGTTCCCGCGTCGTCACCCAGTTCCTCGGTCACATCGTGCGCGGCGAAACCATCAAGCTGGTTGATGGGGGCCACCAGAAGCGCACCTTCACCTATATCGACGACGGCATCGACGCGTTGATGAAAATCATCGATAACCGCGAAGGTGTCGCCTCCGGCAAGATTTACAATATTGGCAATCCGAAGAACAACTTCTCGATTCTGGAACTGGCGAAGTTAATGATGGAACTCGCAATCACCTACCCCGAGTATCAGGCGGCGGCAAAGCAGGTGAAAACCGTCGAAACGACCTCCGGCGCGTATTACGGCGGCGGGTATCAGGATGTACAGAACCGTGTGCCGGCGATCGAGAATACGCGCAGGGAGCTTGACTGGCGGCCGAATGTGGACATGCATACCGCATTGAGGAACATCTTCGACGCGTATCGCAATCGAGTCGGCGACGCCAGGAGTCTGATGGACTAAGACTTTCCCGCCATTGGCATTTCTATGAAACTGGCACTCAAGATAGACGTAGATACCTACCGCGGCACACGCGAAGGCGTGCCAAGGTTGATGAAAATCCTCACGGCGAACGGCGCCGGGGCCACCTTTCTCTTCAGCCTTGGCCCTGATCACACCGGCCGCGCGATCAAGCGAGTGTTCCGTCCAGGATTCTTTGGCAAAGTGCGCCGAACCTCGGTGCTCAGGCACTACGGACTGAAGACACTGCTCTACGGCACCCTTCTTCCCGCTCCGGATATCGGCCGGGAATGCGCCGACACCATGCGCAGCGTCCGCGACGCCGGCTTCGAGGTTGGGATCCATACCTGGGACCACGTGCTCTGGCAGGACAAGGTCGCTGCAGCCGACGCGGAGTGGACGCGCCGCCAGATGGAACTCGCCTGCGCCCGTTTCGAGGAGATTTTCGGGGAGCCGGCCCGGGTACACGGCGCCGCGGGCTGGCAGATGAACCGCTACGCCTATCGCCTCACCCAGCGCCTGGGCTTCAACTACTGTTCCGATACCCGCGGAAGCGGACCTTTTATCCCGATCTATCAGGCGGAAATCATCGCCTGCCCGCAGCTGCCGACCACCCTGCCCACGCTGGACGAGATGATCGGAGTGGGTGGCGTGACCGCCGGCAATGTCGCCGAACGGCTGCTCGAGTTGTCACGGCATCCGTCTGCCAACGGCCACGTTTTCACGCTCCACGCGGAACTGGAAGGGATGAAACTTGCCCCGGTTTTCGAGAAGCTGATGGAGGGGTGGCGCGCCCAGGGTTACGAACTGACTTCGCTGCACGACTACCTGGAATCGCTGGCGACCCGGGATCTGCCGCGCCATGAAATTGCGGCCGGCCCGGTTCCCGGCCGTGCCGGGGCGCTGGCGCTGCAGGGACGGGAGTTTCTGTCACCAGCCTGAGCGCGCTTGCTTTCGGCCGGGGTTTCGGTAAACATAGCCCGCAGGAATGGAATCAACCCTGGTGGGTCTCAAGGTTCCCGATTTCGAGATTGCCTCGACCGGGAACCGGACGTTCAAGCTCTCGGCTGCGCTGGGACGCCCGCTGGTCCTCTACTTCTATCCCAAGGATAACACCCCCGGCTGCACCACCGAAGGTCAGGAATTCCGCGACCTGTACGGTGAGTTCGCCCGCCGCGGCTGCGCCGTCTACGGCGTCTCGCGCGACAGCATCAAGTCTCACGAGGGCTTCAAGTCCAAGATGAGCTTCCCCTTCGAGCTGCTGTCCGACCCCGACGAAAAGGTCTGCAACGTCTTCGGCGTCATGAAGATGAAAAACATGTACGGCAAACAGGTGCGGGGCGTGGAACGCAGCACTTTCGTCATCGATCAGGCAGGCGTGGTTCGCAGGGAATGGCGCGGGTTGAAAGTGCCCGGACACGCCCGGGAGGTTCTGGAATTCGTAGAGTCCCTTTAACCGTCAAACACAGGAGCGCGGATGATCCCTCGACGGACTAGGTCTTCCATTCACTTTCGCTTTCTTTTCCTGTCTCGCCTTGCCGGGGCACTCCGATGATCCAGCGCAAACCCGGTCCCACGTTGGTCACCAAGCTGCAATCCCTCACCAAGCTGTTCGTCCTCGACACCAACGTGCTGATGCACGATCCCACCAGCCTGTTCCGCTTCCAGGAACACGACGTGTACCTGCCGATGGCCACGCTGGAGGAACTGGACTCCAACAAGAAGGGCATGTCCGAAGTCGCGCGCAACGCCCGCCAGGCCAGCCGCTTTCTCGACGAAATCGTTTCCAAGGCTGTCGAGGACATCGCCGCGGGAATCCCGCTGGAGAATGCCGGCGCCAAGGAGGCGACCGGACGCCTGTTCCTGCAGACCGAATCGATCACGGGCGAGCTGCCGGCGCGGCTGGCTGCCGGCAAGGCGGACAACCAGATCATCGGTGTGGTGAAACACCTGCAGGAGACGCACGACAAACGGCAGGTGATCCTGGTCAGCAAGGACATCAACATGCGCATCAAGGCGCATGCCCTGGGCTTTGCGGCGGAGGATTATTTCAACGACAAGGTCCTCGAGGACACCGACCTGCTCTATACCGGCGTGCGCGAGCTGCCGGCCGACTTCTGGGACCAGCACGGCAAGGAAATGGAATCCTGGCAGCAGGAAGGCCGCACCTTCTATCGCGTGCGCGGGCCGCTGTGCGCAAGCCTGATGGTGAACGAATTCATCTACCACGAAACCGACAAACCGTTCTACGCGCAGGTAAAGGAGCAGAGCGGCAAGACCGCGATCCTGCAGACCATCAGGGACTACACCCATCAGAAAAACAATATCTGGGGCATTGTCGCCCGCAACCGGGAACAGAACTTCGCGCTGAACCTGCTGATGAATCCGGATGTGGACTTCGTCACGCTGCTCGGTCAGGCCGGCACCGGCAAGACGCTGCTGACGCTGGCGGCCGGCCTGATGCAGACGCTCGAGGACAAGGTCTACTCGGAAATCATCATGACCCGCGTCACCGTCCCGGTAGGCGAGGATATCGGCTTCCTGCCCGGCACCGAGGAGGAAAAAATGACGCCGTGGATGGGCGCGCTGGAGGACAACCTCGATGTGCTCAACAAGACCGACGACGAGGCGGGCGAATGGGGGCGCGCGGCCACCCGCGACCTGATCCGCTCCCGCATCAAAGTCAAATCGCTCAATTTCATGCGCGGGCGCACCTTCATCAACAAGTTCCTGATCATCGACGAGGCGCAGAACCTCACCCCCAAGCAGATGAAGACGCTGATCACCCGCGCCGGGCCCGGCACCAAGGTCGTGTGCCTCGGAAACATTTCCCAGATCGACACGCCCTACCTGACCGAGGGCAGTTCCGGACTGACCTACGTCGTCGATCGCTTCAAGGGCTGGGCCCATAGCGGCCACGTGACCCTGATGCGCGGCGAGAGATCGCGGCTGGCCGACCACGCCGCCGAAATTCTGTGACGCCCCGTGCGGCGACCTGACCCACCCGCCGCATCCAGCCACGCGCGGGGCATTGCACAGCATCCGCTAACCGACTAAACTCCCGGACACTACATATGGTGCGTATGCGCTGAAACCCTACAACATATAGATCAGAAGCAAGTGCTTAGACCGATCCCACCACCACCTTGGGCGTGGCAGGCGATTACGGCCTTCGCTGGATTATTCACCCTTGTTTCCGCGCTCGCCAATCCGGTAGACCTGTGGCGCATCACCGTCCACTCGCACCAAGGTGAGCCGCTCAGAGCGGTGGCCACCCTGCAGGCGCTCCCGGAAGAACGCATCACCCAGGAATGCCTGTCCATGGGACCGGAGAGCGACGCACCGGGCTCCGATGCCCCGTTCCTGAGGGCTGCCCGCCTCACGCTGAACGCAAGGGGCGACGCAGTTGAAATTTCCACCGACTACCCCGTTTCCTCCCCCACCCTGGCACTGGTCCTTCGGGTCCAGTGTCCAGGGGCCTTTTTTTACGCGCGCCATTTCACGATGTTGATCCCGCCTGCCCCGAAGGCAGCGCAGGCATCGCCGCAATGGCCGCCGCGGGGATTCACGCTCAGGGTCGGTGCGGGTGAATCGGTCGATAGCCTCGCCGTCTCGATTTTTCCGAACAGCCGCAACCTGCGGCATTTGCTGGTCGATGAAGTCGTCAGGCTGAATCCACAGGTTTTCCCGGGCGGGAAACTGAAGCCGGTCGCGGCAGGGACGGTGTTATTTTTCCCCGAGCTTCGCGGCCTATCCGAACGCGCCGGCAGGCCGGCGGCGAGGCAGCCTGATGACGAACGCGCTCCCGAAGCCGCGACCCCGGTCAAACGGCCCGTCAAGCGGCGGGCCGCCGACGCCAGGCCGGGCGAACCGGTCAGGCTGCGCCGGGCTCTCGAGCTTGGCGAGAGGCCGGGGCCTCAGGAATGCCGGGCCTTGCTGCCATTGTGCGGCGTCGAGCAGGCGCTGGGCGTGGTCCCGCCCGCATTCGAGGAAAAAGCGCGCGGCATCGAGACCGGCGTGCAGGAACTGCGGTTGAAGCAGGAGAGCATAGACAGTCAACTCGCCCGGCTGGAGCAGTCGCTGGCGGCGCTGCAGAAAGTCGTGGAGGCGCCCGCGCGGCCTGCGCCGCCGGCACCGGCGCCGAAGCCGGAAATCCGCACCGTGGTCAAGACCGAACCGCTGCCGTGGTACTACTGGGCGGGGTTCGCCGCGATAGCCGCGGCCTGCGCCGTCGGCGGCTTTGCCTTCAGTCGCAGGCAGGCGTACGCCGGGACGTTGAGCGAGACCGACGAACGCCTGGATGAGATGCTGGCGTCCGCCGCGACCGCCCTCCGCGAGCTCGATGCCGAACCGATTCCGCCGCCCGAACGTGTTGCTGCGCGGCCCGAGCCGCCGCCACCAAAAGCAAAACCGAAGCCCCCGCCTGCACGCCCGCCGGGTACTAGGACCAAACCGTTGGCGCAGCGCGAGCCCCCGGCGGCGGATATCAATCTCAAACCGGGCCGCCCGGCAATACCACCCGGCACCAATGTGGACCTCGAACTGGAAAGCGGCCCCGCTGCGCAGTCGGTGGGACTATCGAGCAAAGTCCTGTTCGAAATGGACCAGGCCCTGGACAACACCCGCTCGATGTTCACCGACGTGGACCGGTTCATCGCGCTGGGACGCACGCAGAACGCCCTCAGCCTGCTGCAGTTCCAGGTCCACACGGATCCGAAGGACCGCGACTCGTGGATCAAGCTGATGGCGATCTACCGCCAGGAAAAAATGGATTCGGAACTCACCGCCACGGCGCGCGAATTCAATAGGCACTTCCCGGGCGAGGATGCGCCGGCGATCTGACGCGGTGCGCCGCCGTTAGAAGCGGCCGGGATCGGCGAAATTGGCGAAGCGGGTGTACTCGCCCTGGAACACCAGGGTGATGGTGCCGATCGGGCCGTTACGCTGCTTGCCGATGATGACCTCGGCCTTGCCCTTCTCGGGAGAGTCGGGGTTGTAGACTTCGTCGCGGTAGATGAACAGGATCACGTCTGCGTCCTGTTCTATCGCCCCCGATTCGCGCAGATCCGACATCACCGGCCGCTTGTTGGGCCGCTGCTCGAGACTGCGATTGAGCTGCGACAGCGCCACCACCGGCACATTCAGCTCCTTGGCCAGCGCCTTGAGCGAGCGCGAGATCTCCGAAATCTCGGTGGCGCGGTTCTCGCCCTGCGCGCTCGCCGACATCAACTGCAGGTAGTCCACCACGATCAGGCCGAGCCTGCCGTACTGCCGGTGCAGGCGGCGCGCACGCGCGCGCAGTTCCAGCGCGTTGAGCGCGGCCGTCTCGTCGATGTGTATCGGCGCCTCGTTGAGCTTGCCGACCGCATCGGTGAGCCGGCGCCAGTCCTCGTCCGCCAGCCGTCCGGTGCGCACCTTGTGCTGGTCCAGACGGCCGACGCTGCCGAGCATGCGCATCACCAGTTGCGTGCCGGACATTTCCATCGAAAATATGCCCACCGGCAGCCCCGCCTCCAGCGCCACATGCTCCGCGATATTCAAGGCCAGCGAGGTCTTGCCCATCGACGGCCTTCCGGCAACGACCACCAGATCGCCCGGTTGCAGCCCGGAGGTCATTCGGTCGAGATCGGTGAAGCCGGTTGGCACGCCGGTGACGTCCGAGGGATTGTCGCGGTTGTACAGGAGGTCGATGCGCTCGACCACTTGCGTGAGCAGCGGCGGCATCTCCATGAATCCCTGTTTGCCGCGCGCGCCTTCCTCCGAAATCGCGAACACTTTCGACTCGGCCTCGTCGAGAAGCTGTCCGGCCTCCTTGCCCATCGGATTGTACGCGGCGTCGGCAATTTCGGTGCCCACCTCGGCAAGCTTGCGCATCACCGCGCGTTCCCGGACGATCTCCGCGTAGCGGCGGATGTTGGCGGCGGTGGGGGTGTTCTGTGCCAGCGCACCCACATAAGCGATGCCGCCGACGGTCTCCAGTTCCTTGATGCTTTCCAGGCTTTCCGCGACGGTGATGACGTCGGCGGGCCTGGAGTGTTCGATCAGTCTGGAGATGCTGCGATAGATGAGCCGGTGGTCGGCGCGGTAGAAATCGGACTCGCTGATCATGTCAGCGACTTTGTCCCACGCGGTGTTGTCGAGCAGCAGCCCGCCGAGGACCGATTGCTCGGCCTCGACCGAATGCGGCGGCAGCTTGATCAGCTCGACCTGGGTGTCCGCTACTCTTTGTGTTGCGAACTGCGCCATTTGTGCCGGAGATGTTTTGAGTGGGTGAACAAATGTGGCGCCAAACAGGAACCGTCGCCGACTATTATTCGTAACGCGATGAGGCGCGCAAGCGGAAAAATAAAAAGGGCTGTTTTCACAGCCCTTTTTTTGCGGCGAAGGCTCGCGGATTCAGCTGACGGTCTCTCCCAGCACCGATACGGTGATGGTCGCCGTGACATCGGCATGCAGATCGAGCGTGATCGGGTAGTCGCCGACCTGCTTCAGCGGCCCTTGCGGCATCCGCACCATCGCCTTGGTTACCTCGTGGCCCTGCGCCTTGAGCGTCTCGGCAATGTCGTAGTTAGTCACTGAGCCGAACAGGCGCCCGTCCACGCCGGCGTTCTGGGTGATCTGGATCATCAGTCCTTCGAGCCTGGCGGCGCGTGCCTGCGACTCCGCAAGCGCCTTGCCCTGCTGCAACTCGAGTTCGGTGCGGCGGCTCTGGAACTCGGCGATCGCACTGTCCGTGGCGCGCTTGGCCTTGCCTTGCGGAATCAGGAAGTTACGCGCGAAGCCGTCTTTCACTTTGACGATGTCTCCAAGCTGGCCGAGGTTGTGCACTTTTTCCATCAGGATGACTTGCATGGCTACGGTTCCTCAGTGCAGGTCGGTGTACGGCATCAGCGCCAGGAAACGCGCGCGCTTGATCGCAACCGACAACTGGCGCTGGAAGTGCGTCTTGGTGCCGGTGATGCGGGCCGGGATGATCCTGCCGTTCTCGTTGATGAAATCCTTCAGGATCTCGATATTCTTGTAGTCCACTTCCTTGATGCCTTCGGCAGTGAAGCGGCAGAACTTGCGGCGGCGGAACAACGGGCGATTGCTGCGTTCCTTGCCCTTGCCCTTGTCCTTGCCCTTACCTTTGCTACCTCCAAATCGTGGCATGGCTCTCTATCCTCAATTCAAATCGAATCTGTTCACGTGCAACACCGGTTGTCGGGACAGCTTGCTTCTCATCGCCAGGAAGCCTTCGAACCTGTATTCCGCTCCCTGCGCCGCTTTGCTCAATTTCTGCGCCACTTCGCCGAGCGCCACGCCCTCGATCTCGAGGTTGACGCTCCTGGACCTGCCTGCTTCGATCTGTTCCGAAACATGGCCGATCCTGAAATTCAGCGCCGACAGGCCGGCGGGCGTATGGCGCAGTTCCTTGCGTTCGATCAGCTTGCCTGTCAGGACAACCTGGTTGCGGCTCACTGCGTTACGGGGCGGCCGTCGGCGCCGGTTTCTCCGCCGCGGCTTCCGGCTTGGCGCTCTCGCCCACCACGGTGCGCGACTTTTCTTCCTTCATCATCGGCGAAGGCTCGGTCGCGGCGCGGGTCATGTTCACGATCAGGTGGCGCACCACCGCGTCGTTGAACTTGTAGGCGTGCTCGAGTTCGGTCAGGGTTTCCTGATCGCACTCGATGTTCATCAGCACGTAATGCGCCTTGTGGACTTTCTGGATCGGGAAAGCGAGTTGCCGGCGGCCCCAGTCCTCGAGGCGATGGATGCGCCCGGCGCGGGAGGTGACCATCTGCCGGTAGCGCTCGATCATCCCGGGCACCTGCTCGCTCTGATCGGGATGGACGATGAAAACGATCTCGTAATGCCGCATCAATGTATCTCCTTGTGGGTTTGCCCGATGGATCGGGCGGAAAGCCTCCCGGGATGCGGACCCGGTGAAGCAAGGAAGGCCGGGATTATACCGATTTCGGCTTGAAGATCAATCAGCTTTTGGCAGGGACGCACGCCTGAGCAGGAGTTCGTAGAGCGCCAGGACGACCAGCCAGCAAATCAGCGCCGACCAGAGGTCATGGGAGACGAAATGCGCGCCCTGCGCCACGCGTCCCATGCCGAGGGCAAACCCGAGCAGCAACGACCCCGCGAGCATTGCCGCTGCAAGGTGCCGGCGCCCCGCCGCTTCGAGCCTGGTCACCAGCGAGGACCATCCGGCGAGGTACAGGCCGAGCAGGATCAGCATCAGATTGGCAAGCACGTAGAGCGCGGGTTGCAGCGGCAGTACGTCGTAGTACAGCACCATCCCGCCGAGCGCGCCGGCGATCGCCCCAGCAAGCGTATAACTCGCGATCCGGCCGGCGTTATAGGCGAGATGCAACGGCAAGCGCGAACCGGCTCCCGCGGACTAAGCACCGACAATGCCGCCGCACATGCCGGCGCAATGCCCGCCACCGAGCAGTCCGGCAAGATACACGGCAAGCAGCGTCGTCTCGGGCGTCATGTCTGCCTCAAATTACCCTTGAATAGCTTTCGCGTTGCCGGTGTTCCCGGAGATAGCGATCGAACACCATGCATACTACGCGCACCAGCAACCTGCCCTTTGGCGTCACCACGATCCAGTCGGGCTGCAGCTCGACCAGCCCATCCTCCTCCAGGCGCCGCAGATCCTCGATCTCCGCTGAAAAATAGTTGGCGAAGTCCACCAGATAGGACAATTCTATCGACTCGATCGAAAGCCGGAAATGACAGGCCAGCGCCTGAATGACGGCGCGCCGGACCAGATCGTCCTTTGTCAGCACCAAGCCGCGCCAGACCGGCAGGCGTCCGCCGTCGAGCGCCGCGTAATACTCCTCCAGAGTCTTCAGGTTCTGATAATAAGTCGGGCCGATGCGGCCGATTGCGGATATCCCCAAGCCAAGCATGTCGCACTCGGGGTGCGTCGAGTAGCCCTGGAAGTTGCGTTGCAGGCGGCCCTGGCGTTGCGCGACCGCGAGTTCGTCATCCGGTTTCGCGAAATGGTCCATGCCGATGTAGAGATAACCCGCCCGGGTCAGGCGGCCGATCGCGAGCGTGAGGATCTGCAGCCTGGTCTCCGGCGACGGCAGTTCGGATTCGGCGATGCGCCGTTGCGGCTTGAACATCCGCGGCAGGTGTGCGTAGCTGTACAGCGCGACGCGATCGGGATCGAGAGCGAGTACCTTGTCGAGCGTGACGTCGAAGCTGTCCAGCGTTTGCTTCGGCAACCCGTAGATGAGTTCAAGGTTCACGGAGCGCATGCCGGCCGCGCGCGCCTCTTCGATCACGCGGCGGGTGACTTCTTCTCCCTGAATCCGGTGCACCGCCTTCTGCACGTCCGGATCGAAGTCCTGCACACCGATCGATACGCGGTTGAAGCCGAGTTCGGCGAGAAATCCCATCGTGCCGGGCGCGAACTTGCGCGGATCGATCTCGATGGAACATTCGAAATCGGGGCGACGCTCGAATTGCGCGTTGAAAGCACGCATCAGTTCGCGCATTTCGCCGCGCGAAAGGAACGTCGGCGTGCCACCGCCCCAGTGCATCTGGGAAATGGCGCGGTCGGCTCCCAGCGATTGCGACAGCAACTCCAGTTCCCTTGCGAGGTACTTGATATACTTCGCCGAGCGCCCGTGGTCCCGAGTCACCACCTTGTTGCACCCGCAGTAATAGCAGATCGTGTCGCAGAACGGGAGGTGCGTGTACACCGAAAGCGGCTGCTTGATGCCGCCGATATTCCGGCTGCCTATCCAGTGCCTGCACTCCGCCTCGCCGAAGGCCTCGACGAAGCGATCCGCGGTCGGATAGGACGTGTAGCGCGGGCCGCTGACGTCGTAATTGCGGATCAGCACCGGATCGATTACCAGTTCCGAAGATGGATAACTCATTACCCGGACCTATGTGTGCGACGGCTTCCCCGCGTATTTCCAGGGGAAACTATGACAAACGCCGGACGGGCGGCCTTGACTTGAATCAACCAGGGCTCACGTTCTCCGGCTGCGAGCGAGGTGAAGAATGAATAGCCGTGCGCAGAAACGGCATTCCCTGCGCTGGCTGAAGCCCTGGATGATTGCGGCCGGAGTCGCGGGCGCAGCAGGGATCGTGGTGCTCAACTTCGCAGCGGCACAGTTCGGAGACAGCGTACCCTGGCTTGCAGCCACCGACCTGGTCGTCGATCTTGCCATGCTCGGCGTGGGCATATTCGCGGTGGTGAGGGTCGCGATGAGCGCGGAAGCCGAAACGGCGCGAATGCAAAATGCGCTCAATGCAACCCAGGCACGTCTGGCCGCTATCGTCGATTCGGCAATGGACGCGATCATCACAGTGGACGAATCCCAGCACATCGTGCTGTTCAATCGTGCCGCGGAGCAGGTGTTTCGCTGCCGCCGCGAGGAGGTTTTGGGCACGTCGCTCGATCGCTTTCTGCCGGCACGGTTTCGCGCCGCGCACCGCGGCCACATCGAGCAGTTCGGGCGCACCGGCATCACCAGCCGGCGCATGGGTGACGTGACGACGTTATGGGCGCTGCGCGCCGGCACCGGCGAGGAATTCCCGATCGAGGCCTCGATATCGCAGGCGACCGAAGGCGAACGGCCCTTCTACACCGTGATCCTGCGCGACATCACCCTGCGCAAGCAGTATGAGGACGAACTCAGGCGCCGGCAGGACGAACTGCGCGCACTGTCGGCACAGGTGCTCGAGGCTCGCGAAGAGGAAAAGACCCGCATCGCCCGCGAATTGCACGACGAACTCGGTCAATTGCTCACCGCGCTGAAAATGGACCTTGGCTGGATGCAGGAACGCCTTCCCGGCGCCGACCCGGATCTTTCCGCCAAGGCCGCAAAGATGGGCGAAACGCTGAATCAGACCGTCACTTCGGTGCGGCGCATCGCCGCCGATCTGCGGCCGCTAATGCTCGATGACCTCGGGCTGCCCGACGCCACCGCCTGGCTGGTGGAGGACTTCGCGCAGCGCTCCGGCGTGAAGTGCGATTTCCGGATGGCGCCCGGAGAGGAACTTGCCGGCCTGGAACGCAATCTGGCGAACACCGTGTACCGTGCGCTTCAGGAATCCCTGACCAACATCGCCCGCCATGCGCACGCCCGCAATGCGTGGGTCCTGCTCGCCGCCGACGATGACGGCATCAGTCTCGAAATCGAAGACGACGGCCGCGGCATCACTGTCGAAGATCTGGCGAAATCACGTTCGCTCGGCCTCAAGGGCATGCGCGAGCGCGTTTCCTACGTTGGCGGCACGCTCGAAGTGGGGCGCGCCCCGCGGGGCGGGACCAGGGTGACATTGCGCGTGCCGCTGAATCCGCGCCGCGAAGGGGCCGGCGCATGATCCGCCTGCTGCTGGCTGACGATCACCAGCTCGTGCGCGACGGGCTCAGGCAAATCCTCGCTGCCGTGCCCGACATCGAAGTCGCGGCCGAAGCGGCGACCGGGGATGAAGTACTGGCGCTGGTGAGGGCCGGTGACTTCGATCTCGCGCTGATCGACATGTCGATGCCCGGGTTGGCGGGCATCCAGCTTATCAAGCGCATCAAGCTCGAGAGACCGAAGTTGCGTATCCTGGTCCTGTCCATGCACGGGGAACACCAGTATGCGGCGCGCGCGCTCAAGGCAGGCGCCTCCGGCTATCTCACCAAGGACAGCGCCTCAGAGCAACTTGTCGGCGCCATCCGCAAGGTCGCCTCAGGCGGAGTGCACATCACCGAAGCGGCGGCGGCGAGCCTCATGGCCGACACCGGCAAGGGCGACGCGCCTCCGCACATGCGACTTTCCGACCGTGAATTCGAAATTTTTCGCATGCTGGCTGCGGGACGTGGACCGACCGAGATCGCCGGGCAACTTCGCCTTTCGGTCAAGACCGTCAGCACGCACAAGACCCGCATTCTGGAAAAGATGAATATGGGCAGCGGCGCCGAACTCGTTCGTTACGCACTGGAGCACGGTCTGCTCGATCGCAACCCCGGATCCTGATCCGGAACGGGTAGGAATTTTCCTACCTGCCGCCGTCCATTCATCCTATCCCCGCTTTAAGTGTGCGCCGATACCCTGGCGTAGACGCTCCCCGCACACTGGGCGGCATGAAGAAAGCTGTTCGCCCGCCCTCCGGCCCCAGCCCCCATCTGCGCGTATTCGTCGTGGAGAGTTCGCCTTTGATCCGCGAGCGCCTCGAGGACATGTTGGCTTCGATTGAAGGTGTACACAGCGTCGGACACGCGGCCGGTGCCGACGAAGCCATCCATGAAATCCTCGATCTGCACCCTCACGCGGTCGTGCTCGACGTGAGGCTGGCGCAAGGCACCGGCTTCGATGTGTTGCGGGCGCTGCGTGAGCAGGCGCCGGAAATCGCTGTCTACATGCTGAGTAACTTCGCTACCGAGCCTTACCGGCGTCTGGCAGCGCGTCTCGGCGTCGCCGGATTCTTCGACAAGACCACCCAATTCGAGCACGTGTGCGAGGCCCTCGCCGACCGCGCCGCCCGGACCTTGAACTGACCTGACAACAAAGGAGATAGCCATGCACATTGCTTCGGTCACCAAGCTCCCGCCCGGAGATGCTGCATTGGCATCCCAGAACCAGTCGTCAGCCAGCAAGCTCGACGTGACCTGCGGGAACTGCAACTTGCGCGAATTGTGCCTGCCGAGCGGCCTGTGCGACGCGGACTTGCAGCGAATCGAGAAGATCGTGTACGTGAGGCGTCGCATCAAGCGCGGCGAAACGCTTTTCAACGCCGGCGAGCCGTTCAACTCGGTCTATTCGATCCGCGTGGGCTTTTTCAAGACCAGCGTCATCGACAATGACGGGCGCGAACAGGTGATGGGCTTTTTCATGGGCGGGGAGTTGTTGGGTATGGACGGCGTCGGCTCGGGGCGCTATAACGGTACCGCCATCGCGCTCGAGGACAGCGAAGTGTGTGTCATGCCCTTCTCGCTGATCGAGGATGTGGCCAGCCATGTCCGTGCGCTGCAGCGCAACCTGCACTCGGTGCTGGCGCGCGAGATCGTGCGTGATCACGGGGTCATGATGCTGCTCGGGAGCATGTGCGCGGAGGAAAGGCTGGCCGCGTTCCTGCTCAACCTGTCGCAGCGCTTTACCGCACGCGGTTACTCGCCCTGGGAGTTCGTGTTGCGGATGACCCGCGAGGAAATCGGCAGTTACCTGGGCTTGAAACTCGAAACCGTAAGCCGGGTGTTCTCCAAGTTCCAGGACGCGGGGCTGGTAGCGGTGCAGCAGAAGCACATCCGCATCACCGACATTCCGGGATTGCGGGAGATCATCGGCCAGACACGCTAGACGCAGCGGACCGGCGGATCTCACCGTCTCCTCGGCAGCCGGGAACACGGGCATCGTCGATGTCATGCCGGGAGCCTGCGGCCCGGCGCTGTTGCGCGCGTGTGCAGAAATCCCGAATGACCGTACGCAATCTCAAATACCTGTTTCGTCCGGCCTCGGTTGCCGTGATCGGCGCATCCGACAGGCCCCAGAGCCTCGGCGCCACGGTGATGCGCAACCTGCTCGCCGGGGGCTACGCCGGCACCATCTTCCCGGTCAATCCGAAGCACTCCAGCGTCGCCGGAATGCGCGCGGTTCCCGATGTGGGGAGCCTTGACCAGGCGCCCGATCTCGCGGTGATCTGCACGCCGCCGCAAACCATCCCGGGAATCATTCACCAGCTCGGAGCCAAAGGCGGCAAGGCCGCGGTGGTTCTGACCGCCGGTCTGGGTGCGATGACGGATGCACAAGGCCGCACGCTGACGCAGGCCATGCTGGACGCCGCGAAACCGCACCTGCTGCGCATCCTCGGTCCGAATTGCGTTGGCTTGCTGGCGCCGACAATCGGACTGAATGCAAGCTTCGCCCACACCGGCGCGCGCCCGGGAAAAATAGCATTCGTGTCCCAGTCCGGTGCGCTCACGACGGCATTGCTCGACTGGACGAATTCCCGCGGGATCGGCTTTTCCCATTTCATCTCACTGGGCGATTCCGCGGACGTCGACTTCGGCGACGTGCTCGACTATCTCGCCGGGGATTCCGCGACGACGGCCATTCTTCTCTATGTCGAGGCGATCACGAACGCGCGCAAGTTCATGTCCGCAGCGCGCGCCGCCGCGCGCAACAAACCGGTCATCGCGGTGAAATCGGGGCGTTTTGCGGAAAGCGCCAAGGCGGCCGCCTCCCATACCGGGGCACTGGCCGGTTCGGACGACGTCTACGATGCCGCTTTTCGTCGCGCCGGAATGCTTCGCGTCGAGTCCACGTTCAATCTGTTCGTGGCGGCAGAAACGCTGGCGCTGGCCCGCCCGTTTCGCGGCGACCGGCTGACGATCATGACCAACGGCGGCGGTCCGGCAGTGATGGCGACCGATGCGCTGATCCGGGGCGGCGGCAGGCTGGCTCAACTCGCGGATGAGACCCTGCAGCGCCTGGACCAATATCTTCCCGCCACCTGGTCCCGCGGCAATCCCGTGGACATCGTCGGCGACGCCCCGGCGGAGCGCTATGTCCGGACGCTGCAGGACCTCCTCGCCGACCCGCAGTCGGACGCAGTCCTGCTGATTCATGCGCCCACCGCAATCGTCCCAAGCGACGCAATCGCCGCGGCCTGCGTACCGGTCGCCCAGGCGGCGCAGCGCAACGTCTTGTCCTGCTGGTTGGGCGCGGCCGCGGTGGAGAAGGCCCGGCGCACCTTTATCGAGGCCGGTCTCCCCTCTTACGACACTCCGGAGGACGCCGTGTACGCCTTCCTGAAGATGGCGGAGTTTCGCCGCAATCAGGAATCACTGATGCAAATACCTCCATCCGCGCCCACGGACTTCAGCGCCGATGTCGACACGGCCCGGACAATCGTCGGCAAAGCCCTCGACGAGGGGAGAGAAATCCTGACCGAGGTCGAAGCGAAGGATGTCCTCCGAACCTACGGCATCCCGGTGGTGGCTACCCGAATCGCGACCTCGCCCGGGAATGCAGTGCGATTGTCCGGTGAGATGGGTTTTCCGGTGGCGCTGAAGATCCTTTCGCCGGACGTGACCCACAAATCCGATGTCGGCGGCGTCGCATTGAATCTCGAGTCGGGCCAGGCGGTGCGGGAAGCGGCGCAGGCAATGGAAGCGCGCCTGCGCCGACTGCGTCCCCAGGCGCACCTCACCGGTTTCACGGTGCAGCCGATGGTCCAACGTCCGGGCGCCCATGAACTGATCATCGGCGCCGCAACCGATGCGACCTTCGGCCCGGTGATCCTGTTCGGCCAGGGAGGAACGGCGGTGGAAGTGATTGCCGACCGGGCCGTGGCGCTGCCGCCGCTTAACGTTGCGTTGGCACGCGAAGTCATCTCCCGCACAAGGATATCGAGGCTGCTGGCCGGATATCGCGACCGGCCGGCAGCGGACCAGGACGCCATTTGCGGCGTGCTGATCCGGACGGCGCAGCTCATCGCCGACATACCGGAGATCGTCGAGCTCGATATCAATCCGCTGCTGGCCGATGCTCGAGGGGTCATCGCCCTCGACGCACGCATCCGCGTCGCGCCTGCCCGGACCAGCGGAACCGAAAGGTTTGCCATCCGCCCCTACCCGGAGGAACTGGAGGAAACGATTGCCGTAAGCGGAAGACTGGTCCTGCTGCGCCCGATCCGCCCGGAGGATGAGGCCCGGCTCAAGCAGCTCATCGATCAAAGCAGGCCGGAGGACATTTACTTCCGATTCTTCGGGGCGCTACGCGAACTGCCTCATTCCCAACTCGCCCGCTTCACGCAGATCGACTACGACCGCGAAATGGCATTCGTCGCGATAGGCGCGGATAACGAGTTGCTGGGGGAAGTGCGGACCGTAACGGACCCCGATAACGAGCAGGCCGAATTCGGCATTCTGGTCAGATCGAGCGCGCAGGGAAAAGGGCTCGGTCATGCCCTGCTGGAGAAAATGATCCGTTATTGCCGCGCCCGCGGAACCAAAGAACTTCTCGGCGACGTCCTCCCCACCAACTCAAGGATGCTCGCACTCGCCGAGAATCTTCACTTTCAGCGTGGCCGCCCTCCGGGCGATGGGGTGGCGCGGATTTCGCTCAGACTCTGAATGTCTTCATTCTCCTTCTCTTTCGATGTCGGCGGGGCTTGCACCGGAATCCGGGACGGATTCGGTACCCTCTTCGGCTCTTGCCAGTTGCGCACGCAGTTCGGCTTCAGCCTCGTACCAATCGCCCTCGGGTGAACCCTCGTTGAAGCCACGCGCTTCCGCACGGTGGTACGCAGCGGTCGCCACCGTCTCCTGCCATTCTTCGTCGCTGAATTCGCTCCGTGGTTTCGCGGTCTTTTGATGTATGGTCCCGACCACCCGCTTCGGCTTCGTTTTTCTCCTGGTCGCATGCGGTGCGTTGCGCGCAATATCGCGACTTCTGTGCATCTGTGCGGCAGTCATGATCCTTCCCCTCCAGTCTTCATGCGCGGCGTGGACATCGAGCCGGTTTCTACTGGCTCAATCTAAAGAAGAACCACCGCGGATCTGTTGACACAGATCAACCTGCGGAGCATCCGCACATCCCCGGGCGACAAAGGGCGGCGTTCGTCCATGGCGCCGGATCATCGCGTCCAATCGACCCGCACCAGATACTCGTCCTGGCTGTACTTGATATCCAGTTTGCCCTGATAGGCGTGATGCAGGGCGTCACCGATACGGCGCGCGAGATGCACGTCGGTGGTGGTGACGGTGATCACGCCGCCCTTCTCCATGATGTCCATGATGCGCTGGAGCGGGTGGTCCGCTGCTTCCCGCTGTTCCTCGTTTCGGATCAGGTGCCGGATTTCGTCCCCATGCGTGCCGAGAAACTCCCCGGACAACTTTACGTATCCCGCGGGATAGCCGTCCTTGATGCGCTGGCATGCGGGACACAGATGCTCGTGTGCCTTCTCCGGCCGCGGAGCCCGCTGCCATCGGCCCCTGTGGTACACGACACCGCACTGCGGGCAGAGCGCCGGCTCCGGCGGTTTGCTGCGAGCCAGATAAGGATCATGGTTGACTTCCTCGATCTGGCGGTCGCGGTGCCCCATTGCGTGCGCCCTGGGTTCCTGTTCTCTCACGCCTTCTCCCCGTTTGTTATTCCGCTTCGGTCCCACGCGCCTCATGAAACTTTACGTTTCAAAGCATCCTTTTTCTGACTTCGACTTCGCGTTTGTGCTCTCGCGACACCATGGTGGCAAGCGCCGACATCTCTTCGGCAAGCAGGGACAGCACGTCGTCGGCCGCGACGATCCCCACCAGCGCGCCGCCGGCGTCCGTCACGGGCACACGCCGCACGCCTTTCACGCGCATCAATTCGATGGTTTCCGCAACGCCCGCGTTCTCGCGCACCGCCAGCAGCTCCCGGTTCATCACGTCGCCCACCTGGATTGCGTCCGCGTCGAGCCCGAGAGCAAGCACTGCGACCACGATATCGCGGTCGGTAACGATCCCCGCCGGCACGCGTCTGCCGCTCGGCCCGTCGACAACGACAATGCTGCCCACGTGATGCTCGCGCATGAGTTGTGCAGCGCGCTTAGCCGTCGTGTCGCGGCCGGTACATACGACTTCACGACTGCAGATTTCGCCGATCGCCATAATCATTCCCTCCTTTTGTACTCACATTCCGATTTTTCTGCCGAGCAGGCTCATTGCCTTGACCCGGATTAATATGGAAGCCAGGCCGGCGCGCAACCGCGCTATCGCCCCGAGGCCGGCCGGTAGCGGCACCTTCCGGCATCCATTCGTCGCCCGCCCTTTCACGGAAGGGAAGATCGCTCAGGTGTTTCAACGACAACTCTCTCGACCTCGCACCCCACGACGCGGACTGCTGTTTCGAACTGCCTTGGAAGCACTTTGTGCGGGTCATACCTGATGGTCGCCTTCTTGTCTGCGATGGAGACGCTTACGTCGGAGACACCGCGTATGATGCTCAATGCGCTCTGAACACTTCTCATCGAAGCGTCGAAGTTCATCCCGTTGATTCTCAGATGTGCCGTTTGCATCGGACCCTCCTCGCTTATCTGGTGCGCAGGACGCTTGACCCGCCTGAACAAATGAGAACGTTCTTGAGAACGATTCCCTATTTCGCACGGTCAAGCAAGACAAACTGGAAACCAGTAAAACATCACCAGTCCGGCCGTGCGTCACACAGAACTCCTGTTCATTGTTCAGTATGAGTCTCAGATGAGACTTCAGCTTGATCCATATCAAGCCCGCAACCGGTCTGCATCAGCCAATCACGGCCGCCTGGTGGACTCATGACTCCTCCCGGTGATCACCAGACCACTCCCCGGGGCGCATAAGTTGGTTCGGCGAAGGCATGGTTCAACGTCTCGCCGGGCTTCGCCGCTTGACCACGCGTCGTCTTGTGCCAGCCGCTGTACTTGAACTGAGTCGGCGGTTTCCCGCTCGACTACTCACTCTTTCCTCTGTAAGAGGGGACGGCGTGCTTGGCTCGGCGTCAGGCACGTTTTCCCTGCGGCGGACCATTGCAAACCGTGCCGTCATTGACTTTTGTCAACGTACTGTTGCCAATCGCGGAGCAAATTGCCATCTGAAGACGATGAGAATGTTGAAATCCCAACGACAAACAGGAGAATCCAGATGGCTACTGAGACTGTTGCAGCGAAAGACAAGTTGATAACGGATTTCAAGGCCGTGATGGCCGATGCCGAGGAACTGCTGCATGCGACCGCCAACCAGGCCGGCGAGAAAGTAACGGCGGTGAGAGGGCGCGTCCAGGAAAGGCTTCGCCTGGCGCGGGAGGAGCTCGATCGCGCCGAAGCGGCGGTGATGAATAGGACCAGGGCAGCGGCACGCGCCACCGACGGGTATGTGCACGATCATCCCTGGACCATTGCCGGCGTATGCGCGGGAGTGGGACTCCTGCTCGGGATGCTGATCAGCCGCCGATAGCGCGCGCCTGACACTAACGACGCCCCGGGAGGCAGCGGCCTTGCTCAACTCCGTTCGCAACCTCACGCGTACGCTCGTCGGGCTCCTGCAGACTCGCCTCGCAATCATTGCGGGCGAGATCGAGGAACAACAACTGCGACATGGCTAAAGCACACATAGGTCGAGTCGCGCTGATTCTTGTTGGCCTCTTCGTTGCCGGAGCGACCGGACTCGCCTACACCGGCTACCACCGCGATATCACGCAAGCGCGCGAGCGGGTCTCGATCGGCAGTCAAGTTGTGCAGACGCCCTGTGGTCCAATCGAGTATGCAGCGGCCGGTGACGGCAAGCCAGTACTGGTGGTCCATGGTGCAGGCGGCGGCTACGACCAGGGACTGGACTTCGCGAAGTTTCTGGTCGACGGCGGATTCCGTGTGATCGCCATGTCGCGATTCGGTTATCTGCGCACCCCGCTGCCGAGCGACCCCTCGGCCGCCGCGCAGGCTGATGCCCACGCTTGCTTGCTCGACGCGCTCGGGATCCGGCACGCCGCAGTAATCGGCGCCTCGGCAGGAGCGCCCTCGTCCATGCAGTTTGCGCTGAGGCATCCGGAACGGTGCACCGCCCTGGTTCTGCTGGTTCCCGCGGCCTATGCGCCCCGCCCAGGAGGCGGACCGCCGATGCAGATGCCGGCCGGGACCGCGTTCCTGTTCGACACCGTGCTCAAGTCGGATTTCCTTTTCTGGGCCACGATCAAGCTCGCGCGGCAAACCGTGATCCGCGCGATTCTCGCCACGCCGCCAGCCGTTCTGGAAATGGCGCCCGCAGACGAGCAGGCGCGTGTTGCGCAAGTACTGGATCACATCCTGCCCATCAGTACGAGACGCCACGGCTTGGTGAACGATGCGGCTGTCGTCTCGTCCCTGCCGCGCTACGAGCTCGAGCGGATAGGCGTGCCAACATTGGTCATGAGCACCGCCGACGACTTGTTCGGCACTTTCGACATTGCCCGCTATACCGTCGAGCATATTCCACGTGCGCGCTTCGTCAGCTATCCCAGCGGCGGCCATCTGTGGGTAGGGCACCAAAAAGAAGTCTCATCCGAGATCATCGCCTTCTTGAAATAACGGGACAGACAGAGTGCCCGTTCCTGGAGAAAACGTACGTAGCCTGAAGATGCCATCAATCTGGACAGCAAAAAGCACCACGTCGCTTTGCCTCTGGTTGCCGATTACAGCGAGCGCCTCGCCGCTCATAGCCTGAAAAGCCTGGAGCGAAACATTCTGGGTTTCTGCGGCATCGGTCCAATCAAAAAGAGAGCCTGATCGGGATGGTTGAAGCGAAGAACGTGACGAAACGGGAGAAATGGCTGGAGAAAATGCGGGCGCTGGGCCGTGAGGGCAAGTAGGGAAGCTCTGCACAAATTCCGTGCCGCGCGCACTCAAGCCAGGTCGACCTGTTCCCGGTAGTCGGGAACCTTGCAGCGCCAGCGTTTCTGTTCTTCAATGCGATGGCGCAGCGCGTCCGCAGCGGTCGGTTCGCCGTGAGTAATGAAGGTTTGCTTGGGCGGTGCCTGGAAATTGTCCAACCAATCCAGTATCTCCGCGTAATCGGCGTGCGCGGATAGATTCGAGAGGATCTGTACTTCCGCCCGCACCGGCACATATTCGCCGTGGATCTTGACGCTCTCCGCGCCATTGAGCATCGCGGCACCGCGTGTTCCCGCCGCCTGGAAACCCGCGAACAAGATGGTGTTTTTCGGATCCGGCGCGAACGCCTTCAGGTGGTGGACCACTCGCCCTCCGGTCGCCATGCCGCTCGCGGCCAGGATGATCATCGGACCGGCGGCCGTATTGAGCCGTTCCGACTCTTCCACGGTATTGACGATCCTTGCCGCGCGGCACATCGCGTTGCATTGGTCCGGCGAGAGACGGTGCTCCAAAGGATGGTTGTGGAAAATGCGTGTAGCGTCCACCGCCATTGGGCTATTGAGGTAGACGGGCACGTCGGGAATCACGCGCTTCACCTTGAGCAGATGAAGGTAATACAACAACTCCTGTGCGCGTCCAACCGCGAACGTCGGAACGATTACCACGCCACCCCGCTCGATGGTGCGGTTGATGATCTCCGCGAGTTTGACGGCGGGGTCGGATGGGTCGTGGCGGCGGTCGCCGTATGTCGACTCGACTACCAGATAGTCGGCCTGTCGGATGGCGGTGGGCGCAGGCATCACCGGATCATGCGGACGCCCGAGGTCCCCGGAGAACAAAACGCGCAGCCCGGCGTATTTCAACTCGACGAACGCGGCGCCCAGGATATGGCCGGCACGCGCAAGGCGCAGTACCAATCCGCCACCCAGATCGACTTCCTGGTCGAAGGCAATCGGGGAAAGCCGGGACAGACAGCGCCTTGCATCGTCCTCGGTGTAGAGCGGCAATGCGGGCGAGTGCTTCGAGTAACCGCGCCGGTTTGCAAACTCCGCCTCTTCCTCGTGCAGGTGCCCGGAGTCAGGCAGAAGGATTTCGCACAGATCCTTGGTGGCACTGCTGCAGAAAACCTTGCCACGAAACCCGTTTTTCACAAAAAGCGGCAGATAACCACTGTGGTCGATGTGCGCGTGGGTGAGGACGACTGCTTCGACTGATCGAGGATCGATCGGCAGGCGCTCCCAGTTCCGAAGGCGCAGCTGCTTGAGTCCCTGGAACAGACCGCAGTCCACCAGGACACTCTTGGACCCGACACTGATCAGGTACTTCGAGCCCGTAACCGTGCCGGTAGCACCCAGGAAAGTCAGTTGCATGTGGTTTTCGACTTCTTGTTTTTCAGCGAGGCGCGGATGGCCTCGCAAACCGAGATCGCCATTGCTCGTTCACCGCGGTGCGGGGTCTACACGCCGCCCCGACCGCGGAATGTTACGTCGCTAGCGGGGAAAAGAAGGGGGTTGCGAGTGGCGTGTCGCCTGCAGCGCCCCCAGATGGGAGCCGAATTGGCCGTCGTGCACGTTGACCCGCTGGCAACCCAGGTCAACGGCGAAGTTCCATTTCCTGCTCGGCCTTCTCGTGTTCGATCATCTGCTCCATCATCATCTGCAACATGTCCATGCGGGACTCCGCGGACTTCTGCTTTTTCATCATCATGCACATTCCCATGCCCTCACCGGCGTCCGTCATGGACTCGCCCTGATCCTTCTTGGCCTTGCCCATCATGTCACCGCCCTTCATCCCTGCGCCCATGCGGCCCATCATCTTCATGCCCTCTTGCATGGATTGCATGTGCTCCTGCATGAGTTTTTGGCGCTCCTGTGGATTCTTGGCTGAATGGATTTTTTCCATCTGTTCCTGCATCTTTTTAATTTTTTCCTGCATTTTTTCCATCCTCATTCCCGCAGCCTTATCGTCCTGCGCGGGAGCGGCTTGACTCTGGTCGGCGCCGGCATGGTGAGCAACGTGATCTTCTTCGTCTGCCGCCTGCACCACGGGTGCGGCAAGCAGGGACGCCAGGAAAATAGAAAGCGTGAATTTGTTCATTTGCACTCTCCTTCAATGAAGTCTGTCAGTGGAGCAACGTCAGCGCCCGTCAATATCATTGTGCTTCTTCAGATATTCGTCTCGCGACAACTCGCCACGTGCATAGGCCTGATCCAGCAATTCGCGCGCGGAAGGCGAACGCCCCTTGAAGCGATCCGTAAGAACGAAGTAAGAAAAGACGAAGGGGATCAGCCAAACGATCAAGAGGATCAGCCATCCCCCCAACATCCATGTTCCGTGATCAGGCATCATTCGTGTCTCTCGACATAGGTTGCGCGGGCACTGCGACTTGTCGAATACCGTATAGCGCTACTGCTTAATAAAGTAACGTCGGTCCCGTCGCGCGAGGTTGACGCACGTCAAGGATCTAGTGACGATCTCGCGATTCCGTGCGGGCGGTAACGTTTTTTGCCAAATGGCGGACACCAGCGCGCCACGACGACCGGGCGGAATATCCCGGCGCTGTAGAGTCCCGGCAGGTAGGAGGCGATATCAATTCCGCAGGCTGACGCTACTTCTCGGCATGGCCGAGTCGCGTACGCACGACTACGTTCGGTAAATACTCAGGCAAGTACAACTTGCTTACAACTTCGCAAGGACCCTCGCCCCATGATCCAAGAGCTCGATGCCCCGGGCCGCAAATTTAATCCCGCATCAGCAGGATCTTGGCCGTGAGCCACGGTTGCACGAAGGGATACTGTGCTGTCAGGACTGCCAATGCGATGGCGCTCACAAGCAGGATGGTGTCGATGACGTGCGGCACGATGCGCACCCAACGCGCCTGCAGCTTCTGCGGCGCGCCCATCATCCACAAGCCTCGCAGGAAGAACAGGCTGAAGCTGATTACGACTGTGCCAACGTGCACGTGTTTGAGAACGAGATAACTCACTGTCCGAATCTCCAGCCGTGGCTGCCTGCCGCGGCGCCCGCCACCGTGATCAGGCTCGCCGCCAGCAACAGCCAGTGCAGCCGGGTAATCATCGCCAGCGTTCCTTCCGGATCGCGCTGCGCCCGCTCCCGAAACCAGCGATGGAGCCACAGGGGCTCGAGCACGAACAGAATCAGCGTAAAAAGGGCCCACACCAACACCATCGCATGCATCCACCAGTAGTGCAGGTCGGCAAAACGGTCCCATGCGCCGAGACTGTGCACCAGGTAAATTCCGCTCAACCCGGTAACCAGAGTCGTCACTCGCGCCTGCCGGCCAAAGGCGGCTTCCACCTTCTCGAAGAACGCCACCTGCTCGGCAGGATGGCGAAACTGCCGGACCGCAGGCAGCAGCACTGCAGTGACGAAGGCTACCCCGCCGATCCAAAGCACGACCGCTGCCACGTGTAACGCGCGCGCGAGGAAATAGTCTTCCAAGTTGCGGGAATTCTACTGCACCAGCGGCGACGCCGCTGCTTCCAGGTCGGCGCCTTCGATCTCGGCCTGGGCGGCGAGCACCCGCAGATCCCAGGACACGAGCAGCGTCAGGCCGATCGCGACGAGCCCGACCAGCAGGAATCCGGTGACGATCATCACCAGCTTGGTACCGAGTCGCTGGGACGGGACTGCCAGGGCTTGCCGCATCGCTGAATCTCTCCGCAAAACAGTGCTGGGGCGCTGTTACCCCTTGAAAAATCAAATTGATCAAGGGCTAGCCCTTCCGGCATATGCGCAAGAGCGCGACGCCGGCCAACCGACCTATGCGGTCTAGCCTTTTTTACCGCCATTTATGCTTCCGCACAATGGCATGACGCGGCCACGCGCGACATGATCCTGGTCAAGCAGGGTATGGTTCTCGTGATCCGTCACTATCGGGAGGTGGTCATGTGGCACATTATCAGCGTCGCAGTTTGCGGCATGCTTTTGCTTGAGCGCGCAGGCCAGAAATGCAGGGCGTTTGATCTAGATCAACCCTGATCCGGCCCTACCATTTATCGTGCAACGCAACGAAAAGAAAAATGTGAACAGTTCCGCTAAATAACTGCGCCATGGATTGCGCGCTCCACTTGCCGATTTTCCGCAGGCACACTTCTCGTAGCGTGTGCCGCTCTCCGCTCTTCCGGGGCAACTCCGACATCTCCGATGAAATATGCCAATATGGCAGAATTGTGCTTGCACGCTGCGCCGCACCGCGAGATGGCAAGTTTTGTTTACCGGGAATCCAATGAAATTTATAGGGGAGCTGCTATGAGAATGAGAAGTGTGCTGGTCGTCGGATCTTTCCTGTTTGCCTGGGCGGGCCAGGCTGTATTCGCGCAGGCTGTCCCAGAGGACCCGAAGTTGGAGTCCTTGATGAAGAAGAGCAACTGTTTCAAGTGCCACAGCGTGACGAAGAAGAAGGATGGCCCGCCGTACCAGGAAATCGCCGCCAAGTACAAGGAAAAGGCCGACCCGGCGGAAAGTCTCTACACCCATTTGACGACCAACCCCAAGGTCAAGATCGACGGCAAGGAAGAAGAACACACCTCGCTCAAGACCAAAAATACGGACGACATCCGCAAAGTGGTCCAATGGATCCTGTCGCGCTGAGCGCTGGATCGCACAGCGCTGATCGCACAGCGCTTTAGGAGAATGCGTTGATCAGAAAAGCCTGGGAGGCGCTAAGCAACCGGTGCAAGACCTGCGCCAGGGCGACGCTTTTTACCGGTGCCGTTGTCGCCGGGCTGGTTGTCGCCGGGTTGCTGATGGTAAGCGGAGCCGCGGGCCTGGCGTGGACCAACACCGAAAAGTTCTGTATCGGCTGCCACGAGATGCGCGAAAACGTCTACGCGGAGTTTGAGGACACCATCCACGACAAGAACGCCAGCGGCGTGCGCGCCATCTGTAGCGACTGTCACGTGCCGCGCGAGCCGGGCGCGCTGATTCTTCGCAAAATTGGGGCAACCTTCGAGATATGGGGCCACTTCAGAGGTGTGATCAACACCAAGGAGAAGTTCGAGGCGCACCGTTACGAGCTTGCCAAGCGGGTATGGACGCGCATGAAGAAAACCGACTCGCTGGAATGCCGGAATTGCCACAAGGACGCCGCCATGAGCGCCGAACTGCAGTCGGAGAAGGCCCAGAGCCGGCACGCCAAGGGCAAGGCCGAAGGCCTGACCTGCATCGACTGCCATTACGCCATCGCGCATGACGAGCCGGACGGCCCCGGGCCGCAGGAAATTTGGAGATCAGAAATAACAAACGCAGGAAATTTGGAGATCGAAAATAACAAACGTTGATCCGCAGAGCGAACGGCGAGTGGCGCCGCGCTATGACAAACTGGGTAAGGAGACCACGCTATGAGCCCCCCGAGATACTTGCTCGCCGCACTGCTGCAAAGTCTGGTCCTGACGCTGGGCGTTGCGCTGACGGCCCAGTCCGCCATGGCGGCGGAAGATGAAAATGGTGCCGACAAGGCGCCTCACCAGGACATGGTTCTCAAGGGCGATGCCAAGTGCACGCGCTGCCACGACGAGACCGAGGCCTATCCGGTGCTGTCGATAGGCAAGACCAGGCATGGCACCGTCGCCGACAGCCGCACCCCGACCTGTACCAGTTGCCACGGGGAAAGCAGCGCCCATATCGACAATCCGGCGGGAACGAAGGTGCGGCCGATGGTGGATCGGCTCTTCGGGAAAAAATCGACCACGCCCGTGGCGAGCCGGAACGAGGCCTGCCTGACCTGCCACCAGGGGAGCAAGCGCATCGGCTGGCAGTCGAGCACCCACGCCAACCGCGATGTCGCCTGCACCTCCTGTCACCAAGTGCACGTCGCCCACGACAAGGTGCGCGACAAGCTTACCCAGTTTGAAGTCTGCTTCACCTGCCACAAGGAGCAGCGCGCCCAGATCAACCGGCCGTCGCACCATCCGATCAAGGAAGGCAAGGTGGCTTGTTCCTCGTGCCACAACCCACACGGCGACAATCCGAAGCAACTGGTAAAAAGCAGCGTCAACGAGACCTGCTTCACCTGCCATATGGAGAAGCGCGGACCGTTCGTGCACAACCACCAGCCGGTGACCGAGGACTGCACCATCTGTCACAACCCCCACGGCTCCACCATTGCCAATCTGCTCAAGGCGCGTCCGCCGTTCTTATGCCAGCAATGCCACAACCACACCAGCCACCCGAGCCAGGCTTCGGGTCTGCCCGCTGGGCGCACCACTGCCACGACCCAGTTGGGATCTGTTGGCAGGGGCTGCCTGAATTGCCATACCAATATCCATGGCGGCAACAGCACGGAAAATCGCGCGACCGCCGGGCGCTTCCGCCGTTGATGGAATAGAGGAGACAGCCATGAACAGAATGAAATGGGTTTTCAGACTGACAGCGGTTTCCGCCGCCCTGTTGGCGGCTTATGGCTCAGCGCAGGCCGCGGATGAGCCGGTGCAGGCCGCGGATGAGCCAGTGCAGGCCGCGGATGAGCCGGTGCAGGCCGCAAAGCCGGCGCAGGCCGCTGAGGATGACGAGATAACGCATTTGACCGAACCGGAGAGTTCGGTATCCCTGGGCGTCGGGACCTGGACCCGCGATCGTCCGCACGAGGGCATTTTTGATGGCATGCGCGATAGCGGTGCGTATGGATTGCTGGATGCCGACGTCGTCAAACGCAATGATGCTACCGGAACTTGGTATACCTTGACGGGGCGCAACTTGGGTCTCGATAGCCGCGAACTGATGGGGGAGTTTCTGCGTCAGGGGGATATCGGTGTATCTCTCGAATATAGCCGGATACCGCGCGACAATCCCTTCAGGATCAATACGGGGCTGCAGGGAATTGGGACCGCAGGCCTGACCGTCAGCGGTGCCGGGGCCAATGCGTTCCCGTTCACGGACGTAACGCTGGGCACCACGCGAGATCTTACGCAGCTCGGGTTTTACAAGAACCTGATGCCCGGTCTCGATTTCAATATGAGTTTCAAGAACGAGGAAAAAAAAGGTACACGGCAATGGGGACGTGGGAGCGCGCCGGAATTTGCGGTGGAACCCATAGACAGCACTACGAGCCAGCTGGAAACGACGCTGAGCTACGCAGGAGAGCAATTGCAGTTGTCGGGCGGATACTACGGAAGCATGTATAACCCCGCCCATGGCTCCGTAAGCATCTTCACCAACGGGGTCGCCCCCTCCGCTACCTCCCCTACTTTCCTGTCCCTGCCGCTGGACAACCAGGCACACCAGCTTTTCCTGGATGGGGGTTACAACTTCACTTCTGCCACTCGCGGCACGTTCAAGCTGGCGTATACGCGCGCAACGCAGAATCAGCATCTGCCCACCGCGGACATTCCGGGTTTGTCGCTTCCCGGGGGCCCTATCAGCCTTGAAGGTGAACTCGACACGACGCTGGTGCAATTGGGGCTGAGCGCGCGGCCGATCAAGAATCTCTCCCTGGTGGCCAATGTTCGCTATCACGATGTTCAGGATGAAACGCCAGTGCGTCGTTTCGTGCAAACCAATCCCGCCTGCGGTTCCGGCCAATGCGTTGACAATACCCCTTTCTCCTATACGACCCTGACCGGCAAGCTGGAGGGCACATACAGGCTACCCGCGGGCTACAGCCTGACTGGCGGGATTGAACAGCGCTACCAGGATCGCACTGTGCCTTTGTCGAACGCTAACGGTGCGGGGGGAGCTGACACCCAGCGGGTGGTACCGATGCGCGCGAAAGTGGAAGAAATCACGTCCCGTCTCGAATTGCGCCACTCCCTGTCGGAAACGATCAACGGTTCGCTGGCTTTCCTCCACAGCGAACGCGACGGCTCGGAATACGTCTCGGCCGCGGCCGGCCCCGGCGGTGCACCAAGCGATCTCATCAATCCAATCCATATTGCTGACCGGGACCGGAACAAGGTGCGCCTGGCTTTGGACTGGGCACCCATGGAGAACCTGTCGTTCCAGTTCGGCTATGAGGATGCCCGCGACAAGTACGCCCATGATGCCGCCAGGCCGTATGGGCTGCAAGATGGCAGCGCCCAACTCTATTCCGTGGATGGCAATTATGTCGTGAACGACAACTGGCAGATCACGGCCTGGTATTCCCGCGACACGACCGAAGCGTTCCAGTTGGGCAGTCGAGCAGCCAATGGCGGCGGAACTGGCGGACTTACGGACAAAGACTCGCGCTTGCAAGACATCGGCGACTCGGTCGGTTTCGGTTTGCGTGGCAGCGCCAGCGCCAAACTGAGGCTTGGTGCCGATGTGCAGTGGACTCGCACTAACAGCGAGTACCACCAGACATTAGTGACCCCAGGTACAACCTCCGGCTTGACACCTCTGCCGGATATCAAGAATACGCTGACCAGAGTGGGTCTTTTCGGCGAATACGCCCTGCGGAAGAACTCGGATGTGCGCGTCGATCTGGTGCACGAGCGCTGGCAGACCGACGACTGGACCTGGCAATTTGCCGACGGCACGCCGTTCACCTACGGCACGACCACGGATGGCACGACAGTCAACGCGAATGCGAAGCAAAATTCGACTTTCGTGGGTGTGCGCTACATTTACAAATTCCAGTAATCGGCGCTCTCTGTGCAGACAGTGTAAAAACAGCCTGCATCGACTGCACGACGGCAGCGCCCCGACCACTTCGGGGCGTTGTTTTTTGTGTACTGGGTTTAGAAGTTACGACAGCCGCGCCGTCAAGTTCTTCCGCATACGCGGAAAAACTTTGACGGTCTCCGGCCAGAGTATTCCCGCCGATGCCGCCACGGCGCAAAACAGCAAGTCATGCCAGGCCAAGGCCTCGAATTTGAAGATCCTCTGCATCGGCGGCAGGTAGAGCGCCACCGCCAGCCCGCCGAGGGCGCCGCCGACGATCCACCAGAGTGCCC
>JBBPIT010000010.1:73258-87787 GCA_038040175.1 Pseudomonadota bacterium | reverse complement strand
AACCACGAACCACGAACCACGAACCACGAACCACGAACCACGAACCACGAACCACAACGAATCTAGCGACAGGAAGCGCGTGTTCAACAGCAAGTGGGTAAGGGGCGGCTGTGTTTTGGCCGCCTTTTTTATGGCCGCGACGCTGTTTGTCGGTGCGGAGCAGGCGGGCAAAGCCCATCTCTATTCCCGGCGCAGTAAGGCCGTGACACCCCTGTAAAACTTGGTCCGGGTGTAAACGGGCGTGTAGGACTCGCGACTCAGGGAAAGGCGGGCACTGTGTACCCCTCAAGGGGGTATTAAAAAGAATGCTGAGTGCTGCGGAAGGGCGAAAGAACCGGTGAAAGGTCCACGTGGCCCGGGGCCATAAAGGTCAAAGGGGAAGGTAACGGCGGGTCCCGCCTTTAGGGAGTGTCGAAAAGGATATACAATATGTTTACGTATATCTTTGCAGGAGGGTGGTTCCATGCAAGTCGCCAAATGGGGTAACAGCCTGGCGGTGCGTTTGCCGGCCGCGGTGGTGGAGGTCCTCGGCTTGAAGGAGGGGGACGACATCGAGATCGATGTGGTCGGTTCGCGTGCGCTGGGAGTGAGGAAGAAGCCCGGGTCGCGCGAGCTGCTGGCGCGATTGCGGAAATTCCGCGGCCGGCTGCCCGCCGATTTCAGGTTCGATCGCCTCGATGCACATGGGCGCGAAAGGTAAAGCGTTCTTCGATACCAACATCTTGCTCTATCTGCTTTCCGCAGATACCGACAAGGCGCAACGGGCTGAGGAGCTGGTTGCCGATGGCGGTGTCATCAGCGTCCAGGTCCTGAATGAGTTTGCTTCCGTGGCTTCCCGGAAGCTGCGCATGACGATCCCGGAGATTCACGAATGCCTTGACCCGATCCGACGGATCTGCGGCGTCGAGCCCGTCACGCTGGAGACTCATTTACGAGGACTCGATTTGGCGGAGCGGTACGGATTTTCCGTCTACGATTCGATGATTGTCGCCGCCGCCTTGTTGGCCAGTTGTGAAAGCTTGTACTCGGAGGATTGGCAGGACGGACAGCGGATCGACGGACTCCTCATCAGCAACCCGTTCTCTCGGTGACTTCGTGCTTGTCTCGTACCGGGTGGTGGGCTGCGGAAAGGCGGAAAGACAGGTGAAAGGTCCACGTGGCCGGGGGCCATAAAGGTCAAAGGGGAAAGAGAAAAACCGTGACGGCGTGACTGCCGTAAAAGGCCGTAAAAGGCCGTGAATGTCGGGTAAAGGACTGAGGACCGGAAGGGCGGGACTGAGGATTGAGTGCTGAGGATTCTTTTCAATACCTTCTCTTCAATACCTTCCCTTCAATACCCCCTTGAGGGGTGCGCTCGACGGGTGCCCTTGAGGGGTACTGAGTAAAGGGGGAAATACAGCGGACGAATTACGCTGCCTGCAACATGAACTCAACCTTTATTGCCTCGAATGGAAAGACAATACCCCCGCCTTCAGCCCGATCCAGTACGCCGGCTTTGAGCAAAGCCGTCACATCGCTGTGCACTGCTTTGACGTCACGGTCGACTCGCCGGGCTGCCTCACGGATGGACACCGGCCCCGCCCCGCACAACGCCTTAAGCAACTCCCATCGCTTGACGGTCAGAACCCGCCAGAGCAACTCCGGGGTGGCGAAGCTGATACGTGCGGACTTTTGAGGTTTGCCCGTCTTCCAGCCATGCGCGAAGTCCGCCATCGAATCGGCGGGGGCGCGTACGTCAAGAGTCACGGTTTTCATTGTTCCACCTCGCAATATCACGTTGAAAGTCGGCAATCAGCCGATCCGGTGTTGTGAAGTTGTAATTACTTTCCCTGCCGTCGAAATGCCGATGGTCTCCCTTGCCGACTTCGTTGTCGTAACGGAGGACGCATACGCCATCAACTACGTAGGCCAGTCTGTATTTGAACTGATGAACCGAACCGGCAACCGGCTTCGTAACCTGCCAGAGCGCGAGTTCGGCGAAGGCTCTTTCAGAATAAATGATGCGATTACGCACAAGCTGAACTGCCTTCATGTTGGAGACACTACCAACATGCCCAGGTGTTGTCAATAACTCCAACGCTCGAAAAAACAAGTGAAAGGGAAAAGGGGCAGGTCAAAGGGAAAAGGTTAAAGGGGAATGGGGAATGGGGAATGGGGAAGGTAAAGGCAGGACTCAGCAACGTAGGACTCGGGACTCAGGGAAAGACGGGTGCTGAGAGAAAAACAAGTGCGCAGTACCCCTCTAGGGGGTATTGAAAAGAATGCTCGGTGCGAAATGCTGGGTGCTGCGAAAAAAGCAGGACTCAGGAAGAAACGAGTGTTGCGTGCTCAGTGCTCAGTGCGAGAAGAGCAGGGCCGAGTGAATTGCGAAGATCAGTGCTGAGTTCAGTAGCGCGCCTTTTTTGCTGCTTCCATGGCCGCCTGGGCGCGACGCATCAGGCTGGGATGCAGAACACCGAGCTTGGGGACTTGTCCATGAGGCGCTCCCGGCGGCACCCCGAACCAGTCTTCGTTGAATGGCAGTTCGAAGGTAGATGCGAGGTTGAATTTCGTGGGATAGCTCAATCCCGAAATGAAGTAGGCGTCGCCGTCCGAAGGGGCGATGACGAATTCCCCGGGAAAGAGCTTGTCCACCTTTTGACTTGTGCCGTAAGCCACTTGCACCCAGGTGGCTGCCGCCTTTTCCCCAACCTTTAGTACCAGAGCTGGCCGCGACTTTGGCCCAGGCTTCAGTGATGCGTGCTGCGGAAACTTGCACCAGACGATGTCCCCCGGTTTTGGTTGAGGGAAGAAACGCGGGCTCACTAGAACAAACTTTCTTTGTCCGTCATTCCGCCTTGCGGCACCAGTTTTCTGATGGCCTTGGCCTGCCGTTCAGTCAGGGGGCCATCGTCCGGCTCGTAGCGGGGCAAGGTCTGACTCGCGAGTTGGGCGAGGGCCACGTGAATGACCTGCGTTTCGGACAAGCCAAGCGTTTTGGCCAGTTTGCTGGCGGTCTTCCGGGAGACCCCATAAGGCGTATCGCTGTCTCGATAGCGCAGCAGAATTCCCGTGGACTGGTTCTTTGCCTTGGCTTGTGTGCGAGTTTTGACGGTCATGGGCGGCTCTCTATTAAAGATATCTATATGATATACCACAGACGGTGATTGGGAAAAAAGCCGGTGCTCAGTGCGAGGTGCTCAGCCAAAAAACCAGTGCTCAGTGCGCAGTACTCAGTGCCCGGGAAGAGCAATGATGAAGCCCCGTTAGAAGTGCACGCAAAAATGACTTGGGTCGAGAGTTCGTCATGTGCACTTCTAACGGGGTGAAGGACGGCAAGTGCTGAGGCGAACAGCAGGATTCGGGTCTCAGAAAAGGCGAAAGTGCCCCTCAGGAGTACAGGAAAAAGGCGAGGATTCCCCCCCCGCCTTTTTTTGACTCAACGTCGTCGGGCTGCGCGGTCTGGCTGTGGAAGTCCTGTGCGTACCGTCACTGATTTGCGGTAGCATTTAGGTTGTTGTGCTGCAAATTTGGAGATGAGGATGCTGGAAGTCAAACTTGAAGCCGACCTCGAGGAAGCGGTTGCGCGTCAGGCCCGCCTTGGTCTGGCAGGTTCGGCTTGACAAAGACGCGGATAAGCAGCTTAGACGGCTCGATCCGCAAGATCAGCGTCGGCTGATCAAGTTTCTTCGGGAGTGCATTGCTTCCTCGGCGAGACGCTCAAAGGCCCCCTCAGGACGCCGTGGAAATATTGCGTTGGGGCCACTTTCGCCTGATATGCGACCTGCAGGATTAGAAATTTGTCGTGCTCGTGATCAAAATTGGAAATCGCAAGGACGTAGACCGACGGTAAGCGCTGGTAGGGTGGAAAGAGGTGGTACAAATCGGTGATAAACAATCGTTGGATTCGAGGCGGCTGTGTTTTGGCCGCCCTTTTTATGGCCGTAACTCTGTTCGTCGGGGCGGAGACGGCGGCAAATGTGCCGCTGTTTCCGCCACCGTTCGAGAAGGTCGCGCACTTTGTCTATTACGGCACGGTGGCGGCGTTACTGGCGCACGGAGTGGGCCTGGGCTGGCTGATCGTGCCGCTGATCGTGGTCCCGGTCATCGGTGCCGCGGACGAATGGCACCAGTCGTTCATCGTCGGGCGCGATGCGTCGTTCTGGGACTGGATGGCGGATGAAGCGGGAACCGTTTTCGCCGTATTCCTGTATTGGAAGTGGCGAAAACGGCGGTGACGAGTGACGAAAGGATCGTGATACGTGGTACGTGAAACGTGGTACGGGAAAACCGTGAAACGTGATACGGCAAAACCGTGATTCGTGGTACGTGATTCGTGACACGTAGAGTCCGCTAACCACAAACCACGAGCCATTCCCACGTACCACGAGCCACGAACCACGAACCACGAACCACGTGCCACGGCTCTTCCGAGCCACGAATCACGGCAGTATGGCGATGCGCCGATGGATTTCGCGGACGCGACTCTGGTTTTCCTTGCGGACAGAACGAACACACCGCAGATCATGACGCTCGACAATGATTTTCGCGTCTACCGGTTCCGGGGCAGGAAGGCATTTGAGAGCGTGTTGGCGGGGTGAGGCAGAAGCGCAAGGATGAAGGACGCGGTGCCAACTTACCGTTTTCTGTCCAATGGGCCGGGCTGCAACTTGGCGATTGCGTTCGAGGCAAAAGGCCCATAGACTGTACAGTCTGTACAGAAAGAGGTTTCAAATGGCGTCGAAACGTACCAGGGGCGTGCAGCAGGCACGGCAGGAATTGCCGGCGCTCGTGGAGGCTGCGCATCGCGGAAACAGGACCATTATCACCAAGCACGGCAAGCCGTATGCCGCGATCGTCCCCGTGGACGAGGCGATGAAGAAGAGCCGAGGCGTCACGATGGCGCAATTGCGCGGCACCGGGAGGAAGATCTGGAAGCGGGATGCCGCAGAGGAAGTTTCGCGACTGCGTGATGAATGGCGTTGAGTGCTTCGCTGCTTGATCAGATTCCGCGCGGGGCCGTGATTACCCTGGACGCAGCCCCGATCATCTATTTTCTGCAGGACCATCCTACTTTTGCGCCCCTCTTCGCGCCGGTGTTCGATGCGGCGGACCGGGGCGATCTCGGCATCGTCATTTCAGCGATCACGCTCACCGAAGTGCTGACCGGACCGCTGCAGGCGAAAGACGAAGTGCTCGCCGCGCGGTATCGGGAGACGTTGACCCGTTCTCCGGGTTGGGAGTTGTGGCCTGTTGACGAGGAGGTGGCAGTGACGGCAGCCCGTTTGCGGGCGGAGCACAAACTCAGGACCCCGGACGCGATCCAGATTGCGACCGCGATCGCAAGCCGCTCGCATGCTTTGCTGACTAACGACAAGCGACTCCGGAAGGTCATGGGCATTCTTGTACTTGTGCCCGACGAGCCCAATGAACACGAGTCCGGAGAATCAGTGTGAAACGGGAACGCTGCTGGCTCTCACATGCGGTTCTCAGTGCTCGGTGCGTAGTGCGAGGTGCGTAAGAGCAGTGCTCAGTACTCGGTGCGCAGTGCGCAGTGCCCGGGAAGGACAGGATCGAGGTTCGAGGGCCGAGCGCCGAGTAAAGGCGGTGACAGGTAAAGAGCCGCTGAAAGCCGTGGTAAGCGGTTTGCGATTCGGAAAGCACGCAACGAGAACCGAATTCGAGCGGCAGGACAGACAAATGAATTGCGGGTGAGCGGAAGATTAAGCGCTAACGGCTGTGTTGACAACGTCTACACGGCAGCGAATAATCCTTTCGGTTCGCAAATCAACTTTTGCCGGAGTGGCTATCTGTCGCTCCGGAGGAATGACACCCCGGAAGGAACCAACCATGGCTACCGATTCCGCTCCTCGTGAGACCATCATCAATCTGCGTGCACCATCCGCACAACGGGCGCTCATCGACCAGGCTGCGCAGGTGCAGGGCAAGAGCCGAACCGACTTCATGCTGGAGGCCGCCTATGAGAAGGCCCAGCAGGTGCTGCTCGACCGGACAGTATTCGCGCTCGATGCCAGGCGCTTCGAGCGTTTCGCCGAGATCCTGGATGCCCCAGTGAAAACCAACAAGGCTTTGCGCCGGCTGGTGGCCAAACGGGCGCCTTGGGAGCGGTAAAGAAATCTGCCGCAATCTCCGAGCCGGTGCCCCTCGCAGAGGCACACCGGCTCGATTCCTTTCGCTGCAGCAGGCCCGAGCTCGAGTTCTGGCTCAAGCAGTGCGCCCGGAGAAACCAACTGGAACGCGCTTCGCGCACCTTCGTCGTATGTGCAGACAACGAGGTCGTTGGCTACTACGCGCTCTCTGCGGGGGCGGTGCTGCATGAAACAGTCCCCGGGAATATTCGGCGCAATATGCCAGAGCCAATTCCGGTAGCGGTCCTCGGACGATTGGCGGTGCACAGCGACTGGAATGGGCAGGGCGTCGGCGCGGGACTGCTGAAGGACGCGGTCTTGCGCACCGCGAAACTCGCCGAGGAAATGGGTATCCGGGCCTTGCTATGCCATGCCATCGACGAAAACGCAAAAAAGTTCTATCTGCACCACGGTTTTGTTGAGTCGCCCATCGAGCCTCTCACGGTGATGCTGAACATCGCCAGGCTAGTAAAAACGGTGATACGTGGTACGTGAAACGTGGCGCGGAAAAACCGTGATACGTGGTACGTGACACGGAAAAACTGTGATACGTTGTACGTGAAGGGGAATAGCAGGGCCGAGGTACGAGGGCCGAGTGAAAAACTAGACGTTGCCTTCGACACTCGGACCTCGGCCCTCGAACCTCGGCCCTCGTACCTCGGCCCTCGTACCTGCCTTTGCGAGCCACGAACCACGTACCACGTACCACGAACAAACAATGTCACTCAAGACCATCCTCTTAACGCTGGCTGTATCGGTTCCACTGGGCGCCGTTGCCGCCGACTGCAGGGTCGTCGATCCCGAGCTGCAGGGTTTCTACGAGGGCGGGTGCCGGAACGGCCTTGCGCATGGCAAGGGTTACGCCCGCGGCACGGCGGAGTACGAGGGCGGATTCCGCAAGGGGCTCAAACGCGGCAAAGGGGTGAAGACCTGGCCCTGGGGCGACCGCTACGAGGGCGAGTTCGTCGCGGACCGCAAGCATGGCAAAGGCATGTACGTCTGGGGCCCCGGTTCGCCCTGGGCCGGCGAGCGCTACGTCGGCGACTACCTGGACGACCGCCGTCACGGCTGGGGGACGTACTACTGGCCCACCGGGGACCGCTTCGAGGGCCTGTGGAAGGAGGACGGCCGTTACGGCTACACCGCCATGGAGGTGCGCCGGCAGGCGGCGGAAAAGGCCCGCAACGAAGCGCTAACGCCCGGAACGCAGGTGTGTTCCTGGGCGAACATCGGCATCGCCTTCGAGGTCAGGCAGGTCGGGCTGATCGAATCCGTCGGGGAGAATACCGTTCAGGTCCGCCTGTTGCGCCTCGAAGGGACCGCGGATTCCGCCGCAGCCGGCGCGCCGCAGCCCGGCGCGCTGCTGAGCGCGGCGGCGACCGACTGGACTCCGTGTCTATAGGGGCGGTGCCAAAAAGTGCTTGCCATTCAAGGTGTCCCAGCAGCATAATTGTCCGGACGTTCGGATCTTCAGAAACCGTTCATGCAAGGGAGACGAAAAATGAAAAAGCTGGCTCTAGGTCTGGTTCTCGCTGTGTTCTCGAGTGGTGCGATTGCACAAGATACCGAGTCCGTTGGCGGCACGACCAACGTGGTCGCGGGTGGTGCCGCCGCAGGCGCGGGCGGTTCGGTAGGCGCGGGGGGCGTGATCTCGACCAATGCGGCCCTGATAGCCGCAGGGGTGGTGGCGGCGGGTGCGGTGGCGGCCGGCAGCAAGTCCGAGACCACGACTTCCCACTAGTGCGAATGCCAGACAAAAAGTTGTCTGGCTTCTTGTTTCCAGAAGGCCGGGTGGTTCGCCAGGAGGCGGGCTTCCCGGCTTTTTCACTTTCCGGGGTGATTTCCCACTCATGAACACACTGACGCTTAGCCTGAAATCCGTCCGCCGCCTCGCGTGGCTGGTCCTGGCCGTATTGCCGGCATCCATCGCCCTGGCCGCGCCCGTCGCCCACTTCTCGCGCACAACCGGGTACGTGACCGTCGCGACTGCGCAGGCGCCGGCGAAGGCCGCATCCAACGGCATGGGCATCGACAACGGGGCAATCGTTAGCACCGGAACCAATGGCCAGGCGGTGATCAAGTTCCAGGACGGGCAGATCGTCGCGCTGCAGTCCAAGAGCGTTTTCCGGATCAGCGACTATCAGTTCAACCAGGCCGCGCCGGAGAAGGGTCAGAGCTTCCTGGCGCTGCTCCAGGGCGGCGCGCGGATAGTGACCGGCCTGATCGGCAATCGTAACCGCGAGGGATGGAAGCTGGCGCTGCCGACAGCGACAGCCGGGATCCGCGGCACCGACTTTTCCGCGGCGATCCGGGAAAGCGCTGCTTACTTCAAGGTTAACTCTGGTTCGATTTCGTCCACCAACGGCGGCGGTACGGCTGTTTTCGCGGCGGGGCAGAACGCACTGGCGGACAATGTCTCCACCCTCACCAGGTTGATCTCCGATTCGGAGTTGCCTCCGGGCCTGTTCAGCGAGCTGGAAGGAATGAGCCTTACCGGAAGCTTGAGCGGACCGGCGACTGGCGCGGCCGGCCCGGCCGGGCCGATGATCGGACCCGTGCCCGTGTGGGCGGTCGGGCTCGGCATCGGCGCCGCTGCGATCGGGGCGACGATCGCCTCCGAGAACGACCACGACAACGCGACGACGACGCAACACTGAAGGGCAAGGATGAAGGATGAAGGCGGAAGGATGAAGAACGGCAAGTGCTCAGTGCTCAGTGCTCAGTGCTCAGTGCTCAGTGCTCAGTGCTCAGTGCCTGGGAAAGGCAAGGATAAAGAGAACCGGTGACTGGTGACCGAAAAATAGTTACTGGTGACAGGTGACAGGTGACAGGTGACAGGTGACCGGTAACGGGTGGCTGGAAAAAGCGGGGCGCGATATGCGCCCCCTTTTTTTGTCCGTAGTGCCACCGCACTGTTCCGGCTTGCGTAGAATCCGGGGTGCGCGCCGGTGCGATCGAGTACAACAATTCCAATGAAGCGACGCTGCCTTTTTCTCATCCGAGCCCTCATCCTCTGCATCGCCGCCGCAGCGGCGATGCCGGCTTCGGCTGAGCCGAGCCTGACCGGTCAGACCGGGCTGATCTACATGCCCGATGCGCGGCTCGACCCGGACGGGACCTGGCGATCCGGCTACAGCCGTGCCGAGCCTTACGGCGCGGTGTGGACCAGTCTCACCGCGCTGCCGCGGCTGGAGGGTTCGCTGCGCTACACCGAAATCAACGGCGTGCCGGCATTCCCGGATCGTCCCGACACCAACTATGGCGACTTCAAAGACAAGTCATTCGACGCCAAATTCCTGCTGATCGAGGAGGACGGTTTCTGGCCGGCGGTGGTGCTCGGAGGCCAGGATCTGTTCGGCACCGAGGTGTTCCGCGCCGGTTACGTCACGCTCGGGAAACAGCTCGGCGACTTCGATTTCACTCTCGGTTATGGCACCGAGCGCATAGACGGCGGGTTCGGCGGACTGCGATTCCGCCCGCAGTGGCTGAAGGGCTGGGCGCTGGTGGCGGAATACGATGCCAACGATTACGCACGTGACATCGGCTCCGCGATCACCGGCGTGGACCAGCGCAGGAAGGACGTGGTCGGCGGCATCGAATACCGCTACGGCTGGCTGGGCTTGCAGGCGAGCTACGGGCACGACCAGGCGGGAGTCAACGCCTACATCGCCATTCCGCTGCAGCAGAAGGACTTCGTGCCCGACATCGAGGAGCCCGAGCCCTACGTGAAGATCACGCCGCGGCCGCGCCTCGATCAGTGGAACAACGACCCCACGCACCGCCGCCGCATGATCCAGGCGCTGCTGCGCCAGGACTTCAAGAACGTGAGCATCGCCACCGAGGGCGAGCGCATCGACGCGGTGCTGACCAATACCCGCATTTCCGACATGAGCCGGGCGGTGGGACGCGCCGCGCGCACCATCGTGCTGCTCGCGCCGATCGAGACGCGCGCGATCCGCATCACCTACACGATGAACGACATTCCTTTCGCCACTTACACATTCACCGACGTGCGCCGGCTGCAGCATTACTTCAACGGCCAGATCGGCCGCCAGGAGCTGGCCGAGATGGTGGAGGTGACGTACGCGAAGCCGGGCAGCGACGACGTGCCGTTCGACAAGGACGACCTGCTGGCGGCGATCGACGCGGAACGCAAGTCCACTTTCTTTGACGAAACCGAGGGCGATATCTACAGCTTCCGGGTCGAGTCGAGCAGCCTGTCGCGATTCAAGATCAACCCTCGGCTCGCCCTGTACCTGAACGACCCGAGCGGGGCATTCCGCTACGACACTTACCTGAACGCGAGCTACGACCATTACCTGGGCAAACGTTTTTTCTTCAACGCCGCGGCGCGGGTGACGCTGCTGGAGGACGTGAGCGACGTGACGCAGGCTTCCAACAGCACGCTCCCGCACGTGCGCTCGGACATCGCCGAGTACTACGACGAGAACGGATTCAAGATCACCAAGCTGATGGTGAACAAGTATTTCCACCCCGGCGAGCGGGTGTACGCGCGCGCGTCCGCAGGAATTTACGAACTCATGTTCGGCGGCGCCGGCGGGCAGGTGCTGTACCACCCGGCGGCGGAGCGCTGGGCGGCGGACCTTTCGGTGGACTGGTTGCGGCAGCGCGACTTTCGCGGCTTCTTCAACTTCCAGGACTACGAAACGGTGACGGCGCTGGCGGCGTTCCACTACCGCATGCCGTTCTACGGGCTCACCGGCACGGTGCGCGCCGGACGCTTCCTGGCCAAGGACACCGGCGTGCGCTTCGAGGTGAAGCGGCGTTTCCGCTCGGGTTTCGAGATCGGCGCGTGGTACACCTTTACCGACGGCAACGACATCACCAGCCCGGGTTCGCCATCGAGCCCGTACTACGACAAGGGCATCTACGGTTCGATACCGCTGAACACCATGCTCACCCGCGACACCCAGGCGAGCGCCGGCTTCTCGATCGCTCCCTGGACCCGCGACGTGGGCCAGAAGGTGAGTTCGCCCGGCGACCTGTACGACATCGTCGAGCGGCCGTTGGCGAACCTGAACGACCAGGACGGGCTGGTGAACCTGGGCGACCTCAACGACGATCCGTACCGGCTCGATCCGCCGAATGCGATCCAGGAAAGCGCCAACTGGGACGCGTTCCGCTACTACCTCGGCAACATGGGCGGCACGATCTTTACCGACGAGGCGCTGATCGGCACGGCCATCGGCATCGGCGCGATCGGGCTGGCGTACGCCGCGGACGGCGACGTGGACAAGTGGGCGGCGGACCACAAGGACGACCGCGCCAATCGCAACGCCGCCGACCTCGGGAGATTCGCCACGCTGGGCATTCTCGGCGCCTCGGCGTTCGCGGCGATGGATCGCGACGACCCGCGGCTGTCGCGCACGGCGGTGAGTTCGCTGCAGGCGGCCGCGCTGGGTCTGGGCGTCTCGATGGCGACCAACTACGCAGTGGGGCGCGCCAAGCCGGAAGCGGGGCTCGGCAAGAGCGACTTCGACTCCGGCCGCTCGCGGAATATCACTTCGTTCCCTTCGGACCTGACCACGGTGGCGTGGGCGGCGGTGACGCCTTACGCGAAGGAGTACGGCGCGCCGTGGCTATACGGCGTGGCGGCGCTGGCCAACATCGGGCGCGTGGCGGAGCGCCGGCACTGGTTCTCGGACACCGTGGCCGGCTCGGTGCTCGGCTACGGCGTCGGCTCGCTGATGTGGAACCTGAACCGGGAGAGGGAGAAGAGCGATCCGCGAATCGCTTTTACCGGGGAGAGCGTGGAAGTGTCGTGGGACTTCAAGTAGGCAGGACCGCCGTGGTAGGTGGTACGTGATACGTGGCACGGGAAAACCGGAAGAAATTGACGTCACCGTTTTTGGCCTTTGCGAGTCAAGTACCACGAACCACGAATCACGTACCACGGTTCTTGCGAACAACGAACCACGTATCACGGGATTTTACGGTCGACCGGCGGAATTGCTGAATTTCCGCATTTCGGCTATTCTGCGTAAACGTCATTCAGGAGACAAACAAATGAAAGAGAGCGTGCTGGTCACCAGTCGCGGCCAGATTACTTTGCCTGCCGGTGTCCGGAAACGGCTCGGCATCAAGGCCGGAGGCGTGGTCCTTCTCGAGGAGCGCAATGGCGAGGTGGTGCTGCGTCCGGCTGCCGTGCTGGAGATCGAAAACTATTCGGACGAGGACATAGCAAGTTGGGATAAAGAGGATCGATTGACCGAATCGGAGCGCGCCGCGATTACCAAAAAAGCCAGCCGCCGCAAGTGAAACGAGTTTTCCTGGACGCCAACGTCCTGTTTACGGCTGCGCACAATCCTGCAGGAAAGGTGGCACTTGTCATCGCACTCGGCGTCAAGGGCAAGTGGGAGGTTATGTCGAGCAGCTACGCCGCCGAAGAGGCACGCAGAAACATCGCCTCGAAATTTCCCCAATCCCAGTCACGCCTGCAGGATCTGATCGATTCGATCTCCATTATTGCTTCGGGCTCGGGAGCAGATTGCCCTGTCAAGTTGCCGGAGAAGGATCGACCGATCATGGAGGCTGCAATTCGCAGCCGGGCGACTCATCTGCTGACCGGAGACTTGAGGGACTTCGGTGCGTTGATGAACAAGCCACGGCAGACGGGCGGGATCGTGATTCAAACTGTGGCGGAGTTCTTGTCCTCGCTGTGAAATCGGCTAAAATCCTCCCCTTTTTCCAGTAGCACCCGCGTAAATGGCATTGATCGTCCAGAAGTACGGCGGCACTTCGGTGGGCTCGGTCGAGCGCATCAAGAACGTCGCGCGGCGCGTCGCCAAGTGGAAGGCGAAGGGGCACGACCTCGTGGTCGTGGTCTCGGCCATGTCCGGCGAGACCAACCGGCTGATCGCGCTCGCCAAGGAAATCCAGCCGCATCCCGATCCGCGCGAACTCGACGTGGTCGCCGCGACCGGCGAACAGGTCACCATCGGCCTGCTGGCGATGGCGCTGATGGAGCTGGGAGTTAAGGCGCGCTCCTACGCCGGCGGGCAGGTGCGCGTGCTGACCGACAGCGCCTACAACAAGGCGCGCATCCTGAAGATCGACGAGGAGAGCATCCGCCGCGACCTCAAGGACGGCTACGTGGTCGTGGTCGCCGGTTTTCAGGGCGTGGATGCGCAGGGCAACGTCACCACGCTCGGCCGCGGCGGTTCGGATACCTCGGGTGTGGCGCTGGCCGCCGCACTGAAGGCCGAGGAATGCCAGATCTTCACCGACGTGGACGGCGTGTTCACCACCGATCCGCGGGTCGTGCCGGAGGCGCAGCGGCTGAAGAAAATCACCTTCGAGGAAATGCTGGAGATGGCGAGCCTCGGTTCGAAGGTGCTGCAGATCCGCTCGGTGGAATTCGCGGGCAAGTACGAGGTGCGGCTGCGCGTGCTGTCGAGCCTGACCCCGCCGGAACTCCCGATCGAGGAAGAAGCCGTCTCGGGGACAGTTATCACTATTGAGGAAGGCGCTGAAATGGAACAGGCATTGGTAGCCGGTATCGCATTCAACCGGGACGAAGCGAAGGTCACGATCCTGGGTGTGCCCGACAGGCCGGGCATCGCGTATCAGATCCTCGACCCGATCGCCGATGCGAACATCGAGGTGGACGTGATCGTGCAGAACGTAGGCAATGAAGGCCTGACTGACTTTTCGTTCACAGTCCATCGCAACGACCTGAAGAAGACGCTCGACATCCTGAAGAAGGTTCGCACCCACATCGGCGCGCGCGACGTGATCGGCGACGACAAGATCTGCAAGGTCGGCCTGGTGGGCGTGGGGATGCGCTCGCATGTCGGCGTTGCGAGCAAGATGTTCCGCGCGCTGGCGGAAGCGGGCATCAACATCCAGATGATCTCCACTTCCGAGATCAAGATCACCGTGGTGATCGACGAGAAGTACATGGAGCTGGCGGTGCGGGAGTTGCACAAGGTGTTCGATCTGGAGCAGCCGCAGTAAGGCCGGAACGGCACGTAAGTGCCGGAAAGGCCGTGAATGTCGTGACTATCGTGACTATCGTGACTATGGTGACGAACGTGATGGGGAAGGGCAGGGCCGAGGGCCGAGGGCCGAGGTTCGAGAGCCGAGAAACAAGCGGCGATCGGGACTCAGAAAGACCGTGACGGATGACGAGGAGAGGGGGGTGATGTGATATCCTTCGCAGCTTGTAACGCGCACCGGAAGTAACGACAGGTTTACGCGGAGAGGTGACCGAGAGGTCATATGCGCCTCAGGCGCATCAAAGGAAGGCTGGCGTTGCGCCACCTTCGGCCTCTGGTGATACAGGCCGCGACGCAAGATATGCAGCAGAAGTAACGACAGATTTATGCGGAGAGGTGACCGAGAGGTCATATGCGCCTCAGGCGCATCAAAGGAAGGCTGG
>JBBPIT010000010.1:66207-73158 GCA_038040175.1 Pseudomonadota bacterium | reverse complement strand
CGCAAGATATGCAGCAGAAGTAACGACAGATTTATGCGGAGAGGTGACCGAGAGGCCGAAGGTGGCGCCCTGCTAAGGCGTTATACGGGCTTAAACCTGTATCGAGGGTTCGAATCCCTCCCTCTCCGCCAAATAAAAATGGGCCCACAAGGGGCCCGTTTTTATTTGGCGCACTGAGGAGAGTGGACGAACCCTCTGGTTCGACCACGAAGCACTGCTTCGTGGGACGCAGTCGCGATGCATGCGACTGCGGTCCCTCGCTATGCGAGGGATGCCGGGATCGCTTTAAGGCGAGGCCGGCACAAACCCTCCCGTGCGAATACGCCAAGGCCCCATCGGGGCCTTTTTCATTTGGTGAAGAGCGGAGAGTTCATTCGCACCCTCGGATTTGGACCGCGTACACCGTTCGCGCAGCACGCAGCACTGATTTTTTTTGGCCCTCGGCCCTCGTACCTTGGCCCTGCATCTACCCATCACTCGTCACCTGTTACGTGTCACCTGTCATTCGTCACCGCTCTTTTGCTATAATCCGCCCCTCCATCAAGCGCCCGTAGCTCAGTTGGATAGAGTACCTGGCTACGAACCAGGGGGTCGTGGGTTCAAATCCTGCCGGGCGCGCCAGACACAAGAAGGGCCTGCGATTACGCAGGCCCTTCTTCATTTGGGTTCGTGCTGCGAACGGCGGCGCTATCAGGGATTTCCCGAGGCGCGCCTGCGAAAAACCCGAGGCGTTGTCGCACAAAGTTACGATTTTCCGGATGCCAACGGCAAACTGCAAAGGTGGGCCGATTCCGGTGCTATCATTTGCCAATGGGCTGGAGGCATCGGGCCTCTGCGCCGCCGCTTCCTGAAACCTGACTCCAGAGCCGTGGCTTGAATGCGATTCCGCGGACCACGCGGAAAAATTTGACCCAGGAGATCCAGTGGTCACTGTAAGTCTTGTTTTCAACCTGCAAGTTCTTTACTTCGCTGCCGTGGTCGTCACCACACTGCTCATCTACATTCTGATCCTGAAGCGGCGCGACCGGCGCAACCGGGAGGCGATCGCACAGATCAATAAGATCGTCGGCGATTACTTCAATTCGCATAATGTGGACGTGCTGGTCACCAGTTATGCGGTGCTGGGTGGACGCCGGTTCGTCGTGCTGCTCGAATCCAAGCCCAACGAGAAGCTGCGTTCTTCGCATGTCATCGAGATGGGTCTGATAGACCACGTTCGCAAGACGACAGGGCAGTTCGTCGAACGCGTTTTCTGGCGTTTCCCGGTGCCGGTGATCGGCAAAGAGGAGATTGCCGAGGATCTGTATCTTGCGCAGGGCTTCCACCAGGTCAAGAGCGGCGAAGGCTACAGCGTGACCGAGACGCCGTGGGAGCAGTTCGACAAGGCGATGGTAGAACTGAAGGAAGGCGTCGGCGCCGCCAACGGCCAGTACCGCAAGCTTCAGTAGCAGAACGCTTTCAGGAAAAAGGGCCTGCGATTTCGCAGGCCTTTTTTTGACTGATTTTCCCAGGGTAGCCACGAAAGCATGATTGTCGTGCCAACAGCCGCTTGGAACGGAAATGCCTTGACGCAAAGATTCTTTTCAATACCTTCTTTTCAATACCCGCTCGACGGGTGCCCTTGAGGGGTGCGCAAAGGCGCAAAGCAAGGCGAAATGGACTGCGAAGTCCTCGCTAGACGTCGCTTTCTTCGGCGAACGCGGTGGTCTGGATGCAGTCGCTGATGAACGCGGCCTCGTGCTGCTCGGGTTTCATCGGCTTGTCGAAGACTCTTTCCACTCTCCGGCTCAGGAACTCCTCGTCCACGGCGTCCTGCACGAACCAGCGCAACTGCGGCGGGAACGCCTGGATGAGCAACAGGTCTTCTTCGAACTTGCTGATGAAGAACTCGCGGCTGGCGCCGGCATCGCGCGCGAGGGCGGCATTGCGAATGAATTCGCCGCCTCCCGCGCATTCCGCGAGGGTGAGGGGGTGGGCCGCGGCCTGGGCGACCCAGATGCTGGTCAGAGCTTCCCTAGGGCAGGGGTTTTTGTTGTTCGTGCGTTCTTGACCCGCTGGTCCGCGCGGTGCCTGCCTGTTTATATGCTAGAAGACGTTTTTCCTTCTGCTACACTTTGATCGTGCTGCGCCGCAGCTTTACACGCTTTCCCGAGGGGCGCCAATGAGAACAAATGTCCTGGTAATGCTGCTGATCCTGCTGCTCCCGCACGCAGCGCATGCAGACCGCATCACGCAGATGAACCAGTCCGATCTGTGCATCTACACCGCGAAGCTGCAGGTCGCCGGTTATTACTATTTCGAGCAGGGCAAACCGCGCGAGGAAGTGAAGATCGTGTGGCACGGCGACGAAACACAGAACGAGATCGACTTCGTGAACAGGATGCTCGACGACGCCTACCTCTGGCTCACCAACGCGAGAAACAATGGTGCCGAGCTTCTTCCGGTACAGACGTTCGGCGATCTCGTTTTCGAAGCATGCATGAACGGCAAGCTGCTCTGACCTGCGCGATCCTTGCGCTGACGTTGCTGGCGGCGGCGCCCGCCCGTGCGGAAAAGGACGCCGCGACCAAGGCGCAAGAGGGCGAGATCAATCACTGGATCGAGTACTACCGGAAGAATCGACAACAGACACAGCCCGTTAATCCGGCGCCGCAAGGTGCCGCGGAAAAGGAGGAGCAGCGGGAGAAAAGCGGGACTCGGGAATCTAAAAGGCCGTGACGAACGTGACGACGTAAAGGCCGTCACGTTCGTCACGTCGTCACGGTTTTTTTCGCTGTCAGCCGTTGCACACGGAGTCGATCATGCTGACGATGATCGGATTGTGCGTGAATGCTTCGTCGCCGATCGTCCGCACCTTGCTGTAGCTGAACAGCAGTGCTGCAAATATCCATTTCATTGTTTTCACGTCAGACTCCTTTCAAGTCAGAAATTCTTGGGAGCTTGCTTTTGTTGCGTCGCAGCAATGTAGGCGCTATCTGGTCAGACAAATTTAGAGAGGCAAACCACATATCATTCATGCCGTTCTGGCATGAACAGGGATCTGGCATGGACCGTCTGACTGCGATGGACGTGTTCGTGCGCATCATCGATACCGTGCTCGAAGCCGAGGCTAACCTCGGCATCGCGATCACGCCCGACTGGTTCGTGCTGCGCGAAATCGAGGACGGAAGGTTGAAGGCGATCCAGACCGAATACGCGCCACCGCCGTCGGAGTTCGACGCGGTTTACCCGTCCGCCCGGCATGTATCGGCAAAGGTGCGGGCATTCTCCGAGTTCCTGCGCGCCGAGTTCCAGGAAATCCCCACTCTGCGCATCCGCTAGCGGCCGGCCGGGCGCGATGGCCTTCCCCCGCAGCCGCGGCTAGAAATTTTTTTTTGGCCCGATGCCGGCCATGGCCACTTCCAAGAATCTGATTGGCAAGGACATTATTCAAACTTAACACTTTGATAGATTTGCTTTTCCAGTTTGCTTTGGCTAGCGTGAGAGCGGGTAGCAAACAGAACCGCCAAAGCCGGTCCGTTCCCTGGACGGCTGGCCCGGATTTGAAACAGGCGGAAGTTTTCTGCAATAAGCTGCCCCGGTCGCATCTGTCTGGCCTTGCCGTCATTGTCGGCAGGGTTGCGTCGCTCGCCTCCCGTCCGACGCAACCCTGAACGATCCGACGGCAACCGCCCCCGAGCGGAATGCAAGGCAGGTCGAAGCGGTCACCACGAAAGTGGTGCTTGTCACCGCGCTGGATGCACGCCGTGTCCGGTTCTTTGCGCGGGAGAACGCTGGCGCACCAATCCCACCTCGCGCCGTGTTCGGGAACCGCTTCGCCGGGCAGCTTATTTTTTTCTCGAACTGAAGGAAGCGGGGATCCGCTCCCGCAGCCGGCAACCCCATCGTTCATTCCGGATTCGTCCCCGCGGCGTTCCATTGCAGGGTCGTCGCACATCAGACCAGCGGCACTGACTTTCCGGTCAGTTGCGCAATTCCCGGCCTGGCGCGGAAGTGCTTGTAGACATCGGAATAAAGTTGTAAATAGTGTCTATAGCATGAAGTAAGAAATGTGACGGCAGGTCGTAGTGACGGCGACATGGTCGGTTTCATCGCACCATCGCCGCGTCAAGACAAACGCCCGCCGCCTTACGCAGTTTTCTTGAGTTCTTGTTCCGTTCGACGGGGAGGTCGATGGAGCAGCTAAAAGGATCTTCCGCGCCGTACCTCGGCCCTGACGAAAACCGCTCAGGGAAGCGTGCGGCTGTGCCTTCAGTTTTCCGCCTGGTCAATTCAGCACTTGTCCGTCCGGCAATGCCGATGCATTGCGCGCAAGGCTTTTCGCGGCATCCGCCCTGACGGCGCGCAGCAGTTTTGTGGATTCGTCCCCCGGCAGGACGCGCTTTCGGTACGTGGTCTGGTCCAGAAAACCAGGTGTGCCTGCCCGTCCACAACAGGTAAAGAAGAGGAGTCTTCGCTTGGGGAATGAGAGTGGTTTTTCTTCGAACTTAAATAAGCAAAGGAGAAGGAGATGGACCGCATCAAGAGAAAAGTGGCATTAAAAGGGATCGTGCTGGCCATGTCGCTCGCCGGCCTGGCCGGCTGGGCACAGGCAGGTCCGGTGACAGACGCGATGTTGGCGAAGGACCCCGGTGATTCCTGGCTGCATGCCAATGGCAACTGGGCCGGACACCGGTACAGCACGCTGAACCAGATCAACGACGGCAACGCCAAGGATCTGAAAGTCGCCTGGATATTCCAGACGGGCGGCAAGACCGACGCGCAGAATACGCCGCTGTTTCACGACGGAATGGTGTTTTTCGCGCAGGACAACAAAGTGTTTGCGTTGAACGCCGACAACGGTCGGGTAATCTGGAAATTCGAACACAAACTGCCGGACGACTGGGGCGGGTACAACGTCGGGTTCATCACCGGCAAGCACCGCGGATTGGCGATCCAGGGGGAAAATATCTATTTCCTGTCCAATGATTCCAAGCTGCATGCGCTGAACTACATGACCGGGAAGGTGAAGTACTCGAAGGACTTCCCAGGCTTCGAGTATCCGAAGGACTTTGCCAAGGCCGAGGACGCCAATGGCTACGCGACCACAGTCGGCCCGCTGGCGATTCCCGGCACCATCATCGTGCCGATGAACGGCACGGACTTCGGCGGGCGTCCCGGCTATGTGCTGGGCGTCAACCCGGATACCGGCGACATGATGTGGAAGGCTGCCATGATTCCCGGACCGGGCGAGCCCGGCCATGACACCTGGCCTCCGGGGAGCCACGAGTTCGGCGGCGCAGGGCCCTGGATCACCGGTTCGTGGGATCCCGACCTGAAGATGTACTACACCGGCACGGCCAACGCCTACGAGTGGAATCCGAAGAACCGCGGCGGTGGCGAGATGGACAACGTCGGTGCGGCCAGCATCGTGGCGGTGAACACTACCGACGGAAGCGTGCCATGGCGTTACGTCGGCGTTCCGGGCGATCCGTGGGACTACGACATTCCGCAGACCCCGATGGTGATCACCATCGATGGCAAGAAGACCATCGTCCAGCCGAACAAAACCGGCTACATCCATTACCTGGATGCGAAGACCGGCAAGTACTTAAGGGTGGTCAAATTCATCGACAAGATCAACTGGATCAAGGGCTACGACGCCAACGGGCGGCCAATCGATCAGGTGGCACTGCCCAAGGAAGGCGGGGACCCGGTCGAGGTGTATCCGAGCCTGCTCGGTGGGGTGAACATGTATCCCAATGCCTACAACCCGAAGACCGGAAACTTGTATCTGGCGGCCAGTGAGTCCGGGATGAAATACGGATTCGAGGAAATCAAGGTCCTCAGCAACGTGCGGCACTTCGGCGCGTATCAGGAGTTCATTTTCGGCGACGAAACCGACAAGGCGGTCAACGTGAAAACCGGCAAGGAAGTCTGGCGCGATACCCGCAAGGGCAAGCCCGGCTATGCCGGAGGAATGTTGACGACCGCCGGTAACCTTACCGTCTATACGACCCAGGGCGGCGACTTCCAGGTGGTCAACGCAACCACCGGGAAAATCCTGTACCACTTCGACATCGGTTCGACCGCCAAGTCCGGTCCCATCACGTTTATGCACAAAGGCAAGCAAATGATCGTGCAACCGGTGGGCGGCCTGGCGGGTTTTGGACGTGACGAGGCGATCGGCCTGGAGTTGGGTGGGGCGGTCGTTGCGTTCACCCGATGACCCGCATCGTTATCTAGTCTCTCTCACGTAGTCATTGGACGGGCGCGCGTGGATATCATGCGCGCCCTTTTTTTCGGCAACATGACGTGCGGGGCACTGCGTGCTTTCTGTCGGGCGGCGTGTGCGAAACCAGAAACGGGAACATGGGATGAAAACAACAACGGTCAAGGGAGTTCTGATGGCGGCCCTGATGGCTTACCTCCTTTTTTTGCGTGAAAATGCGGCGTGCGCTGACGATACGATTCCGGCAGCGAATCCGCTGTCGGGCGACCAGAAGGCGATCCGCGAAGGGAAATCATGGTTTCGCGGCGTCTGCGCGGTCTGCCACGGCGGGCGGGCAGACGGCCGAGGGGAGCGTGGCACCGGTGCCGACCTGCGCAAATTCAACAAGGGCTTCAAGGGTTTTGTGGAGGTGGTAAAGAAGGGCCGCGAGGTGCCGGGCCGGATCCAGAACATGCCGGCGTGGGGAGCGGTACTGAAGGACGAACAGATCTTCCAGATCGGCGCTTACCTGGAAACGCTGGCGATCGACGGTGCCAACTGGAAGGAAGGCGTGCACCACTGAAACAGGGAGGGCGCCCGGCCGGGTGCCCCTCAATCAACGCACCGGCAGCGGCTCCGGCAGGGCCTTCAGGCCGGTGTTTTCTCCTCCGGCGCGAAGTCCAGTTCGACTCTTGCGCCGCTGGGATCGAAGCAGAACAACTGCCATACGCCGGAGTCCGGCTGTTTCCTCAGGTCGTATT
>JBBPIT010000010.1:0-66107 GCA_038040175.1 Pseudomonadota bacterium | reverse complement strand
TCGAAGCAGAACAACTGCCATACGCCGGAGTCCGGCTGTTTCCTCAGGTCGTATTTGATGCCGCTCGCCTTCAGTTTCGCCGCGATATCGGGGAGATTCGAGGCGGAGAACGCCATGTGGTCGAGCACGCCGGCTGGATTTTCCGGCAGCGGCCTGCCGGCGACGACATGCAGTACCGGCTGGCTGCCGGCGTACAGCCAGGTACCGGGAAATCCCAGCGGCGGCCGATAACCTTCCTTCAACCCGAGAATGCCGACGTAGAAGTTGCGGGTGGCATCGATGTTGTCGGTAAGCACCGTGAAGTGATTCATTCCGTCGATGGCCATGAGAGTTCCGTGAATGTCTTAGGAGCAGGGCCGAGGTGCGAGGGCCGAGGGCCGAGAAAAAGCGAATACAAGGTAACTATTTCTCATGATTCGAGCACTCGAGTCCACGCTTCACCTTACTCGAAAGTTGCTTTGTTGGGGCAAGGTACGAATATTCGGGTGCGGATGAAAGGGATAGTTCGATCTTACTCGGCCCTCGCACCTCGGCCCTCGGCGCTTTCTCACGCCGCGCGCCTTGAGTTCCTTCGCCAGCGCCACCGTGTCGTCCGGCGAACTTGCTGACTTCGGCGGTCGCGCCGCGCAGGATGACGGTCTCCAGGCAATTGTCGTGGTCGAGGTGCACGTGCATCGCCGACAACACCAACTGATGGTGTTCGTGCTGAAGATTGGTGAGCCGCTCGGTCAGGTCGCGGGCGTGGTGGTTGTACACATAGGAAAGCGAAGCCACGCAGTAGGGCAACTCCTGGCGCTCCAGCCGCGCCGACTCGAGTTCGTTCCTGAGCATGTCGCGCACGGCTTCCGAACGATTCTGGTAGCCCTTCTTGTGGATCAACTCGTCGAACTGCCTTGCCAGGTCTTCGTTCAGCGATATCGTGAATCGGTCCATCGTGCGTACCCAAGATTGTGAGTCGTGAGATGTTACCGAAAAAACGTAGGAAACGCGTGGTGGACAGTGAAACCGCGAAGCACGCGCGCGGCAGGCCGTATTTTGGTTTCAATAACAGCGAATTCAACAAGAAAGACTAGCGAAGCTCACTCCATAACTGACTATAAAACATAGGCTTACTGGATCTTCTTGGGAACGGAGCAAGGCAAGGTCGCTCCCGGGAAACAATTAGAATGAAGGCGGTGGCGAACGCAGGAACAACCAGCGCAAGTCTTTTCCTGTTTGTCGTTTTCGGTATTTTTTTACAGTTGCGAGTGTGCTCCTGGTGCCGACATGGGCGCAGCAGGACATCGAAGCGCCGGTGGAGGACATTCACTTCCATCCGGTCGAGCCTCGTACGGTCCGCTTCACTGTCACCGGTTACTTCTGACAATTCTTAAGGGGAAGTTCAACAGCGTTCGACGCAAAGGGCGCAAAGAAAACACAGCGCGAAGCGATTTGTTTCGGCGGACACTAACCTTCAGGTTATGTGGAAGCCAAAAACAAGAGAGGGCGCAAAGGAAACCCGAGAGAAATATTCCTTGTGGGAGAGGGCACGCCATTGCGGCCGTTGGTTCCTGAACCGCGGTCACGTTCCCACATTTGGCTTCTTGACGGATTTCTTTGCGTTCCTTTGCGTACCCCTTAAGGGCACCCGTCGAGCGGGTATTGAAAAGAAGGTATTGAAAAGAATCCTTTGCGCCTTTGCGTTGAAGATTGTCGCTTTAGAGAGAGGACAGCGAGCGGGAGATGCGTTCGAGCGCCTGCTCGAGAAGCGAGCGCGGGCAGGCGAAGTTGAGGCGCAGAAAGCCCGGCGCACCGAACAGCGCGCCGTCGTAGAGACCGACGCCGGCCTCTTCGAGAAACTCTTGCGCGTTGTTGATCGGCAGCGCGCGCGCATCGATCCACGACAGATAAGTCGCCTCCGCATGCCAGACGCGCAGCGCTGGAATGCGGCCGATTTCCCGTTCCACCAGGTCGCGGTTGCCGCGCAGGTAGTCGAGCAGCGCGAGCTGCCATTCCTTTCCATCGCGGTAAGCAGCCAGCGTCGCGATGTATCCCATCATGCCGACGTGGTGGACGATCCCCGCCATCGCTTTCCCGATTCTTGCGCGCACCTCCGGGTTCGACGCGATCGCGTAGGCGCAGCCGAGCGCGGGCAGGTTGAAGGTCTTGCTCGCCGACATCAGCGTCACCGCGCGGCGCGCGATGTTTTCACTCAGCGACGCAACGGGAACATGGGGCTTGTCCGGATCGAGGATCAGGCCGCAGTGGATTTCGTCGGAACAGAGCGTGAGGTCATGGCGTTCGCACACGCCGGCAATTGCCAGCAGTTCGTCGCGCGAGAATACGCGGCCGACCGGATTGTGCGGATTGCAGAGCAGCAGCAGGCGCGAGTTCGGCGTGATGGCGCGCTCGAGCGCCGCGATGTCCCAGCGCCAGACGCCGTTCTTTTCCGCCATGGGCACGCGCACCGCGTTGCGCGCCGAATTGACCGGCGCAGAGAGGAAGGGTGGATAGACCGGCGTGGCGGTGAGGACGTCGTCGCCCGGTTCGCCGAAGGCGCGGCACACCACATTGAGGCCGACCACCAGTCCCGGCAGCCAGACGATCCAGTCCGGTTCGATCTTCCAGCCGTATTCGCGCTGCAGGCGGGCGACGACGGTGCCGGCCAGTTCGGCGGGCGGATCGGAGTACCCATAAATCGGATGATCGACACGGCGATGCAATGCTTCGACCACTGGCGGCGCGCAGGCGAAGTCCATGTCCGCCACCCACAGCGGAATCACGTCCCGGCCTTTGTACTTGTCCCACTTGATGCTGGCCGTACCGCGGCGGTCTATCGGCGAGTCGAAGTCAAAATGATGTTGATTCATGACAAATCTGAATCGCGTTTAACACGAAGGACACGAAGGAAAAACGAAGGTACACGAAGGACATGCAAAATCAAGGGTCACAAGGAACCTGGAAAGAGTGGTGATAAAGGCGGTGACCGATAACGTGCGTGGCGCGTGAAGTGACCAGCCGTCAGTCGAAATGGGTGTTTCTCTCGTTTCTTTTTCTGTCTTGGTTTTCCTTCGTGTAACTTCGTTTTTCCTTCGTGTACCCCTCAAGGGGGTATTGAAAAGAATCCTTGGTGATGAAAGAGGTTGCTCTGGATTCAATGGAAATCACGCGAAGGCGTGACGAGGTTGCCGAGCAGAGCCGAGTAGTCCACCAGTTTGCCTGCAATCAGGGGGGTGACAAGAAATCCACGGGTTCCCGGCTTGCGTCCGTCACGCGCGGGGTGCACGATAAAGTGTATGGCGAATCCGGATTCCCCGCTGATCTCTTCGGCGTTTGGTGCAGAATGCCGCGGGCGCCTGCGGGGGTACCCTACGGCAGCTTCCTCCAAAACTGCTCTCGTTGCGAGTGGTTGCGCACGACGTTACGATCATGCTTATCGGCGACGCGGTCGCATTCGGCAGCGAGAACCGTTGCGATGAAGGCTCCCAATGGCGAGCCGCGTTACATCGACGCGCTGGCAGGCCTCGGAACTGTGAGGGTCTACCCCAAGAACACGATCGTAGTTCAGGAAGGCGACAAGAGCGACCAGTTGTATGTCGTGCTATCCGGGAAGTTGAGGGTCTTTCTCGCGGACAGCGAAGGAAAGGACATCACCATTGATATCCTGGGTCCAGACCAATATTTTGGCGAGATGGCATTGGAAGGCGAGCCACGCTCTGCGACGGTGATGACGACGGAGGTGTCGAGGTTGTCGGTAATCGAGCGCTCGCAGTTCAGGCAGTTCTTCGCCACAAACCCGGAGGCGGCCTATTGGCTTTACCTCGCGCTTGTTCGTCGCGCAAGGAATCTGACGCGCGGCGTTGGAGGGCTCGCGCTGCTTGATGTTTATGGTCGAGTGGCCCGATTGTTGCTCGACACTGCTACCGAGGAAAACGGTAAGTTGATGGTGGGGGAGCGCCTGACCCAGCAGGAGATCGCCAAACGGGTGGGCGCATCTAGAGAGACGGTGTCTCGCATCCTCACGGATCTGCGCGAGGGCGGCTACATCGGCACCGAGGACGACCGCATGGTGATCCACCAGCCGCTGCCTAAGCGGTGGTGACGGCCCCTGTAATAGCCGACGGCCGAAAGCAGACATGGCGCGCAAGGAAACAACCGCTGTTCAAGCCCAATTAAATTTCCCTGCGCAATTTCCTCGCTTCACCGAGCCACCACGTCATATTCATGGCGGCGAATAACTTCTCAGCCTCGTCTAGGCGAGATCTGGCATCAGCGTACGCGCCTTTCTGCTGCAGCAATTGTGCTTGACGATACTGGCAGATAGCCAGGTCTGGGATTCGCTGCTGACTTCGCGCAATGCTTATAGCTTTCTCCATAGTGCGTGTAACGAAAGACCAGTCGGGATAGGGTTCTCCCGCGGCGGCCATACTCTTTAGTTGATGCGCGCGCACATCAGCGGAGAAGTAGGAGCCGTGATCCAGATCGGTCAAAGCTCGATCCGCGTAAGTATTGGCCTCTCTAAAGGCGCCGCTCAGATAAAGCATATCGGTTAGATAGCAGCCTGCGATCGATATACAAACGGTACCAGCAAGCTTTCCCAGCGCCTCCTTGACTCGCTCAATGAGCGAGAGGTCCCGGCTCGTCATAAATTGGGCGTACGACAATTGTAAGGCGCACCAATTCAGAGCCCAAATGTTTTCGATCTTCTGCGATAAGGCTATTCCATCCTCAGCGCCCACGGCCGCCTTTTCCCAATCTCCTTTGAGCGAGTGGACATGACATCTCCAAGACAAGTTCCAACATTCGATGGATCGTTGTTGACCGGCTCGCGCGGCACAAATGGCGGAATCGAACGCCGCGAAACTTTCTTCAAAGCGGCCCAGAAACCCGTATTCGAGGCCCATTAGTCCATGGCAACAACTTTCTTCGAATCGGTTTCCGGTTGCCTGCACAATTGGCATTGCCTGTTCGATGTATTTGAGGCCCTCTGAACAACGCGAGTAACCCATGAGGTATAGCTGGCCAAGACAGCGAAAGGAGCTGCCTACCCTATCCTTGCCGGGCAAACTATCCGTCATACCGATTACTCTTTCCAGTCTGGCTCGCGCGGGTTCGAATCGCCCCAAGTAGAACAACAGCTGACCCAAATAGCTCGCCACATTGGCTAGGCGGTTCATGTCCGCGAGCTTTTCGGCGTAACGCTCGGCGGTCTCAAGAGCCGAGATGATATCTGCCGAGGGAACAATGAGATCAGCCCATTTGACGGCGATATCGATGTGGCGCTTCATGTTTTCTTCCGTCTTGTCCACCGCCGTAAGCAACGAAATCGCCTGTCGGTAGCTACTCACCGACTCCTGCAGCGCGAAGCGCTGCTGAGCCAGATCGCCTGCTTTCTCCCAGTAAAGAATAGCGTCTCGGGTCATGCCGGCTTCGGTGTAGTGATGCGCGAGCAACTCCGGTTCGGTTTCCAACTTGGAAGGGAAGCGTTGACTGATGGCCTCGGCAATTTGCGCGTGGAGAGTTTGCCGCTTGCTCTTGAGCAGCGAGTCGTAGGCGGCGTCCTGCACAAGTGCGTGTTTGAAGATGTACACCGTCCCAAGTGGTGTATTGCGCCGGTACACCAGATCCGAAGCGGTGAGCTTGTCCAGCGCCTCGTTAAGCTGCGGTTCGTTCATGGGCGAGACCGCATGCACCAGTTCGTAACTGAATTCTCGCCCCAAGCAGGCGCCGATCTGGGCGATCTCCTTGACCGGGATCAAGCGGTCCAATCTCGCCATGAGGGAATCGCGCAAGGTATTGGGAATTTCGAGCTTTTCAACCTTCCCGGAGTAGTCGTAACGGTCCCCCAGGTCCACTACCATGTTCGACTCCGTAACCGCTTTGGTCAGTTCCTCGAGAAATAGCGGCACTCCGTCGGTCTTGTCCACAATTTTGCTGACGAGTTCGGAGGGCAGCGACTTTCCGGCGATGCGCAACACGATACTTGCTCCCTGCGCGCGGCTAAGCCGCGTGAGCGCCTGAAGCGTGACGTGAGCGCGCGAGGTCCAAGGAGGGGTGAACTCCGGCCGGTAGGTGATTAGCACCAGCAGCGGTAGTTTCTCGGCGCGGTCCACCAACGCGCCAAGCACTTCCAGGGTGGTCGGATCGGCCCAGTGCACATCCTCGAACAGCACCACAGTTGCACGTTGCGCGGCAACCTCGGCCACCAGATCCACCAGCAGGCGCATCGTGTCTTCCTTCTGCCGTTGCGGACTCAGCGCTTGTGAACCATAGCGCTCGTCGCAAGGGATCGATAAGGCACGGGCCAGCAGGCTGCAATCGTTACGGCCGTGTTTTAACTCGTCTCCCAGACGGCGCTCGATCTTGTCGAGCTTCTGCTCTGGGGAGTCATCGCGCTGGAACTTCAACGCTCGCTCGAGGTGATCGGCGATGGGGTAGAAGGCGCTGTTGACGTAGTAGGGCGAGCACTGGTACTGCAAGGCCATTTCGATGCGGGCACTGAGCCGCTCGCGGAACGCGCGCAGCATGCGCGATTTTCCGATCCCGGGCTCCCCTTGCAGCAGCACCACCTGGCCTTCGCCCGCGCGGGACAGTTCCCACCGATCCTGCAGCAGCCCGATCTCCTGCTCGCGCCCCACCATCAGGGTGAGGCCTCCTCGCGTGGCCGCCTCGAAGCGGCTCACGGCATCGCTCGGCCCCACCACCTTCCAGGCACGGGTGGGCTCGGCGATGCCCTTGAGCGCATGTACGCCGCGATACTCGTACTCGAAGCCCCCTCCGGCGAGCGATCGAGTGCGCTCGCTCACCACCACCTCACCCGGCTGCGCCACAGTTTGCAGTCGGGCTGCCAGATTGGGCGTCTCGCCCACGGCGCTCTTGTCGGGTGCCAGGATATGCGAGACCACCACCAGACCCGAGGCTATACCGATCCGCACGCGTAATGGCCCCGCGCTGCCTACATCGAGATTGGCGAGCGTCTCGACGATGTACAGCGCCGCGCGCACCGCACGGTCGGCCTCGCTTTCGTGCGCCAGAGGATAGCCGAAGTAGGCGACAATGCCGTCGCCTTGGATCTGCGCCACGAACCCTTCGAAGCGCTGAATCGCTCCGATGCAGCTCTCGTGGTAACGCGACAGGATCGACCGGTACTCTTCCGGATCATGAGTGCTGGACAAGGCCGTCGATCCCACCAGGTCGCAGAACAACACCGTAACCTGGCGCCGCTCCCCTTGCACAGTGAGAGATTCGATGGATGACTGGGTGCTGGCGGCGGTGCTTTCTAGTGGAGATCGATCCGGAATGAGAGCAGAGGCCTCGCGCAGCGCGAGCAGAATGCGTTTGCGGTGCCCCAGCGAGACTCCCAAACGATGCAAGTCCTCCTCGGTCAGCGCCGGGAGGACATCCGGATCCACGTCATTGGTTTCGAAGGCTTCAGCGTATTGCGGGAGCCCGACCCTGTCGAGCCATTGCCGTATGGTTTGCATGGCCCCTCCCCCGTGTGCTGCACGACTATGACATTTTTACCGCAAGCTTGCCCCGGTTGGAGCCATCGAACATCCTGTTCATCGCCATGGGAGCATTGCGTAATCCCTCTATGACGTTGAGCTGATACCGGATTTTCCCCGATTTGTGCCAACCTACGAGCGCGTCCATGGCCTCCGCGGCACGATCGAGGTAGTCCAGGCACACGAAACCTTCCATTCGGGCACGCTTCTGCATGAGGTTGAGCAGATTGTTCGGCCCAGCGGGAAAGGTCAACGAACCACCGACATCATTGTAAAGCGACACCATTCCGCAAACGACAACGCGTGCCCCGATATTGAGCAGATTCAGGACATCTTCAAGGATCGCGCCGCCGACGTTATCGAAGTAAACATCGATGCCTCGTGGACAATGCGTCCGCAGGCGCTTGAAGACCGGTTCCGCTTTGTAATTGATTGCCGCGTCGAAACCGAGTTCGCCGGTGAGCCAGCGGCACTTCTCGTCGGTGCCTGCGATGCCGACAACGCGGCAGCCGTAGAGTTTGCCGATCTGTCCGACCAGCGAGCCGACGGCGCCCGCGGCACTCGAGACGACGAGCGTTTCGCCCCCTTTGGGTTTGCCGATCTCCAGCAGACCAAAGTACGCCGTCATGCCGATATACCCAAGCAAACCGAGATGCATGGCCGGCGGGATACCCGAACCGCCAGTCAAACGCATCAGGAAGTCCGACGCGCCGTCCGTCACGGCATAATCCTGCCAGCCCAGCGCCCCGGTGACTGGAGTGCCCTCCGGGAACGCGGAGTTTTTAGACTGCTCCACAATTCCGACGGTAACTCCGCGCATAACGGAGCCCAGACGCTGCGCAGGCAGATACGTATCCTCCTGCCACATCCACGCTCGGCTGGTTGGCTCAAGAGAAAGATACTGATTTCTGACCAGCACCTGCCCGGGTCCTGGCGCCGGTACCTGCTCCTCGTGCCACTCGAAGTCGGACTCCTTGGCCAGTCCCACCGGACGGCGCGCTATGCGCCACTGTCGGTTGACTTGCATATTCATTTTTTGCTCCTGTGCCCCTGCTCAATCCTCCGCCGCAAATGGGGAAGGGGGTTCAGTGGCGTGCTCCTCAGCGAGCGAGGCAGAACATTGGACGGCGGGTGACGGAAGCACACTGGCGTATGCAGGCGCATTTGTCATGGATCAACCATCGCCGCGCTCAGCACGAGGAGCGCACCAAGGGCACGCCGGACACGGACAGTGAACGATACCGATGACCCGCGCGCAAACGGCAAGCGCAGCGCTGCCGTTTGCGCGTCCCGGTCAGCGGCGGGTTGGGCCACGACGGCTGGCCGCTGCCTATTTGAGTTGCAGCGTACCCTTCCACTGCACATAGGACACCGCCGGGTCGGCTGTCGGTACCGTCTCGAAGTTTCCCCCGCCCGTGGCTTTGGAGTACTTCCCAGTGCCAGGGCCGACCTCGTAGCTGCCCGCACCAAAGGACAAAGATCTGAAGCTGAACAAGTCACCGTCCTTGTCCACCCCGCCGCACAAGGTAATGCAGGAACCATCCTTTCCATTTGCGGCAATCTTGCAGATCCATCGGCAGTCCATGGTTTGCCCCGTGACGGGGTAAGTCGGATCCTCTGTTAACACGACTTGCTTCGAGCCCCCTGTCAGATACGTGCTGCCGTCGGCGAGCTTGTGGCTCTCCGCGGGCAGAAGCGTGCCAACATTGCGGCCGGAGTTTATTTTCCAGGACTGAGCGAGCGCGGGAGACGTCGAAGCGACGCCAAGCGCAAGCACCAGGCCGAAAACAAGCGCGCCCTTCATTTTCCAATTTGCTGAGACAACCATATTGTTTAACCTCCGCTGGATATGTCGGGTCGGCCACCGTACCGATTGCCCCGCCACCGCGACCCTGTCTGCGGCGAGGCTCAACCATGCCCTCGTTGTTCGGATCCTCTTCTGCCGGTCTGGGTGTTCGAGGTTGACGCGGTTTTGGCGCCGTGGCGGTGGAGCCTGGAGTGCTCGCCAACCGCGACAGAGGGCAGGGACAGCATCCCACCCAGAGTCCATGTGGGGAGATGATCCAGCGCACGGAAAAGATGTGACATACGTCACGCGTTGGGGCATGCCTGATGCGACTTGGCCGGACGCCGATACTTAGCGTGCGAAGGAACCAGCCGTTAGTCGAAATGGCTGGTTCTCTTTTTTTGTCCTGGTTTTCCTTCGTGTACCCCTCAAGGGGGTATAGAAAATAATCCTTCGTGATGAAAGAGGTTGCTCTGGATTCAATGGAAATCACGCGAATGCGTGACGAGGTTGCCGAGCAGAGCCGAGTAGTCCACCAGTTTGCCTGCGATCAGGTGGGTGACTGCGCCTTCGCGTTCCAGCACCCCGTGCACGCCGAGCAGGCTGGCGGCCAGCAGCGGGCGGCGCTGCTTTTCCGACACGCCTCTCCACACCACCACGTTGATCTGGCCGGTCTCGTCCTCGAGGGTGATGAAAATGACCCCGCTCGCGGTGCCCGGCCGCTGCCGGCAGGTGACCAGTCCGGCGACGCGCACCAGTTTTCCTGTCGGCGTGTGCAGCAGTTCCTGCGCGGTGATCATGCGCAGGCGCGCGAGTTTCGGGCGCAGCAGCGCCAGCGGATGCCGGCGCAGCGTCAGCCCCAGGCTGGCGTAATCGGCGACGATGTCCTGGCCTTCGGTGGGCGCGGGCAGATCGACCGCGGATTCGACGATCGTAGCCGAAGCGAGCACCGGCGGACGTTCCTCGATCCCGGCGACCAGCCACGCCGCGTTGCGGCGATGCCCGGCCAGCGATGCCAGCGCGCCGGCTTCGGCGAGGCAGCGCAGGTCGCGGCGGTTGAGTTTCGAGCGCAGCGCGAGGTCTTCGAGATCGGGTAAGGCGTGAGGCGTGAGGCGTGAGGCGCGGAATGAGTCCATCCATTGCGCTCTCGCCTGAATCAGGCGTTGCGCCGCGGCTTCGGGAAATCCACTGACCATTCGGAATCCTAACCGGATAGCTTCTTGAGATTCAGTATTGAGTGCGGGGTTCTGAGTGCCAAGAGAAGGTATGGACTTTTCTCTCGCCTCTCGCCTCACGCCTCTCGCCTCACGCTCTTCGAGCGTGCAATCCCATTCACTGACGAGCACATCCACCGGCCGCACTTCGATGCCGTGGCGCTGCGCGTCCTGTACCAGTTGCGACGGCGAGTAGAAGCCCATCGGCTGGCTGTTGAGCAGCGCGCAGGTGAACGCCGCATGCTCATGGCACTTGAGCCACGCGGAGACATAGACCAGCAGCGCAAAGCTCGCCGAGTGCGATTCGGGGAAGCCGTATTCGCCGAAACCCAGGATCTGCTGGAAGATCTGCCTGGCGAACTCCTCGCTGTAGCCGCGTTCGCGCATTCCGGAAATCAGCTTCTCCTCGAATTGATGCAGCCCGCCTTTCCTGCGCCACGCCGCCATCGAGCGGCGCAGATGATCGGCTTCGCCCGGCGTGAATCCGGCGGCGACCACGGCAAGCTGCATCACCTGTTCCTGGAAGATCGGTACGCCGAGCGTGCGTTCGAGTACGCTGCGCACGGCCTCGGAAGGATAGGTGACCGGCTCCAGGCCCTGGCGCCGGCGCAGGTACGGATGCACCATGCCGCCCTGGATCGGTCCGGGGCGGACGATCGCCACTTCGATCACCAGGTCGTAGTAGTTCGCGGGCCGCAACCGCGGCAGCATGGACATCTGCGCGCGCGACTCGATCTGGAACACGCCGATCGAATCGGCCTGCTGCAGCATGGCGTAGACCTCCGGATCCTCGGGCGGCACGTCCGCCATGCCGAACGGCTTTGCATGGATGCGGCTCACGAGGTCGAGCGCGCGGCGGATCGCCGAGAGCATGCCGAGCGCGAGCACGTCCACTTTCAGCAGGCCGAGCGCATCGAGGTCGTCCTTGTCCCACTGGATGTTCGTTCGTTCGGGCATGGCGGCGTTCTCGATCGGAACCAGGCGCGAGAGAGAACCTCGCGAGATCACGAAGCCGCCGACGTGCTGCGACAGGTGGCGGGGAAACCCGATCAACGTGTTGGTGAGCGATATCAGTTTGCGGATGACCGGGGATTCCGGGTCGAAGCCCGCATCGCGCAGCCGCGCCGCCCTTTCGTCCCTGCGATCCCACCAGGCAAAACTCCGGGAAATGCGGTCCAGTTGGGCGAGATCCAGCCCGAGCGCCTTGCCGATGTCGCGGAAGGCGCTGCGCGAGCGGTAGGTGATCACGGTGCCGGCGATCGCGGCGCGGTCGCGGCCGTATTTTTGGTAGATGTACTGGATGACCTCCTCGCGGCGCTGGTGCTCGAAATCCACGTCGATGTCGGGCGGCTCGTTGCGCTCCCTGGAGATGAAGCGTTCGAACAGCATCTGCATCCGTGCGGGATCCACTTCGGTGATCCCGAGCGCGTAGCACACCGCGGAGTTGGCCGCCGAGCCGCGGCCCTGGCAGAGGATGCCCTGGCTGCGCGCGTATTTGACGATGTCGTGGACGGTGAGGAAGTAGGGCTCGTAGCCGAGTTCCGCAATCAGCGCTAGTTCGTGCCCGACCAGGCGGCGTACCCGATCGGGTACCGCCGCTGGTGATTCGTGGCTCGTGGCTCGTGGCCCGTAACTGCCGTAACTGCCGTAATGGTCGTGAATATCGTGAATGTCGTGAATATCGTGAACCGATAAATCAATTTCAGAACTTATCCCGTTCTTTATGCATTTCTCTGCGCCTTTGTGTTGGGTTTGCCGATTTTCGCTCGTCCCTGGTGGCGCGAAGCGCCACATCAGTCCTTCTTCGGTCAACCGCCGCAGATATTGCGCAGGTGTTTCGCCGGCGGGGACGATCTCCTCCGGATATTCGTAGCGCAGGCTGTCGAGCGAGAAATCGCAGCGCGTGGCGATGCGGAGGGTTTCTGCGAGCAGTTCCCGCGGATAGATGCGCTCCAGCGTCTCGCGCCGGCGCAGGTGGCGCTCGCCGCTCGGCAGCAGCGCGCGGCCAACCTGGGCCACCGGCACGCCGAGCCGGATTGCGGTCAGCGTGTCCTGCAGCGCGCGGCGGCTGCGTACGTGCATGTGCACGTCGCCGCAGGCGGTGAGCGGCAGCCCGGTCTGCCTGCCCACGCGCTGCAGGGTTTCGAGCCGGTCCCAGTCGCCGCCGCGGGCCACCAGTTCGACGGCGATCCAGGTGCGGCCGGGGAAACGCTCCGCAAGCCACCAGGCGTCTTCGGGCTGCGGTTGCGCCGGCGGCAGCCACAGCGCCAGGCAATGCTCGATCCCCTGGCCAAGGTCCTCGCGCGAGAGGTGGTATTCGCCTTTCTCCGCGTTTCTCCTGCCGCGGGTGATCAACTCCGAAAGATTGCCGTAGCCTTCACGATTCTGTGCCAGCAGTACCAGGCGCAGATTGTCACGACCGGTTCCCGGAGGGCGAGGAGTTTTCTCCCTCTGCGCTCCGGGGACTCGGTTCAGTACCTTCTTTTCAATACCCGCTCGACGGGTGCCCTTGAGGGGTAGAGGGCCGGGGTGAGGTGTCAGCAAGATCTCGGTGCCGATGATGAGTTGGAGGTTGTGCTCCTTCGCCGCGACATGCGCCCGCACCACGCCCGCAAGCGAACATTCGTCGGTGATCGCGAGCGCCTGGTAGCCGAGTTGCGCGGCGCGCTCCACCAGTTCCTCCGAGTGCGACGCACCGCGCAGGAAGGTGAAGTTGGAAAGACAGTGCAATTCGGCGTAAGCCTGCGGCATGGGAGAACGGTCGCCTAGACTGGGAAATCAGTTTGTAGTCGTTACCGAACAGCAGGTTCAGTTTGCTCAACAGTAATTGGTCTGGCTGTCAGGCAAACAGGCCATGCAGGAACCAGTTCTTCTGATCGTTCCGTTCCCTGAAAATCCACAGCTTTACTCCTGAATCATCGCGCGCGACGAAGTAGTCGCGCGTCACGTCGAAGTCGTCCCACCAGCCGGATTCGATGCGCTCCGGCCCGTCGAGCAGCGTGAGCGGCCCGTCTGCTTGCGGAAGCAGGTCGTCGGCTTTCAGCGGCAGCGGCCGGGCGAGCAGCCACAGCGGGCGGTAAAGATCGCAATCGCCGTCCTGCGCTTTTCCCGCGGGCACGCGACGCAGCGCAAGTTCCGGACGGTGGTCGGGGAACATTTCCAGGCCGTATACCGCATCCGCGCCAAGGCGCGCGCGCAGATGCTCGATGACGCGCCAGCGGTCTTCCGCGGCCGGGCGCTGGTCCGCAAACAGCGACCGGTTGCTCGAGCCGAGCGGCCGGGTTTCCGCGGCGATCAGCCGGATGGTTTCGACCGGGGCGGGCAGCTCGACGGTGGCGAGTTTCTCGCGCAGCAGCGTGATCAGATGACCGGCATCGCGGTTCGCTGCCGACAGTCCGACCGCGACCCGGGTGGCACTGCGGTCCGCGTGCTCGAACTCGAATCGCAGTTGCGTCACGCCGGCCTGCTTCATGGCGAGATAGCCGGCGAGTTCGAGGATCAGGCGCTTGGCGGCGAACAGCAGCGGCTCGGTTTCCTGCACCGGTGCGGGCAGCTCGAGCGCGGTCGCATAACGTGCGGGCGGGATGAAAGGCGGGCGCGGATCGGGAAGGTGTCCGAGTGCGCGGTCAATCTCGTCGAGCAGCCGCTGGCCGAAGCGGCGCGCCAGCCCGTCGCGCGGAAGGGCCAGATAATCCCTGACGGTATGCACGCCCATTCCCGCAAGCGTGGCGATGGTGTCCGCGGGCTGGTCGAGGAGCCGCAGCCGCAGCGGCGCCAGCGCGCGCCGCAATTCGTGACGGTCGCCGACGGAAGTGGCGATGCCGGCGCGGGAGAGCAGCAGCGCGCCGGTGGCGGTGGGCGCGACGGCAACCACAGCGTGATAGCCCAGTTCCCGGAGATTGGCGCGGATGCGCCCGCCAAGCTGGCGCAGTCCGCCGAACAGCCTGAGGCAGCCGCCGATTTCGAGCAGCACTTCGTTGCCGGACGCGATGCTCACCGTGGGCGTGAACTGTCCCGCCCACAACGCCACGCCCCTAAGCGCTTTCGCTTCTTTTTCCGGATCGCGGGTGAAAAGATGCAGCCCGGCGGCGAGCGCGAACGCCGCCGATACCGGCATGCCGGGCCGGATGCCGAGCCCGGTTGCAGCGTCGTTGCACGACAGCACGCGCGGGCGATGGCTCTCGTCCTGTATCACCACCGGGCCGGGCGCGGCTGTGCCGCGCAGCCGCAATTGCAGCGACAAGTCGGGAAGATGGACGGCGGCCCACAGCATGGCGGGTGAGGACGGTGCGAAATGTGGAAACGTTACGCACCGGCATGCGCAAGCGGTTGTCGGAACCGGGAAGCGGGCATCGGCGCGGCTGCACGATTGCGCTCGACGTCGAGCAGCAGCGTCGGCACCCGGCCGCTGCCGCGGCGCTTGACGATGCGCACCGCAAGCCGGTTCTGCCGCGTGCCGAGCTGCATGCGCAGCGGCGCGGGAGAAGAAGGCGCGGCGCGCGCTGCCGCGCCGAACATCGCCCCGAAACTGCCGCCTTCCTCGGCGGCGAGCTGCAGCCGGCGCAGGCTGCGCTCGTTGATCGCGGCGGGCCATGCCAGTACCGCGGAGCAGTTGCCGGCACGCAGGCCTTGCTCCGCCGCCCACAGCGTGTCCTTGTCCGAGTGCGTATCCACCACGACCAGTTTCGAGAGCCGGATGCCGCGCGCGGCCAGCGCCGGTGCGTAGGGAATCCAGGGCGGGGCGATCAGCATCAGCCAGCCGTCCTCGCGCGACAGGTTCGCCAGCGCGGGCACGAACAGCGACAACTCGCCGATGCCGCTGCGTTCGGTGAGCAGTTCACTCACCACGCCGCGCGGCCAACCACCGCCGGGCAGCTCGCGGTCGAGTTCGGCAAACCCGGTGGGAATGCTGGGAAGCTGAACGCGCGCCTGCTCATCGCCGCGCCAGATGGCGGGGTTTTGCAGCAGTGTTTGAAGGGCGGATGACATAAAAACCGTGAATACCGTGAATCCGTGAATGTCGTGACTCGTAAAATCAAAACCCGATGCCGAAATGCGAAAGAAGTAGAGCGCGTGAAGAAAAACCGTGTTATCTGCTTTGCTGCCGTTCCACGGTATTCACGATATTCACGATATTCACGACATTCACGGCCGTTCCCGTTACGCCGTCACGGCATTTCTCGGCGAAGAACGCGGCACGAAGGGCGGCGGATCGGGGATCTTTCCCATGCGCGCCAGCCTGGATTCGATCGCCCATTTGCTTCTCTTGTGCATTTGGGCGAGTTCTTCGACGGATTTGCCCGAGTCGTAGGCCTGGCCGAGGCGCGAGTCTTCTTCCTGGGACCAGGGGCGTCCGGCGTTTTCAGGGGCGGGTTTCTGCGGCGCGTCCGTTTTTGCCGGGCGCGGCGCGGGATTCTCCAGCCCGCGAATTGCGGCGAAGAGCGCGCGGACGGTGTCCGGATGTTGATAGGGGCTGCCGGCAGGATATTGCTCGCCGGTGCCGGGATCGATGCCTTCGGCCAAGGCCTTGAGAATCTCGATGGTCTTTGCTGTTTCCATGATTGCCTCCTGATTGATGCGGTTGAGAGATGTCATCACCTGCACCTGTGCGGATTTGCTGCAGAGAGGGTGTTTGTTTTTTTACCCTTCACCCTTCACTCATTCACCCTTCACGCCTCACGAAATCCTGCCATTCCGGATCAGCCCGACCGCCAGCCCTTCGATCGCCAGCGGATCACGCTTCAGGTCTACATGTATGGGTTTGAAGTCCGGGTTCTCGGGCAGCAGTTGCACCTGGTTGCCCTGGCGCTTGAAGCGCTTCACCGTGACTTCGTCGTGCAGGCGCGCCACCACGATCTGGCCGGAGCGCGCCTCCCGGGTGCGGTGCACCGCCAGCAGGTCGCCGTCGAGGATGCCGGCATCGCGCATGCTCATTCCCCGCACTTTCAACAGGTAATCCGCACGCGGGCTGAACAGCAGCGGGTCGACCTGGTAGCGCCCCTGGACATGGGCTTCGGCGAGGATCGGGCTGCCTGCCGCGACCCGGCCGATGACCGGCAGGCCGAGTCCCTCCTTGAGCCGGATGCCGCGCGAGGCGCCGGCAAACAATTCGATAAAACCTTTTTTTTCCAAAGCCTTGAGATGATCCTCGGCGGCGTTCGCGGAACGGAAACCGAGGCTCCTGGCAATTTCGGCGCGGGTGGGAGGGAAGCCGGTGCTCTGCACGAAATCGGCAATCAGTTGCAGTACCTCGGCTTGGCGGGGGGTGAGATCGTCCATGGGAAACCTCCTATACTGTAACTATATACAGTAACAGGGGCGGGGACGCAAGCGGGGGCAAACGGCGGGAATTCCCTAGCCGAACAATTTGGCCAGGTCGATCGAAGACCGCCCGCCGACCTGGTCGAAATGCTTTTCGAGCCAGGCCCCCGCCCGGGTTCGTCCCTCTTCCTTGAGTTTCAGCAGGAAGCCGAGATCGGCGTTGAGCGCCTTTTCGATGCTCATGCGCGCGAGCAGGTCGTCGGTTTCGATCAGGTGGAAATTCAGTTTCCTGAAGCGGCGTTCCAGGCTCCCGATCGGCAGCCATTGCGCGTCGATCGCCTGCTTGGCCAGCGCGATGCTGCGCATCTCGCGGAGAAACGAAGAATTGAACTGGAATTCGGTCAAGCGGCTGCGAATTGCCTGTGCGCTGGTCGGAGGATCTTCGCGGGTCAGAGGCTGCAGCATCACCACCAGGATGCTCGGCGTCTTGCAGCGATAGATGAGCGGATAGACGGCCGGGTTTCCCGTATAGCCCCCGTCCCAATACGGCTCGCCGTCGATTTCGATCGTGTGATGCAGGGTCGGCAGGCAAGCGGACGCCAGCAGTGCATCGGACGTCAGTTCGCGGTTCTCGAACAACCGCAGGGTGCCGGTGCGGACACGGGTGGCGCCGACGAACAGCCGGATTGCCCGGCGGCTTTGCACGGCATCGAAGTCCACCACCTTGGCGACGATGTCGCGCAGCGGATTGATGTCGAAGGGGTTGAGCTGGTAGGGGGAGAAAAAGCGGGTGAGGCCGAGCAGGAGTTTCTGCGGGTTTGGCAACAGGGCCCTGTGCACCCCGGTGGACGAGCCGATCGAGTAGGATGCCGTGCCCACCGAATTCCAGAAGTCGTCCAGGGATTTGCGGGCGCCTTCGCGGCCGCCCTTTGCGTAGCCGGACGCCAGCGCCGCGGCATTGATCGCGCCGGCGCTGGTGCCGCTGATCGCTTCGATCTTGAGTTTCGGTTCCTCGAGCAGCCGATCCAGCACCCCCCAGGTCAGCGCGCCGAGTGCGCCGCCGCCCTGGAGAGCAAGCGTGATGACTTTGCGCTGTCCGAACTTCACTCGGGAAAGGGCGGGGACGATTGGGCGCGGCGGAAAATCAAGGCTACCTTACGGCAGGTAGAAGAAGGACTTGTCCTTGTTCTCCCATTGGCGCAACAGGCGATCCACATCGGCCGGATTGGCGGCCCGGGACAAGTAAGCCTCGAGCTCCCGGTTTTCATCGGTGTTGAACCAGTTGAACACGGTTTCGAGTAAGTTTTTCATGGTGTTGGTCCTTTGGCTATCTTGCGGCAGTGCAAGAGTCGTTAGTGGGTTTCGTATAGCATTATTTCTGAAACGTATTTTATCAGATAGTTGCGCGATTGGACGTGTTTCTGTCGCGTTGCAATAAGTCTAAATATAAAGCATCACATAACTTATTGAACTATATGAAACATAAATAATTTATTCGTATTCTTTACCGAGCTGTACGGCCAGCGAGACATGGTCCCCGATACGCTGCCCCGGGATCGAAATTTGTCGCTATAGCAGGAGAACGAATGGACGGTTCCTGGGCCCGCTTGTAAACTCGGCAGGCCTCCGGTGGTCACAAAAAAGTGAAACTCTCCCCGATCGTATTGCTGCTTCTGGCCGTCGCCGCCGGACCGGTTCCGGCTGACGAAGCCGCCAACCACATAGAGCGCGCCAACCTCTTGCGAAAGTTGCTCGAGGACGCCCCGCCGGTCAGCGCTGGCGAGTCCGATCTCCGCGCCGAACTGCCCGCCGCAAGGCTGGAGATGGAGCAGCAAACCGCCGCCGAACGGGTGCAGGTCGAACGCTTTCAGGATGTCCAGTGGCGGCAACTGCTCGAATCCCAGCGGGCGAGTGCGCACCGGCAGGAACAGGCGCCGCCGTTGCCGAGGTCGGTGCTGGCATTCGAACGCGAGCAGCGGGCGCGCGACCTGTCGATTCAGATCCAGCGGCAGGATCTCGAGTATCGTCAGAACAATCGCCGCTAGACGGACAACAGCCAACAAAACCGAGAACGAAGGAGGAGATTCATGAAGCAGGCGTTGCAATCCATTTTCCGTGTGCTGTTGTTGCCGGTACTGGCCGCCGGCGCGATGGTGGCGCCGGCCCAGGCGCAGGATGCCGAGGTGTTGATCGATCGCGCAATGACCGGCAGCCATCGCCCGGATGCCAACAAGGCGCGCGACAAATACCGCCATCCCAAGGAAACGCTGCTGTTTTTCGGACTGAAGCCGAATATGACGGTGGTCGAAATCACCCCGGGCGCGGGCTGGTACACCGAGATCTTGGCGCCGGTCATGCGTGGTGGCGCCTACTACGCCGCCATATTCCAGGTGACCGAGCAATCCTCGGAAATCCAGCGCACCAATGAGAGAAACTTCCGCGCCAAACTCGCGGGTGACGCCGATCTCTACGGCAAGGTACAACTGTCGGTGTTTGCGCCGAGTGCGATCCAGATCGCACCCGCGGGCAGCGCCGACATGGTGCTGACCTTCCGCAACGTCCACAACTGGGCCAAGGCCGGCACCGCGGACGCGATGTTCAAGGCCTTCTACGACGCGCTCAAGCCCGGCGGCGTGCTCGGGGTCGTCGAGCATCGCGCCAAGCCCGGCACTCCCTTCCAGCGTCAGATCCACTCCGGCTACATGACCGAGACCTACGTCATCGAGACCGCACAGAAGGCCGGTTTCAAGGTCGACAACAAGTCGGAAATCAACGCCAATCCGAAGGACACAGCGGACTATCCCGGCGGGGTCTGGACGCTGCCGCCGAACCTGCGCAATGTTCCCGACGCGGAGAAACCGAAGTATCTCGCCATCGGCGAAAGCGATCGCATGACCCTCAAGTTCGTGAAACCCTTGCGATGAACGATCAACTCGATCCGGGTGCACAGATAGACGCGCGCGCAGCGGCACTCGAATCCAAAGTCATTGCCTGGCGCCGGGATTTGCACCAGCACCCGGAACTCTCCAACCGCGAGGTACGCACCGCCGGCGTTGTTGCCGGGCATCTGCAAGCACTTGGACTGAAGGTGCAGACCGGGGTCGCGCACACCGGCGTGGTCGGGTTGCTGGATACCGGCCGTCCGGGGCCGGTCATCGCGTTGCGCGCGGACATGGACGCGCTGCCGGTAACGGAGGAAGTGGATCTGCCGTTTGCCTCCAGGAGCCGCGCCAATTTCAATGGCCAGGAAGTCGGCGTCATGCACGCCTGCGGCCACGATTGCCATGTCGCGATCCTGATGGGTGTGGCCGAATTGCTGGCGGGCATGAAGCAGCAACTTGCCGGCAGCATCAAATTCATCTTCCAGCCTGCCGAGGAAGGCCCGCCGCCGGGCGAGGACGGCGGCGCGGCGCTGATGATCAGGCAGGGCGTGCTGGAAAATCCGAAACCCGACGTAATTTTCGGCCTGCACGTGTTCGCCGGCGTCGAGGCCGGCACGATTGCCTATCGGCCCGGCCCGGCGATGGCCAGTTCCGATCGCATCCGGGTGACGGTGACCGGGCGCCAGACCCACGCCGCGCTGCCGTGGCGGGGAGTGGACCCGATCGTGATTTCATCGCAGATCGTGCTCGGGTTGCAGACCATCGTCAGCCGCCAGGTGGACGTGAGCCTGGAGCCGGCGGTGGTCAGCATCGGCGCGATCAAGGGCGGGGTGCGAGACAACATCATTCCGGAGACGGTGGATATGCTGGGCACGGTGCGCACGTTCAACGAGGACATGCGCGCGGACATTCACGCCCGCATCCGCAATACGGTGGAGATGATCGCCAGGAGCGCGGGGGCAAGTGCGCAGGTGCATTTCGACAACGCCTACCCGGTTACGGTGAACGACGTACCCTTGACCGAGCGCATGGTGCCGACTCTGCAGCGCGTGACCGGCGCGGACAAGGTTTTCGTCGGCCAGAAAATCACCGGCTACGAGGACTTCTCCTACTATCAGCAGAAGATTCCGGGTTTTTTCTATTTCCTCGGCATCACGCCCAGGGGCACCGACCGCAAACAGTCGGCGCCGAACCATTCGCCACGCTTTTTCGTGGACGAGTCGGCGCTGCTCCTCGGCGTGCGTTCGCTCGCGCACGTCACGCTCGATTACATGGCGGGTTGAGGTAAACTTACCCGCAATCTTTTTCCCGGGAGAACGTCATGACATTCACCCGCAAATTCTTTCTGGCTGCGGCCGCGCTGGCGGCGGCCGCAATGCCGATCACCTGCTCGCATGCCGATCTCAAAGTGGACGACAAGGGCTTCGTGACCCTGCAAGTCGGCGATGAAGTATGGGAGGACTACCCCGGCATCCCCGGAATCAAGCGCATGAAGGTATACGGCGATCCGTCGAAAGCGGGCGCCTATGTCATCCGGGTCAGGTTTTCGCCCGGCACCATGAGCATGCCGCATTACCACCCGGAGGATCGGCTGGCGACCGTAATCAAGGGCACTTGGTGGACCGGCACCGGCGAAAACTTCGACCCGAGCAAGACCGAGCCGATCCGCCCCGGCGGTTACATGATGCATCCCTCGGGCGCGGCGCATTTCGACGGCGCCAAGGACGAGGAAGTGATCCTGCAGCTTGCGGGAGTGGGGCCGAGTGGCACCACTTTCATCCGTCCCGAACTCGGCCGGACCGGCAAGTCGAAGTAAACGACCCGGCTTCGAAGAAGCGGCAGAACCTCGGTCCTGCCGCTTTTTTTGTTTTATCCCGCTTATATCCATAAGAACGACACAAGAGGTCATCGTGCTTTCCGACATTGAAATCGCCCAGCAGGCCAAGCTCAAGCGTATCGCCGCGCTTGCCTTGGAACGACTGGGAATCCCCGAGGAAAATCTTGAACCCTACGGTCACTACAAGGCGAAGATCTCGCTCGCCTATCTCGACAGCCTGAAAGACCGGCCCGACGGCAAGCTGATCCTGGTGACCGCGATCAACCCGACACCGGCGGGGGAGGGCAAGACCACCACCACGGTGGGCTTGGGCGACGCGCTCAACCGCATCGGCAGGAAAGCGCTGATTGCGTTGCGCGAACCCAGCCTCGGCCCGGTATTCGGCATGAAAGGCGGGGCGGCCGGCGGCGGCTATGCACAAGTAGTGCCGATGGAAGACATCAACCTGCACTTCACCGGCGACTTCAACGCCATCCAGCTCTCCAACAATCTGCTGGCGGCGATGCTCGACAACCACATCCATCACGGCAACGAACTCGGGGTGGACGTGCGCCGCATCACCTGGAAACGGGTGCTGGACATGAACGACCGTGCGCTGCGCGACATCGTGGTGTCGCTCGGCGGTCCCGCCAACGGTTATCCGCGCCAGGACGGCTTCGACATCGTGGCGGTATCGGAAGTGATGGCGATCTTCTGCCTGGCCACGTCGCTTGCGGATCTCAGGGAGAGACTGGGCAACATCGTGGTCGGTTACACCCGCGAGCAGAAGCCGGTGCGGGCGCGCGATCTCAATGCCCACGGCGCCATGACCGTGCTGCTGAAGGACGCATTTAAACCCAACCTGGTACAGACGCTGGAAAACAACCTGGCAATCATTCACGGTGGGCCGTTCGCCAATATCGCCCACGGCTGCAACTCGGTGATCGCCACCCGTGCCGGACTGAAACTCGCCGACTACGTCGTGACGGAGGCCGGATTCGGCGCCGACCTCGGCGCGGAAAAGTTCGTCGACATCAAATGCCGCAAGTCGGGGCTGCGTCCCGATGCCTGCGTGATCGTCGCCACCATCCGCGCGCTCAAATACCACGGCGGGGCGGATCTCAAGGAGCTCAACAAGGAGAATCTTGCCGCGCTGGAGAAGGGCATCGCCAACCTCTCGCGCCACGTGGACAACGTGCGCAACCACTACGGCCTGCCGTGCGTGGTCTCGATCAACCACTTCACCCACGACACCGATGCCGAGGTCGATCTGCTGAAGAAAAAGATCGGCGCGCAGGACACCCCGGTGGTCCTGGCGAAGCACTGGGCCAAAGGTGGGGCGGGGGCGGAAGACCTGGCGCGCACGGTGGTGGACATCATCGGGAACAACAAGTCCAACTTCCATTTTGTCTATGAAGATTCCGCCACGCTCTGGGATAAGGTGAAAGCGGTCGCGACCAAAATTTATGGCGCGGCGGATGTCAGCGCGGATGCCAAGGTGAAAGCGCAGATCCAGAATCTGCAGGACGACGGCTACGGCCACTACCCGGTATGCATCGCCAAGACCCAGTACTCGTTCTCGACCGACGCCTCCGCACGCGGCGCGCCGTCGGGCCACACCATCAACATCCGCGAAGTGCGGCTGGCGGCAGGGGCGGAATTCGTGGTCATGGTTTGCGGCGACATCATGACCATGCCGGGCTTGCCGAAGGTTCCCTCCGCGACAAAGATCGATCTCACGCCAGATGGGAAAGTGGTGGGGTTGTTTTGAGGCCGTGAATATCGTGAATGTCGTGAATATCGTGACTCGTAAGGGCGTAAAGTCTGGAGGTCGTGAATAAGAGTAAGTGTGTGAAGAAGGAGGCTCGCAAATAGAGGGCTTCTATTGCGATATTCACGATATTCACGATATTCACGTATTCACGACCGTGCGATCTGAGTTCAAATCCGCCACCGCCCTTTCCATCGCTGCCGGCGAAAGCACCGCTGCCCAGGACTTGCACTGGCTGGAGAAAAACATCCCCTGCCAGGCGGCGTGTCCGGCGGGCACCGACATCCCCGGCTATCTCGAGGCGATCTATCACGGCAGGTTCGCCGAAGCCTACGAGATCAACCTCCGCGACAACGTCTTTCCCGCGGTGCTCGGCCGGGTGTGCTCGCGGCCTTGCGAGGACGCCTGCCGACACGGCTGGGAAGGTAATGGCGAGCCGGTCGCGATCTGCTTTTCCAAACGCTCGGCCGCGGATTTCAGTTCCCGCGCGCCGGTGGTCCTCAAGCCGGATTTTCCCGTGAGCGGGAAGCGGGTTGCGGTGATCGGCGCCGGTGTTGCGGGGCTGACCGCCGCGCGTGAACTGGCGCTCTCCGGACATGGCGTCACCGTGTTCGAGAAACACCGCACTCCGGGCGGAATGCTCAACCAGGGCATCCCGGCGTTCCGGCTGCCGCGCGAAATCATCGATCGCGAGATCCGCCAGATCGCCGCCATCGGCGTGACCATCCGCTGCGGAGTCGCAGTGGGTACCGACGTCACGCTGGCTCAGCTCTCCGAAGACTTCGACGCGGTGGTGCTGGCCGCTGGAACGCTGCGGCCCAACGTGCTTGAGCTGCCCGGCAAGGAATTGACGGGAATCGAGCACGGCCTGAGTTTCCTGCTCCAGGTGAACGAGTTCGGCAGGCGAGAGATCGGCGCGCGTGTCGTCGTGATCGGCGGCGGCTATACCGCCATGGACTGCGCCCGTACCGCGCTGCGGCTTGGTGCGCAAGTCGGCGTCGTCTACCGCCGTGCGCGCGAGGAAATGGTGGTGCTGCCGGGAGAACTCGAGGAGCTGCTGGAGGAAGGCGGGCACGTGGAAACGAATTGCGCGCCGCTCTCCTTTCTCGGCGACCGGGGCAAGTTGATCGGCGCGCGTTTTGTGCGTACTCGGCACGGGGAACACGGCCGCGACGGCCGGCATGCGCCGGTCGAGATCCCCGGAGCCGAACTCGAGATCGGTGCCGACACCGTGATCCTCGCGACAGGGCAGTTTCCGCAAGCGGGATGGATCGATGTGGCACTTGCGCCGAACCTGGTGGCGCGCGACGGCTGGCTGGCGAGCGGCACGGCCCACCAGACCGCGCAGCGCAAAATTTTCGTGGCGGGCGATTTTGCGCTCGGCGCCACCACACTGATCCAGGCGATCGGGCATGCGAAGGCGTGCGCGCGCAAGGTGGACGAATGGATGACGGACGCGCCGCGCAGAAAGCAGGTCGCGCAGATCGGCGCCGTTTTCCGCTCGAAGCTGCCGGGCGGCCGCACCACCGGGCGCACCGCGGAGATGAACGTCATTCCGATCCATCCGATGCCGACACTTGCGGTTGCGGCCAGGGGACTCGAGGCGGAAGTCGAAACCGGGTTCGCCGAGCCGGTGGCGAGGGAAGAGGCGTCGCGCTGCTACCTTTGCCACTACAAGTTCGAGATCGTGGACAGGGACTGCGTGCTGTGCGACGAGTGCCTGAAGGTGAAGCCGGTTGAAGGCTGCATCGTCGAAATTGCTTCGCTGCTGCGGGACGATGAGGGACGGGTCCTGGGCTATACCAAAGTGGAAAAGGGCGCGACCGACTCGCTTTATTACAACCGGCTGTGGATTGACCAAAGCCAGTGCATTCGCTGCGGCCGCTGCGAGGCGGTGTGCCCGGTCAACGCCATAACCATGCAGAAAGTGATCCTGGCTACGACCACGGCCTGACGGGCCGGCGAATAATCCGCATAAACGGGTGCTTAGGCAGCGTAGACGCTTCCAAACTGCGTTTGATCTGCCTATACTCCTGAAAGCGCCGTGTTTCCGGCCTTCCGATTACAAGTTGCGTCCGGAATCCGGCTCAAGAACCGAAACCTGACCATAAGTCAGAGCTTGGACTGTCCAGGAGAGCGGAGTTGGCCCTGATTCTTGCAGTGGATATGGCCGGCACCCCCAGCCGGTGGCTGATGGTCGAAGAGGCCATCTCTTACTACGCGCGCCGTATGGTGGCCTGGTCGCACGGCGAAGTCGTGGCGACCTACCACGGCGGCGTGTCGCGCAAGACCGGCGCGCGTTCTCAGTTGTCCACCCACAGCATCATCGCCATCAAGGGCGCGGTGGACTTCGTCAAGGACCACCACGCCGAGCCGCACCTGTCCAATACCTCGCTGTTTTTCCGCGACCGCCACATGTGCGCCTATTGCGGCGGCCAGTTCAAGGAACGCGACCTGTCGCGCGACCACGTGATGCCGGTCTATCTCGGCGGCAAGGACCGCTGGATGAACGTGGTAACCGCCTGCCGCGGCTGCAACATCCGCAAAGGCGGGCGCACGCCGGAGTCGGCCGACATGCCGCTGCTGTACACCCCCTACGTGCCCAACCGCTACGAGCACCTGATCCTGCAAAACCGCCGCATCCTTCAGGACCAGATGGGATACCTGATGGCCAAGGTACCCAAGCACAGCAGGCTGTACGGCTGAACTGCGTCTGCGTGGCAAACCAGGCCGGCATCTGCTGCCGGCTTTTTTGCGTCCGTTCGCACCGCAAAGTGGGTCAACGCACGGAACTGCAAGGCGTTACGATGGACAGTGCTTAGTTCCCGGAACCCCGGAGATACAGGCGGAGGACCGCATCCCATGAAAAAGACATTGTTCACCCTGGCGTTCGCAGTGCTCGCGCTGTGCGCCTGCCAGACCAATCCGATCACCGGCCGCCAGCAATTGATGCTGGTCTCGGAAGACAGCGCCATTGCGGCATCGAAGGAAGCCTACGTGGCGATGCTGCAGCCGCTCGAAAAGAACGGGCAGATCAACAACAATGCCGCGGAAACAGCCCGGATCGAGCGCATTACCGGGCTTCTGGTCGCGCAGGCGATCAAGTTCCGGCCGGAGACCGAGAGCTGGGAATGGGGCATCAAGGTCATCGACGAACCGAAGACCGTGAACGCGTGGGCCATGGCCGGCGGCAAGATGGCGATCTATACCGGCCTGATCGACCAACTCAAGGCGACCGACGACGAACTGGCCCAGGTGCTCGGACACGAGATTGCGCACGCGCTGGCCAAACATACCGCAGAGCGGATGTCGCGGGCGTTGGCCATGCAGGCCGGTTTGGGCGTGATTGGCGCCACGACGCAGGGCAGCAAGTACGGCGGCCTCGCGCTGACCGGAGCGCAGCTCGCCGCAGTGGTCGCGCTGGAGCTGCCGAACAGCCGCGGCGCGGAATCGGAAGCCGACCGCATCGGAATGGAATTGGCTGCAAAGGCGGGCTTTCACCCGCAGGCGGCGGTGACGCTTTGGGACAAGATGGGCAAGGTCGGTGGGAGCGACGGCAGCTCGCTTTTCGATTTCCTTTCCACGCACCCGGCACCGGCCAAACGCATGGAAACGCTTGCCGCGCTGGTGCCGAAGATGATGCCGTACTACCTGGACAAATCGACGCGCCCGACCTACCAGATCCGCTCCTCCTCCAACGGGCGCACGGTCGCCGAGCAGTCCGCAAAGGCACAGTAGCCGCGTGATCAAGGCGGGGGCAGCGCCTAAAGCGACTCACCGCAGACGTCGCTGCCGTCCCGCGGTATCTTCTTGCCGGCAAGCTTCTTCAGCGGCACCCAGATGATCGAAGTCGCCAGCCGGCCGACGGTTTCGACGACGTCGCCTGGAGAGACGCCGATCTTGAAATTCCTGAACGTGCCGCTGACCTGGATCGGCGTGGCGAGACTCAAGAACTGCGCGGTCTTGGCCTGAGGGCGCATGCGCAGGTTGAGCGTTTCGGTGCCGAAGTCCGCCGAGCCCTTGCCGGTGACGCGCATGCGGCCGGTATCGAGCAGAATGGTCCGGTCCACCAGCTTGCCGTCATTGAGCTCGAAGCGCCCGATCGCACAATTGACCTTGGAAGCCTTGCCCGGATCCACCACGGGTATCAGCGCGACCAGCACGTTGACCGCCCACATGTCGAAAATTCCCGACTGCATGTTCTGCGGCCACACGGCAAAGTCGATGCGCCCGCTGCCGTGGCGGAGGATGTCCGAGAGATAGCGTGCACGCGAGGTTACGTCAACGTTCAGGCTGAACGTGCCGCGCAAGTCGGCATCCGGCTTGATGCGGCGCGCGAGAATGCCGTAATCGAATTTGTCCACTTCGATATGGGTGTCCACCTTGACGTCCTGCTCGGTCGGTTCGTAGCCTAGCGACAGCCTGGCCGAGCCGCCGGGGACATTGAGTTCCACCGGGCCGATGTCGGCGCGGCCGTTTTCCAGCTTCGCCACCAGCCTTCCGCTGCCGAGCTTGTCCTGGCCGGCCAGTACCTGGTCCACCTGCACCGTCAGATAGGCGTCCTGCCGGCGCAGCATTGCGGGACTGAGAAGCTCCTGCGCCTGCTTGCTTGCCTCGGTCGCCCTGGCGCGCATCTCATCCGCGCTAAGCGTCTTGTCGCTTTCGTTGGCGGACTTCTTTTCGAAAGGCGACCAGCCGTCGAACCTGAAATCATCGAGCTGGACATTCGGTGCGGCCAGTGTGATTTCGATGCGAGGGCGCCCCGTACTGGTCTCGAACCGGCCCTTGCCGTTGAGCGCGCTTTCCCGGACCTGCAGCACCAGATCGTCCACTTCGTATCCGCGCGCGGACATGCGGAATTTTCCGACCGCGGACCATGGCCCCCACGGTGGCAGCGAGGCGCGCGCCAGCTTGTTCAGCGTATCGAAGCGCGTTCCACGCACTTCGAGCGCCAGTTCGACCTCCCGGTTTCCCAGCGGCCGCGCGATGGCGCCGGAGAGTTCCATTCGGGTTGCGGCCGCTTCAGTGCTGAGCTTGAACGGCACCGGCAGCTTCGGGTTCACCAGGTCCTGCGCGGAGGCGGTTTCCACGCCGATCGCGACCGGGATGTCGTCGATCGAACCCTTGAGATCGAGGCGCACCTTGTCGCCCGGCGCGGCGCGCAACAGTCCGCTCTCCAGCGCGATGTGCGCCTCGGCGCGGGTATTCGGATCGCGCAGCGTGACGCGGCCACCGGCGAAATTCCCGGTCAGGTCGGCGCGCGCGATCAAGTCGCCGAGCCGGGTGGAACGCGTCGCGAGGTAGATCTGCATCAGATCGAGCGTGGCGTCGATGTTGCGGGCGAGATCGAGTTTGCGCAAAACCTTGCCAATGTCGGCATCGTTGGCGAACAGCCACAGCCCCGCATTCGGTTCGCTGCCGCGCAGGTCGAGCAGTATCGCGCCGCGCAATGCCGTTTCGGCGACATTGACCGCGAACTGCGACGGGTACATGTAGCCGTCGCGGATACGGCCGTCGAAAGAGACGTCGCGCACTTCGAGCGGGCTCCCGAGAAAGCGCTTCAGGCGCACTTCGACGTCGGCGTCGGTCAGGTCGATGCCCTGGGGCAGAATGGGAATGTTCAGCACCGGACCGGAAGATTCCTTTTTCTGCGTCTTCGGCAGCAGGGATTCCAGCTCCGCGACGTCAATCTGCTCGGCAGCCAGGCGCACTTTCAGCAGCGGCTGCGTGCCGATGCCTGTATGCAGAGCCTCGGCGGTGAGCGTGGTGCGCCCGAGTTGCAGGGAAAAATCCGCAACGCTCCACTGGTGGCTGCGCAAGGCGGCCTTGCCCGAGAGCGCGGCGCGTGCCTCGGCCCCGGGCCGCAGGCCGAACCAGCTTGCCACCTCGCCGGCGCGCGGCGCGGAGATCTCGAAGTTCAATTCCGGTCCGCGGTTCTCGGAGGGCAGCTGGAGCACGCCGTGGATGTGCGCCCGCACGCCGCCGGAACGCGCGCTGAAATCGATCGGTACGCGATCCTCCAGCATCAACGGCTCCAGCGCGCCGCTGCGCAGCTGCGCGGTCACGGGGTTACCCAACAGCGAACCGCGCATTTCCCCCGTGAGCGCCTTGCCGGCGGGCAGCGCCACGGCCAGTTTCTCGAGCGTGAAATCGACCGGCCGGCCACCCTCGATGTTGCCGTAGGAAAGGCGACCGCGTTCGATGTCGAGCCGCACGTCGAGGCTGCGCACAAGTTCCGCCACCTGGTCGCCGGCTGCGGTGAGCCGCAGATCGAAACGGCCGACTTTGCCCTCGATGCCGCTAACGCCTGTCAGCAGTTCGGCAAGGCCGCCGAGGTCGGAATCGCGGGTGCCGAGTCCGAGCCGAAAGGTCGGCGGCGAGGCGGTGCCGTCTACCTGCGCGCTGCCGGCCAGCCTGACGCCGGTGACGGTGGCCTGCATCGGCGTTTGCAGTCGGCCATTGTCGATTTTCACCCGCAGCGAAACGTCGCTTACGTCGCCGGGCAGGCTTACCCAGCGTCCTACGCGCAGCGTGACGTCGGCATCCGCGCGTGTGAGTTCGGTCAGGGTGAAACTCGCCCTCGACAATTCTCGGTAGACCTCGGCAAGGCTCTTCGGCGGCGCGCGCGGCACTTCCTCGGTTGGCCGGTCGACCAGAAAGGGGCGTAGATCCAGCACCGGAACGGTGAGCGCGCCGCTGACTCTCGGTTTGGCTGCCGAATAGTCGAAATCGAGGTCGCCGATCAGCGCGGTACCACCCATTGTTGCTCCCAGCTGCCTGAGCGAGACCTTGCCCGGTTCGAAGGCGATGGTGCCGGCAATGCCGCTGGCGCCCACCGCGGGAAGTTTGGTCTGGAACAGCCGCTCGAACTCGAGCAGGTTTTCGGTGCCGAGGCCGAATCCGATCTGGCCGCTGCGTCCCGACAGGGTGCCGTTCGCGGTAAGCGTCGAACTCAGGAAAGTGAGCGTCAGTTCGACCGGCCAGGGCTTGGCGGGATCCGACAGATCCGCCGGCACACCGCCGGTGAAGTCGAGCCGGTAGGGGAATTCCTTCTCCACGGCGCCATTCAACGTGACCTTCAGCGGACGCCCCGAGGGTGACTGCGCGGACAGTTTGTGCAGATCGAAGTAGTGGCTCCTACCCGTCGGGCTGACGTACTCGACGTTCAGGTTCTCGAGCGTGACCTGCTGGATATCCAGCAGGGCGAGCGCGCGGTCGGCGCTGACGGCGGCGGCTGTCCCGGGCTCGGCAGCGCCCTGCTGCGCCGGGCGCCGCGCCCGGAGGAAGGTCCAGTTGTTGGCGCCATCAGCCCTTCTCTGCAGGCGCACGCGCACGTGGCTTCCGGTGACTTCCTCGATCTGCAGGCGCTTTTTCAGCAGCGGCCAAAGGTCGAGGGCGAGTCGCGCCTCGCCGAGGCTGGCGAATTCGCCTCCTTCAAAACCCGGCGCGTTGGCGATGTGCAGTCCGCCGACCCGCAACTTCGGCCGCGCGGAGATCTCGAGTTCCATCGGGCCGTCGAATTGCACCGTGCGCCCGAGGGCATCGGAGAAGACCGTGGCGATTCGCCCGCGCAGAAGCGAGGCATCGACCGTTATGCCGACGAAGGTGACGTAAGCAAAACCCACTACCCCGATCAGGAACAGCGAGCCCGCCGTCCACAGCATCCAGCGCAGCAGCCGGCGAAACAGAGACCTCGGAATGTCGATCGGCATGTCGCGATTATCCGATATGCCGATGGGACCGCACTGCGCAGTGCCGGTTCAATACGGGGGAACACGCTCGCGTGTTTGCCACGTGATCAGCGTTTCCCTAGCGCAGCACGTCTCCGGCTTCGGTCTCCTGAATCACCAGTTCCACGTCTTCGGGCAGCATCAGCCGCTGCTCCTGCAGTTTTCTTGCCGCTTCGGCGACCTTGCGCACATAGCCGTCGTGCGTGCCGTACAGTTCCTCGAGTGAGGGACGCGGGTCGCCTTTGGCCCGCGCCTCAGCCCTGGTCTTTGGCAACGGAATCATCGAGCCGAGCAGGTCGCACAGGTCCGGGCCGCCGAACTCCGCGATGCGGGTATTCCAGCCCAGCAGCGTCGCGGCCGGCGCCTCGACGAAGGGATGGCGGATTCCGGCAATGTCGTTGCCGATCGCATCCACCTGCGGCACCAGGACCTTGTGGGTGGCTACGGTTTCGGGAATCAACAGGTCGATCACGCCGGAATTGCCGCGCACCCGCGGGCCGAAATTGCGGTCGCCGGAGCCGTTGTAAAGGCCTTGGTAAGTCAGTCGTGGGATCTTCGGAAGCTTCAGTTCGGAAGCATGCACCAGCGTGCCGTCCGCGATTCTGGGCACGCTGGCGGACGGCGGCGCCGTGTTCTTTTTCACCCAGTCGTCCAGTGCCACCACCAATGCGCGCAGCAGCGGACCGGGGTGCACCGGGTTGCTGAGCTGCTCGCACTGACGGTTGCCGATGCCGCGGTGTGCCGCGTCGGGCTTGAAGCTGCCATGCTGCAAGCTGGAAAGCAGGTATCGGCGCACCCGCGACGACTCGTTGAAGTCCATGGTGCCGCCTTCGCTCGCACCGGTGAGCGAGGCACGGAACTGCCAGTATTCGTTCGACGTGTCGGTGTGGATGATCTTGGGGTCGGTCAGCGGGCGCTTGAGGATGCCGTCGGGAGTGTTGGTGAAAGGATTGATGCGCACCGCGTACTGGCGCGGGAAGTTGGTGTCCGGAACATAGCGCTCGCGGTGCTGCTGGGTGAAGGCATTGGGCTGCGCGAACCGATAGTTGAGGAACAGCTTTTGCACTCCGGCGACGTGGATGTGCATGCCGTCGCACACCCGCCGTTCTTTCTCGTCGACGTTGAAGCCGTGGTAGAGATAGTCGCGCAGGTACATTCCCGACGATGAAATGCCCTGGCACAGCGTGGTCTTGATGCCGAAAACGGGGTTCGGATTGCCGGCGGCGTCCTTCTCGTCGTTCTTCAGGAAGGAAACGAAGTCCCGGCTGGCGAGATAGCCCAGCCCCATCACCGGCGAGCCGGTGGCGCGATACAGCAGATGGTAATTGCGGTCGTTGCGGAACCCGCTCTTCAGGCAGATATGTTCGACGCTGGGTTTGCCGGGCCAGCCTTCCGGGCAATCGGCAAACGCCCATTCGTCGTCGCTCACCGGTTCTCCGCGCGGAATGGCGGGGCCGCTGGGTCGCGGCGAATCGCTGGCGATCACGTACAGTTCCGCCTGCGCTTCCTTCTTGGCCGTGGACACGGCCGGGTAGGACTTGAACGCCGGGCCGCCGGACAGCGGCAGCGAAAAGGGTTTGCCGCCGTTGAAATTGCGATCGGAGAATTCGGTGAGGATGCGTTCGCTGAGAGGCTTGCCGTTCTCCTGCGCGACCGGGAAGTCGACCGTCAGGCGGTTGTCGCCGGGCGCGATGTCCGCGCCCCAGCCGACCCAGGCCAGCACGTAACCGCGTTTCATCAGGAAGCCGTTGCCGAAATCGCGCGCCGCCACCGGCTCGTTCATGTTGGCGTCCGATGCGGTGTCGTGCATGCGCCCGAACGAAACCTTGCGGCCGCGATTGTTGACTTCGAAGAACAGCGTGGCCGCGCTCTTGGCCATGTCCACCGGTTTGAGGATCACCATATCGGCGGAAAACTCGACCGCGCCTCTGCCGTTGAGCGGCGCGCGGCCGATGTCGAACACCGCGGCGTTGCGTTCGAGAGCGGGGTCGGCCTCGAACCAGGCGCGACCGGTGAGCTTCTCGTAGGCGCCGGCGGTTCCGAAGGCCATGCCGTCGGCGACCATTTCGCGCTTGCTGATTTCCAGCCGCGTGAGCCTTGCTTCCGCGGTCGAGGTGAGGGTAAGACTGGCGGCGAATGCCAGCGCAAGAAACGCGCGGAAGTGCTGCATAAACTCCTCTGAACTGTTCTGTTAAGGCCGGCGCCGCGCGGCACGGCCGGGCGGGGAGGTACAATATCGCACAATCCCGATTCGAGCGAGGTACCGATGGGCGTCGTCAAGGAAGCGGTAGAGAACGGACTGCGCGTGGCGCGAGTGGCCTGCCCGCACGACTGCCCGGACGCCTGCCTGATGCGGGTCACCGTGGACACCGCGTCGGGCCGCGCGATCAAGGTCGAAGGCGACCCCACGCACCCGGTCACGCGCGGTTACCTTTGCAACAAGGTCAATCACTACCTCGATCTGGTTTACAACGACCGGCGCGTGCTTTTCCCGCACCGCAGGAGCGGACCCAAGGGACCCGGGGCGAAGTTCCAGCGCATCACCTGGGATGAGGCGCTCACCGAGGTCGCCGCCAGGCTCCAGGCCGTCATCGCCGAGCATGGCGCGGAAGCCGTCCAGCCTTTCTCGTACTCGGGCACGCTGGGCATGCTCGGTTTCCTCGGCATGGGTGAACGCTTCTTCAACAAGATGGGCGCGGCGCGGCTGGAGCGCACCATCTGCACCGCCGCCGGCGCCGCGGCCGAAATGCACACCTTCGGGCGGGTGGGTGATGCCAACATCGAAGACCTGCCGCAGATGGACGTGGTGATCCTGTGGGGCACCAATCTGGTGTCCACCGGCGTACACGCGATGCCCTTCGTCAATGCGGCGCGCGACAACGGCGCGAAAATCATCGCCATCGATCCGCGCGTAACGCGCACCACCGCGTTCGCCGACTGGCATATCCAGCCCCGGCCCGGCACCGATGCGGCGCTGGCGCTGGGCATGATGAAAATCATCGTCGATCGCGGGCTGCACGACCTGGATTTCCTGCGCAGCCACACAGTGGGCTGGGAAAAACTGCTCGAGGAACGCTTGCCCGAGTATCCGCTCGAACGGGTCGAAGCGATCACCGGGATAGCGGCGGCCGACGTGGAAAAGCTGGCGCTGCTCTACGGCGGCACTAAACAGTCCTTCATCCGCCTGAACTGGGGCATACAGCGTCACGACAACGGCGGGATGATGACCAAGGCGATCAAGCTGCTGCCCGTTATCACCGGGGCGGTGCGCGGCAAGGGCGGCGTGTGCATGTCCACCGGAGGCGAGATGCGCCGGGTGGATCTGCGCAAACTGCAGCGCACCGATCTGCTGGCCGGGCGCAAACCACGCACCATCAACATGATCCAGTTGGGTAACGCGCTCAACGATCCGGACCTGAACCCGCCGATCAAGGCGCTGTACTGCTGGAACGCCGATCCCGCCAACTGCGTGCCGGACACGATCGCGGCGCGCAAAGGCCTGGCGCGCGAGGACCTGTTCACCGTGGTGCACGACACCTTCTGGAGCGACACCACGGCCTACGCCGACATCGTGCTGCCCGCCGATACCGCGCTCGAGCATGTGGATCTGCTTGCGGCGTACGGCAACTACTACTTCAGCCTTTCCGAGCAGGCGATCGAGAAACAGGGCGAGAGCCTGGACAACCAGGAAACGTTCCGCCGGCTGGCGCGCGCGATGGACTACGACGAACCGTGCTTCTCGCAGTCCGACGAAGACATGATCCGCGAGCTGATCGACCCCGAAGTGAACACATTGTTCGAGGGCGTGAGTTTCGAGCAACTGCAGCGCGACGGCTGGGCGCGCGCCAACACGGATTCTCCGCGCAGATGGGGCGTGAACAGCGGCAAGTGGCCGACCCCTTCGGGCAAGATCGAAATCTATTCCGAAGCCCTCAGGGATCTCGGCGTCGATCCGCTGCCCGCCCACGTCGACGAAACCGAAGGGTTGTCCAGCGCCGCGGCAAGCAGCCGGTATCCGCTCCAGGTGATCAGCGCGGCGACGCATTATTTCATCGGCGCGAGTTTTCAGCACGTGCCGCGGCTGCAGGAAATGATGGCGCGCCCGACCTTCGAGGTTAGCGCCGCGGACGCCAGGGCGCGGGGAATCGAGAACGGCGACTACTGCCGTCTGTACAACGACCGCGGCGAAGTTTTCGCCCATGCGCTCATCGTCGAAGGACTGCTCCCGGGCGTGATCGGCGCGCAGAAGCAATTACAGGGGTCCAGGCAACGCGGCGGGGTCAACGTAAACGCACTGGTGAGCCAGCGCGAAGCGGACATGGGCCGCGGCCCGGTGTTCTTCTCGACTCTCGCACAGCTCGAGCGAGTCAGGGATGAGGGATGAGGGGCGAGGGACGAGGGGTTAGGAATCTTCCAGCCCGGAAATATAAAGCGTCCAAGAAAGACCGTCGTTTGGGCTTCGACCCTATCCATTGATACAGTGAAATCGAAGATGCGAACTGAAACGATTGCGGCGGTGTACGGACCATCTTTCCCGGAAAGACTTTGTGGTTTGCGTTACCTCGCCCCTCGTCCCTCGTCCCTCGTCCCTGGGCGCGGAGCGCACCGATGACAGCGACCCTCATGGACGGCGTCGCGGTTTCGAAAGCGATCCGCGCGCAGTGGCAGCAACGCGTCGAGGCGCTCAAGGCTCGCGCCGTGACTCCGGGGCTGGCGGTGATCCTGGTCGGCGACAACCCCGCTTCGCAGGTGTACGTGCGCAACAAGGTCAAGGCCTGCGGCGAAGTCGGGTTGTATTCCGAGGTGCACCAGTTTCCCGCGAACGTTCCGCAGGAGACGGTACTGGCCAAGATCGAGGAACTGAATCGCGATCCGAAGATCCACGGCATCCTGGTGCAGCTTCCGCTGCCTCCCCATTTCGACAACGGCAGGGTGCTGGAGGTCATCTCGGCGGAAAAAGACGCCGACGGATTTCATCTCTACAACCTCGGCGGCCTGGTCTCCGGCGGAGCGGTGTTCCCGCCGTGTACCCCTTATGGAGTGATGGCGCTGCTGGATTACTACAGGATCCCGATCGAAGGGAGTAACGCGGTGGTGGTCGGCCGCAGCAACATCGTTGGCAAGCCGATGGCGCTGATGCTCCTGGCGCGCAGCGCGACGGTCTGCATCTGCACCTCCAAGACCCGCGATCTGAAACAGTTCACGTCGCTGGCGGACATCCTGGTGGTGGCCACCGGAAAACCAAAAATGATCACCGGCGACATGATCAAGCCGGGTTCGACTGTCATCGACGTTGGCATCAACCGGTTGCCCGACGGCAAACTCGTCGGCGATGTCGACTTCGAAGGCGCGCGGCAAAGGGCCGCATTCATCACGCCGGTGCCGGGCGGCGTCGGTCCGATGACCATCACCATGCTGATCGCCAACACCGTGCAGGCAGCGGAGCGTTTCATGTCCAGGCAGGTCAGATCGCACGCCGACAAAGTCAACGCGCCGGTCCTTCCTTAGGTTCTTCTTCATGTTCGCCGATCGCCAAGAAGCCGCGATCCGTCTTGCCGCGGAACTCGGGAAATATCGCGGCCTGAATCCCCTGGTGCTGGGCATTCCGCGCGGCGCGGTACCGATGGCGCACGTCATCGCCGGGAAGCTTGCGGGCGAAGTGGACGTGGCGCTGGTGCGCAAGCTCGGCGCACCCGGCAACCCGGAGTTCGCAATCGGTGCGGTGGACGAGACCGGCTGGTCGCACGTGGCCGCCCACGCGCGCAGCGCCGGCGCCGATGCAGCGTACCTGGAGCAGGAGACGCGGGCGCAGATCGAAGTGCTGAAGGCCCGGCGCGCCGCTTACACCGCAATCCGCCCGGCGGCAGACCCTCAGGGTCGAATCGTCATCGTGGTGGACGACGGACTCGCCACCGGCGCCACCATGATCGCGGCGCTGCATGCATTGCGCGCGCGCAATCCCGCCCAGTTGATCTGCGCGGTGCCGGTGGCGCCCCCGGAAACCGTCGAGGAAGTGTCGCGCCACTGCGACGAGATGGTGTGCCTGGAAGCGCCCGATAACTTCCACTCGGTGGGACAGTTCTACCGGCACTTCGAGCAGGTCTTCGACGCCGAGGTCGTCGCTGCCTTGAAAGCCTAGATCAAGACCTTCAAGGAACTAGGACTTAGGCAGCGTGGATGGAGATGGGGATGCGGCGAGGGCCGAAGGCTTTGGTGAATTTCTCGAAGCGTCCCACGGCCGCAGTCCCACAGGCCAGGCATTTGCCCTGTGGATCGAGGCGGTAAGTCAGAATGCGGTGCCAGTCGCGAACGATCAGGGCGCTGCCACAGCCGGTACAGAACGTGGTGCCGCCTTCCACGTCGTGCACATTGCCGGTGTACACGTACTTCAGCCCCTCGCCGATGGCGATCCGGCGTGCCCGCGTCAGCGTGGCGGGCGGGGTCGGCGGCAGATCGTCGAGCTTGTAGTCCGGGTGGAACGCGGTGAAGTGCAGCGGCACGTCGGTGCCCAGTTCTTTAGCCACCCATTTCGAAAGTTGGTAGAGTTCCTCGTCCGAGTCGTTCTTGGTCGGGATCAGCAGCGTGGTGATCTCGAACCAGACATCGGTTTCGTGGCGCAGGTACTTGAGCGTGTCCAGCACCGGCTGCAGTTTCGAACCGGTCAGCCTGACGTAGAATTCGTCGGTGAATCCCTTCAGGTCCACGTTGGCCGCGTCCATTTTCGCGTAGAACTCCCGGCGCGGCGCGTCGTGCATGTAGCCCGCGGTCACCGCCACGGCCTGGATGCCGCGCGCATGGCAGGCGTCGGCCACGTCCATCGCATATTCGGCAAAGATCACCGGGTCGTTGTAGGTGAACGCAACGCTTCGGCTGCCGGAGCGTTCCGCCGCGGCCGCGATGTCCTCGGCGCCGGCCTGATCCATCAGGCGGTCCATGTCGCGGGATTTGGAAATGTCCCAGTTCTGGCAGAACTTGCACGCGAGGTTGCAGCCCGCCGTACCGAATGAAAGCACGGCTGAGCCGGGATAGAAGTGATTCAGCGGTTTCTTCTCGATCGGATCGATGCAGAATCCGGAGGAACGGCCGTAGGTGGTGAGCACCATGCGATCGTTCAGGCGCTGGCGCACGAAGCAGGCGCCGCGCTGGCCTTCGTGCAGCCGGCAGTCGCGCGGGCACAGGTCGCACTGCAGGCGGCCGTCGTCGAGCATGTGCCACCAGCGTCCGGGATAAGGCCGCAGCTCCGGCGCGTTCAAAGACATTCCTCCGACTCGGCCCACTTGGACACGGTATAGCGGAACAGCCGGATGCCGTCGTCCCAGAAGTCCCGCGGCAGGCCGGCCTTGCGCTTGAGTTCGCCGAGGAACACGGCAGGCGAGGGCAGGTTTTCCCACACCTGGGGAAGGAAGGTGCCGCGATGGCACCCGAATTCGAGCACCACCCCATCCTCGCCCGGGCGCAACTGCGCGAGCGCGTGTTCATGGTTGCGAAAGGCCAGCGGCGCGAGCGCCGACAGCACCGACACCTCGATTTTCGTGGCAGACAATTCGTCAAAGGAAAGCGGCGCAAAGCGGGGGTCGTGGAACGCCGCGGCGCGGGCGTTTGCCTTCACGTCCTCGACCAGCGTGCGGTGCGCCTGCAGGCTGCCGATGCAGCCACGCAGCCGGTTCTCGCTTTTCAGGGTCACGAAAGATGCTCCCGATCGGTCCAGGAACGGTGCGCCTTCCTGCACGGAAGTGCGGATGCCGAAGCTGCCGGCGATCGAAGAGCGCGCGATTGAAACGAGGACCCGGCCGTCTGCGCGTTCCTGTTTGTCGTCTTGCTTCTCCCGCGCGGACGCCTGGTCGTAAAACGCGAACGAGGCGTATCCCACCACCCTGCTCTTGTCGCCGGCGGTATCGCCGGAGTTGCGCAGGTCCAGCAGTTCCGGGCGCAGTCCGCGGCCACGCGCTTCCAGCAACAGTCCATTGACCGGCGTTGCACCGCAGGCCTGCTGGTGGTTGAGCTGCGGCGCCATGCTCAGGACCATGCGTGCGGTTTGCTCGTCGGTCGTTTTGGCCTGCGCATAGGGCAGGTAATGGGAAAGGTCGGAGCTGATGACGATCAGCGTGCGGTCATCGCCCCAAAGCAGGCGGAGCACTTCGGCAACCTGTTCGGCAGAGGCCTCGCCAACCGCAAGGGGCACCAGCGTGAATCCGGCGAGCGCCTGCTGCAGGAAGGGCAGGTGCACCTCCAGCGAATGTTCGTGTGCGTGCGCATCGTCGCTGACGCAAACTTGCGGCAGATGCCGGATCGCCGCGATCGCTTCACGGTCCAGCGCGATTTCGCCCAGCGGCGTGGCAAAGGCATCGGCCACGGGCAGCGCCAGTCCGCGCACGTAGGCACGGTGGGCCGGGCCGAGCAGCACGACGCGGGAGTAGTCGCCGCGAAACGGCGCCAGCAGCGCGTAGGCGTTCGCCGCGACCGGACCCGAATAGACATAACCGGCGTGAGGCGCGATGAGCACCTTGGGTCGTTGTTGCCTGGGCGTCGTCGCGGCCGCCAGCAGCGCCGCAACTAGCGCCTGCAGTGTGGCCGCGGCGCCCGGATAGAAGGCGCCGGCAACCGCCGGTGCCCTGACTGAACTCATGGCTGTGTCCCGAAAACGATCCCGGGCTTGTGGGTCTGCCCGACAAACTGCAATACAAAATTATAGGCGCCGGGCCGGCGCCGCGGTGATGTGAATGCCGAAACGGCCAATCAGGTGAGAAAAGAGGTTGAACATTTGACTGACGCGTGTATATTACTGACCGCCCGGTCATTTACGCCCCGACAATGAACCCTCAGAACAGACATGATCGCCGCTGGACCCGCCGCAAGGAGGCGCGCCCGGCTGAACTGATGGCCGCCGCGCTCGACCTGTTCGTCGAACGCGGCTATGCCGCGACGCGGCTGGATGACGTGGCGGCCAGGGCCGGTGTCAGCAAAGGCACGCTCTATCTGTATTTCTCGAGCAAGGAAGAGTTGTTCAAGGCGGTCATCCGCTCCGGGATCGTGCCGCTGATCGAACGCGGCGAACGCCTGCTGGAAGAACATCAGGGCCCGGCCCACGAATTGATGCGGCAGATCGTGTTCGCCTGGTGGGAGTCCGTGGGGAACACCAAGCTCGGCGGCATTCCGAAACTGATGTTCTCGGAGTGCCGGAACTTTCCCGAGATCGGAAAATTCTATTACGACGAGGTCATCAGCCGCGGCCACCGGCTGATGCAGAGCGTGCTGGAAACCGGAATGAAAAGCGGCGAGTTCAGGGCCATGGATGCCAACTACGCCATGCGGCTGATTCTTGCGCCCTTGGTGTTCCTGCTGCTGTGGCGGCACTCGTTCGACTTCTGCGACAGCAAGCACATCGATGCGGACAAATATCTGGAACAACATCTGGACTTGATCACCAACGGACTCGTGCCCCGCAGCCGTGACCAGAACAACAGCGCACAGCCGGCAAAAGTAATCAGCATGGAAAAAAAAGAGAGGATTCGATGAAACGCATTTCGATTCTGGCCGCAGCATTGCTTGCGGCCGGCCCGGTGCTATCCGCCGACCTGCTTGCGGTGTACCGCGAGGCCACACTGCAGGACGCGGTGTATGCCTCGGCCAAGGCCCAGTACATTGCCGCCCAAGAGCGGCTGCCCCAGGGCCGCGCACTGCTGCTGCCCAACGTCAACTTCGGCGCCGGGGCCAACTACAACGACCTCGACGTCGAATACAAGAACAGCACCTTTCCTTCCGGAAACCGCGACTTCTACGACTACAACTACGGCGTCACCGTCACCCAGCCGCTGTACCGCAAGCAAAACGCGCTTATCTACGAACAGGCCAAGATCCAGGTCCGGCAGGCCCAGACCCAGCTCACGGTGGCCGCCCAGGACCTCATGACCCGGGTGTCGCAGGCCTACTTCGATGTGCTGCTCGCGCGCGCCAACTTGAGCACCATCGAATCGCAGAAGATCGCGGTGGCCGAACAGCTCGAGCAGGCCAAGCGCAACTTCGTGGTCGGCACCGCCACCATCACCGACTCGCGCGAAGCCCAGGCCAGATACGACCTGGTGGTGGCCCAGGAACTGGTGGCGCAGAACGAAGTGGAAGTCAAAAACCGGGCCCTGGAACAGATCGTGGGCAAGCCCGTGGGCGAGATCTCCGGGCTCACCACCCCGATTACGCTCAACGCCCCGCAGCCCGCCGAGATGAACGCCTGGGTCGAACAGGCCTACCAGTCCAGCCTGCAGATCGCACTGGCCCAGCAAAGTGTGGAACTGGCCACCCGCGAGGTCGAACGCGCCAGCGCCGGGCACCGGCCCACGCTGGATGCGGTGGGCTCGCTCTCGCAAAACTACGCCAGCTCCTCGGTCCAAGGCATTGGCAGCGACGTGCGCGCCTTGGTGATCGGGGTGCAGCTCAACGTGCCGCTCTACCAGGGAGGCGCGATCAGCTCCCGCGTCCGGGAAGCGGTGGCTAACCAGGAGCGCGCCCGCCAGGACCTGGAAAACGCCCGGCGCAGCGTTGCGCTTCAAACCCGGCAGGCCTACCTGGGGGTCACCTCGGGTCTGGCCCAGGTCAAGGCCCTGCGGCAGGCGGTGGCCTCCACGCAACTGCAACTGGAATCGACCAAGCTCGGCCAGGAAGTGGGGGTACGCACCGCGGTGGACGTGCTCAACGCCGAGCAGCAATTGAGTGCCGCGCGGCGCGACCTGTCGCAGGCGCTCTACAACACCATCTTGAACCAGCTGCGGCTCAAGGCCGCGGTGGGCAAGCTCGCCGAGGCCGACCTCTCCGACATCAACGCACTGCTCAAGGACGGCGCAAGGTGAGCGACGCATCCTCTACGCGTACCGGTTTGTTGGGCGGCGTCGTCGTGCTGGCGATTGCGGCGCTCGTCCCTGCGTGCCAGCATGAAGACGTGCGCAGTTTCCAGGGATACGCGCAAGGGGAAACCATCCGCTTGGCCGCGCCCTATTCGGGCAATCTGTCCAAGCTGGCGGCCAAGCGCGGCGCCAAGGTGACCGAAGGCACGACACTGTTCTCGCTGGCTGATGAAAGCGAAGTCGCCGCGCACAATGCGGCGAAGAAACGACTGGCGCAACTGCAGACGCGCCGCCGGGGCCCGGCACGGGATACGGCTGAAATTGAAAGACTCAAGACGCAGGTGGCGCAGACGCAATTGAGGCTGGCGCAAAAATCGGCGAACGCGCCCGCGGACGCCGTGGTCGTCGAAACGCTTTACGCGCAGGGCGACTGGGTTCCGGCGGGGGCGCCGGTGGTGTCGATCCTGCCGCTCGACAAGATAACGGTGCGCTTTGCGGTGCCGCTTGCGGTGGCGGCGCATCTGCAGAACGGCCGCAGCGTGACGCTCATATGCGAGAGTTGCGGCGCGCCGGTCCGGGCCACAGTGACGCATATTTCGCCGTTTGCGCAGCCGGAGTCACAAACCGAAGGCCTGGAAGCGCTGCGCTATATGGTCGAGGCCCAGCCGAATCCTGCGCAGGCAGCGCTGCTCAAACCGGGACAGCCGGTCACCGTCGTGCTCTGACGCCACAGGAAAAGCCGGCGGTTCAGTCATGGTCCTCGAGTCCAACTTTCCTCCGGTGCAAGAATGAGCCGCGCAGCCGGCGCCCACAAGCTCTTTGCCGGCGAGAAAGTTCGCATTGCCGGAGACGGCGGAACGGGAACGCAGGCCGGGAAGGCTGCGCGATGAGGGGATTCAACGTCTCGGAATGGGCCCTGGAGCACCAGTCACTGGTGCTCTTTTTCATGCTGGCCCTGTTCGCCGCCGGGGTCTTTTCCTATCTCAGGCTGGGCCAGGCCGAAGACCCGGATTTCACTTTCAAGCTCATGGTGGTGCGGGCGATCTGGCCCGGGGCTTCACCGCGGGAAATGGAGGAGCAGGTCACCGAGCGCCTGGAAAAAAAGCTGACAGAGAACACAGAGAACACAGAGAAATTTCCTGACCCGCCTCTATCAGGAAGGATGGAAGGGATAGGATCAGAACAACCGTCACGATCGATTCGCGCTACATCGTTGCAAGTCTCAACAATTCGGATGGTGCTCCCTGCGCATCGCGCCGGGAGAACGAAAGGAGGAGCGGATGGACGTGTTCTATTACTGGAAGAATTTCGACGAAGACATGAAGGAAGGCCGCATCGGGTGGTTGCTCTCCGACCGCAAGAAAATGGGGGAGATGCGCGCCGACTTTCCGGACTACATCTGGGCGTTCCGCACCCCGCAGGGACGCAAGGGTGAATTGCAGTTGGTTGCCCGGCTTAGATGGAGCGACACGCCGATGGTGGCGATTCCGCGCAACGAGGCGCAATCGGAAATCTACTACGACCCGGCACACAAGGATTCCCGGCGCTTCATCGACGTGGATACGGACGCGCACATCAGGGAGGTGAGTTCGATGATGCGCCGCGAATTCCCCGGCGCATTCACCGCCAAGTTCCAGGGTGACAACGGATTGCAGCCGATGCGCGGCGACTTTCTGAGGAAGTTTCGCGGCATCGCCGAGACTTATCCGTTCCGGCCTTTCATCGAGGCGGTGACGACGTGAGACGAGGCGCGTCACGGTGGGGATGAGGTCCTGATCGTGTTTCCCGCCACGAGGCCGACACTTTTGCCGTGAATGCATTCACGTCGCGGTCGCGGCGCGCGTTTTACAACGTAGCGGAATATCGTCCTTCTCTTACAATGCCCGTATGAAACGATTCTGGTCCGGTGCGGTACTGCGATTCGCGATTGTCGTCGCACTGTTGGCGGGGTTCGCGCAGGGTCCCGCGTCGGCGCAGGAATGCGGCATCGCCTCTGCACACGCGCTCGCCACCCGGGCGGGCTGCGACATCCTGAAATCCGGCGGCAATGCGTTCGACGCGGCGGTGGCGGTGGCCGCTGCGCTCGCGGTGGTCGAGCCGTTTGCGTCGGGAATCGGCGGCGGCGGATTCTTTCTGCTGCATCGTGGCGCCGACGCTTTCGAGGTGTTCGTCGATGCGCGCGAAACCGCGCCGGCCAAGGCCACCCGCGAGTTCTTCCTCGACGAGAACGGCCAGCCGAGACCGAAGGCTTCGCTCGAAGGCCCCACCGCCGCGGGCATCCCGGGAATACCGGCGGCGCTCGACTGGGTCGCCGGCCACTACGGCAGGCTGCCGCTGGCGCGCGCGTTGCAGCCGGCAATCCGGCTCGCCGAACAGGGTTTTCCCGCCGATGCGCGCTACGTCTGGGCCACGGGTTATCGCGAGGCGCTGCTGAAAGCGGACGTCAACGCAGCGCGCATATTTCTCGACGACGGCAAAGCGGTCGGCGCCGGCTTCGTGGTGAAACAGCCGCAGCTGGCGCGCACGCTGCGCATGCTTGCCGGGCAAGGCCGCCAGGGCTTTTATCGCGGCGACTTCGCCCGCCGGCTGATGGAAGCGGTGCGCGCCGGCGGCGGGTTGTGGGAACTGTCCGACCTGGAGAGCTATCGCGTGGTCGAGCGGCCGCCGGTCAAGTTCAGCTACCGCGGCGCGACCATCACCTCCGCGCCGCTGCCGTCTTCGGGCGGGCTGGTGCTGGCGCAGAGCCTGTTCATCCTCGAGCCGGTGGCGCTGGCGACGTTGTCCGAGACCGACCGCATGCACTACACGGTGGAGGCGTTGCGGCGTGGCTACCACGACCGCGCCCGCTACATGGGAGACCCCGACTTCGTCGCGGTGCCGGTGGAGAAGCTTGTTTCGCGCGAGTACGCAAGACAACGCGCAGCATCCATCGATCCCGATCGCGCCACGCCGAGCGGTGCGCTCGCCGAAATCGCGGATGCGGCCGCAGAGGGCAAGGACACCACGCATTTTTCGGTAATCGACGCCGAGGGCAATCGCGTTGCCGCGACGCTTTCGGTGAATGCGCCGTTCGGATCGGGTTTCGTCGCCGGCGACACCGGGGTGCTGCTGAACAACCACATGAACGACTTCTCTCTGGCGCCGTCCGTGCCGAATATTTACAGGCTGGTCGGCAACGAGGCCAACGCCGTCGAGGCGGGCAAGCGTCCGCTTTCGTCGATGTCGCCCACGTTCGTCGAGGACGAGCGCGGCGTGCTGGTGCTCGGCACCCCGGGGGGCTCGCGCATCATCTCGATGGTGCTGGAGGGAATCCTCGCCTACGTGGACCAGCCGGTCTTCGACCTGCAGCGTATGGTCGGCGCGCCGCGCTATCACCATCAGTATCTGCCCGACCGCATCGAGATCGAGCCGGGCGCATTTTCGGAGCAGTGGATCGGGGCGCTCAGGACCAAGGGGCATGCGGTGGAAGAGGGGCGGCGCAAGTGGGGTAACATGCAGGCGGTGTATTTCGACAAGAAAACCGGGCGCGTCACCAGCGCCAACGACCCGCGCGGCCAGGCCGGCGTATTGTTTTGAACGCAGGCAGGCAATACAAGGGGGAGGAGGCATGCAAACCAGACGTGATTTCCTGAAAGTATCGGCCGGCGGCCTGCTGCTCGCCGGCGGGATACGCGGCGCCGATTCGGCAACTGCGGCGGACAGCCTCGGGCCTGCGGCATTGCCGTCGGGCACACTGCAATCGGCGCAACTCGCAGCGCTGCCGGGCAAGCTGCCGCTGATCAAGAAATCCTTCCGGCCGCCGAACTTCGAAACCCCGGTGCGTTTCTTCAACGAGGCGTTCACGCCGAACGACGCCTTTTTCGTGCGTTACCACCTTGCCGACATTCCGCAGGTGAGCCCGCGGCGCTGGAAACTCGCTGTTGCAGGGGACGCGCTGGACAGGCCGTTCGAGATCACCTACGAGGAACTGTCCCGCGACTTCGAGCAAGTCGAAGTCGCGGCAGTGTGCATGTGCTCCGGCAACCGGCGCGGTCTGTCGCAGCCGCACGTGCCCGGCGTGCAATGGGGCCACGGCGCGATCGGCAATGCCAGGTGGCGCGGCGTGAGGCTGCGCGATCTGTTGGCCAAAGCCGGCGTGAGGAAAGACGCGCTCGAGATCGTATTCGATGGCGCCGACAGGGGTGCGCTCGACAAGACGCCGGATTTCGTGAAGAGCATTCCGGCATGGAAGGCGATGGACGAGAACACCCTGGTGGCACTGGAGATGAACGGGGAAAAGCTGCCGCACTGGAACGGCTTTCCCGCCCGCATCGTGGTGCCGGGCTGGACCGCGACGTACTGGATGAAGCATCTCACCTCGATTGCGGCGACTGCGAAGCCTTACCAGGGGTTCTGGATGAATCCCGCGTACCGCATCCCCAAGGGCAAGTTTCCGCTGGTCGATCGTTTCGTGTCGCAGGAAACCGAGGTCAGTACGCCGATCACCGAAATGGTGGTGAATTCCCTGGTCACCAATCTCGAAGAGGGGAAGAAGTTTGCATTCGGGCAGGAGATCACGGTCGCCGGCGTGGCCTGGGACGGCGGATTCGGGATCGCAACCGTCGAAGTCTCCGAGGACGGCGGCAGAAACTGGCGTGCGGCGCAACTCGCCTCCGACCTGGGAAGATTCTCCTGGCGCCAGTGGTCGCATCGCTTCACGCCCGGGCGTGCCGGCAGCCTTACCCTCATGGCCAGGGCGGCGAATCGCGCAGGGGCCACGCAGACTTTCGATCTGATCTTCAATCCCGCCGGCTACCACAACAACGTGGTGCAGCGGATCAACATCGAAATCACGTAGGAGTTGCGTATGCGCACGATAATCGTGCTGTTGCTGTTTGCCGCTGCGCCGGCGCTGGCACAGGAGAGCCAGTTGTGGCTCAGGGATGGGCCCGGCAGACAACTGGTGGAGGCCAACTGCGTCATGTGCCACAGCCTCGACTACATTCCGATGAATTCGCCGTTTCTCGACCGCAAGGGCTGGGAGGCCTCGGTCAACAAGATGATCAAGGTGATGGGCGCGCCGATCGCGGAGGCGGACGCGCAGAAAATCGTGGACTATCTGGCGGGTCAGTACGGCAAGTAAGGCCCGGACGGACGCGACACGCTACAATACGGCGCCGCTACAATCTGGCGCTGCGACGAACATGGCGCCACCATAAATAATGGCCCAGTTGAAAACCACCTTCCTCGAATTCGAACAGCCTATCGCCGAGCTGGAATCGAAGATCGAAGAGCTGCGTTACGTGCAGGACGATTCCGCCGTGGACATATCGGAGGAGATCGCGCGCCTGCAGAAGAAAAGCAGCACGCTCACCAGGGAGATTTACTCCAAGCTATCTGCCTGGCAGATCTCGCAGGTGGCGCGCCATCCGCAGCGTCCATACTTGCTCGACTATTTCCAGAACATCTTTACCGACGTCGAAGAACTGCAGGGCGATCGTGCCTTTGCGGAGGATCCTTCGATCATCGGCGGCCTGGCGCGCTTCGGCAGTCAGACGGTGATGGTGATCGGCCATCAGAAGGGCCGCGACACCAAGGACAAGCTCTACCGGAATTTCGGCATGCCCAAACCGGAGGGATACCGAAAGGCGCTGCGGCTGATGAGGCTCGCGGAGAAATTCGGCATTCCGGTGATGACTTTCGTGGACACCCCGGGCGCCTACCCGGGCGTCGGCGCAGAGGAGCGCGGGCAGTCTGAGGCGATCGGCCGCAATCTGTACGTGATGGCGGAGTTGCGCGTGCCGGTGGTGGTTACCATCATCGGCGAAGGCGGATCCGGCGGAGCGCTGGCGATTGCGGTGGGCGATGTGACGCTGATGCTGCAGTATTCGATCTACTCGGTGATTTCGCCCGAGGGCTGCGCCTCGATCCTGTGGAAGAGCGCGGACAAGGCGCCGGACGCGGCCGAGACGCTGGGCATCACGGCCAATCGGCTGAAGACGCTGGGCCTGGTGGACAGCGTGGTCGCCGAACCGCTCGGTGGCGCGCACCGCGACCCGGCGACCATGATGCAGACGCTGCGCAAGGCGTTGCAGGAGGCGCTCGCGGAAGCGCAGAGGAAGCCGATCGAGGAGCTGATCGAGACGCGCTTCGAACGCCTGATGGCCTACGGCAAGTTCAAGGAGGTCGCGGTTCGTTGAGCGGGCCTGCGCGGCGCGAATTTGTCCCCGATACCCCGCCTCAGCGGGGTATCTTGTTTTGAGTTCGTGACTTTTGATTTTCCCGACCATGACCGAGCGGCTCCTGGAGATTGTCGCAGCCGTACTGGAAACGCACGCGGTGCGCGGCCGGCGTGTCGCCGTGGGACTGAGCGGCGGGGTGGACTCCGTGGTGCTGCTCGACGTGCTTGGGCGATTGCGCAAGGACTTGCGGCTGGCGTTGTCGGCGGTCCACGTCAATCACCAGATCAGCGCGCATGCGCTGGAATGGGAGGCGTTCTGCAAGACGCTGTGCCAGGCGCGCGGTGTTGCGTTGACCGTGCGGCGGGTGCAGGTGCCGCGTGACGGCAGCGGCGTGGAGGCGGCGGCCCGCATTTTGCGATATCAGGCATACGGCGGGCTCGAGGCCGACTTCGTCGCACTGGCTCACCATCTCGATGACCAGGTGGAGACGTTTCTGCTGCAACTGCTGCGAGGCGCCGGACCCAAAGGCCTGGCGGCGATGCCGGTATTGCGCAAGTATGAAGGCGGTACGAGCAAGGATGAAGGCGGAAGGGGCAAGGGCAAGGATGAAGGCGGAAGGATGAGGGCGGAAGGAATGGAAAAAGGCGCGCAACGCGACATTTCATCCTTCATCCCTCATCCTCCATCGTTGGATCTTCATCCTTCATCCTTGGCCCCTCATCCTTGCATTTTGCGTCCGCTGCTCGAGGTGACGCGCAACGAGATCGAGGCATACGCAAAGACGCGCAAGCTGGAGTGGATCGAGGACGACAGCAATGCCGATTCGCGCTATGACCGCAATTTCCTGCGCAACGAGCTGCTGCCTCGTCTGGAGGCGCGCTTTCCCGCCTATCGCGAGACGCTTTCGCGCGCCAGCCGCAACCTGGCCGATTATTCGGAGCTTGCCGAGGAACTGGCTGCGTTCGACGCGCGTGCGTTTAAAGACGGCGTGGTCCCCGTTGAGAGCCTGCGCGGGTTTTCCGATGCGCGCGCGCTCAATCTCCTGCGCCGGCTGTTTGCCAGCCGCGGGCTGCCGATGCCGAACAGGACAAGGCTGGAAGAGGCATTGCGGCAGTGCCGCGCTGCCGGCGCGGACTCTGAAGTCCACGTGTCCTTCGGCAGCCACGGCTTGCGTTGCTTCCGCGGCCAGGTGGGAATCGTCGAGGAATCGGGCGAGATGCCCGTCGACTGGAACACGCGATGGGACGGCCGCAGGGAATTGCTGTTGCCCGCCGGGCTGGGGGTGCTGCGCGCGCGAGCGGCGCTCGGCGAAGGCATTGCCGCGCGTCATTTCGCACAGCAGGGCGCGACCGTGCGCGGCCGCAGTGGCGGCGAGCGCATGCGGCCGGCGGACGATCGTCCGCGCCGCACGCTGAAGAACCTGTTGCAGGAAACCGCGGTGCCGCCTTGGGAACGCGAACGCATGCCGCTGCTGTTCATCGGCGATGCGCTGGCCTGGGTGCCAGGCATCGGCGTGGCCGCGGAGTTCCGCGCCGCCCGGGATGAGCCTGGTATCGTGCCGGAGTGGAAGCGCTGATAGAATCAATCGAGGAGAAAGGCCGGGTTACCGTGTCCAGCACAATCATGATCAGACTCGTTCTCGCGGCGCTGCTATCCGCCGCCCTCTCTCCGGGATTCGCCGCAGCGCCGATCGTCATCAAGTTCAGCCACGTGGTGGCTACCGATACGCCCAAGGGCAAGGCGGCGGAAAAATTCAAACAGCTCGCCGAAAAGTACACCTCGGGCCGGGTCAAGGTCGAGCTCTATCCCAACAGCCAGTTGTACAAGGATCGCGAGGAGATGGAGGCGCTGCAGCTCGGCGCGGTGCAGATGCTGGCGCCCTCGGTGTCGAAGTTCGGCCCGCTGGGCGTGCGCGAGTTCGAGGTGTTCGACCTTCCCTATCTGTTCCCCGATGCCGAAACCGTGGATCGCGTCACCGATGGCGAGATCGGCAAGGCCCTGTTCGCCAGGCTCGAATCGCGCGGCATCAAGGGCCTGGCGTACTGGGATAACGGCTTCAAGCAGTTTTCCGCCAACCGCCCGCTGCGTGAGCCCGGCGATTTCCGCGGCCTGAAGATGCGCATCCAGTCCTCCAAGGTGCTGGAGGCGATGGTGCGCCAGCTCGGCGCGCTGCCGCAGGTAATGGCGTTCTCCGAGGTCTATTCCGCCCTGCAGCAGCGCGTGGTGGACGGCACCGAGAACCCGGTCTCCAACCTCTATACGCAGAAGATGCACGAGGTGCAGTCGCATCTGACGATTTCCGACCATGGCTGCCTGGTTTACGCGGTGATCGTGAACAGGAAGTTCTGGGAGGGACTCCCGGCCGATGTTCGCGCCCAGCTGGAGAAGGCGATGCGGGAAACCACCGTTTACGAGCGTGACATCGCCAAGAAGGAAAATGAGGATGCGCTCGCAGCGGTGAGGGCATCGGAGAAGACCGAGGTCTACGTGCTCAGCGATGCGGAGCGCAAACGCTGGCGCGAAGCGCTGCTGCCGGTGCACGCGAAGTTCGAGCAGACGGTCGGCACGGACAATCTGCAGGCGATCTACCGCATCGCCGCCGCAGTCGAAGCAGAGAAAGCCAAGAAGAAGAAGTAAGCCTAGTGGGCCGCATTTTCAATCGCGTCCTCGATCGCCTCGAGGAATGGCTGATCGCCTCGTTCATGGCGGCGGCCACGCTCATCATTTTCGCTGCGGTTCTCCACAGGCAGTCGTCTGCCATACCCTGGTTGTGGGACTACACCGGGGCGTTGAATTTTTCCTGGGCACAGGAACTTTGCATCTATCTGTTCATCTGGATGGCGAAATTCGGCGCCGCCTACGGGGTGCGCACCGGCATCCACATAGGCGTCGATGTCGTGGTCAACGCCGCGCGGCCGCGGCTGAAGCGCGTGCTGGTGGTACTGGCGCTGGCGCTGGGGGCGTTTTTCACGGCGGTCATCGCCATCATGGGGGCGCGCTGGGTGTGGTTCATCCACGGCACCGGCCAGGTGTCGCCGGACCTGGAGTGGCCGATGTGGGTGGTTTATCTGTGCATCCCGCTGGGTTCGGCGTTGATGTGCTATCGCTTCCTGCAGGTGATGGCGCGCTTCGTCAAAACCGGCGTGCTGCCGGTTCAAACGCACGGGTCCGCCGCGGAGGAGGGGGCGTGAACGTAACCCTCATTCTGCTGATCCTGCTGTTGCTGCTTTTGACCGGTACGCCGATTGCGATCGCGCTGGGGATGACGGTGCTCACTTTCATTGTGCTGTTTTCCTCCTTCGCACTGGACACCGTGGACATCGTGTCACAGCGCCTGTTCACCGGGCTGGAAAGTTTTGCCATCATGGCGGTGCCGTTCTTTGTGCTGTCCGGAACCCTGCTCACCGAAGGCGGCATCGCGGCGCGCATCATCCGCTTCGCGTTGGCGCTGGTGGGCTGGATGCGCGGCGGGCTGGCGATGGCGGCGATTCTCGCCTGCGCGTTCTTCGCCACTATTTCCGGTTCGAGTCCGGCGACCGTGGTGGCGATTGGTTCGATCATGCTGCCGGCAATGGTCAAGCACGGCTACCCGAAACGTTTCGCTGTGGGCGTGATCGCGACGTCGGGTTCGCTCGGCATCCTGATTCCGCCTTCGATCGTGATGATCATCTACGCGGTCAGCACCTCGGAGTCCGCCGGCAAGCTGTTCATGGCCGGAGTCGTGCCGGGGCTGCTACTGGCCGGCGTGCTGATGCTGGTGACCTACGTTACCGCGCGGGCAAAGAACTTCCCGACCATGCCGCGCGCGTCGGCGCGAGAGGTCTGGGTGTCCTTCAAGGAGGCGTTCTGGGGCCTGATGCTGGTGGTGATCGTGATGGGGGGAATCTACGGCGGCATCTTCACGCCGACCGAGGCGGCGGCCGTTGCGGCGGTGTACTCCTTCATCGCGGCGGTCTGCATCTATCGCGGACTGAAGGTCCGGGACATGCCGAAAGTGCTGCTGTCGGCGGCGAACACCAGCGCCATGCTGCTTTACATCATCACCAACGCCATCCTTTTCTCTTTCCTGCTCACCTCCGAGCAGATCCCTCAGGTTTTGTCGCAGTGGGTGGTGGATCAGCAGCTATCGCCGTGGATGTTCCTGCTGGCGGTCAACGTGGCGCTGCTGGTCGCCGGCCAATTCATGGAACCCAGCTCGATCATCCTGATCCTGGCGCCGTTGCTGCTGCCGATCGCCAAATCGCTGGGCATCGATCCCATCCACCTCGGCGTGATCATGACGGTGAACATGGAGATCGGCCTGATCCATCCGCCGGTGGGACTGAACCTGTTTGTCGCCAGTCATATCGCCAGAATGGGAATGACCGAAGTGTCGATCGCCTGTCTGCCCTGGGTGTTGGTACTGCTAGCCTACCTGGCGCTGGTGACCTACGTGCCGGTGATCTCGCTGTGGCTGCCTGGCCTGTTGTATTCGTGAAAAATCCTGTACTCGTGAATAATCTTAGCGCGGCGCGACCAGCACCGCGTTGACGCCAAGTTTTTTTACCTTTGCCAGCGCCGTCTCCGCCTCGCGCCGGTCCTGGAACGGACCGAGTTGCACGCGCGTTTCGGTGTGCGCGGGAATGCCGGCCTTGACCAGTTGTTGCTGCAGCGCCTGCGCATTGGCAGGCGACATGAACACGCCGACTTGCACCACGTATGCCTTGCCTGTCGCCGGCGCCGGTTTGACCGCAATTTTGGCGCTGGCCGGGGGCGATGCCGCGGCCGGTTTGGCCGGTGCGGCCAGCTTTTCGTTATTGACGACCTGCGGTGGGGGCGGGGGCTGTACAGGATGATCGGCCTGGGCCGATTCGGCGGGTGATTCCGGCGACGGCGGCGCAATCAGCGCCTGCGAAGGTTCGTGGGGCGGCGGGATGATCGCCGGCCGCTGACGCCAGCGCTCCAGCAGCGCCAGACCGCCGATGGCCACGCCGATCAGCAGCAGCGCGGCGAGCAGGCGCCGATTGGCGCTTTGTTTCAGTTTTTGCGGGGTGGGCGCGCCGGCGGGCGCATTGTTTGGGTTCGCTTTGTTGTTCATTCAGGATTTATGTCTTCACCCGACGGCCTGATCGTATCACCGATTTTCCGTCCTTCAATTGCGGTCTAGGATGCCGCCGAATCGCGTTTTCCGGCGCGCATGGCAGGACGCGCGTGTCAAAGTCATTCCTTTCGCTCGAGGGCCATGCTATCCTTATGAATTGTCGCGAAAAACCAAACTACTGGACAGTTTTTGATGTCTGTTGAACGCACCCTTTCGATCATCAAACCCGATGCCGTGGCCAAGGACGTGATCGGTCAGATTTATTCCCGGTTCGAGAACAGAGGTTTGAAGATCGTTGCGGCCAGAATGCTGCATCTGTCGCGGGCGGAAGCCGAGGGATTTTACGCGGTGCACCGGCAGCGTCCGTTTTTCAACGATCTGGTGAACTTCATGATCTCCGGTCCGGTCATGGTACAAGTACTGGAAGGAAAAAGCGCGATCCAGAAGAACCGTGACCTGATGGGCGCGACCGATCCGAAAAAGGCGGCAAAGGGCACCATCCGCGCCGACTTCGCCGATAGCATCGACGCCAACGCGGTACACGGCTCGGACGCACTGGAAAGCGCCGCGGTGGAGATCGCCTATTTCTTCCCGACCCTGAACATCTATTCGCGCTGATGCCCGTCAATCTGCTGGACTTCGACTCTGAACGGCTCGCCGGTTTCTTTGCCGAGATCGGCGAAAAGCCGTTTCGCGCCCGCCAGGTGATGCGCTGGATCCACCAGTTCGGCGAGGCCGAGTTCGGGCGCATGAGCGATCTCGCCAAGGATCTGCGCGCCAAACTGGATGGCTGCGCCGTGGTCGAGCCTCCGTCGGTCATGTCGGAGTCCACTGCGACTGACGGCACCCGCAAGTGGCTGTTGTCGGTCGGCGCCGGCAACGGCATCGAAACCGTGTTCATCCCCGAAACCGACCGCGGCACGCTGTGCGTGTCGTCCCAGGTCGGCTGCGCGCTCGAGTGCGCGTTCTGCTCCACCGGGCGCCAGGGCTTCAACCGCAATCTTTCGGTGGCCGAGATCATCGGCCAGCTGTGGTGGGCAAACAAGGCGCTCCGCCGCGATCCCAGGGGAGAGCGCGTCATCAGCAACGTGGTCATGATGGGGATGGGCGAGCCGCTCGCCAATTTCGACAACGTGGTGAGCGCGATGCGAATCATGCTCGACGACAACGGCTACGGCCTGTCGCGCCGGCGGGTCACGCTGTCCACTTCCGGCATCGTGCCGGCAATAGACCGCCTGGCCGCGGAATTGCCGGTGGCGCTGGCGGTGTCGCTGCACGCACCCGACGATCAGTTGCGCGACCGGCTGGTGCCGATCAACAAAAAGTATCCCCTGAAGGAATTGATGGCCGCATGCAAACGCTACATCAAGGTGGCGCCCAGGGATTTCGTCACTTTCGAATACGTGATGCTCGACGGGGTCAACGACAGCGTCGAACATGCAAGGCAACTGATCTCACTCGTCAAAGGCGTGCACTGCAAGTTCAACCTGATTCCGTTCAACGCGTTCCCGGACTCCGGATTCCAGCGCTCGTCCCCGGAACGGATCGCCGCTTTCCGCGACGTGCTGATGCATGCGGGTCTGGTGACGACCACCCGCAAGACCCGTGGCGACGACATCGATGGCGCCTGCGGCCAGCTAGCCGGCCAGGTGCAGGACCGCACCAAACGGCGTTTGCGCCGCACACTGGAAGCCTCGGCATGACCCGGTTGGTGACGATCGTTGTTCTGGCCGTCCTGGCCGGTTGCGCAACGCAGGGACAGAAAGCCGGATCGGACGAACAGACCCGCGCCGATATCCAGAACCGCGCCCGCATCCACACCGAACTCGGCGCGCTTTACGCCGGCGCCGGCCAGATGAAAACGGCGGTCGAGGAATTCAAGGCGGCGCTGGCGGCCGATCCCGGCTATGCACCCGCGCACAATCAGCTCGGCCTGGTGTACATGACGCTGGGCGAGGACCGTCTGGCCCAGGAGTCGTTCGTACGGGCGCTCAGGATCGATCCCAACGATTCCGTGGCGAACAATAATTACGGCATGTTCCTGTGCCGGCGCAAACGCGAGAAGGAAGCGTTCAAGTATTTCATGGCTGCACTGAAAAACCCGCTCTACACCACTCCCGAGAACGCCTACGCGAACGCCGGCGTGTGTGCGCGCATGCAGGGCGACGACGTGAAGGCGGAGGATTGGCTGCGCAAGGCCCTGGCGCTGCAGCCGAACCAGCCCCAGGCCTTGTATCAGCTTGCCGAAATCCAGTTCAAGCGCGGCGATCGCCAGGGGGCGCGCAACCTGCTCGACCGCCATCTGCAGGTCGTGTCCAATCCTTCGCCGGACGCGCTGTGGCTGGGCGCGCGCATCGCCGACAGTCTCGGTGATCGCAACGCAGTGGGAAGTTACGGCACGCAGTTGAATAACCGCTACCCGGACGCTGCCCAGACCAAGGCATTCAACGAGGGCCGGTTCCAGTGAGCGAAGCGGCGACAAACGGGCAATCCTCCGTGCCGGGCGGTGCGGGTGCGGCGCTGCTGATGGAACGGCGCCGCCAGGGATTGAGCCTCGGGGACATCTCGCGCCAGTTGAAGCTGTCGGTGCGCCAGGTCGAAGCGCTCGAGCGCGACGACTATTCGGGTTTCACCGGTCCGGTCTTCGTCCACGGGTTCATCCGAAATTACGCCAAGCTGCTCAACCTCGACCCGGGTCCGTTGATCCGCGCGGCCGACCAGATTCTCAATCCGCGGGCGCCGGCGAGCGAGCCGGTGGCCGCGGCTGCGAGCCCGCTGGTCGTGCGGCGCCGCAAGATCGGAATGGTGCCGGCGGTGAGTGCAGGCGCGGCGATTGCGGTGGTAGTGGTGGCGGCGGTTGCGGTGTTGGTCGGAAACCGCGGCGGCTCGAAGCCGGCGCCGGACGAACCCGTTATCGCCGCGATCGAACAGTCTGCGCAACCCACGGAGCACGCGCCAGCCGCGAAACCGGCGGCTGCGCAACCGGCGGCTGCGCAACCGGCAGCTGCGCAACCGGCGGCTGAACAACCGGCCGCAGGCAATGCCGCGGCTGCCGAGCCGGGGGAGCGCGCCACCCTGCGCATGGTCTTCGACCAGGAATCCTGGGTGGAAATCAAGGATCGCAACGGCAACACCCTCTTCGGGCAACTCAACCCGGCGGGCAGCCGCCGCAGCGTCAGCGGCGAGCCGCCTTTCGACGTGGTGGTCGGCAATGCCGCCGGCGTACGCCTGACCTACAAGGACGAGAACGTGGACCTGTCGGCGCACACCCAGGTGGACGTGGCGCGCCTGACGCTGGAGTAGTGGTTTCTCCCATGTCCGATTCCGAAATCCGCCGCCGCAGGACCCGCCTGGTGCGCCTGACCGGTGTGGCCATCGGCGGCGGCGCGCCGGTGGTGGTGCAGTCGATGACCAACACGGACACCGCTGATGTCGAGGCCACCGCGCGCCAGGTGGCGCAACTTGCCGAGGCCGGTTCGGAGCTGGTGCGCATCACCGTCAACAGCGCGGAGGCGGCAGCAGCCGTAGCCGAGATCCGCAATCGACTGGAACGCTCGGGGTGCCGCGTTCCGCTGGTCGGCGATTTTCACTTCAACGGCCACAAGCTGCTGACGCAGAACCCCGATTGCGCGCAGGCCCTGGACAAATACCGCATCAATCCGGGCAACGTCGGCCGCGGCTCGCGGCGCGACGAGCAGTTCGCGACCATGATCGAGTGCGCGTGCAGATACGGCAAGCCGGTGCGCATCGGCGTGAACTGGGGCAGCCTCGATCCCGACCTGCTGGGCCGCATGATGGACGACAATGCGCGCCGGCCCGAGCCGAAGGATGCTGCCGCGGTGATGCGCGAGGCGCTGATCACGTCGGCGCTGGAAAGCGCAGCGAAAGCCGAAGCGATCGGCCTGCCGGGCGACCGCATCGTGCTGTCCTGCAAGGTGAGCGGCGTGCAGGACCTGATCACGGTCTACCGCGATCTCGCGGCGCGTTCCGATTATCCGCTGCACCTGGGCCTGACCGAAGCGGGAATGGGCTCGAAGGGCATCGTCGCCTCGGCGGCGGCGCTCGCGGTGCTTCTGCAGGAAGGAATCGGCGACACCATCCGTGTTTCCCTGACTCCCGATCCCGGTGGCGACCGTGCGCGCGAAGTCGTGGTCGCGCAGGAAATCCTGCAGACCATGGGCCTGCGCTCCTTCACCCCGATGGTGATCGCCTGCCCGGGATGCGGGCGCACCTCCAGCACGTTCTTTCAGGAACTGGCGGACAAGATCCAGGGCTATCTGCGCCGGCAGATGCCGGTATGGCGCGCGCAGTACCCGGGAGTCGAGGAGATGCGCGTTGCAGTGATGGGTTGCGTCGTCAACGGTCCCGGCGAAAGCAAGCACGCCAATATCGGCATCAGCCTGCCGGGCTCGGGCGAGACGCCGGTCGCGCCGGTGTTCGTGGACGGGGTGAAGACCGTCACGCTCAAGGGCGAACGCATCGCCGAGGAATTCCAGCGGCTGGTGGACGACTATGTGGCGGACCACTATGGCCGCGCCGGGAAGCGCGCAGGCGAACAGGCGCCACACGCCGGCAATGAATCGGCGCGCGTTTCCGGCTGATCGCCGCGCGCCGCCTTATAACAAGACGACACGTTTCATGACGCAAACGATTCAGGCGGTCCGCGGGATGAACGACATCCTCCCGGACCAGGCCCCACTGTGGGAGTTTTTCGAGGACACGGTGCGCGACTGGCTGTCGCAGTACGGCTATCGCAATATCCGCATGCCGATCCTGGAGAAAACCGAACTGTTCGTACGCGCGATCGGCGAAGTGACCGATATCGTCGAAAAGGAGATGTATACCTTCGTCGACCAGTTGAACGGCGAGAGCCTGACGCTGCGGCCCGAAGGCACCGCGTCCTGCGTGCGCGCGGCGATCCAGCACAATCTTCTCTACCCGGGCCCGCAGCGGCTGTTCTATGTCGGCCCGATGTTCCGCCACGAGCGCCCGCAGAAGGGGCGTTACCGGCAGTTCCACCAGGTTGGCGTCGAAGCGCTCGGTTTCGCCGGGCCGGACGTGGATGCCGAGCACATGGTGATGGGCGCGAGGCTGTGGCGGCGGCTGGGAGTGGACGGAATCCAGCTCGAGATCAATACGCTGGGCAACGGTGCCTCGCGCAGTCGCTACCGCGCCCGGCTGATCCGGTATCTGGAACGCCACGCCGCTGAGCTCGACGAGGATGCACGCAGGAGGCTGAACACCAATCCGCTGCGGGTGCTCGACAGCAAGAATCCGGCGATGCAGGAAGTGATCGCGCAGGCGCCGAAGCTTGCCGATGACCTCGAAGAGGAGTCGCTGAAGCACTTCCAGGAATTGCAGGATCTGCTGCGCAACGCCGGCGTCGATTTCGGCATCAGCACCCGGTTGGTGCGCGGACTGGACTACTACAATGACGTAGTCTACGAATGGACCACCACCCGGCTGGGCGCGCAGGGCACGGTGTGCGCGGGCGGGCGCTACGACGGCCTGATCGCGCAGATCGGCGGCAAGCCCGCGCCGGCCTGCGGCTTCGCGATGGGAATCGAGCGGCTGCTGGCGCTGTTCACTGACGCCGGCACGGCCGCGCCCGCAAGAGTCGTGGACGTTTACCTCGTGCACAGCGGAGAGGCGGCCGGCAAGTTCGCCTGGAACGTGGCGGAGACCCTGCGCGGCAAAGGCTTGTCGGTGGCATTTCATTGCGGCGGCGGCAGTTTCAAGTCGCAGATGAAGCGGGCGGACGCGAGCGGCGCACGCTTCGCGGTGATCGTCGGCGACGACGAGGCGGCAAAACAAGTGGTCGCGCTCAAGCCTCTGCGCGAGCCCGGCGAGCAGGCGCAGGTCAGTGCGGATGAGGCGGCAAGAATCATCCGCAGCCCCAATTTCTCAACTACATGATGAAGATTCGCAAAAATGGCACTCGATCTTGAAGAACAGGAACAGTTGGACGCGCTCAAGCAGTTCTGGAAGCAGTATGGCACGCTGATCATCACGCTGGCTTTTCTGGCGCTGGCCACCTTTGCCGGCGTCAAGGGCTGGAATTACTACCAGCGCGGCCAGTCGGAGCAGGCTTCGGCACTGTTCGGCAAGCTCGACGAAGCGGTACGCAAGAACGACGTTTCGCAGGTTGGCAGCCTGGGTGCGGAGATCATCGACAAGTACGGGTCCACTGCCTATGGTCCGATGGCGGCGCTGCTGCTGGCCAGAACCAATTACGACAACGGTGACGCGGCAGCGGCGGCGACCCGGCTGCAATGGGCCCTCGACAAGGCCACGGACGATGAGACCGCGGCGCTGGCACGCTTGAGGCTGGCCGGCATCCGCCTCGACGAGAAGAAGTACGACGAGGCGCTCGCGCTGCTGGACGCGAAGCACGCTCAGGCGTTTGCGCCGCTCTATGCCGATTTGCGCGGCGACGTCCTTGCGGCACAGGGCAAGGCGGTGGAGGCGCGCGCCGCCTACAAGCTGGCCTTGGAAAAGAGCCTGCCTAACAGCAATTATCGTAACGTGGTGCAGATCAAGCTCGACGCGCTGGGACCGTCCCAGTGAGGGTCGAGCCACTGCTGCTGCGGCGGCTCGCGATTGCGACGCTGGTTGTTTTCCTGCTGGGCGGGTGCGGGAGCAAAGGACCCAAGCCCGCACCGCTGCCGGAGTTCAAACCTGCGGCGAAACTGCGGGTGGAGTGGCGGGCCAATGTCGGCAGCGCCGTTCGTTACCTGTTCACGCCGGCGTTTTACCAGGACGGCGTGTATGCGGCCGGCAGTCGCGGCAACGTCGTGCGATTGAACGCGGCGACCGGCAAGACCGTCTGGCGCGTCGATACCAAGGCGCCGCTTTCGGGCGGCGTGGGCGTGGGCGAGAACATGGTGATGCTCGGCACCGCCAAGGGCGCGGTGCTGGCTTACGACCTGGACGGCAAACCGCTGTGGAAATCCACGGTGTCCAGCGAGGTGCTGGGCGCGCCGCAAGCCGCGGATGGATTCGTGGTGGTGCGCAGCGGCGACAGCCGCATCTTTGGACTGGATGCGAAGGACGGCACGCGGCGCTGGGAATACCAGACCATCACGCCGCCGCTGACGCTGCGCGCCAATCCGGGGGTGATCATCGTCGAGGGTTTTGTCATCGTCGGCATGCCGGCGGGCAAACTGGTGGTGCTGAATCTCGCCAACGGCGGGGTGGTCTGGGAGACAGTGGTCGCGGCCCCCAAGGGCGACAACGAACTGGAGCGCATCACCGACATCGCCGGGGCGCCGCTGGTGGAGCAGCAGAAAGTGTGCGCGGTGACCTTTCAGGGCCGGGCCGCATGCTACGAGACCGAGCGCGGCGGACAGCTGTGGGCGCGCGCCGCATCCAGCGTCGGCGGCCTGGCAGCCGACGACCTGAGCGTGTATCTGTCGGAGGACACCGGTGCCGTGGTGGCGCTCGACAAGAATACCGGCGCCAGCGTGTGGAAGCAGGACAGCCTGTCCCACCGCAGCCTGAGTACTCCGCTGGCCTTCGGCAACTATGTCGTCGTCGGCGACTTCGAGGGACAGGTGCACTTCCTCAAGGTCGAGGACGGATCGTTCGCAGCGCGCATCGGCACCGATGGGGGCGGAATTGCAGCCGCACCCGGACGCGTCGATGACAAGGTGCTGGTGCAGACCCGCAAGGGCGGCGTCTATGCGATTAGCGTGCGGTGATCGCACAAGAGCAAGGATGAAGGCGGAAGGATGAAGCCCACGATCGTGCTGGTCGGCCGGCCCAACGTCGGCAAGTCCACGCTTTTCAATCGCATGACGCGCTCGCGCCAGGCGCTGGTGACGGACATGCCCGGGCTCACGCGCGATCGCCATTACGGTCACGGCAACCGCGACGGCAGATCTTTCCTGGTGGTCGACACCGGCGGATTCGAACCCGTAGCCAGGGACGGCCTGCTCAAAGAGATGGCCCGCCAGACCATGCAGGCGGTGGACGAGGCGGATGCGGTGTTGCTGCTGGTGGATGCGCGGCAGGGGCTGACGCCGCAGGATCGCCGCATTGCCACCGAGCTGCGCAAGACCGGCCGCAGGCTGTGGCTGGTGGTCAACAAGGCTGAAGGGCTTGCGCCGGAGACGGCAACAGCGGATTTTCACGAACTCGGACTCGGCGAGCCGCTGGCCATCTCGGCGGCGCACGGCGAAGGCGTGCGCGATCTCGTTGACCTGGTGCTGGAAGAATTTCCGGCGGAACAGCAGGCCGAGGACCTCTCCAGGCATCCCAAGATCGCGGTGGTCGGCCGGCCCAACGTCGGCAAATCCACGCTGGTGAACACGCTGCTGGGCGAAGAGCGGGTGATCGCCTTCGAACAGCCGGGCACCACCCGCGACAGCATTTACATCGACTTCGAGCGCAACGGCCGGCGCTATACGCTGATCGACACGGCCGGGGTGCGCCGGCGCGGAAAAGTCGAGGACGTGGTGGAGAAGTTCTCGGTGGTGAAGACCATGCAGGCGATCGAGGACGCCAACGTGGTGGTGCTGGTGCTCGACGTAATGCAGGAAGTCTCCGACCAGGATGCCCACCTTGCCGGTTTCATCCTCGAGGCCGGCAGGGCGCTGGTGGTCGCCATCAACAAATGGGACGCCGCGGACCAGGAGGCGCGCGAGAAAGCCAAACGCGATTACGCCCGCAAGCTCAATTTCCTCGACTTCGCGCCGCTGCATTTCATTTCCGCGCGTGCCGGCACCGGCGTGGTGTCGATGCTCAAGGCGGTGGATGCCGCGTACGCCTCCGCCATGGCGAAACTTTCGACCCCGAAGCTGACCCGCGCGCTGATCGCCGCGGTACAGAAGCAGTCGCCGCCGCGCTCGGGCGTGTCCCGCCCCAAGCTGCGTTATGCGCACCAGGGCGGCATGAACCCGCCGCTGATCATGATCCATGGAAACGGTTTGGACCACGTACCGGACAGTTATCGCCGCTACCTCGAGCGCACTTTCATTGCCGCCTTCCAGTTGTCGGGGACGCCGGTCCGGGTGTTCTTCAAGCAGGGCAGAAACCCTTATGCCGATCGCAAGAAGACGTAGTCCCCGTGCAGGGTTTCGCGGGATGGTATTGCGAGCCAAAATCCAGTAGAGTTAAGGCGGGTCAAAAAAACACAATAAAGGAGCTGCCATGAGCGCGAAAGGGCAATTGTTACAAGACCCGTTTCTGAATGCGTTGCGCAAGGAGCATGTGCCGGTTTCGATCTATCTGGTCAATGGCATCAAATTGCAGGGTCAGATCGAGTCGTTCGATCAATACGTGGTGTTGCTGAAGAATACCGTGACGCAAATGGTGTACAAGCACGCGATATCCACCGTCGTGCCCGCGCGTCCGGTGAACTTGTCTTTGGAGCAAGGGTCCGAAGACTGAGTGGTCCCCGCATCTTCTGTTGTCGCTTTGCCTCATCCTCCGTCGCCGCGACAATCCGCCGGCGCGGCGGGTTGCCGCGTGCCGTGCCTTACCTGAAAATACCCGATGCTTGAGCGCCCTCGCGGCGGCGACCGCGCAGTCCTCGTGAATCTCGATTTCGGCGATGTCGATTTCGCCGAGTCGCTCGAGGAAATCCGCCGGCTGGCCGAGAGCGCCGACGTGAAGCCGGTTACCGTGGTGAAGGGCAGGCGCCAGCGCCCCGACGCCGCCACGTTCGCCGGCTCCGGCAAGGTCGAGGAAATTGCCGCCCTGGTACAGTCGACCGGCGCCTCGCTGGTGCTGTTCAATCATGATCTGTCGCCGGCGCAGCAGCGCAATCTGGAAAAGCGCTGCAACTGCCGCGTGATCGACCGCACCAGTCTGATTCTCGACATCTTCGCGCAGCGTGCCCGTTCGCACGAAGGCAAGCTGCAGGTGGAACTGGCACAACTCGAGCATCTGGCTACGCGGCTGGTGCGGGGCTGGACCCACCTCGAGCGGCAGAAGGGCGGCATCGGCCTGCGCGGCCCCGGTGAAACCCAGCTGGAAACCGACCGCCAGCTGTTGCGCAAGCGGGTGAAGGTCCTCAAGGACAAGCTCGCCACGGTGCACAGACAACGGCAGACGCAACGCCGGGCGCGGCTGCGCGGTCCGGCGATGTCGGTGTCGCTGGTCGGCTATACCAACGCCGGCAAATCCACGCTGTTCAACCGGCTCACGGACGGCGACGCCTACACCGCTGACCAGTTGTTCGCCACGCTGGACACGACGTCACGGCGCATCAACGGTGCGAACGGCGCCGCGGTGGTGATGTCCGACACCGTGGGGTTCATCCGCGATCTGCCGCCCACGCTGGTGGCAGCGTTCAGCGCCACTCTGGAAGAGACGGTGCGCGCCGATCTGCTGCTGCACGTGGTGGACGCCGCCAGCCCGGCGCGCGACGACCAGATTGCGGAAGTGAACAAGGTGCTCGCGGCGATCGGCGCGGCCGCGGTCCCGCAGGTGATGGTGTTCAACAAGATCGATGCGGCCGGACTGGAACCCGGGGTCGAGCGCGACCAGTATGGTAAAATCGCGGCGGTTCGCGTGAGTGCGCGCAGCGGTTCCGGCGTCGGTTTCCTGCGTTCCCTGCTGGGTGAGCTGCAAGAGGCGCATCGCAGCGCCAGGGGACTCGCCGCAGCATAGAGAGTTTTCCCCGTTTCGCCTGCCTGTCCGAAGAAAGCAAGCATCAATGGCATTGAATGATCCCAACTGGGGTAAGCGCGGCAACGAAGGCCCGCCCGACCTCGACGAACTCTGGCGTCGTCTGAATCAGAAACTCAGGTCCCTTTTCGGCGGCAAGGGCGGCGGCAACGCGCCTCAGGGACCGAGCGCGCGCCAAATGGGCGGCGGCTTCGGACTGCTCATCGTCATGGTGCTGCTGGTGTGGCTCGCCAGCGGCTTCTACATCGTGGATGAGGGCCAGCGCGGCGTGGTCCTGCGCTTCGGCAAGTTTCTGGAGACCAATCAGCCGGGCCCGCGCTGGCATCTGCCCTGGCCGATCGAATCGGCCGAGATCGTCAACGTATCCGAAGTCCGCACCGTGGAAGTCGGGTACCGCAACAGCGTGCGTACCAAGGTTCCAAACGAATCGCTGATGCTGACCGACGACGAAAACATCATCGATCTGCAATTCGCCGTTCAATACATCCGCGCCAATCCGGAAGAGTATCTGTTCCTCAACCGGGATGCCGACCAGGCCGTGATGCAGGTTGCCGAATCGGCGATCCGCGAAGTCGTCGGCAAGAACAAGATGGATTTCGTGGTCAACGAGGGCCGGGCGCAGGTGGCGGCCAAGGCGCAGGAACTGATGCAGTTCATTCTCGACCGCTACAAGACCGGCATCTCCATAAGCCAGGTGACGATGCAGAACGCGCAACCGCCCGAGCAGGTGCAGGCGGCATTCGACGATGTCAACAAGGCCAATCAGGACCGCGAACGCCAGAAAAACGAGGGACAGGCCTACGCCAACGACGTCGTGCCGAAGGCGCGCGGTACCGCGGCGAGACTGATCCAGGAAGCGGAAGGCTACCGCCAGCGGGTGACCGCGAACGCCGAGGGCGAGGCCTCGCGCTTCCGCCAGATAGTGGCCGAATACAGCAAGGCGCCGAGGGTGACCCGCGACCGCCTCTATCTGGACATGATGCAACAGGTGCTTGCGAACTCGAGCAAAATCGTGGTCGATCAGAAGGCCGGCAGCAATCTGCTGTATCTGCCGCTCGACAAGCTGATGCAACTGAGCGGTTCCGGAAGTGCCGGCGACGTCGGCAAGCCCGCCGTGCCGGAAGTTCCGATGCCGGTTCCCGGCCCGGCGGAAGCGGCGCCGCGCTCGCGCGACGCGTTGCGCAACCGTGACAGGGAGGCGCGATGAGAGCCAGCCTGAGCACGGTGCTGGTCGGCATCGTGGTGGTGCTGATCGTCGCCAGCATGAGCCTGTTCACGGTGGATCAGCGCCAGAACGCGATGGTATTCCGCCTCGGCGAGGTGATCAGCGTCAAGACCGAACCGGGCCTGTACGCCAAGATGCCGGTGATCGACAACGTGCGCTTCTTCGACATCCGGGTACTCACGCTGGATTCGGAGGAGCCGGAGCGGTTCCTGACTTCCGAAAACAAGAACGTGCTGGTGGACTCGTTCGTGAAATGGCGCGTCACCGACGTGCGTCAGTACTACGTCAGCGTCGGCGGCGACGAGCTGCGCGCCAACGACCGCCTGAAGAAGACCGTGAACTCGAGTCTGCGCGACGAGTTCGGTAAGCGCACTGTGCACGACGTGGTGTCGGGCGAGCGCGACAAGGTCATGGAAGTCATGCGCGAAAAAGTCGACGACGATGCCAGCAAGATCGGCGTCGAAGTGCTGGACGTGCGCCTCAAGCGGGTCGATCTCACGCAGGAAGTGAGCGAAGCGGTGTACCGGCGCATGGAGGCAGAGCGCAAGCGGGTCGCCAACGAACTGCGCTCCACCGGTTTCGCCGAGGCCGAGAAGATCCGCGCCGATGCCGACCGCGAGCGCGAGGTGATCATTGCGCAGGCCTACCGCGACGCGCAGCGCATCAAGGGTGACGGCGATGCCAAGGCCTCCGCGATCTACGCCCGCGCGTTTCAGCAAAATCCCGAGTTTTACGCCTTCTACCGCAGCCTCGAGGTGTATCGCCAGAGTTTCCGGAACAAGGGCGACCTGCTGATACTCGAGTCGAATTCCGAGTTCTTCAAGTACCTGAAGAATTCCTCGGGCCGCAGCGGCAAATAACAAGCCGCAGGTCGTGAGACCCGGAAAGGGCTGGTCTCGTCGGTTGCGCGATGCGCGGCGGTTTCGCGGCGGGAAAGGGGAGGATGGAAGGCTATACGAGCATCCTGGTGACGGCGGTTGCGTTGATGCTGATCATCGAAGGCGTGCTGCCGTTCCTGCTCCCGGCTATCTGGAGGGACGCGTTTCGGCGGCTCACCGAAATGTCCGACGGCCAGATCCGCTTCGTCGGGCTGTCCTCGATGCTCGCCGGCCTGCTGCTGCTTTTCCTGACGAAATAGCCCAACATAGCCGCTTTGGAAATCGGCCGGCCGCCGATAGGGAAGCTCTGCATAAGTCCCGCATGCGCGACCGAGGCGATTCGGGTCGAGGG
>JBBPIT010000009.1:0-90067 GCA_038040175.1 Pseudomonadota bacterium | reverse complement strand
GGCTACACGGCGTCCTCGCCGTCTTGCCCTCGACCCGAATCGCCTCGGTCGCGCACGTGGAACCTGGTCAGAGCTTCCCTAAGTTGGCGAGCACCGTCTGCGCGGCGGCTTTCTGTTCCGCGTCGCCTTCCTGAAGCACTTCCTTGAGGATCTCGCGTGCACCGTCCTTGTCGCCCATTTCCTGATACGCCTTGGCAAGGTCGAACTTGGTCTGCACGTCATACCAATGATCATCCTTGCCCGTGGCTGAAACCTGGGGAAAGGTTCCGGTGCCCAGATCGAGGTTGATACCGGATAAATCGATTTCCTGCACGGCGCCGAAACCGGCCCTGGGCTCGCCCGGCGCTTCGAGTGACGTCCCGCTCATGTCGAAATCCAGTCCGCCGGCAGCGGGTTTGGGTTCCTCGGCCGCGGGCACCGAGGCAGACGGGGCGGCAAGGGCGTTGAGGTCGAAATCGAAATCGATGGCGTTGCCTTCCTGCTTTTTCGGCGCCTCGGTTTCCTCGGCCGCGGTTCCTGCCGGTGGCAGCTCGACGCTGAAATTCATCGTCGGCGCCGCACCGGGTTCCAGAATGTTGGTGTCCTCATGAGACCCGAACGCCGAGGGGTCGATAACCTGGGTCTTGTCCAACTGCCTGCCGTCGTCGCCGAGATCGATGTCGGTCGCGGTGGTTGCGTTCGGGTCTTCGAAGCCGATGTTGAAATCGACATTGTCGGCGGCGCCGAAAGCCGCGACTGCTGCTCCGGCAGCGGCTTCGCCACCGCTGGGCCGGCCGGCTGCGTAACGCGGGTTGTCCGGATCGATCTGGTATCCCAGTCTGACGGCCTGATCCCACAAATCTCCGCTGCCGCCGGTTCCCTTCTGCAGTTCGCGCGCCAGTTGCTCGAACGCCTTGGTGTCTTTGCGATTGGCAAAAATCTGCAGCAGCTTGAGGTGGATCTCGTAGCGCGTGGGAGAAGCCGCGAGCGCTTCCTTCAGCAGATCCTCGGCTTGGGCATCGCGACCGTAGGCAAGGAAAATTTCCGCCTCCGCGACCGGATCGACTTCCTCCGCGATGTCGTTGGCCGCGTGCGCGTTGGCCGCGCTCAGGTCGGTGTCAGTGCTGTTAAACGCGCGCGACGACGAGGGCGCAGCGCCGACTACCGGCGCAGGGCCAGCTTCTTCAGCTTCGGCTTTCGATTCACGGCGGCGTTTGACGGCACGCACGGCGAGCGCGCCGATCAGCAGCAGCACACCCAGTCCGGCGCCGAGATAAGCGGGTTTTTCCAACACCCGATCCATCAGCCTGGGCTCCGGTGCCGGCGGCGGCGCCGGTTTGGGTGCGGGCTTGGGTGGCGGGGCGGGCTGGGACGGCGGCGCGGTCTCGGTTTTGGGTTGTGGCGCCACTGGATCAGCCGGCGTCTGGGCCGGGGCCAGCTTGGCCTCGGGTGCCGGCGCAGCGGCAATGGGCGCAGTCGCGAGCGTTTCCGGCTTTGCGCCCGGCTTCGGCGCAGGTTGGGCCGGGACCGGCTGTGCCGGGATAGCCGCAGCCGGAGGCGGTGCGGCCGGCTTCTGCAGGTCGGCCATGCCCTTGTTCTTGATCTCCAGCAACGCCTGCAGGTCCTTGATGGTCTTTTCGAGCTTGCTTACACGTTCGTTGGCATCCTTGACCGACTTGTCGCGCGCGGACAGTTCCTCTTCCAGCGCGCGCACGCGGGCCTGGGCCTGGCCCGCCTTTGCGTCCCCGGCGGGGGCACCGGCCGCAGCCGCGGCGGCGGGTTCGCCCTGGGAAAGCTTCAGGACTTCCTTCGGCTGTTGCTTCTCCGCAGCGGACTGATCCTCAACCTTCGTTGTAATTTTGCCGGCGGCCGCCTGCTGGGCCGGCTCTGCAGCCGGCGTCGCTTCGCCCGCCGCCACCGCCAGTTGCTCGCGGTACGCATTCCAGTCGCGCACCTGCACCAGTACTTCTTTGCGCGCTTCGGCGTGCGCGACGCTGCCGTACTGATCCGGGGACGGCAGCTTGATGATCTTTTCGGTCTTCAGCCGGTTCATGTTCTTGCCGGCGAAGGCCTCCGGATTGCCCCGGAACAGCAGCACCAGCATCTGCTCCAGGCTCACGTCCGCAGGCTTGGCGGCAAGCGCGATCTTGGACAGCGTGTCGCCGCGCTTCACCGGACCATAACTTTCGCCAATTGCAGCGCTTGTTGCAGCTCTGCCGCGGGAGGTGCTGTTGACATTCGATTCGGTGAGGAAAGTCGCCATCGGACCGCCGATGGTTTCCACCGGTACCGACGGGGCGGGCTCGGCGGCTGCGGGCCCCTCGGCGGCTGCGGGCCCCTCGGCGACCGCCGGCGCTTCCGGCACGGCAGGAGCTTCCGCGGCAGGAGCTTCCGCAGCGGGGGCCTCTTGGGCAGGAGCCTCCGCGGCGGGCGCCTGTGCGGGCGGTTCGGCAATCGGCTCGGGCTGCGGCTCCGGCTTGGGCGGGGAAGCGCGTACTTCGGCCTCGGCGGCCTTCTGTCTGGCGCGTTCGGCGATCAGCGATGGGGGATCGAGCAGAGCGGTGAACTCGCGGCTGATCCGCCCGGAAGACCAGGACAATTCCACCAGCAAATCGAGGAAGGGCTCGTTGACCGGCTGGGTCGATGTCAGCCGTACGTAGGGCTCACTGTTCGCGCGTTTTTCGATGCTGACCTTGACGTTGTCGAGCGCGCTCGAGTAAACCAACCCGGCACGACCGAACGCCTCCTGACTGGCGAGACGCGCAGCGAGCGAACCGATTTCTTTTTTCTCGGCGAATAGCTCGATCTCCGCGTTGAGCGGTTCACCGAGCGCCGATGTGACGTTGAGCTTGCCTAGACCTGCTCCGTGCGCTACTGCAGAGACAGCGAGCAACGACGCGGCGACGATCCATGCGCGAAGAGACGTTATGCCCAAGGCGCCCACCCTGATCGTTTTTGTATTCAAGGGTAATTAAAATAACATCATGGATTTAGAGATGCAAGCTCAACTTTCCTCTTACATTCCCCGGTAACCCAAGACTTTTTCGATCAATTTTGAGGTGTACCCCGTGGAAAAACCGAGGCACACCGTTACTGTTCGAGCAGGATTCGCAGCATGCGACGCAGCGGTTCCGCCGCGCCCCACAGCAATTGGTCGCCCACGGTAAATGCAGCGAGGTACTCGCCGCCCATCGGCAGTTTGCGCAATCGCCCGATTGGCACCGTGAGCGTGCCGGTGACCGCCGCCGGCGTCAACTCCCGAATCGAGGCCTCACGCTGATTGGGCACCACCTTCACCCATTGATTGGCTGATGCCAGCAGGCCTTCGATTTCGTCAAGCGGCAGGTTCTTCGTCAGCTTGATGGTGAGCGCCTGGCTATGGCAGCGCATGGCGCCGATGCGCACGCACACACCGTCGATCGGAACCGGATTCGATTCGCGTCCGAGGATCTTGTTGCCTTCCGCCTGGGCTTTCCATTCCTCGCGGCTCTGACCGTTGCCGAGGTCCTTGTCGATCCACGGTATCAGGCTGCCTGCCAGCGGCAGCCCGAAGTGCTCGCTCGGCAATGCGCGGCTGCGCAGCGCGTCGCTGACCTTGCGGTCGATTTCCAGGATCGACGAGGCCGGATCTTCGAGCAACGATTTTGCGGCGCCATGGATGTAGCCCATCTGCGACACCAGCTCGCGCATGTTCTGGGCGCCGGCGCCGGAGGCGGCCTGATAGGTCATTGCCGTCATCCACTCCACCACCCCGGCCTTGAACAGCCCGTGCATGCCCATCAACATCAGGCTGACGGTGCAGTTGCCGCCGATGTAATTCCGGACACCCTGCGCAAGCGCCTTCCGGATCACGTCGAGATTGACCGGATCGAGGATGATCACGGCATCCTCCCGCATGCGCAGCGCCGAGGCGGCATCGATCCAGTAGCCGTTCCAGCCGTCGGCGCGCAACTTCGGGTAGATGTCGTTGGTATATTCGCCGCCCTGGCAGGAAACGATCACCTGCATTGCTTTGAGTTCCTTCAGGTCGGCGGCGTGCCTGAGCGGCGGTACGTCCTTGCCGATATCCGGGCTCTTGGCTCCGGGTTGCGAGGTGGTGAAGAAAACCGGATCGATGTGATCGAAGTCGCGCTCCTCGCGCATGCGCTGCATCAGCACCGACCCAACCATGCCGCGCCAGCCGACCAGCCCCACTCGCCTGATCGCTGTATCCGTTCCGGTGCGACGCGCGGAAATCACCGCCGCTTCACTTGCATTCATTGCCCATCCCTCCTGTCATGCCTGCAACGCCGCCACCACGGCATCGCCCATTTCTTCGGTCCCGACCTTCTTGGTCCCGGCTTCGTGGATGTCGGCAGTCCGATAGCCCTGCTTGAGCACGCGCCTGACCGCGGCCTCGATGCGTGCGGCGAGCGCCTCCTGGTTGAAGGTATAGCGCATCATCATCGCGGCCGAAAGAATGGTGGCGAGCGGATTGGCCACGTTCCTGCCGGCGATGTCCGGAGCGGAGCCGTGGATCGGCTCGTACAAACCCTTGTTGCCCGCATCCAGCGAAGCCGAGGGTAGCATGCCGATCGAGCCGGTGAGCATCGACGCTTCGTCGGAGAGGATATCGCCGAACATGTTGCCGGTGAGCATCACGTCGAACTGCCTGGGTGCGCGCACCAGCTGCATAGCCGCGTTGTCCACGTACATGTGCGACAGCTCGACGTCCGGATATTCCTTCGCCACTTCATTGACGACCTCGCGCCACAGGATGCTGGTGTCGAGCACGTTGGCCTTGTCCACCGAGCACAAACGTTTCGCCCGCTTGCGCGCGATGCCGAAACCGACATGGGCGATGCGGCGGATCTCCGACTCGCTGTATTTCATGGTGTCGTAACCCTCGCGCTCGCCGCTGCCGGTCTCGCGCCGCCCGCGCGGCTGGCCGAAGTAGATGTCGCCGGTCAGCTCCCTCAGGATCATGATGTCGAGCCCCGCCACCACTTCGGATTTGAGCGTCGAGGCATTGGCAAGCTCCTCGTACAGCAGCGCCGGGCGCAGGTTGGCGAACAGGCCCAGTTCCTTGCGTATGCGCAACAACCCCTGCTCGGGGCGCATCGGCCGGGGCAACGTGTCGTACTTCGGGCCGCCCACGGCGCCCAGCAGCACCGCGTCCGCGGACTTGGCCAGCGCCAGCGTCGATTCCGGCAAGGGATCTCCACCGGCATCGTAACCGACGCCGCCGATCGGCGCTTCCTGCAGTTCGAATTTCTGCCCTTCGCGCGACAGCGCCTTGAGCACCTTGAGCGCCTGCTTCACGATCTCGGGGCCGATGCCGTCGCCGGGGAGTACTGCGATTCTCATGATTGATTCCGTGAATGCGTGAAGGAGTGAATACGTGAGGGGCAAGAAGCGGCAACGCGAAGGTCTTACCCTTCACCCTTCACCCTTCACTCTTCACCCTAGCTGAATAGCCAGGGTTGCTCGATGCGGCGTTTGGCCTCGAAGGCCTTGATCTCGTCGACATGCTGCAGCGTCAGCCCGATGTCGTCCAGCCCGTTGAGCAGGCAATGCCTGCGGAAGGAATCGACTTCGAAAGCGAACACCTGGCTGCCGTCCGGATAGGCGACCGTCTGCGCGCCGAGATCGATCACCAGCCTGAATCCGGGAAACGCAGCGACGTCGTGAAACAGGCGATCGACCTGGAATTCGGGCAGCACGATCGGCAGCAGGCCATTCTTGAAGCAGTTGTTGTAAAAAATGTCGGCGTAACTCGGCGCGATCAGCGCACGGAAACCAAAGTCGCCCAACGCCCAGGGTGCGTGCTCGCGCGAGGAGCCGCAGCCGAAATTCCTGCGCGCAAGAAGAATGTTCGCACCCTTGTAGCGCGGCTGGTTCAGGATGAAATCGGGATTGGGCTTGCGCCTGGCCGCGTCCGTCCCGGGTTCGCCATGATCCAGATAACGCCACGCGTCGAACAGATTGACGCCGAAACCCGAACGCCTGATCGACTTCAGGAACTGCTTCGGAATGATGGCGTCGGTGTCGACATTGGCGCGATCGAGTGGCGCGACCAGGCCTTCCAGTCGGGTGAACTTCTCCATATTGCTCCCGAATCGCGGTTTCAGAGTCCCGAGCGCACGTCGACGAAGTGGCCGGCGATCGCCGCGCCCGCGGCCATTGCCGGGCTCACCAGGTGCGTGCGCCCGCCCGCCCCCTGGCGTCCTTCGAAGTTGCGGTTCGAGGTCGAGGCGCAGCGCTCGCCCGGTTCGAGCCGGTCGTCGTTCATCGCCAGGCACATCGAGCATCCCGGCTGGCGCCACTCGAATCCCGCATCGCGAAACACCCGGTCCAGGCCTTCTTTCTCCGCCTGTTCCTTGACCAGGCCCGAGCCCGGCACCACCATCGCCAGGCGCACATTGGCGGCAACGCGCCTGCCGCGCACGATTTGCGCCGCGGCGCGCAGGTCCTCGATGCGCGAGTTGGTACACGAGCCGATGAACACCTTGTCGACGCGGATATCGGTGATCTGGGTGTTGGGCTTGAGGCCCATGTAAGTCAGCGCCCGCTCCATGCCCTCGCGCTTGACCTCGTCCTTTTCCTTGTCCGGATCGGGCACGCGGCCGTCCACCGGCACCACCATTTCCGGCGAAGTGCCCCAGGTCACCTGCGGCTTGATGTCGCGGGCATCGAGCCGCACCACAAAATCGAAACGGGCGTTGTCGTCGCTTTTCAACGTGCGCCAATGGGCCACTGCCCGGTCCCAAATCTCGCCTTTGGGAGCGAACGGCCGGCCGCGCAGATACTCGATGGTGGTCTCGTCCACCGCCACCATCCCGGCGCGGGCGCCGGCTTCGATCGCCATGTTGCACAAGGTCATGCGTGCTTCCATCGACAGCGCGCGCACCGCGCTGCCGCCGAACTCGACGGCATAACCGGAGCCGCCCGCCGTGCCGATCTTGCCGATCAATGCCAGCGCCACGTCCTTGGCGGTGACGCCGCGGCCGAGCGCGCCATTCACCTCGATCAGCATGCCCTTCATCTTTTTCTGCATCAGGCACTGGGTGGCGAGCACGTGCTCCACCTCCGAGGTGCCGATGCCGTGGGCAAGACAACCGAACGCCCCATGGGTGCTGGTATGCGAATCGCCGCACACCACCGTCATCCCGGGCAGCGTGGCCCCCTGCTCCGGGCCGATCACGTGCACGATCCCCTGGCGGCGATCGAGAAAGGGGAAATACGCCTTGGCGCCGAACTCGCGGATGTTGGCGTCCAGCGTCTCGACCTGCAGCCTCGAAATCGGATCCTTGATTCCCTGGTCCCAGTCCGTGGTCGGCGTGTTGTGGTCGGCGGTGGCGACCACCGAGTCAATGCGCCAGGGCTTGCGACCGGCGAGCTTGAGCCCCTCGAAGGCCTGCGGGCTGGTGACTTCGTGCACCAGGTGGCGGTCGATGTAGATCAGCGCGGTGCCGTCCGGTTCCTGCCGGACCAGGTGGCTCGCCCAGAGTTTGTCGTAAAGAGTCTGCGGATTCATGCCGATTCGAATTCAGAGCAAGCTGAAATTATGACATATCCCGCTGGTCGGACGGCAGTTTGGCGCGACTAGTTTCCGGGTTTTGCGCCGAAGGACAACGGCTTCCATGACACCACCAGGAACGCCAGCAACGCGGCGACGGCGGCAAAGGTAAACGTCCACTGCGCACCCCAGCCTTCCCAGGCATAACCGGCGCCGAGCGTGCCCAGCGTGCCCCCCAGGCCGTAGCCGAGGCTGGTGTAAAGCGCCTGGCCGCGCGCCTGGTTGCGGCCGCGGAAGATCTGGTGCATCGCCGCCACCCCGGCCGCGTGATAAGCGCCGAAAGTGATCGCGTGCATGAGCTGCGCCACCACCATGACCGGTAACGAACCGACCCCCCAGGCGATCAAAAGAAAACGCGCGATTGCACAGCCGAAACTGAATAGCAGAATCTGGTTCAGGCTGTACGCCCGCATCAGGCGCGGAAGCCACATGAACAGTCCGATTTCGGCCATCACGCCCAGCGCCCACAACCAGCCCACCGCCGTTTTCGAGTACCCCGCCTCGACCAGGTGTATCGAGTAGAAGGCGTTGTACGGCCCGTTCGCCACTTGCATCAGGAAGAAGCCGGCGAGCAGCGCAATGACCGCGGGCTGCGCCACGATGCGCAGAATCGGCGCGTGCTCGCCGTGTTGCGAAGGTTCGCGGTCGCGCGGCAGCGGAAAGGTGCTCGCCGCCATCAACACCAGCAGCGTCAGCACCATCGGCGCAAGCGCGTCGATTCCGAAGTGATCGAGAAGATAGCCGCCGGCGACGACCACCGCCACGAACCCGACCGAACCCCACAGCCGTATGCGCCCGTAAGTGCCGACCCGCGGGCCCAGCAGGTTGAGCGTGGCCGATTCCGCCAGCGGCAGCACCGCGCACCAGAAAATGTTCAGGACCAGCAGCGCCGTAAACATCCAGCCGATTCCACGGTTGAAAAACACCGGGACGAACGCCGCCGCAGTCCCCACCGCGGTCAGACGAATCAACTGGCCGCGCGCACCGTATTGGTCGGACAGCCAGCCCCAGATATTCGGTCCGAAGATGCGCGCCACCGGGTTCACGGCAAGCAGCACGCCGATCTGGGAAGCCGACAATCCCAGCGATTTCAGATACAACGCGAAATACGGCGCGAACGCGCCGATGAATGCGAAGTACCAGAAATAGAAGTTGGAAAGCCGGAAGTAAAAGGATCCGCGCACCATGGACCGCCCCGACCCTCAGTGCTGTCCGAGCTCGCGGTCGAGCCACCAGCGCCGCGCGAGCCAGCCCCAGGCGATCAGCACGCCGAGCCAGCCCAGGAGGGTGACGAAACCGGCGATGCCGGTATCACGGCCCAGAACGCCCCAGCGGGAGAAGATCTCGGTCCAGTCGTGCTCGCCGCTGCCGACCAGCGGCAGCACCTGCGCGCGTGCATCGGCCATGTAGCGGGCGATGTTCCAGAAATTCTCGAACAGCCACACCGCGCACAGCGCGAACGACAGCGCCTCGCGGCGCCGCCAGAACGTCGCGGCAGCGGCAATCGGAAACAGCAGCTGCGCGAGCGTGCCGCCATAAACGGTGATGCGATCGCTCGGCAACAGGCCGAAGATCGGGTGGCCGGCTTCGTGCAAGGCGAGATTGGCGTTGTCGAGCAGGAATACCCAGCGTTGGCCGGTGTTGGCGAGGAAAGCAACGAGCGCGATGCCGAGGGTGGCGGCAAAAAACGCCGGGGTCCCTACCGGGCGCCAGTCCTGTTCGTTGACCTCGGCGAGGCCTTGCAGCCAGCTCACGGGGGTGATCGGCCTTACGCTTCGTCAGGGTCGGGATCGATTGCCTGGCTGGGATTGCCGGCGCTTGCTGCCGCGGCCGGAGCGCGCGCGGCAATCCTGGGCGTGGTACAGCGCACGTCGGCATTCTGCGCGCGATGGCGCAAAGCGTGGTCCATCAGCACCAGCGCCAGCATCGCTTCGGCGATAGGCGTGGCGCGAATGCCTACGCAGGGGTCATGGCGCCCGGTGGTTTCGACCACCGTCGGCTCGCCCTGCTTGTCGATCGAACGCCGCGGCAGGCGGATGCTCGAGGTCGGCTTCACCGCGATGTTGACGACGATGTCCTGGCCGCTGGAGATGCCGCCGAGGATGCCGCCGGCATTGTTGCTCAGATAGCCTTCCGGCGTCATTTCATCGCCGTGCTCGGTGCCCTTCTGCTCGACCGCGGCGAAGCCGGCGCCGATTTCCACGCCTTTCACCGCGTTGATCCCCATCATGGCATAGGCAATTTCGGCATCGAGCTTGTCGTAAACAGGCTCGCCCCAGCCCACCGGCACGTTCTCCGCCACCACGGTGATTTTCGCCCCGCAGGAATCGCCGGACTTGCGCAGCTTGTCCATGAATTCCTCGAGCTGTGGCACGATGTCTGGGTCGGGAGAAAAAAATGGGTTCTGACCGACCGAATCCCAGGTTTTGAAGGCAATCCGGATCGGGCCGAGTTGCGACATGTAGCCGCGAATCTCTACGCCGTGATGCTCGTGCAGCCACTTCTTCGCAATCGCCGCCGCGGCCACCCGCACCGCGGTTTCGCGCGCCGACTGTCGTCCGCCGCCGCGGTAGTCGCGGATGCCGTACTTTTGCCAATAGGTGTAATCCGCGTGCCCCGGACGGAAAGTCTCGACGATGTTGCCGTAGTCCTTGCTGCGTTGGTCCTGGTTGCGGATCAGCAGCGCGATCGGGGTGCCGGTGGTCCGGCCTTCGAACACGCCGGAAAGAATCTCCACCGTATCGGGTTCGCGCCGCTGGGTGACATGCCTGGATGTACCGGGCTTGCGGCGATCGAGCTCTTTCTGGATGTCGGCTTCGGAGAGTTCAATTCCCGGCGGGCAACCGTCGACGACGCAGCCGATCGCCGGTCCGTGGCTTTCCCCGAAAGAGGTGACGCAGAAAAGTTTCCCGAGTGTATTGCCGGACATACTGAAAGTCGCAAGAATGAGCCGGGAAGTTTATCATAGAGGCTCTGCAGATCTTTCCGGCGTCTGCTTTTTTCACCCGAGAATCACACCGATGCGCCAGTATCTCGACCTGATGCGCCATATCCTCGAGCACGGCACCCGCAAGAACGACCGGACCGGTACCGGCACGCTCAGCATCTTCGGGCCGCAGCTTCGCTTCGATCTGCAGGCCGGCTTCCCGCTGTTGACCACCAAGAAGGTCCATCTCAAGTCCATCATCCACGAGCTGCTGTGGTTCCTGAAGGGCGAAACCAACATCCGCTACCTCAAGGAAAACGGGGTGTCGATCTGGGACGAATGGGCCGACGATAAAGGCGAACTCGGTCCGGTGTACGGCTATCAGTGGCGTTCCTGGCCGGCGCCAGACGGACGCCATATCGACCAGATGGCGAAGGTGATCGAGGACATCCGGCGCAATCCTGATTCGCGGCGCCTCATCGTGTCGGCATGGAACGTCGCCGATCTCGAAAGCATGGCGCTCATGCCCTGCCATGTTTTTTTCCAGTTCTATGTTGCCGACGGCAAGCTCTCCTGCCAGCTCTACCAGCGCAGCGCCGACCTGTTCCTCGGCGTGCCTTTCAACATCGCCTCGTACGCGGCTCTGACGCTGATGGTGGCGCAGGTCTGCAACCTCAGGCCGGGCGAATTCGTGCACACCTTCGGCGATACCCACCTGTACCTGAACCATCTGGAACAGGCCCGGGAGCAACTTTCGCGGCAGCCGCGCGCGCTACCGCGCATGATCCTCAACCCCGAAGTCAGGAACCTGTTCGATTTCAGGTACGAGGATTTCAATCTGGTCGGCTACGAACCCCATCCCGCCATCAAAGCGCCGGTGGCGGTGTGAGAGGCGAGGCAGACAGCAAAAGGCAAACGGCAAACGCAGGCCCGATTCCCAAGCCTGCCCGGCCACGCATCACGATCATCGTTGCTTACGCAGCGAATCGCGTCATCGGCAAGGACGGGAACATACCCTGGCATCTTTCCGAAGACCTGAAGCGCTTCCGCCGGCTCACGATGGGCCATCACATCGTCATGGGCCGCAAGACCTGGGAGTCGATTGGCAGACTATTGCCGGGACGCAAACACATCATCATCAGCCGCCAGCCAGACTACGTGGTGCCTGGCGCCATCGTTGCACGCACCATCGAGGACGCGCTTGCGGCAGCGCGAGGCGACAGCGAAATATTCGTGATCGGTGGCGAAGAAATCTTTCGTCTGGTGCTGCCCATTGCCGACCGCATCCTCGCTACGGAGATCAACCGGGACTACGAAGGCGACACTTACTTCCCTGAACTCGAAGAGGGGATCTGGCGCGAAACCGCACGGGAAAAACGCGAAGATGCGGCGAGCGGCCTGCGTTATTGCTTCGTAACTCTTGAGCGCCGCGCATGAACGGCTTTCCTAGTGCCATGGACTGCGTCAGGCAGGGGCCGGCTGCGCCACGACGTTGAATGACTCGGGCGCCAGCCCAGCCTGGTACCGCCGCCACATTTCCTGGTACGCCTTTTCGAGCTGTCGCACCCGACCTTCGGTGTCGAAAAGCGGCGTATTCAGCGGATCGGCGAGCAGCCGTTTTTTCAGTTCCCGAAGCTCGGCCGGATTTCTGCCCCAATGAACCGCACGCTCCCGGTAGGCGTCCAGAGAGTCGGTGATTCCGTCTGGAAAGCGGACGGCGTTGAGCAAGCTGGCCGCCACGTGCGACGGAAAGGCGCTTCCGGCGAGCGTCAACAACGGCAAGCCGGCAGCCAGCGCGTCGCAGGCGGTGGGCATCGCGTTGAAGACCGGCGTATCGAGGAACAGATCGGCGAGGCGAAAACGGGGCCGGTAGCGCTCGCGCGCTTCGAACGGGGCGAAGACCAGGCGTTCACCGGACACACCCCGAACCTCCGCTTCGCGGCGAAGATTGCCGACAGCCGCGGGGTTGCGTCCTGCCAGCCAGAGCACACTCGACGGCACGCCCTTGAGGATCTCCATCCATACCGCAAAAATTTCCGGCTCGATCTTGTAATAGTTGTTGAAGCAGCAGAACACGAACCCGGATTCCGGAAGTCCGTATTCGCCGCGCGATAACGCCACATCCGGCAAGTGCTCGAACCGGTCGTAGATGTAGAAGGTATCGGGCAGGAACACCAGCTTCTCTCGCCAGAACTTCTCTTGTTGCGCCGGGGTCACCAATGGGTCCGTGAGGCGGTAGTCGATCCACGATGGCGCGGGCGATCCGGTAAGGCACCTGCTGCGGGATGGGAACCGTGAGCACATGATAGGCAAGAGGCAAGTCGATGTATCGAGAATCGCCATTGCCATTGGAGTTCACCAGTTCGACCAGTCGCTCTATGTACAGGCCGCGCAGCGACCAGTCGCAACGCAACAGCCGGTCATGACCCCGGTAGAGGAATACCAGGTGCGGGTCGAGACGGCGTTCCACGGACGGGTCCGCCGGCGCGATCGCGTTGACATACGCGTGCAAGGATCCCGGCGAGAGAGATTCCGCCAACTCGAACTCATTCTGCGCCTCATCGAATCTGCCGAGGTCCGCGAGTGCAAGACCGCGATCGATTCGCGCCTTGGGATGCCGCGGATCCAGAGCAAGCGCGTGATCGCACGCGTCCAGGGCATCTTTGCTGCACCCGAGCCCGAGAAGCGCCTCGGCAAGATTGAAATATGCGTCCGCGGAAGCAGGCTGCAAGACGACCAGTTGCCGATTGTTGGCAACCGCTTCGTCGAATCGCCCCAGTGCCATCAGAGCCGCCCCACGATTCAGCAACGCGGGTACGAACTCGGCGTCACTTTTCAATGCACCGTCGTAGTCGGCCAGCGCCGCCTCATGGCGCCCCATGCGCTCGAGAATCAGCCCCCTGTTGAACAAAGTACGCGCGTCCAAAGGCGCGAGTTTGGCGGCGCGATCCATCGCGTCGAGCGCCTCTTCGAGCCGCCGCTCTTCGACCAATACGGTTGCAAGCGCGTTCAGGACCGCGGGAACATCCGGCGCGAGTTGGGTGGAGCGGGAAAAGGCCTCGATGGCATGGCGCCGCTCGCCGAGCGCATGCTGGCTTGCGCCAAGCAGCGCCCAGAGTTGCCACTGGTCGGGAAACCGGATAAGCGCCTTGTCGAGGGCAGTGCGTGCGCTCTGCCAGTCCTGCCTGGCCATCAGTTCCTTGGCCCGCGCTACTTCCCGATCCACGTCCAGGTCAACGGTCACGCCGGGGCCGACGAGGAACTTGATTCAATTCCGCCCAGCGAACTGAAGCCGGCCGCAGGTCGCCCAACGCTACCGGTCGCCGCCGCGCAAACACCCCGGCGACAGGTCGCTACGGCGTGGTCTTGGCGGCAGGCGTCGACACCAAGCCGGTCTGCTTCAGGGCCGCCGCGCCAATGCCGTCAATGCAGCGAATGGAGATGTCATAGGTCATTCCGGCTCGCACCGCGTTCGCGCCGAAAAGCAGGATGTCTGCACGGACCAAACAGCTGGGGCCGCAAGTTCCCGAGGCAGAAAACGAGGTCCCCGTACCGCCGCCCGCCAACGTGGCGCTCGGCGGCGCGCCGCTGATCGTCCAGTTCGTCCAGTTCATGTCCACACCGACGGTGCCGGGACCAAAGTCGACCGTCAGGGTCGCGCTGTTCAGAGTGCCGATCGTATTGTTCGACGGGTCGGTAACCGGGGTCCCGCTGATGAGCGAGTAGGTCCCCGTCAGGCCACCGAGGTTTGCCAGATCGGCCGAGGGGACCGGGAGTCCGGCGACGAAATGCGTCAGCAGACTCGATGAATCGGTGAACGTACCCCAAGCGACGATGCCGTCGTTGCCTCGCATCTGCACCGTTGCTGGTATCTCTCCGCCGAAATCCAACAGCTTTCCCTTGTCGTCGAACACCACCGTGGCGCCAAAGCCGCCTCCCGTGCACACGCCGTCGCAGAAATCTATTCGGCGGCTATCCAGTGTCTGCGGCCCGGTCAGCGGCAACACAGGTGGCAACACAGGTGGCATCACAAAAGGGGATTCACAGCCATCCGGATCTGCAAGGCAATCCACACCCGCAGGGCCAAAGCGTTCGCCTTCACGAACCTGCGGACGCGGTGGGGGCGGCGGATCCGGTGGCAGGTCGGTGCCCTTGTTGCTCAGTTGCGGCTTCACGTCCTGGTTCGCCACGTAGTAGGACTCGCCGTTGGTGACATTGAGGCAACCCGCGCCGTTGCAGACCTCGATCTCGCCTTCGCCGACCGTGCCGCTGATCGATTCGCCGTACTGAATGGTGTATTCGGTGCCGCGGATGCCGATCGTGGCCATAGTAGTGGCGACCTGGTAGTTCTTCTTGTTGGTGCGGCCGACGAACCCGGTAATCGTGCGCAGCCCACCTTTCAGCAAACTGACGAACGTTTTCTCCGAGCCATCCTGCTTGCCCTCGAAGCGGTACTGGTCGATGCGGAATTCCGATTGCGGCTGCAGCGATACATAGGCGCCGTCGGTAAAGCGAAGCTGGGTGCGGCCGTTGTTGGTATTGATGGTCTCGCCTTCTTCGATCACTGCCCCCTTCGCCACCGGACGCGACTGACCCGCCTTGTTCACCGCCGCTACGTCGCCGATCGCGAAGTCCACCCGGGCGGCTGGAGTGCCTTGCGCGACCACCGGAAACGCGGCGGCAATCGAGGCCATGAGCGCGGCCTGAGTGGTGAGCTTGAGTCTGGACTGTTGCATACGAACCTCCCTTCGAATTGCCTCGTACTGCGTTGCCAAAAAGCAACTAGAAATCGTTCCTCAGGATCAACGAGACCAGCACGCGATCGAACTCGTAGATCGGAATGTTGGAACTGTTGTCGGTGTAGGCGCCCTGCAGCGTCAGGCGCAGATTCTTCCTGGGGGTGAAATGGATTCCGCCTGAAGCCGAGTACTGATCGTCCTCGCGGTCCACGAAGAACGACGGATCCGGTCCGCCATACTGCCTCGTCTCGACGCTGGCATTGACGAAAATCGAGAACTTCTCGTTTAGGAACTGTTGCGCGCCGATGCGGACGCCGTACAGATCGTGCCCGAACTGCGGGAAGCTGTCGTCCTTTTCCTGTTCCGTGCCGCCGTAGACCCCGGCATAGGCGACGCGCTTGTTCTGGCCAAAGGCGTGCGCATAGCCGAAGCCGCCGACATAGCGGTCCGCGTCTCGCGACCCCTGGTCCGGATAGGTCAGTTGCGCGTACTGCGCATAGGCGCTGACCTGGTTCCGGGCATTGAAATCATGCTGCCATTGCAGCGTGGCGCCCAGCGACTCGCGATATGCGTTGCGGTAGATCGGATCATCGACAAAGAAAGCGTTGATCTGTGTGGCCAGCGTTACGGTGTCGCGGTCCCGCTTGTAGCTCAGTCCGCCGTTCAGATCCCAGGAGTACGTGGAGAAATTGTCCTCGTCAATGTTCGACTTGTTGGTGTAGGCAACGCCGCCGAAAACCGAGAACCTGCTCGAGATTGGCGCACGGATTCCCACCCCGCCGCCGAAGGTAATGTAGCCGTCGGATTGCTCCCTGCCGGAATCAGTCAGCGTGACGATTGTTCCGCCTAATGACGGTACCGCAACCTGCCCCTCCGCGGTCGCACTGTTGACATTGGAGTCATAGCCGCCGCCGACTTCGATGTAACCGCGGATGGTGACCTTTTTGGTTTCCTCCACGCGCCGGATCGCATCCAGGAAGCGGTCAATTGTCGTCGCCACTTCCGGCGGGACATCCTGCTTTTTGACGTTCTCGAACTCGCGCTTGGCGGTCTCGGTTTCCTTGAGATTGAAGTAAGCCCGCGCAATGAGCGCCCGGGCGACTGTCGCGTCGGGCCTGACGGCGAGCACCCGCTCGAGGGCGAACACCGCCTCGGTGTTCTTGCCGATTCCCAGCGCTGCCGAGCCGAGCAGGAAGTCGTATTCCGGGTCACCTGCGCGCTCCGACTGGAGCGGGACGAGGAGGTTGTAGGCGGCTTGCGGGTTGCCGTTGTCGAGTTCCTGCTTGGCCGAGATCAGAAGCTCGTCGGCAGCCAAAGCCGCCAGAGGCAAAACAAAGACGAACGAAAATAGCAGCGCGAGGCGCTTTACATGCCGCATGGAACCTCCCTATTGCTATGCTAGTACCGCCAACAGCACAACCTAAACCACGACTTTAAAAGGCTTTTTATGTGGCAAACATTACAGAACAGGGCGCGCAGCGTCAAACGCTTTTAGCCGTGAGAAGCAACAGGTTTATTGCGCGATAGGGGCGCCGCTAAGTCGGCGACGAAAAAGTGCGAAAGCGTTGGGGGGCGCTTCCAACTAATTTGCAAGCCGTGGTTCATTCGCAGCGCGCGTCCTGCTGAAACAGAAAGTCCCTGAAATCACTGGCTTATGCGGCAACGCGGGCATCCGCATGAAAGCTTTAGACGAAGTCTCTTTCCCGGACCGCTTCCGGGAGCCGTTGCTCGCGCAACACGGCATGCGCGGCGACGCAAGGAGAAAGCAAGTGGGCGGTATCGAAGAAGTGGGAGCGCTTCAGCCCTGGCGGACGCAATCCACGAAAAAGCGCGCGCCCCTTTCGCCGGGTTCTTCGAACAAGCCATGGATGTCGGTCTCGAATCCGGGGAACTTACTGTTGAAATCCCGGGCGAACTGAAGATAACGCACGATCGTGGAATTGAATCGCTCACCCGGAATCAGCAACGGGATGCCCGGCGGATAAGGCGTCAGCAACACGCTGGTTACCCGGCCCTCGAGGTTGTCGATGTCCACGCGATCTATGTCACGGTGCGCCATCGCGGCGAACGCATCCGAGGGTTTCATCGCCGGCTGCATATCCGACAGATACATTTCGGTCGTAAGGCGCGCCACGTCGTTGCTCTTATACATGCCGTGGATCTGGTCGCACAGGTCGCGCAGTCCCATGCGTTCGTAGCGTGGATGCTTCTGGCAGAACTCCGGCAGGATGCGCCACATCGGCTGGTTCTTGTCGTAGTCGTCCTTGAACTGCTGAAGCGCTGTCACCAGCGTGTTCCAGCGGCCCTTGGTGATGCCGATGGTGAACATGATGAAGAACGAATAAAGGCCGGTCTTCTCCACGATCACGCCGTGTTCGGCGAGGAATTTGGTGACGATCGAGGCCGGAATGCCGGTCTTGGCGAACTTGCCCGACATATCCAGGCCCGGCGTGATGACCGTTGCCTTGATCGGATCGAGCATGTTGAACCCGGGCGCAAGATCGCCGAAGCCGTGCCACTTTTCATTAGCCCTCAGCACCCATTCCTCGCGCGAGCCGATGCCTTCCGCGGCGACCTTGTCTGGCCCCCATACCTTGAACCACCAGTCCTTGCCGAACTCGTCGTCCACCTTGCGCATGGCGCGGCGGAAATCGAGCGCCTCGATGATGGATTCCTCCACCAATGCCGTGCCTCCCGGGGGTTCCATCATCGCCGCCGCCACGTCGCACGAGGCGATGATCGCGTACTGCGGGCTGGTCGAGGTGTGCATCAGGTAAGCCTCGTTGAACACGTGGCGATCGAGTTTTCTGGTCTGCGACTCCTGCACCAGGATCTGCGAGGCCTGCGATATGCCGGCCAGCAGCTTGTGGGTCGAATGCGTGGCGAAAATCAGCGGATCCTTGGGGCGCGGCCGATCCATGCCGATCGCGTGCATGTTCTTGTAGAAGCTGTGGAACGCGGCATGCGGCAGCCAGGCTTCGTCGAAGTGCAGCGTGTCGATCGACGAGTTCAGCGTCTCCTTGAGCATCTCCACGTTGTAGACCACCCCGTCGTAGGTACTCTGGGTGATGGTGAGGATGCGCGGCTTCTTGCGCTTGGCCACGCGCGCAAACGGGTTGGCCTCGATTTTCTTCTGTATGGTTTCCGGCCTGAACTCGTCGAGCGGGATCGGACCGATGATGCCGAGGTGGTTGCGGGTCGGCGTCAGGAACACCGGGATTGCGCCGGTCATGGTGATCGCGTGCAGGATGGAAACGTGGCAGTTGCGGTCCACGACGACGATGTCGTCCGGCGCCACGTTGGCATGCCAGACCATCTTGTTCGACGTCGAGGTGCCGTTGGTGACGAAGAAGCAGTGATCCGCGTTGAAGATCCGGGCGGCATTCCGCTCGGAGGCCGCGACCGGCCCGGTATGGTCGAGCAGTTGCCCGAGTTCATCCACCGCGTTGCAGACGTCGGCACGCAGCATGTTCTCGCCGAAGAACTGGTGGAACATCTGCCCGACCGGGCTCTTCAGGAACGCCACCCCGCCGGAATGCCCCGGGCAGTGCCACGAATACGAGCCGTCCTGGGCGTAATGCACCAGCGCACGGAAGAACGGGGGCGAAAGCCCGTCCAGGTAGGAACGCGCCTCACGGATGATGTGCCGCGCGACGAACTCCGGCGTGTCCTCGAACATGTGAATGAAACCGTGCAGCTCGCGCAGGATGTCGTTCGGGATGTGCCGCGACGTGCGGGTCTCGCCGTACAGGTAGATCGGGATGTCGGCGTTCCTGAAGCGCAGTTCCTGAACGAAGGCGCGCAGCGTCTTCAGCGCCTTCGTCGTCTCTTCCTCCGAGCCGCCGCCGAACTCCTCGTCGTCGATCGAAAGGATAAAAGCCGAAGCGCGGCTTTGCTGTTGCGCGAACGAAGAAAGGTCGCCGTAGCTGGTGACGCCCAGCACCTCCATGCCCTCGTCCTCCAGCGCCTTGGCAAGTGCGCGAACGCCGAGGCCGCTGGTATTTTCCGAGCGGAAGTCTTCATCGATGATGACGACAGGGAAACGGAATTTCATGGTGTTCTCCGTGCGGGAACCGTCGGTGCCGGGTCTCGGCGGGAGCGGTTGCGTGGATGGCTTGGCATCGCCACTAAAGGAAGGGATCTCGCGTCATATTTTCGGGAGCGTCACGCCTTGCTGTCCCTGATACTTCCCGCCGCGGTCGCGGTAGGAAGTCTCACAGACGTCGTCGGCATCGGACTCGAAGAAAATCACCTGGGCGACGCCCTCGTTGGCGTAGATCTTGGCAGGCAGCGGCGTGGTGTTGGAAAATTCCAGCGTCACGTAGCCCTCCCACTCCGGCTCGAAAGGCGTGACGTTGACGATGATGCCGCAGCGCGCATAGGTCGACTTGCCCAAGCAAATCGTGAGCACGTTGCGAGGGATGCGGAAGTATTCGACGGTGCGGGCAAGCGCGAAGGAATTCGGCGGAATGATGCAGACGTCGCCCTTGAAATCGACGAACGACTTCTCGTCGAAATTCTTCGGATCCACCATCGTCGAATTGATGTTGGTGAAGATCTTGAAATCGTTCGAGCAGCGGATGTCGTAACCATAGCTCGAAGTCCCGTAGGACACGATCTTGTGGCCGTTGGCAACACGGACCTGGCTGGGCTCGAACGGCTCGATCATGTTCTGCTCCAGCGCCATGCGGCGAATCCACCTGTCTGACTTTATGCTCATGCTTCGCTCGTGAGGGGTGAGAAGTGAGGGGTGAAGGGTGAAAAACGCAGCACGAGGCGCGCGCGAGCTGCAGACGCTGACCGCACTGAGTATCTTGCTCTCGCCGCTCGCCTCACGTCTCTCGCCTCACGTATTCTGGATAACGATCTTCGGAAACGCTGCGCTGTGGTCCTTCGACAGTTCCGAGATCCTGGCCGCCACCTTGCGGGCGATTTCCTTGTAGATCTGCGCTGAGCGGCTGTCCGGTTCGGCGACCACCGTCGGCTTGCCCGAGTCCGCCTGTTCGCGGATTTTGATGTCGAGCGGCAGCGAGCCAAGTACCTCCACGCCGTAGTCCTTGCTCATGGCCGCCGCCCCGCCCTCGCCGAAAATGTGCTCCTCGTGTCCGCACTTGGAGCAGACGTGGACGCTCATGTTCTCCACCAGTCCCAGGATCGGCACGCCTACCTTCTCGAACATCTTGAGGCCTTTGCGGGCATCGATCAGTGCAATGTCCTGCGGCGTGGTGACGATTACGGCACCGGTAACCGGGACCTTCTGCGACAGCGTGAGCTGAATGTCGCCGGTCCCGGGAGGCAGGTCCACCACCATATAGTCCAGATCCTTCCACTGGGTGTCTCGCAGCAACTGTTCCAGCGCCTGGGTCACCATCGGACCACGCCAGACCATCGGCGTGTCCACGTCGATCAGCAATCCGATCGACATCGCCTGCACGCCGTATTTCACCTTCGGCTCGATGGTCTTTCCGTCAGCGGACTCCGGCCGGCCGGACAGCCCCATCATCATCTGCTGGGAGGGGCCGTAGATGTCGGCGTCCAGCAACCCGACCTGGGCGCCTTCGGCGGCGAGCGCCAGCGCCAGGTTTACCGCAGTGGTGGATTTGCCCACCCCGCCTTTGCCGGACGCCACGGCGATCACGTTCTTGACGCCGGGCATCAGCTTCACGCCCGGCCGCACAGCGTGGGCGATGATCTTGACCTGGACGTTGGCGCTGACATTCCCCACGCCGGGGATGGTCTTGAGCTTGCCAATAACATCTCGCCGGACGACGTCGATCACGCTTTTGGCCGGGTAGCCGAGCAGGATGTCGAGAGAGACGTCGTTGCCCTCGACCTTGATGTTGCGGGCTTCCTTGCCGGAGACGTAGTCCTTCCCGGTCACCGGATCGGTGAGTTCCTGCAAGGCTGATCTGACCTGCTCTTCGGTGATTGCCACGTCTGCTGCCCTGGAATTTAAGGGGCGAATTTTAAGCTTAATTCTCGGCCCGTAAAGGGCTTTCTCGGGGTCCATTTGATAGAATCCGGGCTTTTCCGCGTCTCCCCGAAATGTCGCGCAGGATCCTCGTCACCTCGGCGCTGCCGTACGCCAACGGCAGCATCCACCTCGGCCACCTCGTGGAATACATCCAGACCGATATCTGGGTGCGCTTCCAGAGAATGCAAGCCGACACTGAGGTCTATTACGTCTGCGCCGACGACACCCACGGCACGCCGATCATGCTGCGCGCCGACAAGGAAGGCATCGCCCCGGAGCAACTGATCGCCCGCGTGTACGGCGAGCACACCCGCGACTTCGCCGGCTTCCATGTGGCCTTCGACAACTACTACACCACGAATTCCCCGGAGAACCAGGCTTTCTGCGAGGACATCTACCGCCAGCTGGACAAGAAGAACCTGATCGCCAGACGGTCGGTCGAGCAGTTCTACGACCCGGTCAAGCAGATGTTCCTGCCGGACCGATACATCAAGGGCGAGTGCCCGAACTGCCACTCGAAGGACCAGTACGGCGACTCTTGCGAAGTCTGTGGCACCACATATTCGCCCACCGACCTCATCAATCCTTACTCGGCGGTTTCAGGCGCCAGGCCGGAACGCAAGGCCTCCGAGCACCATTTCTTCAGGCTTTCCGACAAACTATGCGAGGATTTCCTGCGCCGCTTCACCCAGACCGGCGACCGCCTCCAGCCGGAAGCGGCGAACAAGATGAAAGAGTGGCTGGGCGAGCCTGGCGATAACAAGCTGGCCGACTGGGACATTTCCCGCGACGCCCCCTACTTCGGCTTTCCGATCCCGGGCACCAACAACCAGAAGTTCTTTTATGTCTGGCTGGATGCGCCGGTGGGATACTTCGGCAGCTTCGGCAACTACGTCGCCAAACAGAAAGCGGCGGGCAAGACCATCGACAGGGACGCCTTCCTGCGCCCGGGCGGCAATACCGAGATGGTCCACTTCATCGGCAAGGACATCCTCTATTTCCATGCCCTGTTCTGGCCGGCAATGCTGGAATTCGCAGGCTACCGCACGCCGACCAAGGTGTTCGCCCACGGCTTCCTCACGGTGGACGGACAGAAGATGTCCAAGTCCCGCGGCACCTTCATCACCGCCGAGAGCTACCTCAAGCAGGGGCTGAATCCCGAGTGGCTGCGCTACTACTACGCGGCGAAGCTCAACGCGAGCATGGAGGACATCGACCTCAACCTCGAGGACTTCGTCGCGCGGGTAAACAGCGATCTGATCGGCAAGTACGTCAACATCGCAAGCAGAGCTGCATCCTTTCTAAGAAGCAAGTTCAACAACGAGATTGGTTCGCTGCACTACTCAGCCGAAGTGACTGCGTACTCAAACTCGATCAGGACGATGGGGTTGTTTGACTTTAGTCCTGGAGATGAGTCGGTTGACGAATTCGAGCGTGATGCGTTTCTGAGGTTAGTCTCGGAAGGCGAGTTACCAATAGACCCCGCGAGATTATTGTCTGTCGCAATGGTTGATGCGGCACGGATAGCCACACTATATGAGTTGCGCGAGTTCGGCCGTGCGATAAGGGAAGTTATGTTCTTAGCCGATCTCGCAAATAAGTATTTTGATCTGAATCGACCCTGGGAACTTGCAAAAGACGCACAGAAAACTTCGGATCTTCACGAAGTCTGCACCGTCACTATCAATCTCTTTCGGCTGCTTACCATTTATTTGAAGCCAGTACTGCCAACACTTGCATCCTCAGCCGAGCAGTTTATTCGGGACGGGGATCTTGAATGGAAGGACGCGTCCAGACTCTTGGAGAATCATCGCGTTCAGGAATATTCGCATTTGATGATGAGGATCGACCCCAAACAGATCACCGCGCTGGTCGAAGCCAACAAGGAAAGCCTGCAACCGGCCAGCTCCCCTCTACCTCCGGGAGAGGGGCGGGGGGGTGAGGGAGCGGGGGGTGAGGGGAAAAAAAGCCTTTTCAAGAAAAAACCGCCCGTCCCACCTGATCTGCTGGAATTCGCGCGCAAGTTGCGCGCCGTCCAAACAGACGCCGAGCAACTAGTCTGGTTTTTGCTGCGCGATCGAAGGCTTGCCGGCGCGAAGTTTCGCCGGCAACATCCCGTGGAATTCAGTGGACATCGATACGTCCTCGACTTCTACAGCCACGAGCTGAAACTCGCCATCGAACTGGATGGTGGCCAACATCAAACGGCACGCTCGTACGACGATTCCCGAACACAAGCGCTCGCGGCACTTCGAATCGAAGTGTTGCGGTTCTGGAATAACGATGTGCTCTCGCAAACCGACTCGGTGCTCGAGTCGATATGGAACATGGTGAACAAAATGACCTCCACCCCGACGTCTCCCTCACCCCAGACCCCTCTCCCCGAGGGAGAGGGGCTTATCACTATCGATGATTTCAATAAAGTCGAGCTGCGCGTCGCGCGCATCGTCAGTGCCGAGCACGTGGAAGGCGCCGACAAGCTGCTCAAACTGCAGCTCGATCTCGGCAACGAAACCCGCCAGGTGTTCGCCGGCATCAAGTCGGCATATGACCCGGCGAAGCTGGTCGGACGGCTTACGGTGATGGTCGCCAACCTGCAGCCGCGCAAGATGCGCTTCGGGGAATCCCAGGGCATGGTACTGGCCGCCAGCGGCGACGGGCCGGGCATTTTCCTGCTCTCGCCCGACGATGGCGCGCAGCCGGGCATGCGGGTAAAGTAAACGCATCTCATGAAAATCACCCGCCGAATTCGCATCCGTGGCCAGGTCCAGGGCGTGAATCTGCGCGAAGCCATGCGCCAGCGCGCAGACCAGCTCAAGGTGACCGGTTGGGTGCGCAATCGCCTCGACGGAACGGTCGAGGCGATCGTGCAGGGCGAGGCCTTCGCCATCGACTCCATCGTCGAGTGGGCCCGCCAGGGTCCGACGACGGCGCGCGTGGACAGCGTGGACGTTGAATCGGCCGAGGGTGAGGGGGACTTCCAGGTCTTCGACAAGCGCCCGACGGGGTAGAACGACAAATCAAATTCTTACCGTGGTGAGATTTCCTCTTTTTCCCGAGCTTACAGGTAAACGATCTGGACGTTCTTCGGCTCGATCCAGTTGCCGAGCGAGTTGATCAGCCCGTCATCCAGTTTCACCCGCCACGCGTCGCCCAGTTCGATTTCGGCGACCGCGTCGTTGTTGCTGTACACCACCGAGACCGGGCAGCCGCCATCCCCGCCGTCGCGATAGGGCGCCAGCAGTTCCTTGAGTTTGCTGCCGCTCGACTGACCGTTGCAGTGCAGCCGCACCTTGCGCGCTAAGCGACTGCGTGCGGCGGTGAGGTCGTAGAGCCGGTCCGCGGTTAGCCGCAGGCCCTGGGTGAAGTTGTCGAAGCTTGCCTTGCCCTCGACGATCAGCAACTGATCTTCCTTGAGCCAGTTGCGGTGCTGCTCGAACAGCTCGTTGAATACCGTGAGCTCCACGCGCGCCGTGCCGTCGTCGAGCACGACCACCGCCATGCGCCCGCGCCGGGTCTGCTGCTGCCGGATGCTGTAGATGACGCCCGCGACGATCACGGTCTGTCCCTGCGGCTGGATGCCGGCGAGCCGCGTCCTGGCGAAGGCCTCCACCTCCGCGGCGTAACTCTGGAAAGGGTGGCCGCTGAAGTAATAGCCGAGCGCGAGTTTCTCGTTCTGCAGTTGCTCTTTCACCTCCCAGCGCGCCGCTTCGATCAGCTTCGGCCCTTCGACCGTTGTCGACGCATCGCCGAACAGACTGTTCTGCGAGGCGGCCCGGTTCTCCTGCTCGGCCGCCTCCATGGCGATGCCGACAGAGGCCATCAGGCTGGCGCGATGATCGTTGATGGAGTCGAATGCGCCGGCACGCACCAGCGATTCGACCACCCGCCGATTGACGACACGCTTGTCCACCCTGCGGCAGAAATCGAACAGGTCCTTGAAAGGTCCGCCCTGCTCGCGCGCCTTGATGATGTGGGCGATCGCCGATTCTCCGGTCCCTTTAACCGCCCCGAGCCCGTAGCGGATGCGCTTCGCATCCAACGGCACGAAGCGGTACTCGGCTGCGTGAATATCCGGTGGCAGCACCTCCAGGCCGTTGGCGATCGTATCCTCGCAGAACTGCTGCACCTTGTCGGTATCGTCCATGACCGCCGACATGTTGGCGGCCATGAACGCTGCCGCGTGATGTGCCTTGAAGTACGCGGTCTGGTAGGCGACCAGCGCGTATGCGGCGGCATGCGACTTGTTGAAGCCGTAGCCGGCGAACTTCTCCATCAGGTCGAACAACTGCTCGGCGCGGTGCTCGGACACGCCGTTCTTCATCGCGCCGGCCTTGAAGATGTCGCGGTGCTGCGCCATTTCCTCGGACTTCTTCTTGCCCATCGCGCGGCGCAGCAGGTCGGCGGCACCGAGGCTGTAACCGCCGATCACCTGGGCGATCTGCATCACCTGTTCCTGGTACACCATGATCCCGTAGGTCGGCGACAGGATCGGCTCCAGGCGTTTGTCGAGATACTCGACGCGCTCCTGGCCCTGCTTGCGCTTGACGAAATCGGGGATGAGTTCCATCGGACCGGGGCGGAACAAGGCAACCAGCGCGATGATGTCTTCGAAGCGGTCGGGCCTGGCCTGTTTCAGCAGCTCGCGCATGCCGCGCGATTCAAACTGGAATACCGCCGTGGTATTGGCGCCGGCAAACACCTTGAACGCAGCCGGATCGTCGAGCGGAAGCTGCTCGAGCCTGATCTGCGAATCCGGATCGAGGCGCTTGATGAAGCGCAGCGTCCAGTCGAGGATGGTGAGCGTGGTCAGGCCGAGGAAGTCGAACTTCACCAGTCCGATCGCTTCCACGTCGTCCTTGTCGAGCTGCGACACCGCGCTGTCCGAACCGGAAGCCGTGTATAAAGGGCAGAAGTCGGTGAGCTTGCCGGGCGCGATCAGCACGCCGCCGGCATGCATGCCGACGTTGCGGGTCAAGCCTTCGAGCTGTTCCGCGAGCGCCAGCAGCTCGCGCGTTTCTTCTTCCGATTCCTCGCGCTCCTTCAGCCGCGGCTCCATCTCGCGCGCGTCCTTGAGCGTGATGAGCTTGCCCGGCTGGAACGGGATCAGCTTGGCGAGCTCGTCGGTGCGGCTGTAGTTCCATTCCATGACGCGGCCCACGTCGCGCACCACCGCCTTCGCCGCCATGGTGCCGAAGGTCACGATCTGCGACACCGACTCCTCGCCGTACTTGTGGCGGACGTACTCGATCACGCGGTCGCGGCCGTCCTGGCAGAAATCCACGTCGAAGTCCGGCATGGACACCCGCTCGGGGTTGAGGAAGCGTTCGAACAACAGGTCGTAGCGCAGCGGATCGAGGTCGGTGATGCCCAGCGAATACGCGACCAGCGAGCCCGCGCCGGAACCCCGTCCCGGCCCCACCGGCACGCCGTTCGCCTTGGCCCAGTTGATGAAATCGGCGACGATAAGAAAGTAACCCGGGAAGCCCATCTGCACGATGGTCTTGATCTCGAACTCGAGGCGCTCGCGGTAACGCGGCATGTGCTCGGCGCGCGCGGCGGGCTCAGGGTAGAGCGCCTTCACGCGCAATTCCAGACCGGCGACCGAACGCTCGTGCAGATACTGCTCGAGACTGACCCCCTCGGGAGTGGGAAACAGCGGCAGCCTCGACTTGCCGAGATCGAGCGGGAAATTGCAGCGGCGGGCAATCTCCACCGAATTTTCCAGCGCCTGCGGCAGATCGGCGAAGAGCTCCACCATCTCGGCTTGGGTCTTGAAGTACTGCTCTTCTGTGAAGTGGCGCGGGCGGCGCTGGTCGGAAAGGACATAACCCTCGGCAATGCACACTCGCGCCTCGTGGGCGACGAAATCCTCGCGCTTGAGAAACTGCACCGGATACGCCGCCACCACCGGCAGTTTCAGGCCGGAAGCAAGCCGAACCGCGCGCTTGACGTAGTGCTCGGCATGGGGATGGCCGGCGCGCTGCAACTCGATATAGAAGCGCTGCGGAAAAAGCTGCGCCCATTCCTGTGCCAGCTTCTGCGCCTGCTGCGGGTTATCGGCAAGCAGCGCATGACCGATATCGCCGAGGTGCGCGCCCGACAACGCGATCAACCCGTCGGTGCCGGTCTCGCTGAGCCACTTCTTATGGATTTCCGCGCGTCCGCGGTGCTGATTGTTGCGGTAGGCGCGCGTCAGCCAGTCGCAGAGCCGAAGATAGCCCGCGGCGGAGGCGCACAGCAGCAACGCCCTGAAAGGCTTGTCGCGGTCGGCTTCGTTGCTGATCCAGACGTCGCAGCCGATGATCGGCTTGAGTCCCTGGCTGCGCGCGGTCTGGTAGAACTTCACCATGCCGAAGACGTTGGAAAGGTCAGTCAACGCCAGCGCCGGCATCGCGTCCGCCTGTGCTGCCGCCACTGCGCCGTCGAGCCGGGCGATGCCGTCAACGATCGAATATTCGCTGTGCAGGCGCAGGTGGATGAACTTCGGTTGCATGGGCGGCATTTTACGCCCTCAATTCCGGCCGAGAAATTCGATTCGCTTTCCAATTAGCTTTATTAGGTTGTTGCAGCGCCGCTTGTTAAAATACGCGCCTTCCCGCCGCCATCCCTGCCATGCGCTTCATCAACCTCGCCGGCTACAAGTTCGTGCCGCTCGAACGTCTGCCCGGACTCAAGGCGGGCCTCAAGGAATGCTGCGGGGAGCTCGGCCTCAAGGGCACGATCCTGGTAAGCCCCGAAGGCATCAACATATTTGTCACCGGCTCCGAGCCAGCGGTGACCCGCTTCAAGGCTTTCGTGCACGCCGATTCCCGCCTCGCCGGGCTGCGCTTCAAGGAAAGCGTTTCCTCCTACCAGCCTTTCAAACGCATGCTGGTCAAGATCAAGAAGGAAATCATCACCCTGCGCGTGCTCGGTCTCGACCCGGCGGCACAGCGCGCGCCGGCGGTAACGCCAGCCGAGCTCAAGCGCTGGCTGGACGAGGGGCGCGAAGTGGTCCTGCTCGACACCCGCAACGCGTTCGAAGTGGAATCCGGCACGTTCCGCGATGCCGTTCACCTGAATCTGAAGTCTTTCGGGGAGTTCCCGCGGGCGGCGGACCAGCTCGATGAATCGCTAAAGGGCAAGACCATTGTTGCCTTCTGCACCGGCGGCATCCGCTGCGAGAAGGCCGCGCCGGTGCTAATTCAAAAGGGGTTTCGCAGCGTCTTCCAGCTTGAAGGCGGCATCCTGCAGTACTTCGAGGACTGCGGCGACGCGCACTTCAAAGGCCGCTGCTTTGTCTTCGATCAGCGTACCGCGCTGGACGGAAATCTGAATCTGGAACTCGCGGGCGCCCAATGACCGGCGCACGCGAAACCCGCAGGGCGGTGATCGCGATGATCCTGCTAGTGATCCTGTGGGGTTACAGCTGGATCACTTCCAAGCTTGGCCTGTTTTACGCCAGTCCGCTGGACTTCGCTGCGATTCGCGTGGAGCTTGGCGTACTGACGCTGCTCATCGGTCTGCTGTGGACACGATCCTCGCTCAGGCCACAGCACTGGCCGGCGCTAATACTCATCGGGCTGATCCAGACTTTCGTTTTCATCATCCTCAACACCTGGGCGCTGTCAGAAGGCGGCCCCGGAAAGACCTCGGTGCTGGTTTTCACCATGCCTTTCTGGGTGTTGGTGTTTGCCTGGCCGGTGCTGCACGAGCGCATCCGCGGTTTGCAGTGGGTAGCGGTGGTGCTGGCGGCGATAGGTCTGGTCTTCGTGCTCGAACCCTGGGAAATGCACACTTCGATGTTCAGCAAGACCCTGGCGGTGCTGGCCGGCATGTGCTGGGCCATCGGCGTGGTGTATGCGAAGCGCCTGCATAACCGCGCCCCGGTGGACGCGCTGTCGTTCACCTTCTGGCAGATGCTGGTGGGGCTGATTCCGATCCTGATCGCGCAACTGATCTTCGACCGCGAGCCGGTCAACTGGACCGGCACTTTCATCTTTGCCGCGGTGTTCAACGGCGTACTCGCGACCGGCATCGGCTGGCTGACGTGGCTGTATGTGCTGCATCGGCTGCCGGCGGGCACCACCAGCCTGTCTTCGCTGGGAATCCCGCTAATTGCGATCGTCGCATCGTGGCTGCAGCTCGGCGAAGAACCGGGCAAGTCGGAGCTCATCGGCATGCTGCTGATCGGCGTCGCGCTGGCGATCCTGTCCTACCTCAGCATCCGCCGGCACGAAGAAGTCGAACCCATGACCGGCCAGGAGTAGCGATAAGCGCTCACCGCAGAGGACGCGGAGGAGTATCGCAAATCAATTTCTCAAAGAATCGGAAAATGTCACAAAGAGACTCTGACAATTTCGTGTTTTACTCCCCAGGTTTGCATCTCGCATTCAGTTTTTCCTCAGCGTACTCCGCGTCCTCTGCGGTAAGTGTTTGACTATGAAAGTCAGCCAATCGCAGTTTCTCGACATCCGCGGCCTGCGCTACCACGTGCGCACCTGGGGCAATCCGGATGCAACCAAAATTTTCTTTCTGCACGGCTGGATGGACGTGTCGGCGTCGTTCCAATTCGCAGTGGATGCGCTCAAGCACGATTGGTTCGTGATCGCGCCGGACTGGCGCGGGTTCGGATTGTCGGAGTGGACCAACGACAGTTACTGGTTTCCGGATTACATCGCCGACCTCGACGCGCTGCTGTCGCATTTCTCGCCGGAAGTCCCGGCAAGTCTGGTCGGTCACAGCATGGGCGGGAATGTCGCCAACCTTTACGCGGGCATCCGCCCGGAACGCGTCGGGAAGCTGGTGCTGGCGGAAGGCTTCGGTCTGCCGCCGACCAAGCCGGAAAAGGCACCGGAACGCTACGCCCAGTGGCTGGACGAATGCCGCAAGCCGCCGACGTTGCGCCCCTACTCGTCGTTCGCAGAAGTCATTCACCGGCTCAAGACCAACAATCCGCGCATCACCGACGAACGCGCCGCATTCCTCGCGCCGCACTGGGCCGAGCAGATGCCCGACGGCAACATCCGTCTGCGCGCCGATCCCTGCCACAAAATGGTGAATCCGGTGCTCTACCGCATCGAGGAGGCGATGGCCTGCTGGCGGCGCATCACCGCGCCGGTGCTCTGGCTGTGGGGAGACGGCGAATGGATGATGAAGTGGATGAAGGGCGACAAGTCGATGCTGGACCGCTACCGCTCCTGTTATCGCTCGCTGCATGAAGAATCCATCGCCGACGCCGGCCACATGATGCACCACGACCAACCCAAACGATTCGCCGCCGCCATCGAGGCCTTTCTTCAAGGAAACGCCGTCTGATGGTTGTATCGACCAACCATCCGTCGCTTGAGACTACAATCCTGACCAGCTTACGCACGGGCCTTACAACACACGACATCTGGAGGAACGAACATGAGCATTGCAACATGGCACCAGCGTTTGACAGCAATCGTCTTCGCGGGCTTGGGTCTGGCATCCCTGCCCGCCTTCGCCGATGCAGTTGAAGACATCCATGCAGTCGAGGAACGCCGCTACCAGGCGATGATGCGAACCGACGCCGACGCGCTGGCCAATACGCTGGCCGACGAATTCGTTTACCACCAGGCCAACGGCAAGATCAACGACAAGGCGGGATACGTGAAGCAGATGATGGGCGGCACGGTGAAGATTTTCAGCTACGAACGCTACGACGTGAAGGTCAACGTCTACGGCAACATCGCGACCACGGTCGGCGATACGCGGCTCGATCTCGAGATCGGCGGCGAGCGCCGAAAGGCGGACTTGAGATATCTGAATGTCTGGGTCAAGCGCGATGGCCGCTGGCAACTGGCCAAACGCCAATCCGCTTTCAAGCAGTAGGCCTCAGCAACAACACGCCCCGCCACAGGGTCAGCGAACCGACCGCGACGAACGCAGTCGCATAGCTGTCCGAAAGCGTAACGATCACCCAGAACAGCATCGGCAGAGCCACGACGCCGACGTAAGTCATCGCCAGCGAAGCCCCGGTCGCGGCGCCGGCCTTGCCGGCCGGTGCGATGCGAGCGACTTCCGAGAGATACACCCCGTTCCATCCGATCGCGGTCGCGCCGTAAGCGAAACTCACCGCAAAAATGGCGGCGAGCGGCCACCTGCCGGTGAACGTCGCGGTGAGCGCCGCTCCCACCGACATCGTCACGCCGAGAATGCCGAGCAGAGCCCGCGGTTTCACCCAGTTGTCCGCCACGACTCCCCACGAAATACGACCGATGATGCCTGCCGTCATCGCGGTCGCCAGCGCCGCTCCGGCCACTGGCACGGTAAATCCGATTCGCTGGGTCAGATAGACGACTAGGAAGGTGCTGAGGCAGGCCTGCATTCCGGAATAGGTGCAGGACGCGAAAGCCATCTCGCGCAGGCGCGGATGGGCGAGCACCAGGCGCAGCGGCTCGAGCAGGCTTGCGGGCTTTTTCGGACGATCGAAATGCTGCGCGAGATCCACCACGGCCCGGTACGGCTGGATCGCCGCGGCCAGCGCGACACACGCGAGACCCACCGACAGCGCCGATATCCTCCAGCCGAAAGCGACGATCAGGGTGGGCACGATCGCTCCGGCAAGCGTCCCGCCGATCGGCACGCCGGTCTGCTTCAGCGAGAAGATGAAGCCGCGGATACGCTCGGGAGTGCGGTCTGCGAGGATCGCCGAGCTGGACGGCGTGACTGGCCCGTACCCAAGGCCCATCACCAGCGCCCCGAGCGCGACCAGCCCGGCGTTGGAACTCGCCATCAACGCGATACCGCTGCCGCACAGCAACAGCGAGAACTGGCTCGTGCGCAGCGCGCCAACCCGTGCGATGACCCCTCCGGAAAAGAGCGCCCCGCAAGTGGCTGCGGCGAATGTCAGGGCAGTGACGATCCCGACCCAGCTCGCGGGGAATCCGATGTCATCGTGTGCGGCCGGAGCGAATACCGGCGGCGCGAACACCGCCATCGACACCAGCGCCTGGATGGCGATGGTTACGATCAATGGCCACACCACGCCTTTCATGCGTGCCCCTCAGAACCCATAAACCTCAACGCAAAGGCGCAACGGAGAACCGAAAGTCTCACCACGAAGGCACGAAGAACACGAAGAAAGACGATGCGAGAAGTGTTTTTGCTCCGAGCCAGCCACCCGGTCACTCCGAAGCCAACAAAGAAACATCGCCGGCGAAATACGAGTAACACAAATATTCACAGAGAATGCTAGATCTGAATGCGATCTCTTTTTGCATTTCTTCGTGTTCTTCGTGCCTTCGTGGTGAGCCCTTCGATTTAAGGACTGTCAGGTCTTCGACTGGGCGAGCGCCTGGTCGATGTCCCAGAGAATGTCGTTGACGTCCTCGATGCCGATCGAAAGCCGGATCATGTCGGGACCCACACCCGCGGTGATCTGCTCCTCTTCCGACAGTTGCCGGTGCGTTGTCGACGCAGGATGAATCACCAGTGTCTTGGCATCACCGACGTTGGCGAGGTGCGAGCAGAACTGCAGCGCCTCGATGAACTTCACGCCCGCTTCGAGGCCGCCCTTGATGCCGAAGGTCATGATCGAGCCGCTGCCCTTGGGCAGATACTTGCGCGCCAGCGCGTGGTATTTGCTGCTCGGCAATCCCGGATAGTGCACCCAGGAAACCCGCGGATGGTTCTCCAGGAACTTGGCAACCGCTACCGCGTTGGCGACGTGGCGCTCGATACGCACGTGCAGAGTCTCCAATCCCTGCAGCAGCATCCAGGCGTTGAACGGCGATAACGCCGGCCCGAGGGTGCGCATGGTTTCCATGCGGCACTTCATGGTGTAGCCGAAGTCGCCGAAGGTCTCGTGGAAGATCACGCCGTGATAGCCGCGCGAGGGCTCGGTCATCATCGGGAACTTGCCGTTGCCCCATGGGAACTTGCCGGATTCGACCACCACGCCGCCCATGGTGGTGCCGTGGCCGCCAATGAACTTGGTCGCCGAATGGATGACGACGTCGGCGCCGAACCTAATTGGCTGGCACAGGTACGGCGAGGCAAAGGTATTGTCGACGACCAGCAGCACACCCGCTTCCCTGGCGATCTTCGCCACCGCCTCGATGTCGAGCACGTTGATCTGCGGGTTGCCCATGGTTTCCGCGTAGAGGACGCGCGTTCTCGGGGTAAGCGCCTTGCGGAAATTCTCCGGGTCGTCCGGGTTCACGAACACGGTGTTGATTCCGAACTGACGGAAGGTCACGTCGAACTGCGAATAGGTGCCGCCGTAGAGCGTGCTCGCCGAGACGATTTCGTCGCCTTCGCGCAGGATGGTGAGCAGAGCGCACATCTGCGCCGCCTGGCCGGACGACGCGGCCAGCGCCGCACGGCCGCCTTCCAGTGCCGCCATGCGCTCCTCGAACACCGCCACCGTCGGATTCGAGATCCGCGAATAGACGTTGCCGAAGGTCTGCAGGTTGAACAGGCTCGCCGCGTGATCGGCCGAGTCGAACACGAACGAAGTGGTCTGGTAGATCGGCACCGCGCGCGAACCGGTGGCCGCGTCCGGGATCTGTCCCGCGTGCAGGCACAAGGTGCCGAATCCGAATTCTCTATCCGCCATGTGAATGCCGTGAAGGGTGAAGGGTGAAGGGTGAAGGGTGAAGGGTGAAAGGTGAAGGGTGAAGGGTGAAGGGTGAAGGGTGAAGGGTGAAAGGTGAAAGGCGATTCAGTGCACGGGTATTTGTTCTTGCTTTTGCCGTTTACCGCTTACCGTTCACCATTCACCATTTACCGTTCACCGCCTCAATATGGTAGCCACTGAGGCCGCTTGGCGGAGATGATCTTGGTGTTGACGCCCACCCAGTTCAGCCCACCGAACAAACGCCCGTGTTCGATCTTGACGCAGCGGTCCTGCACCACTTCCAGCCCCGCCTTGCGCGCCTTCTCCGCCGCCATTTCGTTCATCACGCCGATCTGCATCCACAATACCTTGGCGCCGATGGCGATGGCCTCGTCCGCGATCGGTTCGATGTCTTCGCTTTTGCGGAAGCAATCCACGATGTCGACTTTATCGGGAATGTCCTTAAGCGAGGCGTAGCACTTCTCACCCAGGACCTCCTTGTACATGGGGTTCACCGGGATGACGCGGTAGCCGTGCGCCTGCATGTATTTGGCGGCGAAGGAACTGGGCCGGTACCAGTTGGCCGAAAGGCCGACCACGGCAATGGTCTTGTACTGCTTGAGGATGCGGCGCAGCGTATTGATATCGGAGGAGTCGCTCATTTCTTGTCCCGGGGTAAAAAAGGACGGGGCCGGAACGGCCCCGCCTGTCGAATTCTAGCACCGGCTTATCCGGGCAGGCCGTTCACCGGCGCTGCAAGCTTTCTACGGTCTGTTTAAGGAATTCCTCGGACATTCTTCCGATGTGCTTCAGCGCGACCTTGCCGCGCTTGTCGACGAAGTAGGTCGTCGGCGTGCTGCGCACGGTGGGGAAGTCGTCATCCTCCTGCTTGTCGAAGCGCCACGCCACCGGAAAGCGATACGGCTTCTTCGCCATGAACGCGTGCACTTCTTCCACGCCGTCATCCACGCTCAGCGCGATCATCTCGAAGCCCTTGTCCCTGTTGGCCTCGTAGAACTTCTGCCAGCCCGGCATTTCGGTCTGGCAGACTGCGCACCAGGTGGCCCAGAAGTTCACCATGACGACTTTTCCCTTCCACCGCTCGAGGTTCACCTTCTCGCCGTTGAGCAGCACGGCTTCGACCTTCGCCGGTTGGCCTTCCACGGCAAGGCCCGCCGGCAGCAGTGTGGCCAGGAGAAACATGGCACAAAGCAATTTCATCGGGTAGCGGATCACGTCATTTCCCTCCATGTTCTGTTCCGGCCAAGTGTACGTCGGAATCTCTTAACGCAAACGTGGTTTCGCGCTACAACCTGACGGGCAGCGACCGGACTCTTTTGCCCGTCGCCCGGAACAGCGCGTTGCAAACCGCGGGCGCGAGCGGCGGCACACCGGGCTCGCCGACGCCGGTCGGGTCTTCCGTGCTGCCGACGATATGCACCTCGATCCGGGGCGCTTCATTCATGCGGACGACCGGATAGTCGTGAAAGTTGGACTGTTGCACGCGGCCGTCCTGAAGCGTGATCTCGCCGTGCAGCAGCGCCGACAAACCGAACACCACGCCACCGCTGATCTGTTGCTCGACGATGTTCGGATTGACGACGCGCCCGCAGTCCACCGCGCAGACGACTCTGTGCACCTTCGGGACGCCGTTCTCGACCGAGACTTCCGCTACTTCGGCGACGTAGGTCAGGAACGACCGCGACAACGCGATGCCGTGGAACCGGCCCTCGGGCAGCGGCTTGCCCCACCCGGCTTTCCGGGCCGCCAGCTCGAGTACCGCCAGATGCCTGGGCGCGTTGGCCAGCATCCTGCGGCGGTACTCGAACGGATCCTGTCGAGCGGCGGCGGCAAGTTCGTCGATGAAGCTCTCGACCACGAACGCCGTGTAGGAGTGGCCGACAGAGCGCCAATAGCCGATCGGAACCGGCGTTTCCGCGTGCACCCAGTCCACCCGCAGATTGGCAATCGCGTAAGGCATGTCGAACGCGCCTTCCACCGCGCTGTCGTCCACGCCGTCGCGCGTGGCGCCGAGCAGATTGGTGGCAAACGCCGGCATCCAGGAAGGAAGATCGCGCAGAATGATCGACGGGGCCACTATACGGTGATGCAGCGCGACCGGCAGCCCGTCCGGACCGAGCGCGCCTTTGAGCTCATGGTAGCTCATCGGCCGGTAAAAATCGTGCGCGGTGTCGTCCTCGCGCGACCAGATGACCTGGACCGGCGCGCCGACCGACTTGGAAACTTCAACCGCCTCGGCGACGAAGTCCGACTGCAACCTGCGGCCGAAACCGCCGCCAAGCAGGGTGGTATGGACCTCGATCGCTTCGACCGGCAGTCCGGTGATATTCTTCGCCACGCTGCGGGCGCCGCCGTTCAGGAACATCGGAAAGCCGGTCTGGAATTGCGTGGGCGCCCAGACGCGGCAGCGATCCTTTTCCACGTGCGCGGTGCAGTTCATCGGCTCCATCGTTGCGTGCGCGAGGAAGGGCAGCTCGTAGGCTGCTTCCGTCACGCTTGCCGCACCGCCCAGCGCCTTGCCCGCATCACCGTCGTTGCGCGCCGGTTTCGCCTCGCCTTGGGCCGCGAGCGTCCTGAACCGCGTCTTCAATTCCTCAGTGCTCAGCGTCGCATGCGCGCCTTCGTCCCAGGTCACCTGCAGCGCCTCGCGACCCTTGGTGGCCGACCAGTAGTTGTCCGCTACGACGGCTACGCCCGACTCGATCGCAACGATGTGGCGCACGCCCGGCACTGCTTTCGCTTGCGCGTCGTCGAAACTTTTCACCTTGCCGCCGAAGACCGGACAGCGCGCCACGACCGCGGTGAGCATGCCGCGCACCCGGACGTCGATGCCGAACTGCGCTTCGCCCGTCACCTTTTCCGGCGTGTCGATCCGCGACATCGCCTTGCCGATAAGGCGGAATTTCGTCGGGTCCTTTAGTGCGACGCTCTTGGGCACCGGCAGCGTCGCCGCTATGATCGCGAGATCGCCATATCCGATCGAGCGCGCCGACGCATTGTGAATCACGCGGCCGTTCTCGGTGCGACAGGAATCGGGCTTCACGCCCCATTGCTGCGCGGCCGCCGCGACCAGCATCGCTCTCGCCCTGGCGCCGGCCTCCCGCATCGGAATCCACGCCGCACGCACCGTGGCGCTACCCCCGGTGACCTGCACCGGCACAGGAAACACGGGGTTCGAGTAGATCTCGTTGGCGGGCGCCTGCTCGTAGCGCAGGTTGTTCATGTCGGCGTCGATCTCCTCCGCCACAAGCATGGTCAGCGCGGTGATGACGCCCTGACCCATCTCCGAGCGATCCACCATCACGGTGACGGACCCGTCGGTATGCACGCGCACCCAGGCGTTCGGGGCAAACGGCGCATCGGCTTTCGGCGGCGCTTCTCCGGAGCAGCCCGGCAAGTATGCCGCAACCGTCAGGCCCGCCGCCGCAGCGGCGCCGGTCTTGAGAAACCGGCGCCTGGACACGAAAACGTTCTCACCCATGGTCTCCTCCTTACTTCCCGGCGAGCCGCGCATGTCGCCGGTCATTCGGCAGCTTGCCGATTTCCTTCACTTTCGCATAGAAACGCTTGAAGTCGCCGCCGTTCTCGGCAAGCAGGCGCCGGAACGCGGGCACCAGCTCCGAATAGGTCGCCACCGGCACCAGATTGGCGTTGTTCAGCTCACCCGCAAAGAACCGGTCGTAGCCCGCAAATCCTTTCCAGCTTTCTTTCAGTTGCAGGTACTCCGCCTTGAGCTCAGCGAAGATCTCGGCCTTCTTCCTACGCTTCTCTTCCTCGGCCAGCGGCGAGGCATACAACTGCCCCAGCCTGCCGCGGAACTTCATCACCAGTTCGACGAAGCCGCGCTTGTATTCCTGCATGGCGTCAAATGCAGCGCGCTGCTCCCGGGTGCCTGCCCGGCTAAGCCAGCGATCCACGCCCTCCAGCTCGACCACGGTGGCGAAGGATTCGTTGAACACGGTGTCGCCGGCAACGTACACGACCTGATGCGCAAGCTCATGGAACGTCAACCGCGCGATTTCGGCGTCCGGGTAGAAGATGAAGGTGTTCAGCACCGGGTCATCGAACCATCCCAGCGTCGAGTACGCGGGAATGCCGGCGACGAATACGTCGTGCCCTTCTGAGCGCAGTTCGGCGGCGAACCGTTCGGCACCCTGCTCGCTGAAATAACCGCGGTAAGCCACGCAACCGGCAAACGGAAAACACCATTCGACCGGCGCGATCGAGAACTCCCTGGTCGCGAACACGTTCCAGACTGCGAACGGTCGCTGTAGATCCGCATATTTGCGATAGCTCTGGTTGTCGGGAAGCGCCAGCTCTCGGCTGGCGAACTCCCGTACCTTCAATACCTGCGACAGCCGCTCGCGCAGCCTGGCATCGGTGCGTTCGTCGCTGACGAGCTTTTCGATCGGCCGGCTGCGGTTCCAGATTTCCATCTGGCCGCCCACCGCCTGGAAGTAGTAGCCGATGTTTGCGCAACCGCAAAGGCTTGCCGCCACCATCGTCATCAAAAACGCGCTACGCATGCCCGAAGCTGCCGTTGCGCAGGAAAGCACAGGCGGCACGCGCCACCGCTGGCGAGACCAGCATCCCGGTGTGGTTGATACGCAGCACGATCGAATCCTTCGCGCCGGGCACGCGCGTTTCGTCCACACGCGTCACGCCATCGTTCGGCTTCGGCAGGCGGGCCACCAGTCGGCCCAGCCCAAACGGCACATTCCCCGCGATCGCGCCCAACTCCACGCCGTTCGGAATGGATGGTCTCGGCATTCGCATCCAGTCGTTCAATGTCCGGCCCAACATCTTTTTGCCGACGTCGGATCGCGCCAGGCCGATGGCCGCGGTGGTGCCCGCGTAAGGACTGCCGATCAACACGGCCCGCCGCACCTTCAAATCCACGTTTCTTTCCAGAGCCGCAAGAATCAGCAACCCGCCCAGGCTGTGGCCGACAAGGTGGAGTGGCTCCGTCCCTTGCTCCCGGCAAAAACGCGCCAGTCGATCGGCATTGTGCTCGAGGCTATCCCGGACGGACGCATAGGAAAAGCGCACCACGTTGAATCCGCAACGCGAAAGTCGCCAACCGAGTGGCAGCATCGCTGCGCCGCTCAGCCATAGGCCATGCACCAGCACTACGCGAGCGGAAGCACCGGCATTCACGCTAGTTGCTTTCGTCCGGCCCCAATGATTCCACTGCCGACGATCACGGCGCGTTGCTGCGGTGACACCATCTTCTCCATTTTGCCGGGCTATCGCCGCATTATAGGTGGCGGAGCGCCTGCCTTGGCAAAAGCACCTCACGCCATTTCTCCACGAAACGGTGATTGCAAACCCGCGAATCGGCGCGCCAGCCGACGCCAGCAAGGGTATTAGCGTGTTGATTTGTACGTCAACTCCCGGCAATATGGTAGTTGATGAAAGAATCAACGACGGAACTGGCTCGAATCGTCGAGGCGCTTACCCGCGCCGCGCGCCGGCGCGGCATGAATGATTCGCAATGGGCCGCCGCTGCGGGCTTGCCGAAGGAAACGCTGTCGCGACTTCGTGGCCGCGCCGGTTGCGATCTGAGAACGTTGACCGCCCTTGGTGCGGCCGCCGGCGCAAGGCTTGTGGTGCTCGAAGGCTCGCCTGTGGCAGCGACCGCCGATGAACATTTCCCGGATCGCATCGATCGCGATTATGAAGCCCGCCTGCTCGCCTTGTGCGACTCCGGGACATTCGGTCCGGACGCGTGGCGTGCGTTGGGACCACCGTTCTTCATTGCTGGCATCGCGGTGATGGTGGCGAGCGTTCGCGGAGCGCCAAGGGAATCGCTGCTCGCATTGGCCGAAAAGCTGCACCCGGGCATTTCGCAGCCGGAAGTATTGCGTGCCTGGCTGGCCCGCAGCCCGGTTCGGCCATCCCGATTTCTGCCGATGTTGAAGGCGAAAGTGCGGCATGCAGCCTGACCCCACAGCCAGCAAGGAGTACGTGGCGGCGTTCCAGGAGATCATTTTCCGGATTGCGCGTGCCTTGTCCGGTGTCCCGCGCCGGAGCCAACCCGTGCGCATGTACGTAGCAGGCGGCGCGGCCATGCACTTGTACACGGGAGAACGCGTTTCCGAAGACATCGATGCCGTATTCTCCAGGCGTATTGCCCTCCCGGAAGATCTCGAAGTGGCCTATCGCGATGCGGACGGCGCCGCCCGACTGCTGTATTTCGACCGGCAGTACAACGATACCCTGGGTCTGCTGCACGACCAAGCCCACGAAGACTCCGTGGCGGTATCCCTCGAAGGCATCAATCCTCGTGTAATCGAAGTCCGTCTGCTGTCGCCGCTCGATCTCGCGGTGTCCAAGGTTGGAAGGCTGTCGCAAGTGGATCGCGACGATATTGTGCTTCTGGTGCGCCGCGGCCTCGTCGATCCGGCGGAACTCCGCAAACGATCCGAAGAGGCTACGGGAGGTTACATCGGCGATCTAACTCGGCTTCGCAATTCGATCGAAATCGCCTGCCGCATAGCCGAGGATGCAGCGCGCCGCCGCCCCACGCCTCGCCGGCCGAAACCCAAATAGACCTGAGCCGGCGCAAACCATTCTCTCTTCAATTGCTCCGGAATGGTGGCATTCGTAGCGAATGGCCAATTCTTCTCTCGCGGATAGTAACGACATGCCTTTCCCGCTCGAAACCCTGATTGCCACGCCGCTGATCGCTGGCATCCTGGCCGGCGTGACGCTGCTGGCCACGCTGCCGAAGGAGGCGACGGTGATCCTGCTCGGCGCATTCGTGACCGGCTACGGCGTGTACCGGCTGATCGCAAAGGCCTCGACCAAGAGCGTTTCGCGCTGGTGGGGAATTCCCACCGGACTGTTCGGCGGATTCTTCAGCGTCCTGCTTTTGGTCAGCGGACTGTCCCTGCTGTGGAAAGCGTTGTAAACCGGCCTCTTTCCCCAGGACCGCCAGGCTTGCTTTAGAATGTGACTACAAATTCGAAATAGGGACACATTGATGGACACCAGCATTCGCGATCTGAAAGCCAACTTGAGTCAGTACATTCGCCAAGTCGAGGCCGGCGAAACCATAACGGTCAGCATTCATAACCGCCCGGTGGCAAAAATCATCCCAATCAAACGGAAGCCTTCACTGAAGGAACTCGCAAACACACCCGGCATCCTCTGGAATGGCGGTAAACCCAGCGGACTTCGGAAAGGCGAAGTCATGCCCAAAGGGGTTTCGCTCGCCGACTGGGTATCCGAGGATCGCCGTTGATCCTCTACCTGGATACGTCGGCTCTGGTGAAGCTCTACGTGCGTGAAACAACGTCGGGCAAAACGAGAACCCCGTTTGTGCCAATGTAACGTGAGACACCTACCTTCGTAAAATTACTGTCGAAAGGTAGGTACCCAATGTCTGAAAGGAAGAAGCGGAAGATGGTTTCATCGATTGCGGTGGGGGAACGAGCGCGAGCCGGGGAGGCGAGCGGGTTCTCCCCGCCTAGCAGGGCGCTCGACGCCATTCATTCTTGGAACCAGTACTCGCCTTTGGTCGTGCTGCGGCTGTAGCCACTTGCGGGATCGGTGTCGAACTGAACGGTGTCGCGCATCAGCCCGCGGATGCCCTTGTACTTCCCTGTGCCGCCGGTGATGCGGGTAACAGCCTCACTCGACCCCTTTCTGGATCCAGTTGCCGTGGGTTCCGATTGGCTGATGGAGTCCCACGCGAGAAAAATCTTCTCATCGTCATTGAGAATCCACACTGAGTATCCGCGCGCCGGGCCGCTGCCGTTCACGTAGTCGGTCAGTCCACGTAGCGAGCTCTCCTTTACGCGCGTACCCATGATCCGGAGCTTCGTTGCTTCGGAATAGGTGCGCACGATCTCCAGCACGCGCACCTGATGTCCGGATACGTCACCGACGTCTATTGCGAGTTGTTGAGTGTATTTGCTGCTGGTCTGCCCCTCGCCCGCGGATTCGATCGAATAACGCTGCTGCGCCCATGCAACGTCTACGACAAGCAGCGCAGCCACGAACGCTACTGCAGTTAGCCGGAACGCTTTCAGAAGCTTTCTCGCACTCATGGGTCTCTCCTCGTTCTTCGTTTAGCTATTCACCCTTCACTCTTCACGTCTCACCGTCTCACTACTTTCGCTCGACGAGGATCACCTCCACCGGTTCGTCGAGCAGGTTCTCCGGCGCGTGCTCGCCGGCCGGCACGCTGATTGCGTCTCCCCTTTTTCGCACGGAGATGGACGTCTTGCCACCGGGCTGGTCGATCAGCGTTTTGGCGCTGGTGAGAAAAACCACGACATGCGCGGCGTGTCCGTGCAGCACTCCCTTCACGCGCGGATCGCCTCGATAGCGCAAAGCCCGAACCGCTTCGTTATCGACTTCGACTTTCCAGTGTTCCGGGTCAACCGCGAGAGCGTCGGCGCCCATCTGCTTTGATGCTCCGTTAGCGCCTCTTGGTATGACGATCACGAACTCGATCCGTTGATCCAATAGATTCTCTGGGCGAATTTTGCCCGGGGGCGCCCAGAAGGCGGCGCCTGCGGGGTGCGGTGGTGGATCGACAGATTTTCCGTCGGGCAGGTGCAGTCTTATGCGCATCGGCGTCAGTGCAACGATCACGACGCCTTCAGCGTCGAAGAAATCGGCCGCGCTTTCGCCCGGCCCGAAGAATCCTCGGTCGATCCGGAAATGCGGATTCTCGAACTCGAGCTTGTGATGAGTAGGATCTGCCTGCAGCGGATCGGCGGCACTGGCGTCCCGGACCTGAACGCCAACCGCAGCACACATTGTTAGGAATGCGAGAAAGGCCGGTACAAACCGGCGGATTGACGGTTGCATGACCTGTTCCTCCCAAATAGCTAAGAACGCTCGGCGAGCGTCCGGATTTATCGGTTTGAATTCGGGCTAGAAGGCGCCCGAGGAAGTCCGCCACTATTGAGTGATGGCGGCAAAAATATTTTCGGGGGCCACGCTCCAAGAGCGCTCACCCCTTTTGGATTTGCTGCAGACGGGATGCCGGCGGCATCTATGTGCTCCCGGTCAGGTTTTCTTCTTATAGTATGAAATTGTCATTCCGATAAATCCAGTAGCCCGTAGAGCGCCGAGATGCCCTTCGGGCTCATGGGCCAGCGGTACCCCCAAAAAAGCAGCCGGGGTCCCGGAACCCCGGCTCCCTCACGAAAGAGGCAACAATTGCTTGGGAGAGACAAATCTACCGTTGTGTCTTGCTCTGCTTGCCCCTTACACCGCTCCTCCGGGACGGCTGGCGGTCCGTCAAGAACGCCCAAAGCTCTTCGCTGTTGCCGAAAGCCTGGCGTTTGCCATTGCCGATACGCTCAACAAGGCCGGCCAATTCCCGGCCGCGCTCCACACCGCGCCGGTAGATCCGAATGATGTAGCTGTCCAAGGTCTGGCCTTTCCCGCCAGCCGCCGCATTCGAGCCCAAGATACCCCCGCGCCGGTTACGGATCGCATACGGATTCAGCAAGCCTGTGGCTCGTGGCGGATGACGGAGATCCATCCGCCGCTGCACCGCATCATGGCTGCGTCACGACGTTACGCCGTCACGTCCGTCACGGTCTTTACGGCGTTTCCCAGTCCCACTCGATGTCGTCCCAGGACACCCGGTCCGTTACGCCGACAAAGTTGAACTTCCCTTTGCCCTTTATCCCCGTGAACGGCCCGGTCCCACCGAGAATAGTGACGGTGCCGGTAGCGCCCTTGTCGTTGTTTTTCCCATCACAGCGCGCGAACAGCTTGTGTCCCTCGGATGTGGTGAAGGTTTTCATGCAGTAGCTCGTACCGGTCCCCGCATCGCCGACGAACTGAACGATGTAGTGCGCGCGGTCAAGCATCCTGTCGAGCTTGGTTCCGCCACCGTTGTGAAAGATCACTCCGTCCAACTCCCCGGAAATCGCAGCCTTGTACGGATGGCCTTCGGGCGCCTTGAACTCGTTGAATTTGGTTACCACCAGGACGGCATGCCCCTGGAACTTGCCCCTTTCGCCCGCTTCGGCTGGCTGAAAACCGGCCGTCCCGAGTGCGGCGGTCAGCGCAATCGCCATATAAATTGATGCCTGCTTCATGGTTTGTCCTCCTCTGGCCGGGCGGAAATTGTTGCCCGTGCGAGCTACTTTACGAGGCCGACTGCCACAGATGACCTACAAATCGGGAACGAGCCAAACCAGACGACTGCGGCAACCCAACCCGCGGTCAGGAATGGCGCACTGCGGAATCTATTCGCAACTCGCGGGCCAACTGTTCTTTCCACCTGCATAAATCCGCGCTTCCGACACCTTTCGCTGGTCCGAGTCAGGTAAGTGTCCTTCACGCCCCCCGAGTGTTGCCGCGGACACGATCAGTTGGCTTTACAATGACATCCTGACCTCAACAGTTTGCGTATAGAGACCAGCATGGCTGATGACAACGTCCAAAAGCGTCTGATCAGGCAATGGCGAGAAACGGGGCGTGTACTCAGGGAAATTCGCCTGGCCGAACTTGCCGCGATGCGGGAAGAGGAATCGCGCCACGTCGCGCTGGATATTTTGAACTTGGCTAGCGCCCTGTCTGACGATCCGCGGCGAGAACGCTATTCCGGTTTAGTGGAAATGCAGCGCCTCTTCTCGAAATTACGTGAACGCATCCCCGCCTAGCCGGCTCATAGATGCCGCGCTGGAGATTCAAGGATTCTGCGAACATCGCCGCTGGCCTTTTTGCTTCATAGGCGGGATCGCGGTTCTGCATTGGGGTGAAGCGCGACTCACTCGCGATGCGGATCTAACGATCTTCACAGGCATCGGCCGGGAGCAGTACTTTATCGAGGAGATCCTGACGCAGTTTAAGTCCCGGATCGAGGATGCTCTCACCTTTGCGTTGGAACATCGCGTACTCCTGCTGTACGCAACGAACCGCATCCCGGTGGACCTCGCCCTGGGTGCGCTCCATTTCGAAGAGTCGGCGGTGCGTGATGCGACCATGCAAGAGATCACGCCTGGAGTAATGCTGAGACTTTGTTCGCCCGCAGCGCTGGTGGTATACAAAGTGTTCGCAGGCCGCCCTCAGGATTGGTTGGATGTTGAAGGGATTGTAGTGAGGCGTAGACGCGAGATTGATTGGGCTCATGTCCGCCAGGAACTCGGCCAACTTCTACAGCTCAAAGAAGACTCCGAATCGCTTCCACGGCTGGAAGCCTTGCTGACGACTCACTCCCGCGGCTAGCCGTCATTTTTTGCCAAGTCGGGAAATTCGAATTGAGAAGCCCCGCTTACGCGGGGCTTCGCTGTTTGACCAACGCTGTTTTTTAAATCTGGCGTGAACTTGGGACCGCACTATCGATTACGGCTCCTCGCGGGTCAGGAGTACCGCACTGCGGAGCCTTCGCGCAACTCCTGTGCGAGCGCCTCGGCGGCGGGGGACGGCGCGATACCGAGAACCACGGACAACGTCTGACGCAGGCGACGAAACGCGGTTATCCCTTCCGCGGGCCGCCCTAACGCCCGATAACAGCGCATCAGGCCAAGATGAAAAGCCTCGACCAGGTCGTCGGCTTCGAGTCCCTTCAGATAGTGCGCCATCGCTTTTTCCCAATGCCCTGCAGCCTCGTCGGACTGGGCAACGGTTTCCACCAGGCGCACGAACTTGACACGCAGCCGCTCGCGCGCCTTCACCGTCCATGGCTCGTCGGTATCGGTCGGAAGAAAATTTCCGCGGTAGAGAGCCACGGCCGCAGCAGCCGCGGATAACCCGGCCTCCCCTTCAGCCGCTTCGGTCTGCGCGATCCGCCGCTCAAAAGCCCATACATCCACCCAGCACAACTGCGGGTTCAAACCAATCAACTCTTCGCTCACTACGATGGCTTCGTGACTACCGAGAAGCTTGCGCAGTCGGAGCACGGTAATATCCAGCGACTTTCTAGCCGCGTCCGCTTCTTCGTCTGGCCAAAGGGCGTCCATCAAACGCTCTTCCGGGACGTTGCGTCCACCGAATGCGATCAGAGCCTTCAGAAGCATCAGCGGCTTCTTCGGCACCTTACCGGAGAACTCCAGGCGCTCGTCATTACGGTAAATTTCGAATCCGCCTAGCGTGTTAATCCTCACCGGCCATGGCCACTGCTCAACCTCATTTGAGGGTGGGCGCAGGCGATACTTTTTGACCACTTCGCGTACGTAATCGACTTCGATGCCCGCCGCGAGTGCCTCTGCGCATAGCACTTGCATCGTCGAGCACCAGCGAAGGTGGTACGAATAGCCAGTCTGGCGCGCATGCGCCAGCCCTCTGGCAAGGCATGGCAGCCCTCGCTCGCGATCTCCGCGCCGCAGCAGCGAATAAGCTTCCGTCAGCGGAATCTCGCTTTCGATGTGCTCCAGGCAGGTATCCTTCGTTAGCACACCTGCCTGCTGAAGATTCTCGAGAACTTTACTGTGGGAGCCAAAATCGGCGTGCCCGCGAGCTTCGGCAAACAGTGACAGGATTTGAATGTAAACCATACCGCTTTCGTTTGCTGCCTTGACCGCGTCCGCCGCATCCTCGAACGCCGGCTTCGCATTGCCGCGCCCCAATTCGAACTGAATCTTTAACCACACGCGATGCCAATCACCCATTCGGCGCCAGATATTGTAAAGTGCTTCCTTGCGGCGGACGCAATCTTCACCCGTCTTGAAGTCTTCCAATCCAAGCGCGGCCAGCGATCGATAATTCAGCATCAGAAGCTTTGCTGACCGCAGGCCGACAAGCCCGTGTGCCTCGTCGATCTCTTCGGCCTCGTCCAGCACACGTGCCGCGCCCTCGTAGTCCGTCAGATTCCAGAGGAAATACCCAAGGCGCGTTCTCCACCAGACCTGGTTAAGCGGACTCAGTTCCGCGTGTCCGAGCAGCGGCTCGACCTTGGCGACGATCCGCCTGCCGCGCTCGAAATCGCAGGCGAGCGCGCAATAGCTGAGAAGGAATGTCGCCGCCATCACACGGTGATTGACATCCATGTCCAGTTCGAGCATTTCGGTTGCGCGCTCGACGCACTTCGGCAAAAGCGGATGACCGGGCTGCGCGTAGAGCATCGCGATTATCAAGCTCGAGTACACATGCAGCTCGGTTTCGCGCGATTCGAGGATCGGCCCGCTCGACATGATTCGCTCCAAGGTTGCAATCCAGCGTGGCATCGATCCAAATTCAGACCACTCGAAATAGTAAGTGTCAATAACGCCGCAGGCGGCCAGCGCCTGGCCTACGAGGTCGCCGTTGGACTCGAATCTTTCGAAAGCGTGCTCAAGGCGCAGCCGCGCCTTTTGCTGGTCTACCGCGATCAGCGAAGCGCCGAGCCAATAAACCAGCCAGGGGTCCGATTCGGCCCGCTCCATCGGCAGCGCCCCGATCCATTCGCGTAGCGTCTGGCCCCGTCCCTGTGCAAGCAGCGAGGGTGCGGCGCTGCGGATCAGTCTGCCCGCAGATTCCCATTCGCCCGCCTCGCGGTAAAGCAGGATTGCGTCGTCGATCAGGCCGTTGTCTTCGAGCAGACGCCCGGCGTGCGAGGCGAGAACCCTCTCCTCCGTGCCTGAAAGCAGCGTTCTGGCGCGCGCCCTGAGAAATGTTTGGAACAGCGCGTGGTACTGGTAGGTTGGAACGTCTCCGGGACGCCGATGCGTGAAGAGATGGCGTCGATACAAGTCCTCCAGAATCGCGCCAGCTCCGGCATTGCCGGTAAGCGCCTGCGCGACCGGCGCCGTCACGCGCGGCAGAAACGCGGTGCCCACAAGGAAGCGCTGCGTGTCCTGCGGGAGCCGGTCGAAGATCTCTTTGGCGAAGTACTCGAAGATCGCATCGACGCCATCGGCGTGGCGCGGATCGAGCCCGGCCGTATGTTTTCTCTTGTGTTCCAGCAGCAGCGTTAGTCCTGCCGCCCAGCCTCCGCACAGGTTGTGCAGTTGACGAATCTCTTCATCCGCAATGCCCGCCCTGGGACTAGCAATCGCTCGCGTCTCTTCCATTGTCAGCTTGAGCTCTTCCCACTCGACGAGCTGCACATTCTCGTTGGCGATAAGCCGAACGTATGCTTCCGGTGGATCCCTGCGACTGATCGCGACGAATGCGAGACCCGGTGGCACCTCCGCGATCGCTTCGGCTACGACTTGGTGAAAAGTCTGCTCCGGAAGCACTTCCTGATAGTTATCCAGCACCAGCGTCGCGCCGTGCGGGAGTCTTGCAAACAGCTCCCGGAAAAACCTCCTCGAAAAGCCTTCGACATCCTGCAGATACTCCGGCGTCAGCAGCGGCAGTAGCCGTTGCCTCTTGCGCGTGAACGGCTTGGCGGCTTGCCCCAGGTAATAGAAGAACGTGGCGAGATCGGCATCGCCGGGATCGACCTGGTACCAGATGCCCCTGATGCCGCGAGCATCCAGCCAGGAGGCAACGAGGGTGGTCTTGCCCGCACCCGGGGGGCCCACTACGCAGATCGCGGGCCGGTGCTCCCGGGCGTCATCGAGCTTGGCGAACAGCCGCTCGCGGGCGACGGCTGCATGCAATCGCGGGCGAGTGAGTTTGGCGAGTTGCGGAACGCGCTTCGGCATCTTCTCCTCCCCGGAGAGGTGGCAGCGCCATTGTTGCGCGACTCGCCACCAAAAGAAACGCCCGCCGTTGTTGCCAGGCGTCCTGTGTGCCGTGAGCGCAGCTTAGCCTACGCCCGTTCTGCCCTTACCCCGTCGCTCCTCACCCCTCCCTGATTCCTAACTGCTTCAATCAGTCCAGGAAACCCACTGAGCGCGGCAACCACAGCGCGATCTGCGGGAATACGATCACCAGAATCAGCCCGATGAGTTGCAGCGCCACGAAGGGAATGATGCCGCGATAGATATGCGCCATCGTCACCGAGCGCGGCACCGTTCCTTTCATGTAGAACAGCGTGAAGCCGAATGGAGGGGTCAGGAACGAGGTCTGCAGGTTCACCGACATCATGATAATGAACCAGGTGAGGAATACGATCGGCGCGCCTTCGCCGATGTGCGGGCCAAAGTCCACGCCTTGCAGCACCGGCGCGAACACCGGCAGGACGATGAGGCAGATCTCGATCCAGTCGAAGAAGAAGCCAAGCACGAACACCAGCACCATCAGGAAGGTCAGGATCTCCCAGCCGGTATCCAGGCCCATTGCCGCGAGAATCTCCTTGACGATGTCGTCGCCGCCGAGCGAGCGGAACACGAACGAGAACAGCGTCGCGCCGAAGAAGATGAAGAAGACCATGGCGTTCGTCAGCGCGGTGTTCTCGATGACCTCCCTCATCGCCTTCATGTTGAGCCGCCCGTTGAACCAGGCGAGCAGGATCGCCCCGAAAGCGCCCACGCCTGCCGCCTCGGTCGGCGTGGCCCAACCGGCGAAGATAGAACCCAGCACCAGCACAATCAGGAAAGTCGGAGGGACGAAGCTCTTGCCGATCATCTTCCAGAATTCGGCCCGGGTCTTCGGACCGATGTCTGCCGGCAACGGCGGAGCGAGTTCCGGTTTGTAGAAGCTCAGCACGCCGATATAGATGAGATACAGCAGAGAAAGAATCAGGCCGGGGATCACCGCCGCGGCGAACAGCGTCCCGACCGAAACCGACAGCAGATCACCCATGATCACCAGCATGATGGACGGCGGGATCAGGATGCCCAAAGTGCCCGCGGAGGCAATGGTGCCGACCGCAAGCTCCTTCTGGTAGCCGCGCTCGAGCATCGTCGGCAACGCGATGAGCGTCAGCATTACGACGGACGCTCCGACGATGCCTGTGGTCGCAGCCATGATCGTGCCCATCAGCGTCACCGACATCGCCAAACCTCCCGGGATGCGGCGCGTGAGTACCTGAAGACAGTGCAGCAGATCGTTAGCAACACCACTGCGTTCGAGCATCGTCCCCATGAAAATGAACATCGGCACCGCCACCAGTACCGGGTTGGACGCCGCCGAGCCCCAGATCCTGGGCAGTAGGTTGAAGAACTGCACGGGATGGAAGACGTCGAGAAGGATCCCGATACCGCCGAAGAAAATCGCGACGCCGCCGAGCACGAAGGCGACAGGATAGCCACAGAAAAGCGCGATTGCGATGACCAGGAAGAGGAGCAACGCCAGATGATGGGTCAACCACTGCATGGCCGGAACCTCAATTTTTCCTGGCGCCGGCGAAGGCGGCCGCTTCGCGCAGGCGCTCCGGCCCAAACAGGTACACGATCACACGCATGAACACGGAAACGACCGCCGCGAGTAGCAGCACCAGACCAATGAAGATGAACCCTTTAGGCACCCAGCGCCAAGGCAGGCCGCTCGGGTTCTCGGAGAACTCGTTCTGTTGCCAGGCGATCCAGAAGAAGTCGAAGCTGAAGTAGATCGCGATCAGGCAGTACGGCAGAGCGAACACCAGGCAGCCGAGGAATTCGGCCCAGGCATGCGTAGCCGGCTTGGCGTTGGCGAAGGCGACGTCGATGCGGACGTGCGTGTTTTTGATGTACGCCGCCCCGAGCCAGAAAGAGAAAAGCGCGGTGTGCAGGTGCCACTCCAGTTCCTGCAGGCGCGTCGAACCCATCCCGGGAATCTGGTAACCGGCCTTGCGCGAAAGCACGTCCATCACGATCACTGCCGTGCAGACGACGAACAGCCAGCCCGCGGCCATCGCGACCCTCTCCAGGACGCGGTTGATGGCGTCACTGGTCTTCAGCAGCCGGTCCATGCCTTTGTCTCTCCCGGACGCAAGACAGCGGCCGGCAAGTACCGGCCGCCGCACTTCTCAACGGATTACTGGTTCAGGTAACCGTACTCGCGCCAGAGGGAATAGTCGGCACGGAACTTCGAGTAGGAATCCCAGGCTTTCTTAAAATTGGGGCTTTTCGCGGATTCTTCCGCGGCGACTTCGAGCCACGCCTTCTCGTAAGCCTTCATGATTTCCGGCGACCAGCGCATGATCTTGACGCCGTTCTTGTCGCGCATTTCCTTCATCGCCTTCCACTGGATCGCTTCACCCTCCGCGATGATGTCCCGGATGGTATCCCCACAGGCCAGTTCGATGATCGCCTTGTGCTGATCCGAGAGCGAGTCCCACTTCTTCTGGTTGATGAACAGGTCGAGGATCGAGGCCTGCTGGTGCCAGCCCGGGAAGTAGTAGTACTTGGCGACCTGGTAGAAACCGAGCTTCTGGTCCAGCGCCGGCATCGAGAACTCCGTGGCGTCGATGGTGCCGAGTTGCAGCGCCTGGAAGATGTCACCCGGGGCGAGCAACTGGGTCGAGACGCCGAGCTTTTCCATGACCCGTCCGCCGAGTCCGAAAAAGCGCATCTTCAGGCCCTTGAGATCGTTGACCGTCTTGATTTCCTTGCGGAACCAGCCGGAGGACTCGGGGGAATGGATGCCGCAGATGGTCGCGTGAACGTCGTGCTTGGCGAACATCTCGTTCTGCAGCTCCTGTCCGCCGCCGTAGTACATCCACGCCAGGTACTCAGGGATCCCTGGCCCGAACGGTACCGTGGTGAACAGATTGAATACGGCGTCCGTGCCCGAAAAGAACCCGGGCGCTGACCACGCCGCGTCCACCGAACCGCGGGAGACCGCCTGAATTGCCTGCAGACCCGGGACGAGTGCGCCGGGCTCGTGGATTTTCATCTCGATCGTCCCGCCCGAGGCGCGCTGCACTCTCTTCGCCAGCCTGAGGGCAGCTTCCCCGATCAGCGTCAGCGAGGTGGGATAGGTACTGGTGACGTCGATTTTGACCTTGCGCGCCGCGTCTTGCGACAAGGCCATACCAGGAATGATGACCGCGGCGGCACAGGCCGCGACGACAGCAATTAAGGATAGCTGCTTCATGATTCTCCTCCGCGTTGCCAAATTCGATCTGGTCTTGATATCACGGTGTACGTTGCGCCGTGTCGCGGCATTACAACCTCATTGCCGGAGATTGTCCAGCAGACGGGATCCAGTGACGATTGCAGAGACTTTCCATTGACTCGGCGTGGCAACCGCCGGCCGAAAAAGCGCGCGTCTCACTATCATCGTGGCGACCATCGTGACGGCTACCGCTTTACACGGCTCCATAACGCTGCCGAAAACCTAGCCTTAAAGTAGTTCATGCGCTCGAAAGCGGGTAGCGGGAGGAGCGATCGGACGGACTTGTCCAGACAGTCAATCAAGTTTGAAACTATCTAAATATCAATGTAATGTAACGATTGTTATAACTCGGCTGAGGTACCTCATGTTCACCCTCAAACTCACCCAGATCGGCAATTCGGTCGGCGTCATCCTGCCGAAGGAAGTGCTTGCGCGGCTCAAGCTTGGAAAGGGCGACGAGGTCTACATTACCGAGTCGCCGGACGGCTATCGCATCACCCCACATAACCCCGATTTCGAGGAGCAGATGAAGACTGCACGCGAAATCATGAAGGAGCGGCGGGCGGTGTTGCGAGAGCTGGCGAAATGACGGAATGGGTTTGGATCGACCCTACCGTCGTCCTTGCAGTACATGAGGAACAACTCGCTGAACACGGAGGTAGCCCCGACGTCCGAGACATAGGTTTGCTGGAATCGGCGCTTGCGCGACCGATGAATCTAGTGGCCTACGGCGAGCCTGACGTTGCAGAACTCGCCGCCTCGTATGGCGTCGGCATCGCACGAAATCACCCGTTCGTGGACGGCAACAAACGGACCGCGTTCGTCTCAGTCGAGCTTTTTCTTCGTTTGAATGGGTACCGGCTAGTCGCGGACGATGCTGCTTGCGTTCTCACCATGCTCGCAGTCGCAGCCGGCGAAATGGACGAGGCGACCTTCGCCGATTGGCTGCGCCGTCATTGTGTGAAGTAGGGAATGTCCTGGGTGGTCAGCAGCTCCTCCTTGCAGAGTCGCTCCGCGCTTTCGGCGGAGTGCTGGTTAATGCCGTTGTAGGACAGGTAGATCAGCGCCCCGTCATCGGTCTTGAGCGTGGCTGTAATACGTGGCACGTCGAACCTGGACAACCCCCGCGGAGCGATTCACCTTCCTCACGCATAATGACGACGCCAAGCGCTCCGCCGGCGTCGATCTTGTTCAGGCGACCAGCGGATTTACAACTTTTAGATCGGGAAATCTCCCGAAGTCACGATCTGCGGTCCAAAGTTCTCGAACCCCATGCTGCATACACAGCGCCGCGATACGCGCGTCGTGAACCTGAGGGCCCGCGATTTTGCCCGCCTCCAGGAGAGGCCGCAGTTCTTGCCAGTAATTTCCGGATTCCGATAGCACAAACAGTGTCGGCGACTCCAGCCAGGCTTCCACCTGGTCCATCCCCTTGGCCAGCGGTGTGGGTGGATCGAAGATCCGCGGATGCGTCGTAATCGCCAGAAATTCATGAATACAGGGCCAAGGAATCGCCCAGGCCGAGCGACCTACGGCCAGTTCTTCAAGTTTCTCGTAGGCAGCGTGGTGCCAGGCGGCTTCCTCGCGATGCGCGTACACCAAGATGTTGGTGTCAAGAGCGATCATCCGCCTCGCCCCTCGTAGGCAAGATCGCGAATTCGGTCCCAGGACAGATGTGCAACGCCGGACTGCAGTCCGCGCCCACGGAATGTCGCTTTGCGCAGGCGAAATGCGCCGGCGGTCTTGCGCTCCGACAGCACCTGTCTCAGCCCCTGCTCCAGCAGCGCCTTGACAGTCGTACCGTCGCGGTTTGCGACTCTTTTCGCCTCGTCGAGCAATGGGTCAGCAATATCTACGGTTGTCTTCATATGGGTAACCATATCACAACGGCAATCCAACACCAAGGCACCACGTCATACAACCGCAGCCGCGACAGATTGGCCAGGTGTTGCGGCTTCCTCGGCACTGCCCCTCCTGCCGCATCCGGTTCGGATTTCGGCAGCTCAAAGCACGAAGGGATTGATGGACGCTACGCCCCTATCAATTCCTGGCGCAAAGGGCGTAAAAACTCGCGGATTTCCTGTGCCAGCAGCTCCGGCTGTTCGAGCGCAGCGAATTGCCCTTCCAAATGCATCCCGGGCAGTGATAAAGTGGCTCGCAGGTTTTCACCAATCATAAGGGGGAGGGGGTTATGGCAATCGCAGTGGCTAAGTTCCTTGATGTCGCCAACGGCTTGCAGGCTAACCAGTTTTCGGTAGGCTCGCGAGACAAGATCAACTCGTTGAACGATATCGACCCGATCTACAAGCGCCTGCTCGAAGAACCCATCCCGGTCGTACTCGCGGTAATGGGCTCCAATGGGCGACCGAACCTGACGCCGATGTGGTTCGACTACGAGGGCTCGACGGTTCTGGTCAACGTCGCTTCGCACCGCAAGAAAGTCGAGTGGATCCGCGCCAACCCGCAGCTCTCGATGCTGCTGGTAAATCCGGCGAACATGTATCACTGGGTGAGCATCAAGTGCACCGTCAAGCGTGAGATCTCCGAGGACGATCCGAAGGAGGGCCCGCGCGTCACCGCCCAGCTCGACAAGATCTGGACCAAGTACACCAAGAATCCCCCGCCCTATGGTCTGCGCGACCCGTCGCGCAACGAACGTCGGGTGCTGTTCGAGTGCCCGGTCGACAAGATCGCCACGTTCGGCAAGCCCTGACCGAGCGGCCGTATGCGCGCTGCGGTCATCGGCGGCTCTCTCGGCGGGCTGACCGCGGCGCTGTTGCTCCACGAGCTTGGCGTCGAAGTCGACGTCTATGAGCGCTCACCCTCTGAGTTGGTGCAACGCGGGGCGGGCATCGGATTCCTTCCTGAGAGCGCCCGCTACCTGGTCGAGCGCGCCGGCGTCGCACTGGAGCGCATCAGCGTCGCCACCTCGCACATCCGCTATCTGGACCGCCGCGGCGAGGTGATCTACGACGGGCTGCACCAGTACCGGTTCAGTTCGTGGCATACCGTGTACCGGCAGTTGCTGGCACGCATCAAACCCTCGCAGTATCACCTCGGCCACGAGATGACCGGATGGGTCGACGGCGACGACGCCGTGGAGGCTCACTTCGCCAACAAACCATCGCAGCAAGTCGATCTTCTGGTCTGCGCCGACGGCGTCGGCTCGGCCGCGCGGGCGCGCCTGTTGCCGGCGGTGCAGCCGTCGTACTCGGGATATGTGGCGTGGCGGGGCATGGTTGCCGAAACCTCGCTGGACATGGCCACCCGTGCGGTGTTCGATGACGCCATCACCTACTATGTCTACGCGAACAGTCACATCCTCGTGTACCCGATACCCGGACCGGCTGGTTCGGTGACGCCCGGCGAACGGCTCATCAACTTCGTCTGGTACCGCAACTACCTCAAGGGCAGCGACCTCGATGACGTGCTCACCGATGACACCGGTCAGCGTCGCGACATATCGCTGCCACCCGGCGCGGCCAGAGAGCAACATGTCGCAGAACTGCGCGCTGTAGCGGCGGCGCGCCTCCCCGAACCAATCGCCCGTGTCGTTTGCAGCACCGCGCAGCCGTTCCTCCAGGTCGTCTACGATATCGAGGTGCCGCGCATGGCCTTCGGACGCGTCTGCCTGATCGGCGACGCCGCGTTCGTTGCGCGACCGCACGCGGCAGCCGGAACGGCAAAGGCAGCCGCCGACGCCTGGGCGCTGGCCGACGCGCTCGATCGGCAACGTGACGTTCCGACCGCCCTCGCACAGTGGGAACCGGGACAGCTCGCGCTCGGGCAGCAACTTCTTGATCGCACCCGCCGCAACGGGCGCCGCTCACAGTTCGACGGCACCTGGGTTCCCGGCGACCCGGAACTGATTTTCGGCCTGCGGGCACCCGGTGCATGAGCGACAGCCGCAGCATCGCCGCGCGCATGGCAGAGGCCGCCCAAGCGCTGCTCGACACACTCCCGGCCGATCAGCGGCGTGTGGCGCAGTGGGACTTCCCTTCGGACGAGGAACGCCGGCTGTGGTTCTACACGCCGACAGACCACGGCGGTCTGACTGTCGGCGAGATGAGCCCGACCCAGCAGCGACTCACCATGCGGCTGCTCGCCACGGGCTTGAGCCGAGCAGGGTTTGTCACCGCCTCGACCATCATGGGACTCGAGAACGTCCTTGACGAACTCGAAGGCTGGCGCGCGTCGTACGGGTTCGATCGCGGACGCGATCCCGCGCGCTATTACCTGCGCGTGTTCGGTACGCCTGGCGCCGACACCTGGTCGTGGCGTTTCGGCGGCCATCATATCTCCATTCACCACACGGTCGCCGCTGGCGAGGTGCGCGCCTTCACACCCTGCTTCTTCGGCGCAGATCCCGCGTCGTCGCCCTTGCTCGGGCCGCATCTTCTGCGACCACTGGCTGCCTGTGAAGACCTGGCGTTCGACCTGCTGCGCTCACTGAGCGACGAGCAAAGGTCCGTCGCTGTGCTGTCGCCGGTACCGCCAGTCGACCTGGTGGGCGCAAATCGCACCGTTCTCAGCGAGGGCGACGGCCCCAAGCGACTGGCCAAGATATGGCGCAACGAGTTTACGGGCGAACTCCAGGATATGCTCGAACGCGTTCAGGACGCCGAGGAAGCGAAGCTCGGTCTCACGGGAACCCATATCGACGCATTGCGCTTTACGACCGTACCGAAAGGCCTGGCCGCAGCGGCGATGAGCGCCTCGCAGCAGGAAATGCTGCGGGCGCTACTGGACGTCTATGTGCGACGCCTGCCGGACCACATCGCCGACGGCGAAATGGCCAAGATCACCGGTCCGTCATTCCCGAGCCTTCACCTTGCCTGGGCGGGAAGCAATGAACCGGGACGGCCGCACTATTACCGTATCCAGGGACATCGCCTGCTGGTCGAGTACGACAACACCACGCGCGATGGGAACCACGTGCACACGGTATGGCGCGATCCGGTCGCCGACTTTGGCACGGACGCATTGAGCGCCCATCACCGGCACGATCACTAGCCCCACGATCGCTAGCCCAAAGCGGAGTTCAAGTGCACATCGCGCCTCTGCCGGACCCGTATCAGGTATTCTTCAGGCAACCGAACGATTGCGAGACGCAAACCATGACGGAGCCAGTCGCCACACTTCTCGAGGCCAGCACGCACCGCCGCCTGAGCGATGACGAAGCGCGGCGGGTGGCGCTGCAAGCCGGCGCCGATGCACTGATCGCCCAGGCCTCCCGGCTGCGCGACATGGGTCACGGCGACGTCGTGTCGTATTCGCGCAAGGTGTTCATCGCGCTCACCCACCTGTGCCGGGATGTCTGCCATTACTGCACGTTTGCTGCCACGCCCCGCAGGGGCGCGCGTGCCTATCTGTCTCCCGAACAGGTGCTGGAGATCGCGCGCGCGGGCGAGCGCGCCGGCTGCCACGAGGCGCTGTTCACCCTCGGCGACAAGCCCGAACTGCGCTACGCCGCGGCGCGCGAGGAACTGGCGCGGCTCGGGCATGGGACAACGCTGTCCTATCTCGCAGAAATGTGCGCGCTGCTGCTGCGGGAAACGAGTCTGCTGCCCCACGTCAACCCCGGTGTGATGTCGCGAGAAGAAGTGGCACTGCTGCGCCGCGTGTCGGTCTCGCAGGGCATCATGCTCGAAAATGTCTCCACGCGGCTGTGCGAGCGGGGCGGCGCGCACTATGGCTCTCCGGATAAAGCGCCGGCGGTGCGGATGGAAACGATGCGCCACGCCGGCGAACTGAAGGTTCCCTTTACCACCGGCATCCTTATCGGGATCGGCGAGACGCGGGAGGAGCGGATCGATTCACTCCTTGCCATCCGTGCGCTGCACGAGTCCTACGGCCACATCCAGGAAGTGATCATCCAGAACTTCCGCGCCAAGTCCGCGACGAAGATGGCCGCTGCACCGGAGCCCGGGTTCGCCGAGTTGATGTGGACGCTGGCCGTCGCCCGGATAATTTTCGGACCGGAGATGAACCTGCAGGTGCCGCCGAACCTGACGCCGGACGCTTACACGCAGCTGATCGCGGCCGGACTGAACGACTGGGGCGGCGTGTCGCCGGTCACGCCCGATCACGTCAACCCCGAGATGCCGTGGCCGGACATCGTCAGGTTGCGCGAGAACACCGAAGGCGCGGGCAAGGTACTGGTCGAACGGCTCGCCGTCTATCCGGGCTTTTGCAGGGACGCTGCGACCTGGCAGGATCCTGCGCTGGTTTCCCGTGTGCTGCGGGCGGTCGATGCCGAAGGATTCGCCCGGACCGATGCCTGGTCGCCGGGCCAGTCAGGCGCAGTTCCGGCAAAGATTAGCGCTGTTCCGGCAATGACCCCGGCGGGCGCGCCGATGCGAGAAATTGCACGCATCCTCGACGCAGCCGTCGACGGGCAAGCACTGCAGGAGCGCGATATCGTTGCGCTGTTTCGGGCGCGCGGCGCGCAGTTCGATGCCGTCTGCGCTGCGGCAGACGAATTGCGCCGGCGCACCGTGGGCGACACGGTGCGCTACGTGGTCAACCGCAACATCAACTACACCAACGTGTGCGCTTTCCGCTGCCATTTCTGCGCATTCTCCAAGGGCAAGGCCGCCGACAATCTGCGTGGCACGCCTTACGATCTGGGGCTCGACGAAGTCGTGCGGCGCGCCGAGGAAGCGTGGGAGCGCGGCGCCACCGAGGTGTGCATGCAGGGCGGGATTCATCCCGATTACACGGGCGAAACCTATCTGGCGCTGTGCCGGGCAGTGAAGTCGGCACTCCCGCCCATGCACGTCCACGCGTTTTCTCCGTTGGAGGTATGGCACGGCGCGCAGACGCTGCATTTATCGGTGGATGAATTTTTGCACCGCCTGCGTGACGCCGGCCTGGGAACCCTGCCCGGCACCGCGGCGGAAATTCTGGATGACGAAGTGCGCCGCATCATCTGCCCCGACAAGCTCACCACCGGGCAGTGGCTGCAGGTGATCGAGGCCTCGCACCGGGCGGGCTTCAGGACCACCGCGACCATCATGTTCGGACATGTCGACAGATACGAGCACTGGGCGCGGCATCTGCTGCGCATTCGCGCGCTGCAGGCGCGCACCCAGGGGTTCACCGAGTTCGTCCCTCTGCCCTTCGTGCACATGGAAGCGCCGATGTACCTGCATGGCAAGGCGCGCAAAGGTCCCACTTACCGCGAGACCGTGCTGATGCATGCGGTGGCGCGGCTGGCACTGCATCCGCTGATTCCCAACGTGCAGGTGTCGTGGGTGAAGCTGGGCGCGGAGGCGGTGCGCGCCTGTTTGCAGGCGGGCGCCAACGACCTCGGCGGCACGCTGATGAACGAGAGTATTTCGCGCGCAGCAGGCACCTGTCACGGACAGGAAATGCCGCCACAACGCATGGACGAACTGATTGCCTCCTGTGGACGCGTAGCGCAGCAGCGCACGACGCTCTATTCGGCGGCGCCAGCCGGGCAATGCGAGCGCTCGTATGCGGCGCAGACGCTCGCCCCGATCGTGCTGACGCCCGCAGGCAAGCGTGCCCGCATCCAGGCGACAAACACTCGGCCAGCGACTGCAACGCCGGTCTAAGCGCCAGCTTTCACTCTGGAAAAAGCAGCTCACGACAGAGACACACAGGAGGTTCGATCGGTGGATTACGGCTTCAGCATTCCCACACGAGGTGCACTTGCAACGCGTGAGAGCATCGTCGCACTGGCCCGGCGGGGTGAGGAACTCGGCTTCGCCTACCTTGCCATTCCCGACCATATCGTCATCCCGCGCCAGATCGCCTCGCCGTATCCGTACAACACCGAGCGCAAGATGGTGGGTGCCGCCGAAGGTGATTGCCTTGAACAACTCGTGCTGATGGCCTATCTGGCTGCCGCGACGACCAGGATCCGCTTGCTGACTTCGGTCATGGTGGTGCCTCACCGCAATCCCGTGTTCACGGCCAAGGCGCTGGCGACCATCGACATCCTCTCGCAGGGGCGGGTGACAGTGGGCTGCGGCGCCGGCTGGATGGACGAGGAATTCAGGGCCATCGGCGTGCCGCCCTTCGCCGAGCGCGGCAAGGTCACGGATGAGTACCTGCACATTTTCAAGACGCTCTGGACCGAAGACGATCCGCGTTTCGCTGGCAGCTACGCGCATTTCCAGGACATCAGCTTTCTGCCCAAACCCGCGCAGAAACCGCACCCGCCGCTGTGGATCGGCGGCGAGAGCCCGGCGGCATTGCGACGTGTGGTGGCGCTGGGCGATGCCTGGTACCCGATCGGCTCCAACCCGCAGTTTCCGCTGAACACCGTCGAGCGCTATTCCCAGGCGCTATCCCGGTTGCGCGAGGATGCCACCCGCGCAAAGCGCGATCCCGACAGCATCGACCTTGCGTACTGGGCGGCCTGGTACAGGGAAGGCCGCACCAGCACGCTCGAAGACGGGCAGCGGCAGACATTCACCGGCAGCGACGCGGAGGTGGCGCAGGACATCCGCGCATTCCGCGCCCTGGGAGTGCGCCACCTGCTGTTCAACTTCGTGCGGCCCACGCTGGATGAGTCGCTCGCCGCGATGGGGCGGTTCGCGGCCAAGGTGCTGCCGCTTGCGGACCGATGAACCCAAAAACCGCACTTCATGAACCTCTGTGATGGAATACTTTTTCAAGGATGAAATGACTACTACGGATAACGCTTCAGCGCGACCGACGATTGCAGTGCTGGGCGGCACCGGCGCCGAAGGCAGTGGACTGGCGCTGCGCTGGGCGCATGCGGGCTACCCGGTCATCATCGGCTCGCGCAACGCCGAGAAGGCAGCGCAGGTGTGCGCACAGATCGATGCACGGCTGGGGCGGGCCGCTGTCTCGCACGACAGCTATCGCGGCGCCGCCGCGTCCGCGCAGATCGTTGTCCTGTGCGTTCCCTACGCCGCCCAGCGCGGCACCGTCGAAGAGGTGCGTCCAGCGCTCGAGGGAAAAATCCTCGTCGACACCACCGTGCCACTGGTGCCCCCGACGGTCGCGCGCGTCCAGCTCCCCGAGGACGGGTCAGCCGTGGCGGCGATCCAGGCCTTGCTGGGCGAATCCGTCAGGGTAGTCTCGGCATTCCAGAACGTGGCGGCACATCTCCTGCAGGACCTTGGTCATGAAGTGGAGTGCGACGTGCTGGTGTGCGGGGACGATGTGCCCGCGCGCGAGACGGTCATCAAGCTTGCCGGGGACATCGGTCTGCGCGGCATACACGCCGGGCCCATCGCCAACTCCGCGGCTGCCGAGGCGCTGACGTCGGTCCTGATCGCGATCAATTCCCGCTACAAGATTCACGGCGGCGCCGGCATCCGCATCACCCGCCTGGACGCCGCGGAGCACTGATGGGTGTCATGGCGGATGCGGGCGCACGCCCGTCGAAAGCGGCAGGCAAACGCGAGGTTCGGCTCATCGCGCTGGCCGGCGTGCCGCTGGTGCGCGAAGGCGACGATCTGTGCGAGACGATCATCAGCGCCGTTGCGCGCTCCGGCGAGAAACTGGCGTCCGGCGACGTGCTGGTGCTCGCGCAGAAGATCGTGTCCAAGGCCCGGGGCTGCCATGTGGATCTTGCTACGGTGACGCCATCCCCTCGCGCGCTGGAGTTGTCCACGGTCGTCGACAAGGACCCGCGCGTCATCGAGCTCATCCTCCGCGAATCCTCTGAAGTGCTGCGCGCCCGGCGCGACGTCATCGTGGTGGTACACCGCCTCGGGTTCGTGATGGCGAACGCCGGTATCGACTTTTCGAACGTGGAGGGCAATGCGCAGGAGACCCGGGCGCTGCTGCTGCCGCGCGACCCGGATGGCGAGTGCACGCAATTGCGGCACGAACTGCTGCAGCGCGCGGCGGTTGATGTTGGCGTGATCATCAACGACAGCCACGGCCGCGCCTGGCGCAACGGCACGGTGGGCGTTGCCATCGGCGCAAGCGGCGTTCCGGCACTGCTCGACCTGCGCGGCAAGCCCGATCTGTTTGGGCGGGCGCTACGCATCACGCAAGTTGGCCTGGCCGACGAACTGGCGGCGGCCGCGTCGCTGTTGATGGGCCAGTCCGACGAAGGCACGCCCATCGTACTGATCCGCGGTCTGCCTGGCGAAGCGCACAACGGATGCGCAGCCGAGCTGATCCGCCCCAAGGAAATAGACTTGTTCCGATAACCATGGGCGTCAAGGAAAATCGCCTGGCAAACGACCCGGCCCACGCTATCTCGTTCGCCGATCCTGTCGCGGGACGTCGCTCGATCCGGCGTTATCTGCCGTTGCCGGTTGCACGCGAGCTGGTCGATTCTCTTCTTGAGACTGCGGTGACGGCAGCGTCCGCCCACAATCGCCAGCCGTGGCGTTTCCTCGTGATCGAGACACAGGCAGCGAAGGAAAACCTCGCCCGATCCATGGGCGAGAAGCTGCGCGCGGATCGCCAGGGCGACGGCGATCCCGCGGATGCCATCGACGCCGACGTGGCGCGTTCCCACTCGCGCCTGACCGGCGCACCGGTACTCATCCTGGTTTGCATGACCATGGCGGACATGGACTGCTACCCCGACGAAAAGCGCAATCAGGCAGAGCGACTGATGGCAGCGCAGGGAACAGCGATGGCCGCCCAGAATCTGCTGCTGGCCGCGCATGCCGCGGGCCTGGGTGCATGCTGGATGTGCGCGCCGCTGTTCTGCCCGGAAGCGGTATCGGCGGCGGTTGTACTTCCCTCCGACTGGGAGCCGCAAGCGATCGTCACGCTGGGTTATCCGGCAGACCAGGGCAAGCCGTTCAGGCGCCGTCCAGTCTGCGAAGTCACCCGCTACGAGGACGGCGAACCGTGATCCTCGCGCTTGCCGGCGGCGTTGGAGGGGCGAAGCTCGCCAAGGGCCTCGCGGATGTGCTCGCTCCCGATGAACTGACGGTTGTCGTCAACACAGGAGACGACTTCGAGCATCTGGGGATGAATGTTTCCCCGGATCTGGACACGGTGATGTACACGCTGGCGGGCATCAACGATCCGTCGCGGGGCTGGGGTATCGCAGCAGAAACCTGGAACTTCATGCAGAGCCTGGAGGCACTGGGTGGAGAGACCTGGTTCCGCCTCGGTGACCGCGACCTCGCCACCCATGTGGAGCGCACGCGGCGGCTGCGCACCGGGGAGAGCCTCTCCGCCGTCACCCGGGCGTTGTGCGCAAGCCTGGGCATCCGCCACTGCATCACGCCGATGAGCGATGACCCGGTACGCACCCTCGTGCACACCGTCGAGGGCGTACTGAGCTTTCAGGATTATTTCGTGCGGCGGCGCGCCGAGCCGGCCGTGACGAACCTGGAGTTCGCCGGCGCCGAACGGGCGCGGATCGCAGCCGCTTTCCGCGCGGCCCTCGACAGCCCATCGCTGAGCGCCGTGGTCATCTGTCCGTCGAACCCGCACTTGAGCGTGGCTCCCATCCTCGCACTCCCCGGAGTGCGAAGCGCGCTCGAGCACCGGCGGGTGCCTGCGATCGCCGTGTCGCCCATCGTCGCCGGACAGGCGCTCAAGGGCCCTGCCGCCAAGATCATGCGCGAGCTGGGGAAGGAGCCTTCGTCGGTGGAGGTCGCGCGATTCTATCAAGGCCTCATCGACGCATTGGTCGTGGATCACGCCGATGCGGCCCTGAGCGCCTCCATTGAGCAGCTGGGCATCCGCCCACTCGCGACGGCGACCGTCATGAACGATCCGGGGGATCGGCCGGCACTTGCCGGGCGGGTCATCGAATTCACCCGCCTGTTCGCTTCACCCGCGGCAAGAAGAGCAAGGGCATGAGTGTCTGGCTGGTCGTGCCGATGAAGTCCCTGCGCGACGGCAAAAGCCGGCTGGCGCCGGCACTCGACCCCATGCGGCGCCGCGCGTTCCTGGAAAGACTGCTCTTGCGCACACTCGAGCGAGCCGCACAATTTCCTGGTCTGGAGCGGACCCTGCTGGTCAGCGGGTGCAGCGAAACGCGCACACGCGCTGCCGAGTTCGGTGCGCAGGTGCTCGAGGAACGCGCGTGCGTCGGGTTGAACGGCGCGTTGCGGCAAGCACAACTCGCAGTCCGGCGTCTGGGCGCGTCGCACATGCTGGTAGTCCCGTGCGATCTTCCACTGTTGGAAGCGGAGGACTTGCGACGCCTCGCAGACGCCGGGTCGGCTCACAGCGTCGGCATCGCGCCGGACCGGGCTCGGCAAGGGACCAATGGCCTGTGCCTGGAACCGTCGCTGGAATTCGCTTTTTCCTTCGGGCCGGGAAGCTTCGTGCGCCATCTTGAGCACGTGCGGCAGCTCGGCGTGCAATGCGTAACCGTAGAAAGTGCGGGGCTCGCATTCGATGTGGACCTCCCGGAAGATCTCGCGCACCTGGGCGAACTGGAACGCGCCGGCTATGCATCAGTCATCGCCCCGCCCCCGACAGAAAGCCCCGCATGCGCGGGGCTTCGTCGAGGGTTCGGGGATTAAGGGGTTCCGCTCGCGGGAGGCGTCGTCACCCCTTCACTCATTCACCCTTCACGCCTTCACCGTTCTTACGGTCGCTCCATCTTGCACGCGGCCGGCCTTATCGCAGCGGCCGGAAGAACTCGCGGATGTCCTGTGCCAGCAGCTCCGGCTGTTCGAGCGCGGCGAAGTGCCCGCCCTTCGGCATCCTGGTCCAGCGGCGGATGTCGGCGTACATCTTTTCCGCAAGCGAGCGCGGCGGACGCAGGATCTCCTTCGGGAACTCGGCGTAGCCCATCGGCACCTGAATGCGCTCACCGTCCGGGATCGGCCAGGGACCGTGCATGCGCGCGTAGTAGGGCCAGAACGACGAACCGATCGCGCCGGTCACCCAGTACAGCATGATGTTGGTGAGCATCGCGTCGCGGCCGATGTAGCCGTCGAGGTCGCCCTTGTGGTCGCTCCAGGTGTGGAACTTCTCGACGATCCACGCCGCCAGCCCGACCGGCGAATCGGTGAGGGCATAGGCCAGCGTCTGCGGCTTGGTGCCCTGGATCCAGGTGTAACCGACCTCCTCCTTCATCCACTGCGCACGCTGCTCGAAATAGCGCCGCTCGTCTTCGGTGGGGTTCTCCGGCATCGCCGTGTCGCGCCTGAGCCCAAGCAAATTCAGGTGAATGCCCGCCAGATGCTGCGGGTAGGCGTAACCCAGCCGCGAGGTGACGAACGCGCCCCAGTCGCCGCCCTGCGCGGCAAAGCGCTTGCAACCTAGTACACGGGTCATCAACTCCGCAAATAAGTCGGCAATTTGTTCGACCGAGAAGCGCTGCTGGTTCGGCGTAAAGGAGAAGGTGTACCCCGGCAGCGACGGCGCGACGACAGTGAACGCGTCTGCCGCGTCGCCGCCGAAGCGCGCCGGATCGGTGAGCATCGGAATCAGCTTGTGGAATTCGTGCACCGATCCCGGCCAGCCATGCGAGATCAACAGAGGCATCGGCTTCGGGCCTTTGCCTTCCTCGCGGATGTAGTGCACGTCGATTCCGGCGAGCCTGACCTTGTACTGGTTGAAGCGGTTGATCCCGGCTTCGTGCTTGCGCCAGTCGTAGCGGTCGCGCCAGTACTCCACCAGCGATTTCAGGTAAGGCAGATCCGTTCCGTATTTCCAGTGGTTGTCCGGCACTTCGTCCGGCCAGCGCACGCGGGCGAGACGCGACTTGAGATCGGCGAGCACGTCGTCGCCGACATGCAGCCGGAACGGGGTCGGGGCAGCGGTCATGCTTTCTCCGGGTCAGGTATCAGGAACGATTGTTGGCCTTGCGCGAGCAGTCGTCCAATATATTGCCGCAATCCGTTTGATACTCGCCGCGAATGACGGCGGGAAGACAACGGGCCGCCTGCGGATTACAGGCGGCCCGTCGGCGGACGAGGCTTACTGGTGATTTGACTTGGATGCCTGCCGATCGTCCAGCGCGTCGCAAGTCGATTTGTTGGCGGAGTAACCCACCCGGACCGGGCTGCCGACCAGCATCAGGAAGGTCTTCTGGATAGCGTACGCTTCGACCTCGCGGTAGTACCAGCGCTCACAGGGCTTGGCGTCTCCACGTTCGTGATTGAGCTCCTGTACGTAATGCACCAGTTCGTGCAACAGCACAGAACGATCGAACAGGTTGGCTTCCGGCTTGAGGCGCTCGTCCAGGAAAATCCCTTCGCCCGGCTGATACGTGGCCAGCACGCCGCACTTGGAGGTACACGACAACTCCTGGAGCCTCTCCTGAGAAACGCGAAAGATTTCCGGCACGACAGCCGGCCGCGGGTATTTGGACAACTGATCGAGCGCGGACAGCAAGGCCGGTACCAGTTCGGCTTCGGTGAGCGGGCGGGTGTCGCCCAGATACTTGTCGAACGCCGTCTGACCTTCATCCACATAATTGCTGTACATGCCGGCGGGCTCGACGCGGCTCGGCTTCGGCTTTGCGTGTTTGTCGGCAGCGAGGGAGGGCCACGCAAGGCTGAACGCGACCAGGAATCCCAGCAGGAGAGTCCGGGTCAGATGGCGAGAAGCAAACAATCGCATGCGAATCCTTTCCTCGGCCCGCGGAAAACGGCGTTTCACGACGGCGCCGACAGCCGCTGTTTCTCCCCGTCCCAGCGCCAGATGGTTCCGGGAAGAAGGTGCGTTCCACCCAGCCAACTGTCTATCGTCTGGAGTTTAACCGCGTCCCTGCGGTTCTCCAAGACTTCGTGGCCGGCGCGCGTCAGCCTCAGGCGCTGGGAATCGAACGCCGGACCGTCCAGTTCCCGGGGCGGATGGCGGAAAGTTCTTCCAGAGTGGCAGTGACCGGCACCGGCCCTTCGTGCAGCGCGTCGCGCCATGGCAGGTATTCGCCGCGCAATCCGCCGTCGCGCATCCGCTCGACCGCGATGTCACCGTTGGTGATGTGCAACATTGAAGGAACCTTGAAACGCGCTCAACACGAAGGAACACGAAGGAAAGGCAAGAAAGGATTACGAAGGAGATGCAGTAACGAAGACAATAAGGGAGTCAATTGATACGCGATCTCTGCTGGGGAAATTGATGACGCTTTGCGCGCCAGACCGGTTATCAGTTTTTCCTTCGTGTGATTTTGTTTTCCCTTCGTGTTCCTTCGTGTTAAGAAATTATTGAAGTCAAGTGGCCTTCTCGCCGGGGCCGAGAGGTTTCGGTGACTCCGGCGCCGCGGGCCGGGTCAGCGCCTCGATGGCGGCCGCCCTGTCCTTCGCCCGCGCAAGCTGCTCCGGATCGAGCCGCGCGCCGAGTTCGTCGAGATCGCGCCGGTTCCGCTTCGCCTCGCCGGCATCCTCGGGCGGATAACGCAAGTCGGCAACCCTATACCACGCATGCGCTTCCACGGGATCGGCGCCCACGCCGCGCCCTTCCGCATACATCGCGCCGATGCTGTGCACCGCCGAAGCGTCGCCCTTGTCCGCGGCCTTGCGGAACCAGTTCAACGCCGCCGCGTAGTCGCGATCGACGCCCTTGCCTGCTTCGTAGAACAAGCCGATGTTGTACATCGCCATGCGCTCGCCCTGCTCGGCGGCACTCTGGTACCAGGTCATCGCCATCATCAGGTTCTGCTCGACGCCGAGACCGTTCTCGTAGAGATCGCCGACGTTGTTCATTGCCCAGGCGTTGCCGAGAAACGCCGCCTGGTGCCACCACTTGAACGCCTCCTTGAAGTCCTGCGCCACGCCGTGGCCGTTGGCGTACATCAACCCGATGTTGTTCATCGCCACCGTATAGCCGCGCTTGGCCGCTTCCTTCCACCAGTTCAGCGCTTCAATGTAGCTTTGCTTGCCGTTGTAGCCTTTGGCCCAGAGCAGGCCGACGTTGTTCAACGCTCGAACGTCGCCCTGGCGCAGAAGCTGAGCAAGGTTGGCCGGATCGAGCATGTCCTGGCCCGGCGTGAGATCGGTGAAGGTCTCTTCCTGTTCGACCGCCCACGCGGCACAGGACAGGGAGAGAAAGGCAGAAAGAATCAAGGACCGAAGCTTCAAGCTCACCTCCTGCAAATCGGACCGGATGATTGCCCGGTCCAATGGATAGACCGGCACCTGCGGACCGGGTTCCTAGGATGCTTCCAAAAGGAAGGGAATAAGGTCGCGCAACAACTCGTCCGGCGCTTCTTCGGGAATGAAATGGCCGCACTGCACCGGGTGGCCGCGCACGTTGGCGGCCTTCTCCTTCCAGGTGCCCAACACGTCGAACAGGGTGTGCATCTTGCCGTACTCGCCCCAGATCGCCAGAACCGGGCAGGCAAGCTTTTTCCCCAGGTCGCGTTCGTCGTCGGCAATGTCCACGGTCGCCGCCGCGCGATAGTCCTCGAGTCCTGCGCGGATCGTCCCGGGCAGCCTGAAGGCGCGCAGGTACTCCTGGAACATCGGCTCCTCGATCGTGTCCTGGCGAAAGCACAACGCCCGGAACATGTGCCGCAGGAAGGGCTCGGCGCTGTTGGCAATCATGATCTCGGGCAGATCCGGCACCTGGAAGAAGAACCAGTGCCAGTACGCGGCGGCGAGTTCCTTGCCGGTGTCCCGGAACACGGTGTGCGTGGGCACGATATCGAGGACGGTGAGGTTTCTCACTTCGTCCGGGTAATCCATCGCCAACCGGTGCGCCACCCGCGCGCCGCGGTCGTGTCCGACCAGCCCATAGCTTTCAAATCCTAGCACGGACATCACCTCGCTGATGTCTTTCGCCATGCTGCGCTTGTCGTAACCGTCACGCGGCTTGTCGGAGTCGCCGTACCCGCGCAAGTCGGGGCACACCACGGTGAACTGATCGAGCAGGCTGGGTACGATTTTGCGCCACATCTGTCCGGTCTGCGGATAACCGTGGAGCAGCACCACCGGTTCACCCTTGCCGCCGACCCACGCGTTGATGCGCACGCCGTTGGCGGGCACGGTTTGCCGCTGCATGCCGGGCATGAAAGTCATAAATTCGTGAATGAGTGAAGGGTGAAGGGTGAAGGGTGCAAGACGGTGGTCAAGTGGAGAGATCGGCCATGCAAAAGCATGGTGAGTGAGTCTCCGATCAGATGAAAGCAATGCATGAGCAATAACGTATCCTTGAAAAATCCTCGGGATGCTCGCTATTTTCGAGCGGCTTTACGCCTTTACCCTTCACCCTTCACGCATTCCCCCTTCACGGTTGCGTCGTCAATTCGCCCAGATACTTGCGCAACCGTTCCACTCCCTCCCGCAGGACGGGGATGGGCTTCGGATACGAGAAACGCACGTGCTGCTTCGCCCGATGGCCGCCGAAGTCGATTCCCGGCGCGATCGCCACGCCGGCTTTCTCCAGCAGGTCCCAGCAAAACTGATAGCTGTCGGACGTGAGCCGTTCGCAGTTCGCATAGATGTAGAACGCACCCTCCGGCATCACCGGGATGTCGAAGCCCAGGCTGCGCAGTTCCGGCACCAGGAAATCGCGCTGCGCGCGGAAGGCGTCGCGGCGCTGTTCCAGCAGTGCGGTGGTATCGGGATGGAATGCGGCGAGCGCCGCCTTCTGCGCCAATTCCGAGGAAGAGATGAAAAGGTTCTGCGCCAGCTTGTCCACCGCCGGCATGAATTCCTGCGGCACCACCATCCACCCCAGACGCCAGCCGGTCATACCGAAATACTTGGAAAAGCTGTTGATGATGAAGACGTCATCGGCGAACTCGAGCGCACTGCGGTCGCGCTGTCCATACGTCAGGCCATGGTAGATCTCATCCACGATCAGGACCCCGCCACGCGCGCGCACCACGGCGTGAATGCGCTCGAGCTCATCGTGAGCGATCAGTGTGCCGGTCGGGTTCGACGGCGAAGCGATCAGCACCGCCGCCGTTTTCGGCGTCCAGTGCTTCTCCACCAATTTGGCGGTGAGTTGGTATGCGGTCGAAGCATCCACTGCGACGCCGACCGGATCGCCCTCCATTGCGCGCACGAAATGCCGGTTGCACGGATAGCCGGGATCGGTCATCAGCACCCGGTCTCCGGGCGAAAGAAGCGCACCCATCGTCAGCAGCAGCGCGCCCGAAGAGCCGGTGGTCACCGCGATCCGAGAGCGCGGCACTTCGACACCGTAGCGCGTGCGGTACCACTCCGAGATCGCGTCCCTCAACTCGGTGATGCCCAGCGACTGGGTATAGCCGATCCGGCCGGCCTGGATCGCGCGGACGCCGGCCTCTGCGATCAACGGCGGGGTGGGTGCATCGGGCTCACCCACCACCATGTTCGAGATGCTCCGCCCCTGCGCCTCCAGCTCCCTTGCCCGCGCGATGAGTGCCATCACGTGGAACGGCTCGATGCCGGCCATGCGCGAGGCGATGTGCGGACTGGCGTTGCGGGGAAGCTTTTCGGGGCGATTCATCCTGTCCTCGGTCTGTTGCGGCATATGCGCCATGCTCGATTGCCGGTTCGGCGGACTACGGCACGAATTTTATGCCCCCATAGCCGTCTGCCGCAATGAAGCCGGTTCAAAAAACAGCGCCGAGCGTCTACCATGACGATCCTTTCATCCTTTCGACCTGAACGGCAAACCAGCAATGAAGATTGCGATCATCGGCAGCGGCGGGGTCGGCGGCTATTTCGGCGCGCGTCTGGCTGCCAGCGGACAGGACGTCACTTTCGTCGCCCGCGGCGCGCACCTCGAAGCCATGCAGAAAAACGGGCTCAAGGTGTTGAGCGCACTCGGCGATCTGCATTTACCGGAAGTGAAGGCCACCAGAGACGCGGCGATCATCGGTCCGGTCGATGTCGTCATAATCGCGGTGAAGCTCTGGGGCACCGAAGAAGCGGCGCAGTCCGCCAAGCCGTTGATCGGTCCGAACACCGTCGCGGTGTCTTTCCAGAACGGCGTGATCGCCGTGGATACGCTGCTGCCGATCCTCGGCAAGGAACACGTCATGGGTGGCGTAGCGAACATTGCCGCGCTCATCGAAGAGCCTGGCTTGATCCGCCACAACGGCAACATGGCCAACCTGTTCTTCGGTGAACTCGACGGCAAACCCTCTCCACGATCGCAGGCGTTTCTCGTTGCCTGCAAGATAGCCAACGTCCAGGCCGAGCTGGTCACCGACATCAACAGGGCGATCTGGGAAAAGTTCGTGCGCCTGGTTACGCTGTCGGCGCTGACTTCGCTGACCCGGATGCCGATCGGGCCGATCCGCTCCGACCCCGATACCCGCGCCCTGATGCAACAGGTGATGGAAGAAGTAGTGGCGATCGGCAAAGCCAGGGGGGTGAAATTCGATGCCGGGCTCATCGCCGACCAGATGTCCAAGGTCGATAACTATCCGTCTACGATGGTGGCATCGATGTGCGGCGATTTGCGCCGCGGCAGTCGGCTGGAACTGCCGTGGCTGTCAGGCACCGTGGCCAAGCTCGGCGACGAACTCGGCATCCCGACACCGGCTAACCATTTCGTGTACGCGGCGCTCAAGCTCTACGCCCACGGCCGCCCCGCCGAAGCGCAGGTCTGAAAACCCTTTGCGCCTCTGCGGTTAGCGGTATCCGCCTTTAGGAGATGAAAATGAAACTGAAAATAAAGAACATCCGTGCCAGAGCAGTGTTGGTGCCGCTGAAGCGCCCCCCGATATCGGCGTCAGGCGCGCTGCCGGAAGCGGCGCTGGTGCTGGTGGACGTGGACACCGGCGAAGGCATCACCGGGCATTCGTATCTGGCCGCGTACGGCAAGGCGATGCTGAAGCCTCTGGTCAGCACCACCGAGGCCGTGGCCGAGATGATCAAGGGCGATGCGCTGGTGCCGTACGAGATCGACGCCAAGCTGCGCAAGCGCTTCACGCTGTTCGACACGCCCGGGCTGGTCGGCCTTGCGCTCGCGGGAATCGACATGGCGGCATGGGACGCCTATGCCAAGGGACTCGGAGTGCCACTGGTCTGCGCACTGGGCGGACAGATCAGGCCGGTGCGTGCGTACAACAGCTGCGGTTTGTGGATCAAGGATCCGGCGTTGCTCGCGGACGAAGCGGCGGAATTGCTTTCGGAGGGCGGCTACAGCGCGGTAAAGCTGCGCATCGGGCGACCGAATTTCAAGGACGACCTGACCGCGGTGCGCAACGTGAAGAAGCGCATCGGCGGCGACATCGCGCTCATGACCGACTTCAACCAGAGCCAGACGGTAAACGAGGCCATCCTGCGCGGACGCGCACTCGACAATGAAGGCCTGTACTGGATCGAGGAACCGGTCCGCCACGACAACTACGCCGGCTGCGCGAAGATCGCGCTAGAGGTGAAGACGCCAATCCAGATCGGCGAGAACCTGCTCAGCACCTTCGAAATGCAGAAGGCGATCGAAGCCAAGGCCGCCGAGTACTACATGCCCGACGTACAGCGCATCGGCGGCGTCACCGGCTGGATGCGTGCCGCCGCGCTCGCGCACGCGCACAACCTCGAAATGTCCAGCCATCTGTTCCCGGAAATCAGCGCCCACCTGCTGGCGGTGACGCCGACCTGCCACTGGCTGGAATACATGGACTGGGCCAATCCGATCCTGCCGGAGCCTTTCGAGGTGAAGAACGGCAACGTGATCATCCCCGACCGGCCGGGCGCCGGCATAGCCTGGAATGAGGACGCTGTCCAGCGGTTCGCCGCTGCGTAAAGGCGGCTGGCAGTTGGGGGATAGGACAAGGGAGCGGGGACAGGCACGATTCAAAATCCTTCTGGCGTTAGACAGTTATATATATCTTCTCGCGTACGCCATGATGTATCCCCTCCTCTGCCCTGTACAGTCACGGAAGAGGGAGCGGGTGACCGAGTTGGCGGTACCTCGGTCCGCCTGCCTGCCCCCTGAGCGCTGTTCCCACCAACCGAAGACCGCCGAATTCTCCATCCGCGCCGTTCCAGACAATGAATCCGCACCGGCAGAGTGAATTTTCGTTGACGATGCATTTTTGGTGAGCGTAGAGTGCAAAACGAGGGGCGGCCTGATCGCTGTGGTTTCGTTGCCTGTTTCAAACGAGCCTTGACGCACCGCAGCAGCCCGCGCTTACGGACGCGAGGTTGAGTGAACGCGCTCCCGCATTCAACGCGGCAGGCCGTTTACGCAAGCCTCTTCCGAATTTCCGACGGATCGGACCCAACTTTTCACGAACTGCGTATTTTTCAACTTGGGAGGAGTAAAGATGATGCGACTCGGCTTTTTGCTTGTCCTGCCTCTGGTGCTCACCTCACTGTCTTTTGCCGCCGACGATTCGAAGAAAACGCGCGTCGGCACATGCAAGGATGCCAAGAGCCAGAGGGAATACTTCTGCAATCCCGCTAATGCGGCGAGCGACAGCATGGTGGCCATCGGCACCGCCTGCACGAACGCCAAGAACAACGTCAAAGAAGCCTGTGAAGGCATTGTTGAGCCGGACAAGACGTATGAGTTCGACGACAAGAAGAAGAAGTAGTCGCCCCGCTCCCAGCGCAACTTGAATTGCACTACTGAAGGTTCTGCCACGAAAAGGAGGTACCTTTGAAAGCACATTCCTTGATCGCCGCATTAGTCCTGGGACTTGCCGCGACCGTCGGCATTGCGGCGGAGAAAGACACGCGAGGCGGCACCTGCGCGGACGCGAAGAAACAGCACGAGTACTACTGTGAAGGCAAAAATGATCCCAACGACATTTTCACCCAGGCGAACATCGCGTGTAACAACGCCAAGAGGAATATGGCCGCAGCCTGCGAAGGCAAGGTCGCGCCGGATGCCGAGTACAAGTTCGAAAAGAAGTGAAGCGGCAGGTTTCGGCCGGGCGCCAACTTCCGGTTTGAGTTTGCTTCAAGCAGTCGTGTCGAAAGATTAGCGCGACTTTATTCCAACGTAACGCCCAGCAAGGAGGAGTCATGACAATTCAAAGACATATTGGCGTGCATATGAGCGACGACGAGATGAAGCTCGTCGCGCCGGCGGACGAGGTGGCATTTCGCTCGCCGGTTCCAACGCAGGTCGTCTCCAATGGCGAGTACAACCCGCTGCCCCAAACCGATGACCAGAAGAAGGTCGAGGGCCTGATCAAGGAGTTGGCCGACGTTCAGGCCAAACGCCACAACATCAGCCGCCGCCAGTTTCTGGCAAGCAGTGCCGGCATGGCGACAGCGTTTCTGGCGATGAACAAGGTTTTCGGCCCGGTCTGGGATGTTTCCGAGGCTGAGGCGGCCGACATGGAAATGTCGAAATACCGGGCCGGCCAGCTTGCCGGCCAGTTCATTTTCGATGACCAGACCCACTTCATACGCGATGACTTCAAGCAGGAAGGTCTGCTCGGACTGACCAAGTGGGCGGTGAACGCAAAGGTCAACCCCGACATCATGTCGGTGCCACTGACCCTGTCGCGCTACAAGATGGACAACTACCTGAAGGAGATTTTCCTCGACAGCGATACCAAGATGTCGCTGCTGTCGGGCGCGCCGTTCGACGATCCGAGCTGGTGGCTGTTGTCCAACGACGCGATCCAGAACGCCTGCCGCTCCGTGAACAAGATGGCCGGCGGCACTCGTATGCTTGGCCACACGATCATCACGCCGAAGTACCCGAACTGGATGGACGAAGTGGATCGCGCCATTGACACGCTACATCCGGTCTCCTGGAAGTCCTACACCATCGGCGATCCGTTCGGGCCGTCCAAGTACGCATGGCGCCTGGATGACGAAAAACTGATGTACCCGTTCTACGAGAAGGCGATCAAGTCGGGCATCAATACCATCTGCATCCACAAGGGGCTGATGCCGCGCGACTACGAGAAGGCCTTCGCGGGTACTTGGGAAAGCGCCACGGTACGAGACCTGGGCAAGGCTGCCAAGGATTGGCCGGGAATGAATTTCGTCATTTACCACGCAGCGCTGCGCCCCTGGCTGGCCGATCAGCCCGACAAGGATCTGCAGGCCTTCCTGGATACAGGCTATGTCGAGTGGGCCACCGACCTGGCGCGCATCCCGGATAAGTTCGGCGTGAACAACGTGTACGCCGAACTGGGCAGTGTGTTCGCCAGCACCGCGGTCACCAACCCGCGCTTCTGCGCCGCGTTCCTCGGCCAGTTGGTGAATATGATGGGGGCAGAGCGGGTGGTATGGGGCTCCGACTCGGTGTGGTACGGCAGCCCACAGTGGCAGATCGAAGCCATGCGCCGGATCGAGATACCGGACGACATCATGAAGAAGTTCAAGTGGAAAACCCGCCTTGGCGGGCCGAACAGCGAGGTCAAACAGAAAATCTTCGGACTGAACTGCGCGCACTTGTACCAGCTCGACATGAAGATCACGGAAGGCAAACCCTTCACCCAGGATCAAATCGCCCAGATCAAAGCCGACTACATCGCCATGGGCGGCGAGCGCAGCAACGCCGCTTACGGGTATGTCGCCAAGAGCAACTACACAGGCATCCCTGCTGTTTGAGGGTTCGTCCGACAATTCAAGCCGGGGCTTGTCCCCGGCTTTTTTATCGTCGCCGCACCAGAGCTATGCCCGCGGCAATCCAGGCGCCCGCAATGGGCGCTCCGGGTAATCCGCCTGCCGATTCAGAGACGGCGCCCCGCGCGAGCGCGGCCGGTCAATCCCGCGAGGCCGTTCATTCCGTGAGCAACCACTCGTACTCTTTCCCCAACTCCGGCTTGTTGTCCATGGCGCTCCGCTCCAGGCTGAGTACCCAGGCCAGAAGATTGCCCTTTTCAGTGGCCGTACAGGAACGCTTGAGCACGTAGTTGCAGTTCAACTGGAACCATTTCTCCACTATTTTCGGATCGGTGAATCTGCGCGGATTGGCTACGGGGGCGAACGCGTTGATTTCCCGTTTCTTGGCGTTCACCGGGTCAACGTGCTCGGCGTCGTCGATGACGTGGCATGCGCGGCAGGGGATTTTCGTGCGATGGCGCATGACGGACCGGCGAGGGTCCTGCAAATGGCAGGATACGCAGCCGACTTCGCCAAGAATCGGCACCGGGTATTTCTGAAAATAGAACATCCGTCCTTCTTCGGCGGAAAAACCGTGAAATGCCGGCGCTTCGGCGCGCGCTTCCCTTTCGTAGCGGGCGAGCAGTTCCTCAGGTGTGGCGGCGGCCGCTTCAAACGGCAGCCAGGCGAGCGCTCCGAACCCAAGGATCGCCACCCAAGCCCGACCGCCTAGCGTGCGCCCGCAACAGGTGATCAGCCGCATATCACTCCGACAGCCATTCAAATCGAGGAGAGAAACTTGAGGAGCGCCTCCCGATCCGCCTTCGGCATGTTTCGAAATGCCTCGCGTGCGGTCTCTGCTTCGCCGCCGTGCCAGAGGATGGCTTCGGTGGCGTTGCGGGCGCGGCCGTCGTGCAGCATCGCTGTGCTTGCGTTCACAGTCTGCGACAAGCCGAGTCCCCACAGCGGCGGGGTGCGCCAGTCGCGCGGTCCGGCCTTGAAGTCGGGGCGTCCATCGGCAAGCTCCTCGCCCATGTCGTGCAGAAGCAGATCGGTGTAGGCATGAAAAACCTGGCCCTGGATCTGCGACAGTCCCGGCAGCACCCCGGCCTTCATCTCCGGCACATGGCAGACCGCGCATTGCGCCTCGACGAATAGCCGTTCCCCGCGCTTGTAACCCGGGGTATCGACACCCCGGCGTGCCGGCACGGCAAGCGCCCGGGTCCAGAACTCCAGTTCGTCCCAGTTGACCTCAACGAGTTCCGGCTGGTTGCCCGGCGGCTGATATGCGCAATCTGCCTGCACCGGCGGACAATTCTCCCTGTCGAAAACCGGCGAGGTCACGCCGATGTCGCCGTGAAACGCCGCGGCGATCTGCTGCCTGATCGACGGCTGATTCGATTTCCAGCCGAACCGTCCCAGCGCCACGCGTTTGCCGATTGCGTCCCAGACGTAATTCGGGCGCCCGTTCACGCCTTGCACTTTTTGCCTCTCGGCAATGGCGAGAATGTCAGCCTCGCTCACCGCTTCGAGCAGTCCCAGTCCGAAAGTCGGCACCGCGATCCGCAATGAGTACATCACCTCGGGGCCGAGCGGCCCAAATTTGAGCTTCTCCACTCGCAGCCGCGGCTTGCGCAACGTGACTTTTTCGCCGTCCGCGAACGTGGCAGGCGTTTCCTGCCAGTCGAGATACAGATTGGCTTCCTGCGGCACGCGTTCCCCCAGATACGTCGCGTCGCGGTCCTGCCCCATGAGGCCCTGGTTCTGGATTTGGTCGCCGTAGTCCGGGTGCGGCTTCGGCCCCCCATGCTCATCTTTGCCCGGGATCGAAATGCGTACCAAAACCGAAAACAGTTGCTGGTCCGCCGACTTCGGGGTGTCGCCGCGCCCACCACCGACGTGGCAACCCGAGCATCGGTCAGCGATGAAAGTCGGGCCCAACCCCCAATCGCCGCCGAGGGACGGGGCAACCACCCATTTCTGGTTGAAATGCTGCCGCCCCCGCAGGAATTTCTCTCTCTGCCGGTAATCGAGTACCGGCGCCGGTTCGGAGAACGCGGTACGGTCGGCGAGCGCGACGGTAAAACTGCCGGCCGAAAGCGCCGCCACCGGAATCTCATCCAGTGCCGCCGGCACCGCCAAGCCGGACACCAGCACGATTGCCGCCCCCCCGACTGACACAGCTCGCATTGCCATTCCCTTCGCGATTCCCAAGGGCCTCAAAGTAGCTGATGATAGGGATACCCGCAACCTGCACCGCACACACGGGTCGACAAGGCGCCCTTGCGGTAAGATTTGACTTTCCCCGTCACATGCAACCTATCTTCCCGAGGAAATCCGAATGAGCCTCCCCGCAATAGAGCTCCAGTCCGCCATCGACGAGCTGAAGGCCATCTTCGGTGAGCGACTTTCCACCAGCACCGGGGTGCGCGACCACCACAGCAAGGACGAATCCTGGCATCACCCGCACCGGCCGGACGCGGTGGTATTCCCGAATACCACCGAGGAAGTCGCTGAGATCGTCCGTATATGCGCCCGGCACAACACGCCGGTGGTGGCCTACGGCACCGGCACCTCGCTCGAGGGCAACGTCATCCCTCACCTGGGCGGCGTGGTGGTGGATCTGATGAACATGAATCAGGTCCTGCGGGTCAGCGCGGAAGATCTCGACGTCACCGTGCAGGCACGCGTGACCCGCAAAGAGTTGAACGCGCACATCCGCGACCAGGGCCTGTTCTTCCCCATCGATCCGGGTGCGGATGCCTCTCTGGGCGGCATGGCCGCGACACGCGCCTCCGGCACCAACGCGGTTCGCTACGGCACCATGCGCGAGAACGTGCTGGCGTTGACCGTGGTGCTCGCCGACGGCCGCATCATCCGCACCTCGCGGCGCGCGCGCAAATCCGCCGCCGGTTACGACCTCACCCGCCTGTTCGTCGGCTCCGAAGGCACGCTCGGCATCATCACCGAAGTGACGCTGCGCCTGTACGGCATTCCCGAAGCGATGGCGGCGGCCGTATGCTCGTTCGACAGCATCGAAGGCGCGGTCAACACCGTGATCCAGACCATCCAGCTCGGCATTCCGGTCGCGCGCATCGAGCTGCTCGATGACGTGCAGATGGATTCGGTGAACAAGTTCTCCAAGCTGAACTATCCGGTCAAGGACACGCTGTTCGTCGAATTCCACGGAACCGACGCGGGCGTCAAGGAACAGGCGGAAATGGTGCAGTCGATCGCCGCGGAAAACGGCGGCGGCGAATTCAAATGGGCGACCAAGACGGAAGACCGTAACGCGCTGTGGACGGCGCGCCACGATGTGACTTACGCCAACAAGGCGCTGCGTCCCGGCTGCGAAATCTGGGCGACCGACGTGTGCGTTCCGATCTCCCGCCTCGCTGAATGCATCCTCGAGACCAAGAAGGACCTGAAAAAAAGCTTCCTCACCGCGCCACTGGTCGGCCACGTCGGCGACGGCAACTTCCACCTCGGATTCCTGATCAATCGCGACGATCCGAAGGAAATCGCCGAAGCCGAGCGGATGAACGAGCGGCTGGTGATGCGCGCGCTGGCGATGGACGGCACCTGCACCGGCGAGCACGGCATCGGACTGGGCAAGATGAAGTTCCTCATCGCCGAACACGGCGAAGCGGTCAGCGTGATGCGCCAGGTCAAGAAGGCCCTCGACCCGCAAAACATCATGAATCCGGGGAAGATTTTTACTCTGTAAAAATCGTGAAGGGTGAAGGAGTGAAGGGTGACAAGGGCAGTGAAGGGGGAATGAGTGAAGGGTGAAGGGTAAACACGAGAAAGTAAGCCACTAAGCCCTGCTCTTACGCCTCTCGCCTCACGCCTCTCGCCTCACGCCTCTCGCCTCACGCCTTTGCCCACTATCTACGGAATCAGGAACTGCGACACCATGAAGAAGGCGTTCGCCTGGCTGGATGATCACGGCGTACGTTACGACTTCCACGATTACAAAGCGGCGGGCATCGATCTCGCCCGATTGAAAGACTGGTCAAAGCGTGTCGGCTGGGAAACGCTGCTCAACACGCGCGGCACTACCTGGCGCAAGCTGTCGCCGGCGCAACAGGTGAATCTCGACGAAGCCAAGGCGTTGCGGCTGATGAGCGAGAATCCGAGTCTGATCAAGCGCCCTGTGCTGGAAAACGGCAAGGATTTGTTGGTTGGTTTTGCTCCCGAGCGCTATGGCGACGCGTTCCGGAGATAGCGCGCGGCGGCAAAGTCGGGTTCGTCGAACGTCTCCGGGGAGTTTTCTAGCGCTTCGGTTCTGGAATATTTCCGCCGACACCACCGACCGATCACAACCTTGAGAGGGAGCACAAACATGACGATTGGAGGATTGCGCCGCGGCATCACGGTAGCCGGAATCGCGGTGCTGCTCGCCGCCTGCGCGGCGGGGACCGGCACACGGAAGGGCGGTACGGAGATCCGCATCGGCGAGAACGATCTCGGCGGGGTGGTGAAGAGCGCGAACGGGCCGGAAGCCGGCGTGTGGGTGATCGCGGAAACGTCAGACCTGCCGACCAAATTTGCCAAGATCGTGGTTACCGACGATCAGGGGCGCTACCTCATACCCGATCTGCCGAAGGCCAGCTACAGCGTGTGGGTGCGCGGTTACGGACTGGTCGATTCGCCCAAAGTCCAGGCCACACCGGGAAAACGCCTCGACCTGCGCGCGGTGGTGGCGCCGAGCGCTGCTACTGCGGCGGAGTATTACCCGGCGATCTACTGGTACTCGCTGCTGAAGATTCCGGCGAAAAGCGAATTTCCCGGCACGGGTCCGGACGGCAACGGCATCGAGCCGGGCATGAAGACGCAGACCCACTGGCTCAACACCGTGAAGACCAACGGCTGCATGTCGTGTCACGCGCTGGGCACCGTGGGCACGCGCACCATTCCGAAGGATTTTGCGCACATGAACTCCACCGAGGCGTGGGGACGGCGCATCGCCTCGGGACAGGCAATGAACAACATGGTCACCGCGGCCGGCCGGCTCGGCACCGGGCGGGCGCTCGGGCTGTGGGCCGACTGGACCGACCGGATCGCCGCCGGCGAGCTGCCCTTCGCGAAGCCTGAGCGGCCGCAGGGAATCGAGCGCAACCTCGTGCTGACGTTGTGGGACTGGAGCCGCCCTAACGCCTACATGCATGATTTGATCGGGACCGATCGGCGCAAGCCCACGGTCAATACCAACGGGAAGTTCTACGGCGCGCCCGAGAACAGCACCGATTACTGGCCGGTCCTCGATCCGCTTACGCACACGGCGACGGAGGTGAAGCATCCCGTGCGTGATCCGAATACGCCTTCGCACCGCACCGATCCGATGGCGCCCTCGCCTTACTGGGGGCCGGATCCGATCTGGGACAGCCAGACCAGCACGCACAACCAGATGATGGACGAGAAGGGACGGGTCTGGGCCGCGGCGCGCATCCGCCATCCGAACAACCCCGACGATTGCAGGAAGGGCTCGGACCATCCGTCGGCGAAGGTGTTTCCGCTCGAAAGCGCGAACCGGCATCTGTCGATGTACGACCCGGCAACGAACCAGTGGACGCTGATCTCGACCTGCTTCCCGACGCACCATGTGATATTCGCCGAGGACGCAAACGATACGCTGTGGGCCTCGGCCGGGGTCGGCGGCCCGGGCGTGGTCGGCTGGCTGGATCGGAAAATGTTCGAGAAAACCGGCGACGAGATGAAGTCACAGGGCTGGACGCCCTTCATCCTTGACGCGAACGGCAACGGCAAGCGCGACGAATGGGTCGAGCCCGACCAGCCGCTGGACTCCGGCAAGGACAAGCGCGTCGCAGTCAATCTCTATAGCGTCGTCGTGAATCCGGCCGACGGTTCGGTGTGGGGAACTTCGTTGGCGCCGTTCCCCAGCTACGTCGTGCGCGTCGCCCCCGGATCCGATCCGACGCACACGGCGCTCACTGAAATCTACGAGCCGCCATTGCCCGCCTACGGGGCGCGCGGCGGCGACATCGACCGCAACGGCATCTTCTGGGCGTCGTTTGCGAGCGGCCATCTCGCCAGCTTCGACCGTCGCAAGTGCAGGGCACCGTTGAACGGGCCGAAGGCGACCGGCAAGCATTGCCCCGAGGGCTGGACGCTGTACCGGTTTCCCGGACCGCAGTTCAGGGATGTGCAGGACGACGGCAGCGCCGAGGCGAGTTACTACGTCTGGGTGGACTGGTTCAACACGCTGGGGCTCGGCGCCAACGTGCCGATTGCGACGGGCAACACCAGCGATTCGTACTTCGCGCTGGTAGACGGCAAGTTCGTGACGCTGCGCGTGCCCTACCCCATGGGCTTCTTCCCGAAGTGGGCGGAAGGGCGCATCGACGATCCCAAAGCCGGGTGGAAAGGCCGGGCGCTCTGGGCGACAAACTCGACGCGGTCACCGTTCCATTCGGAAGGCGGGACGAAAAGCCTGCCCAGGGTCTTTAAGTTCCAGCTTAGGCCCGATCCGCTCGCCAGGTGAGCGGGTGATGCGGGACAGACGCGGCGCGATGGATCGTGACGCAACCAGCCGCCTACAAAAATTCCTACGCACCGGCCGGAGGCGGGGATTAGGGGGATTTGTTCAGTGTTTTGGCAAGAAAACAGACAAACAGAGAACAAGCGGGGTTACCTCAGGTCTTGAACCTTGAATTCAAGACTCAAGACTCAAGACCTGACCCTGCCGTGACGCGCTGTACATTAAAGCGTGCGTTTCAGGCCAGAAGTAGAATTCTGCCTAACGTTTTTGTGGGGGAGATTGATCATGCGTCATCACGTATTAGCGCTTGGTTTCGTGGCTCTGGGTTGTTCGCTCAACGCCAATGGCGAGGCAGGGATCATCGACGACAACCGGCTGCTCAACGCTCAGGTGGACTTGAGCAACTGGCTGAGTCACGGCCGGGATTACGGCAATCAGCGCTTCTCCCCGCTCACGCAGATCAACAAGAGCAACGTCAAGAGCCTGGCCCCGCGCTGGACCTTCAAGAGCGGCGTGTCGTCCACCTTCCAAACCACGCCTATCGTGGCGGACGGTGTGATGTACCTGTCCCTGCCGTTCAGCCACGTTGTTGCGCTGGACGCGAAGACAGGCAAGGAACTGTGGCGTTATCAGCACCGGCGGCGTACGGAGAAGATGTGTTGCGGTCCCGCCAATCGTGGCGTGGCGGTGGCCTACGGTAAGGTGTTCATCGGCACGGTGGATGCGCGTTTGATCGCCTTGGATCAGAACAGCGGCAAGCCGGTCTGGGATATTCCGCTGGTGGAGGACCTCGATGGCGCGACGGAGAGAACCGATCAGCTTGGTGCCGATGATCCGCTTCGTAACAGTCGCGTAAGTGGGTCCACCGGCGTGGGCGCGAATATGGCCCCCCTGGTCTACAAGGGCAAGGTCATCATCGGCATCACGGGTGTGGGCTACGGATTGCATCTGGATTCCGAGCGTACGGGAGCGCCGCTCGGGGCAGTCGTCGGTATCGCGGGACAGAGCCAGCGAGCGGGCTTCTACGCAGCATTCGACGCCAATACCGGAAAGAAGATCTGGCAATTCGACTCCACGCCGACTTCCGGGTGGGAAGGTGAGTTTCGTGAGACCACTGCCGACGGTGCCAAGCTGGAACGAGACATCGGAAGGGAACGCGCCACGCTTGCGCAGTATTCAGACGCGGCAAATCGCGGTGGCGGATCAGCTTGGACCACTCCCGCCATCGACCCGAAGGAAAATCTGATCTATGTCGGTGTCGGCAACCCCTCGCCGCAGATGGATGATTTGACGCGACCGGGTGACAACCTCTACACGGTGTCTCTCGTTGCACTGGACGCCGACTCGGGCGCGGTCAAGTGGTACTACCAGGAAGTCCCGCACGACATGTGGGGCTACGACGTGGCAAGTCCCCCTGTACTGTTTGATGTGCCCAAGGGCTACGACACGATTCCGGCCATAGGCCAGGCGGGCAAAACGGGATGGTTCTATGTGATGGATCGCCGCGACGGCCGGTTGCTCTTCAAGTCCGACGCCTTCGTGCCGCAGCAGAATTTGTTCAAGCGACCTACCGCGGAAGGCATCGAGATCGCGCCGGGCGGTGCCGGAGGCGCCAGTTGGTCGCCGGTTTCCTTCGACACGCGCACGGGGATCGCCTTTGTCGCCGCGATGCACTGGCCCATGCGTTACACGGTGAAGGAAATTCCAGCGACCGCGGATAAGGCAGCTCTGCGATACACGTCTTTGGAGCCTAGCGGTGGGCCGCGTTGGGGCGTGCTGAGCGCCATCGACACCCGAGGCTCCGGCAAGATCAAGTGGCAAGTGAAAACAACTGAACCGCTGGTCGGCGGCGTGCTTGCCACCGCGGGTGATCTGCTTTTCATGGGTGAGGGCAACGGCAATTTCAACGCCTTCAACTCCGAAACCGGCGAGTTGCTCTGGCAGATCAACGGCAGTGCCGGTGTGAACGCACCGCCTATCACTTACCAGGTCGGCGGCAAGCAGTACGTCGCGGTTGCCGCGGGTGGCAATGCGCTGTTCGGTTTCAAGCAGGGAGACGCAGTGATGGTGTTCGCCTTGCCAGAGTAGGAATTCCTGAAGCGCGCCGAAAGGAATTCACGCGCTAGCCTCGAATTGGCACGGTCGCTGATCGCTGGATCATAGAGGCACTTAATGCAAGATGGGAGACTTGACCCCCAACTTGGACGACGCTCCAAGAAATACATCCCTCTGCACCGGCTGGAAGTGCCCCTCGAAGCCTCGAGAAGTTCACGCGAGACGCTCTCGGCCACGAACGGTTCACTTCGATCGACAGTGTGGAAAACAACGGCCTCGATCTGGTGGGCGCATTCCATTCGGACCAGTGGGGCGACTTTCGGACCTATTTCAGGTTTCAGATCTCTTCGTCCGGCAAGATCAAGCGCCTGGACATCGGGCAGGCGAATTAGAAAAGGAACCGAACATGCACACGATCATTGTCCTCGCCATTGGTTTCGCCTTGCTCGGCCTTGTATGAAGACATTCCGGAAGGAGGCATTCCCCCTGACCGACATCCGCCGGTATCTGGAACCGGGGCCGATCGTGCTGGTGAGCTCGGCCTGGAAGGGCAAGTCCAACATCATGACCATGGGCTGGCACATGATGATGGGCTTTTCACCCTCCCTGTTCGCTTGCTACATCTGGGATGCCAACCACAGCTTCGAGATGATCCGCAGGAGCAAGCAGTGCGTCATCAATCTTCCGACAACCGACCTCCTGAACGAAGTGATCGGCATCGGCAACTGCAGCGGGGCTGAGGTGGACAAATTCGGGAAGTTCGGCCTAACGGCGGTCGCGGGCACCAAGGTAGATGCGCCACTAATAAAAGAGTGTTATGCGAACTTCGAATGCCGGCTCTACGACGGCAGCCAGATCTCAAAACACGGTCTCTTCATCTGGGAAGTCGTCAAGGCGCATGTCGCGACATCGCCGAAGTATCCGGAGACGGTTCACTACCGGGGCGAGGGTGTGTTCATGATCTCCGGCCGGAACATCAGCCGGCGTAGCCAGTTCAAGGCACAGAATCTTTAATGCCGTGCGACGGAGAGCCTTTAGCGAGATAAATGAATAAAAAGTGGAACGGGGACGTTAATGCATTTATACAGGCCTGATCCCGATTTCCTTCCCCGTTCAGGTTCTCAATTCCGGAAGCTTTTCTTCCTTCGGAACGAAGCGCAGCGCCACACCGTTGTTGCAGTAGCGCAGCCCGGTGGGTTTGGGACCATCGTCGAAGACATGGCCTTGATGCCCGCCACAGCGCACGCAGTGATATTCGGTGCGTGGCCAAATGAGCCTCGTATCCTTTTTTGTGCCGAGCGCGCCCGGCAAAGAATCAAAGAAACTCGGCCACCCCGTGCCACTGTCAAACTTCGTCTCGCTGCTGAAAAGCGGCAGGTAGCACGCGGCGCAAACATAAGTGCCTGCGCGCTTCTCCGTGTTCAACGGGCTGGTTCCCGCGCGCTCGGTCTGTTCTTCGAAAAGAACGCTGTAACTCATGGCGGGAAGCAGGGTTTTCCATTCGGATTTGGGTTTCGTGAGAGGATACACACGGTTTTCCTTCGCCAGAGCCGGCAGTCCGACAAGGAGGCCGGGAATGCTCGCAAGTAATTGGCGTCTATTCATTGTCTGTCCTTATAAATGCTGTATCGACTACATCTTTGGCCTATCGATGCGTCAGTACCTTACAACCGGGCACTTCGACAGCGATCGGGACACAGAAGCACGTTCCCGGCAAATATACGTCCCCGCGCACCATGGTGAATGCAATGAACTGGATGCCTAAAATAGACAACGGGGCGCCAAATCTGTTCATACGGAATGAGGGGCGTTTGCTCTGCTGCCGGGAAAGCTCTGCAGAACCTTCGCGAATCGGGCCCCAAGGATTACTGTATTGCCCTATTCAGGGCCATCTGGATGTGAAAACCGTCGGGCGAGCTTGGCGATAACGAGCGACACATTTTTGCGCTACGATCCCTGTGCGAGAGAAATACACTCGTTCTGGTATTCCAAAATGGATCTGAACTGATTGGAGAAATGCATGAATAGAATCTACATATCGATGCTAGCCGTGTTTCTGGTAACCGCCAGCCTTTCTGAACACGCATTGAGTCAGGATTCGATGACGCTTGCGAACGCTGTCGTCACAGCGGCAGACCGCAGCCCTGAGGATCGTGCGCTCGACGCCGGTCGCAAACCGGTCGAACTGCTCGCCTTCCTGGGCATACGGCCGGGTTGGCGTATCGCCGACCTGGGTGCAGGCGGTGGCTATACAACCGAGTTACTTAAGCGGGCGGTAGGCAGCGAAGGCGTCGTCTACGGGCAGAACTCCAAGAAGTTGCTGGAGATGTTTCTGGAAAAGCCCTGGAGCACGCGACTCGCAAAGCCGGTTATGAAGGGCGTCGTGCGCCTGGATCGCGATTTCGACGATCCCTTTCCAGGCGACATGCGTCCGCTCGACGCAGTCACGATGGTGCTGTTCTATCACGATACGGTCTGGCTCGGGGTGAAGCGCGAGGCCATGAACAAGGCCGTGTTCGCTGCACTCAAGCCGGGCGGTGTATTTGTGATTGTCGATCACAGCGCGCGACCGGGGGACGGTGCCAAAGTGACCGATACCTTTCATCGCATTGAGGAGGATGTCGTCAAGTCGGAAGTACTGGCAGCGGGGTTCGTGCTCGATGGGCAGGCCGATTTCCTCCGCAACAAGGACGACACTCGGGATTGGAATGATTCGCCGCGTGCCGCTGGGGAACGCCGTGGCACGAGCGATCGGTTCGTGCTGCGCTTCCGGAAACCCTGACCAGGGGCTTCTTCAAAATGCGGGAATGCGCGTCAGGCTTGGGATATTGCATTATTTATACAGCATACCAAGCCTGACCCCGCTGTCTCCGTGCGCTGTGTCGTTAGCCGCTTCCTTAGCCCATGTACCCGGCATCGCGAGACTTCACGAACATCGCCCAGTTAAACGCCCCGGGGGGAAGCGAATGAGCAATATCACGCTGGTGTCTATTGTTGCAGCGTTGGCGTTAGTAGCCACGTCCGGCGGTTGTCTGGCGAATGACTCGACGACGCAGAAGGATGAGACCACACAGAACGGGCCGACGAAGCCAGACGGCTCATCAGTTTGGCCCCGTGCCCGATTCTCGGCAAGCGAACTCCAAGGATTGCGCCTGGGAGATTTGGAGGTGGAACCCCATTTCTGTGGTTGCTACGACAAGCCCAACAAACACTTCCCGTATTCCATCGTCTTGCTGAAAACTTCGAAGGGAGACCTGGTTACAAGACCTGAGCGTCTGGAAGGGGCGGTGACCTACACGCCATTGGCGGTCAGGCACGGAAATCAATACTGTGAACTCGAGTCAGAGACGCAATGTTACGGTTCGTTCTCGGACCCGTGCGAATTCACTGACTATAGATACGGGCCGTATCTGGCACCGTTCTTCCCTACGTGCAAAACCGAATGACGCTGAGCTGTCCCGGGTTTCCCTTTCCCCGCAAGCCGACGGCCGCCGCAGGTCGTTACGCCGGAAAGTTTCGAATCAGTACTCCGGGTTTGCCGCAGTTTGTGAGCGGACCCGCCTCATCGACAACGCGTTGCCCGTTTACCCAGACCCCTTTCAGACCGAGCGGCGGCATATCCACTCGACTCGCACCGGCGGGCAAATCCGAAACACGGCGTTTCTCGCCGCGGCCGACGGTTTGCGGGTCGAACAGGATGACATCCGCGTGTGCGCCCGGCACGAGGCGACCTCGATCCGGAATGCGATAGGCATCGGCAAGACGGCTTGTCACCATCTGTACTGCCTGCTCCAGGGTCAGATCGCCTCGCTCACGGACCCAATGGCCGAATAAATGCAATCCGAAGCCTGCGTCGCACAGGAAGGACAGATGCGCGCCCGCATCGCCGAGGCCAAGGGCCGCACAAGGGTGGACCAGCAGATCGCGGACTTTCTCCTCGTCGACATTGAACAGCTTGCAGTCGAACATGGTCTGCATTCCGCCTTCGAGCGCGTGATCGAACACCCAGTCGAAGGGATCCTTGCCCGCCGCGCTTGCAAGGTCCGCGACCAGGCTGCCAACGAGCGATCCGAACTTCGGATTCGGCGTGTCGTGCACACGCATCTGTTCGAAGGAGTGATAGGAAAAGCGCACGGGCACGCCCCTGGTGCGCGCTTCCGCCTTGACGGCCTCTCGGAACGATTGATCCTTGAACAACTGCAGGTAGCGATCGGTACCCAGGGCTTCCATGGCCGGGCGCCAGGCGAGCATCGCATGCAGCGGGTAGGGCAATGACATGGTGAATTCCATGCCGAGCGGGTAACACCCCACCTGGCCCCACAGTTCCCGCCCGCGACGGCGGGCGGTTTGCATTTCGCCGAGCTCGCGCACGACGCGTTCGGGGTCGTTGGGATCGCTGAACATTGCGGCGATCATCACGGGACGGCCGTTGCGTGCCGCGACGTCTTCGAGCCAGGGTACCGTGGTGGTCATTCCTTTCGTGAGCATGAACACACCCTTGCCAGCCTGGCCGAGCGCGCCGGTGAGTTCCAGCAATTCGTGTTCCCCGGCGAAGCGCGAAGGCATTGGGACGCCGCCTTCCCCATTGTGTTGCTCAAGCGTGGAGGTCGAAAACCCGATCGCGCCTGCCTCCATCGCCTCGCGAACAATTCGTTTCATCTGCGCGACCTCGGCATCGGTGGCCTTGCGCTTCATGGCGTCCTCGCCCATCACATTCACGCGGACCGAGGAGTGTCCGCAGAACGAGGCCACGTTGGGCACTGAACCCTTGCGCTCCAGTAAATCGAGGTACTCCGGGTAGGTTTCAAAGCCCCAGTCGATGCCTGCACGCAGCGCTTCCAACGGCATGCCTTCCACGTGTTCGAGATTGCGCATCGTCAGGTCGCGATGCTCCGGTTTACACGGCGCGATGGTGAAGCCGCAGTTACCAATGACAACTGTGGTAACGCCGTTACTCGGCGATGGCGTGGCGAAGCTGTCCCAGGTGAGCTGCGCGTCGAAGTGCGTATGCAGATCGACGATGCCCGGTGCCAACACTTGTCCGTCCGCGTCTACGCGCGTTTGGGCCGAGCCGAGATTTTTTCCGACAGCCACGATGCGGCCGCCCTGGATGGCGACACCGCCTTCTATCGCGCGGCCACCGAGGCCATCGATGACTCGGGCGTTTTCAATCACGAGATCGTGCATATTTCACCTCCCGGGGCGCTTTTGTGCGTGGCACATTCTAGCCCGCTTTTTTTCACAGAACCGCCCCTGCGTTCAACCGCGCCTGCTTGATCTGCACGCGTCACTTCATCTGGCCGGATTAATCACTATTCGGGTTTCCCCCCCGCGCCGTAACGCAGCCTACACAAACGTCTTTTATCAATAGATCAACTCGTTGCAATGCTCCGACCCCGTTCATGTTCTTCGGCAGGCGCCACTCAAATGCACCTCGCGAAAGGGGTCGTGTACCCTGATCGCACGTAAATGGAGACGATTCGCCCATCGCTTTCGTGACTCGTGTCAGCAGAAGTACTATGTCGTTCTCAACTCACCAGGACCCCCCGAATGAAATCAGCACAACTCAGCGCCATTGGCCCGGCGGAAAACTCGGTCCGTTGCATCGATGTCCCTGATCCGGGCGCCCCCGGCGCCGGCGAGGTGCTGGTCGATGTCGTCGCCTGCTCGATCAATCCGGCGGACATCCTGATGATCGAGGGCAACTACGCAACCAAGCCCACACCACCGTGCGCGCTTGGCATCGAGGGTGCCGGCACCGTCGCGGCTGTCGGGGCGGGCGTGACCAAGCTCAAGGTCGGCGACAAGGTCATGAGCCTGGGTCGCACCAACTGGACCCAGCGCATCCGCGACAAAGCGGAGACCTTCGCTCGTCTGCCGAAGGAAGTCGACCTCGCGCAGGCTGCGATGCTGAAGGTCAATGTCGCCACCGCGCACCTGATGCTGACCCAATATGTCGAACTGAAGCGCGGCGACTGGGTCATTCAGAACGCCGCCAACTCCGGCGTCGGCGTCGACCTGATCCGGTTGGCCCATGCCGGCGGAATCCGCACCGTCAACGTGGTGCGCCGCGCTGTACTGGTTGATGCACTGAAGAAGCTTGGCGCCGACGTGGTCGTCGTCGACGGGCCGGATGTGGCGCAGCGAGTCGCGAAGGAAACCGGCGGCGCAGCGATCAAGCTCGGCATCGACGCGGTTGCCGGCGCGGCCACCGGCCGGCTCGCGCAATGCGTGGCCGAAGGCGGCACGGTGGTCAACTACGGACTGATGTCCGGCGAGCCGTGCCAGATCGACCCGTTCCAGGTCGTGTTCCGCGACATCCACCTGGTCGGTTTCTGGCTGGCCAAGCTGATGCGCGGCATGAAGTTCGACGAGATTCAGGCGATGTACGGGAAACTCGGTGCGCGACTGCTGGACGGCACGATTCACGTCGCAGTCGAGGCCAGCTATCCGCTGGAGAAAATCTCCGACGCCATGGCCCACGCCAAACGCGAAGCGCGCGGCGGCAAGGTGCAGTTGCGGCCCAACGGGTAGGGAAGCTCTGCATAAGTCCCGCATGCGCGACCGAGGCGATTCGGGTCGAGGG
>JBBPIT010000008.1:0-91723 GCA_038040175.1 Pseudomonadota bacterium | reverse complement strand
CCTCTTTGCGTGCCATCTCGGTTATGAAATTCGGGCTTATTTCAACAGCCTGTTAAGTAACAGATTACTCAGTAGTCGGTAACTTGGACGATAAATCGAATAGCGCCTCCCAGAGGGAAAAAACCAACGCAATGTCGTGCTAATTACCGACTACTGAGTAGTCTGGGGACATGGGTTATTGTGGCGCTTTAGGCGCCCGAAGGCATCCTCGATTCGCATGTGCCGCTCGAGCAATTTGCCAAGCTTCAACGCGCAAGTCGAAACAGCGTCAGGCATAGGTCATGGAAACCGGAAAGCGGGGAAAACAATGAAGGTCGATCAAAAGGACGGAGCAGGGATGAGCGTCGGTCGGCGCAGGTTTATATCCATGGGTCTGACGGCATTTGCATTGGCCGACCTCGGCCTGTTGGCCAACAAATCGGCATTCGCTCAGGAAGCCGGAAAAATCGAACGGGTGACCGGTACCGTGAAGGCATTGGTCTTCGATGTTTTCGGAACGGTCGTGGACTGGCGATCGTCGATTATTCGCGAAGGCAAGTTGCTAACGGCCTCCAAAGGGCTGCAAGTGGATTGGGAGAAGTTTGCGGACGCCTGGCGGGGCGGCTATGCCCCGGCCATGGATCGCGTCCGCAAGGGCACGATTCCCTGGGTGAACATCGACGGCCTGCACCGGATCATCCTCGATGACCTTCTGAAGCAGTTCAAGATCGAGGGGCTCTCCGAGGAGGATATCGACCATCTAAACCGCGCCTGGCACCGCTTGATGCCGTGGCCGGATGCCGTTTCCGGTTTGAACCGACTGAAACCCCGCTATGTGCTGTCGACGCTGTCGAACGGAAACGTTTCGCTGCTCACCAACATGGCAAAGAATGCCGGCATTCCCTGGGACCTGGTCATGTCTGCGGAGCTCTTCGGACGTTATAAACCCGATCCAGAGGTCTACCTCGGGGCGGCGCGCCTGCTCAGCCTCAAACCCGAACAGGTCATGATGATCGCGGCACACAAGGGCGACCTGATCGCCTCGCAAAGAGTGGGAATGAGGACCGGGTTCGTTTCGCGGCCGCTAGAATTTGGACCGACACGGAAGGCGGATGTTGCCGTGGAGGGCGAATTCGACGTGGTGGCATCCGATTTTCTCGACCTCGCCGCGAAACTGGGTGCCTGAGGCGCCTCGCTCGCCCGAACCCGAAACGCAGAAGAGTTGACGCAAAGGTTGCAAAGGAGAATAGAAAATTCGAAAAGGAATGTCAGAGTTAACTGTTGACTGTAAGCTTTTCTGGCCTTCCTTCGTGTTCCTTCGTGGTGAGAGATTTTGCCTTTAACTCTGTGTTCTCTGTGGCTAATTGGTCTTTTCTGGGGGAAAAATGGCAAGGTTCAACAATAAAGTCGTCGTGCTGACCGGCGCCGGCAGCGGCATCGGCCTCGAGGCGGTGAAGCTGTTCGCAAGGGAAGGCGCCAAGCTCATGCTGGCCGGCCGCAATGAAGCGGCGCTGAAGTCGGCGGTGCAGGTCGCGGGTGCGGGCAACGCAGCCTACGTTGTTACCGACGTATCGAAACCGGAAGACAACCTGCGCCTGATGAAAACTGCCGAGGACAAGTTCGGCGGCGTGGATGTTTTCATCGCCAACGCTGGCGTGGAGGGCGCCTCCGCGTCGATCGTGGACTATCCGGTCGACGCGTTCGACCACGTGATGGCGGTGAACGTGCGCGGCGTATTCCTGGGGTTGAAATACGCGATCCCTGCAATCAGGAAACGCGGCAAGGGAGCCATCATCATTACGTCCTCGATCGGCGGCATCAAGGCGAGGGGACTGGGCAATTCAGCTTATATCGCCAGCAAACACGCCGAGATCGGGCTGATGCGCACTGCGACCACGGAATGCGCGCCATTCAACATTCGCGTGAACTGCGTGCTTCCCGGACCGACCGATACGCGCATGATCCGCAACATCGAGGAGGGCCGTTCACCCGGTGCCCCGGAGAAGGCACGCGAGGTGATACTCACCGGACTGCCGATGAAGCGTTATGGCACGCCCGAGGAAGTCGCCAGGCTGATGGTATTTCTTGCGTCGGACGAGGCCAGCATCTGCACCGGCGGGGTGTATACGGCGGACGGCGGGCTGTCGGCGGTCTAACGGCAGGTGCTTCCCGTAGCTGGCGCGCGCCTGACACGGGATGTGCAGACTTTACTTAAATAGAGGGTGCTTTCATGATTCCTGCCTCCGCATCAATCGCACCGCGAAAGCGCATAGCGCTGGTCGCGCACGACAACAAGAAGCAGGACCTGCTCGAATGGGCGCGCTTCAACCGCGCCTCCGCCGACTTCATGATCTCATCGCCTCTGATGTCGTCGGTGTACGAGCGCCGGCTCCCCGATTACGCGAACTACCGCGAACGCACGATCGGCAGCGAAACGGGAAAACACTGAGCCAGGTGCAGGTTCCGTCCGCCCAAGATTGAACGATGGCACAACAGGATCCAGCCGACGGCCGCATTACTTCCGCACTTCGCGACGGACTGTTTCTGATCGGCATCGACCGGCCGGCGAAGTTGAACGGCTTCACGCCGGTAATGCTGCGCGGGCTGGCGCAAGCGTATACCGCTTTCGAGCGCGAACCGCGGGCACGTTGTGCGGTGGTATTCGCGGAGGGGCCGCACTTCACCGCCGGATTGGATCTGCCGAAAGTTGCGCCTCATCTCGGCGGCAACACGCTGCTGGTGGAGGAAGGCGAGATCGACCCGTTCGGGTTGCGTCCGCCGTTTCGTAGCAAACCCGTGGTGGTGGCGGTTCAGGGTATCTGCTTCACGCTCGGAGTCGAGTTGATGCTGGCGGCCGACATCGTCATTGCGGCTTCAGATACGCGCTTCGCGCAACTGGAGGTCAAGCGCGGATTGCTGCCGACCGGCGGCGCCACCATCCGCATGGTGGAGCGCACCGGCTGGGGCAACGCGATGCGTTATCTGCTGACCGGCGACGAGTTCGATGCGCAGACCGCGCTGCGGCTCGGCTTCATCCAGGAGATTATCGAACCCAGCCGCCAGATCGAACGCGCCGTCGAACTGGCGAAGCACATCGCCGACCAGTCGCCGCTCGCGCTGGCGGCGACCATCGAGAATGCCCGCGTGGCGCAGCGCGATGGCCCGGCCGCGGCCGCGGCGCAGTTTGGCGCGACGCAGACCAGGCTGCTTGCGTCCGGGGATTTCCAGGAAGGGATGCGCAGCTTCAAGGAGAAGCGTCCGCCCCGCTTCAGCGGAAAGTAGAACGGATGAGCAGCGGAAAACAACGCCGCGCCTGCCGCCGCGAAGCCCGGGCGCGAAGCGAGGAGAGCCGGCGATTGCATCTCGAAGGCCTGGCCCGCAAGAAGAAAAAGACCGAATGAGAGTTTCCGTGACCCATTGCCACCGCTTCGCGCCGGTCAGAATTTCCCCAGGTGCAGGCCGCCGTCGACGAGTATGCATTCGCCGGTGACCTGGGCGGCGCCCTCCAGCAGCCACACCGCCACTTCGGCGATGTCGTCCGCGGTGGCGGCCTTCGCCAGCGGCACGGTCTTTTCGTAGTCCGCCTTGAATTTCGCGTAACCCTGCGCGTCGAAGCGGTCGCGATGCCAGCGCGTCTCGATCATCCCCGGGCACACCGCATTGACCCGTATGGCCGGCGCCAGCGCTCTCGCGAGCGCCAAAGTCATGGCGTTGAGCGCCCCCTTTGAGGCGATGTATGCGGTTGAAGAGCCGATCCCCATGACGCCGGAGATCGACGAGATATTGACGATGGAACCCTCGCCCTGTCGTTTCATCGCCGGCGCGCAGGCGCGGATCATCTGGTAGGGGCCGATCACGTTGACGGCGTAAACGCGCTGGAAATCGTCCGCGTCCAGGGCGTCGAGGTCGGAGGCCGAAGCGTACTTGGTAATGCCGGCGTTGTTGATGAGCGCGTCGATTCGTCCCCACTTGTCCAGCGCCGCCTGCGCGAGTGCGCGGCAATCGGCGTCGTTGGCCACGTCGCCCCGCGCCAGCATCGCCTCGCCGCCGGCGGCTTCGCAGGCCTTGACGGTTTCGCGCGCTTCCTTCTCGCTGCGGCTGTAATTGACCACCACGCGGCAGCCTTTGGCGGCCAGTTGGATGGCGCACGCGGCACCGGTACCAGTGCCCGCGCCCGTGACGATGCAAACTGCTCCCTGAAGCTTCATCAAAATTTTCCGTACTTGAGATAGGCTTCCTGCGGGTCCATGCCGCCGAGAATTGCGCTGCGCACCTTGCTTTCGGTGCTGACGACTTCCTCTGTCCTGGCGATCACGTCCGCGGCAAGTTTGCCGGGGATGACCACCACCCCGTCGCGGTCGCCAAGAATATAGTCCCCGGTGCAGATCGTGACGTCGCCGATGGTGACCGGTTCGCCCAAGCGGCCGGGCACCCAGCGTCCGACGATATCCGCCGGCGTGTTGAAACTGCAAAACACGGGAAAACCGATCTTCAGGATGAATTCGGTGTCGCGGCAACCGCCGTCGACGACGTAGCCGCGCACGCCCTTGTGCAGCAGCGTTTCCGCCGAAAGCTCCCCCATCAATGCCACCATGTACGTATGAGGCTGGCACACGATCACCTTGCCCGACGGCGCCTTCGACAGCAGCCCCGTCCACTGCACCAGGGTGTCGTGCGGATCGCGGGTCTGGTCGATATGGCCGCTTACGGTGTATACCTCGCCTGCGACTTTTCTGGCAGGGTCGAGCGCTTTGATCTCGTGTGGCAGCGTGCAACGGCCGTGGCCCATCGCTCGCAGCACGTCGTGCACCGCGCCGGTATATAGCTTCTCCAGCCTTTCGGTCAGATTCATCCTCTCACCCTGATTCGAAACCTCATTTAACACGAAGGGTCACGAAGGAAAAACGAAGGGACACGAAGGAAAAACAGACAACCTGTCGATGGAAAAACTTCGATAGAAGTCGTCAAACTGATCGCGGCGAAAATGACATCGAATCACCGACCCTGATGATACCGATGTGCCGATTGCCCTTGCGCACATTGAACCTCTGCCCTCGTTGTCTTCTTTTCCCTTTCAAAGTTCTCCTTCGTGATCCTTTCTTGCCTTTCCTTCGTGCCCCTTCGTGTTGAAAGAGTTTGGTCTTTAATTCTTGAAAGAGTTTGCCCTAGACGGCCGCAGGCCGCATTCCGGCAATCTGATTGACAGCCAGTGCCGCCACCACCATGCCGCCGCCGATGAGTGCGGCCTGGCTCGGGCGTTCGCCGATCAGGATCCAGACCGACAGCGTCCCAAATATGATTTCGAGGATCGACAGCAGGCCGATCTCCGCCGAGGCGAGGTAGCGCACCGCAACCATCATCAGCAACAGTCCCACGCCAAGCTGGACGATGCCCATGACGGACAGCAGGACGAGGTCGCTCGTGCTGACCGACAACGGCAGCGCGAAGGGTAACGCAATCAGCATCGAGAAAATTCCGGCAAGCAGGACCGAGGGCACCATATCGACGGCGGCGCGATGCTTCCGCAGGATGACGACGTTGGCGCCGAAGCCGAGCGGGATGCACAACGCAATCAAGTTGCCAGCCCACCCGCCGCTGGTCAGCCCGTCGAAGAACATCATGACGATGCCCCCGATTGCCGCGATCATCGCAACCCAAGTGCGCGGTGCGACTTTCTCGCCGAGGAAAAGATGCCCGCACAGAGCGGCCACGAAGGGGGAAATGCTTCCGGCCACCAGCGTGTTGGCGACCGTGGTTAGCGACAGGGCGAGAATGAAGCTGATCATCATTCCCGCGAAGAGCAGACCGGAAACAACGCCGGGCCAGCCCATGGCATGAACCCGTTGCACCAGTCGCGAGCCGTGTTGGAACGACAGCACGGCGAGCAGGAACGCAGTCATGAAGGACGATCGCCAGAAAGTGATTTTCCAGCCGTCGGTGACTTCCATGTTGCGCACCAGGAAGCCCGCGGTGGCCCAGCACAGCGTGGCGCCAACCATCATGGCGATGCCCTTGCGGTGTTCGGCGGGGGTGCGCATCAACCGACGGCGGCGGGTGCCGCTACACCGAACCTTTCGCTCCACGGTTGCAACGACGGCAGGATGCTCGGGTAGAGCTCGACGCCTTCCTTGAGTTGTTTTTCGCGGCGGCGCAAACCGGTCTCGCCGGGCAGGCGCACGCGGTCGAATCCGCTTCGTGGGGGCGTGGCGCGGCACGCGTTCGCCACCCACTCGGTCTGGCGCACGAAATCCTCTTTGCCGCCGTAGAGCGCAGGATCGAATACCTGCACGTAAACATTCGCCGCCCAACCTTCGTTCGCATCGGCGCGGCCGTGTCCGGCAAGGCCGCCGGTCAGCGCTTCCACCATCAGGCCGAGCGCATAACCCTTGTGGCCGTGATCGGTTCCGCCCAGTGGCAGCAGGCCGCCCTTGGGTTCCGTGAACAGGACTGCGGGATCGTCGGAAGGATTACCGTCACTGTCGAGCACCCATTCTCCCGGAAGCTTGCGTCCTTCCTTGTGCAAACGGGCGGTCAGCATGTGGGTGGTGATGGACATGGAGACGTCGATCATCACCGGATCGCCTGCAGTCGCCCACGCGGCGGCGATCGGGTTGGGCGTGTAGACGCCGGTACCGCGTCCGCCGTGAGGAACCACGCCGCCGGTTTCCGGGCCGGAGGAAATCAGAATCACCATCATTCCCTGGTCGGTTACGCGCTTCAGGTACGCGGCGAGGCAGGCGATGTGGTGGCTGCGGCGGATCACGACGGTGCAGGTGCCGTAAGTCTTCGCGCGTTCCAGCGCCAGATCGATCGCGCGCACGGTAAGCCAGGTGCCGGGCAGACGCATGCCGTCCCACGTTACCGCGGCCGGCAAATCCGCGATCACACGCGGTGATCCGGACCGGGTCATGCCGCCCTTTTCGAGGTCGTTCAGGTACGACACCAGCAGGTGCAGGCCGTGGGTGTCGTGGCCTAGCAGGTCACCCTCGACTAGGATTTCGGCGACGACTTTGGATTTGTCGGATTCGAGTCCCGTCTTGTCGAGCAACGCGGTGGCGAAGCGCACGAGATCTTCGGCGCGGTAGCGTGGTGTATTGGAAGTCATCTAAGAAATCTCAATCTCAACGCAAAGACGCAAAGGACGCAAAGAGCGCAAAGGAGAACCAAAAAAAGGAGAGGAAAGTATTCCGTGGTTAGCTACCCGCGCCCGGAAATATCAGATGCATCCAGAAACAACGGGTATTTACTTTCAATCTCTTGATCCTGGTTTCCTTTGCGACCTTTGCGCTCTTTGCGCCTTTGCGTTGAGGTTTGTTGTAGACCTACATCATTATGATCTGGCGGACGGTATGGCCCGAGGCTGCCGGATGATCGCCGCTCTAATTTTCATGTTTTGTCTTCACCCCTCACTCCTCACGCCTAACGCCTCTCGCCTCACCCTTAGTAAGTCGCGCGGCCGCCGGAAAGGTCGAACACCGCACCGGTGGTAAACGAGCAATCCTCGGTGCAGGCCCAGGTCACCGTTGCAGCAATTTCTTCGACCGTGCCGAAACGGCCCATGGGGATCTTGGCAAGCATGTAGTCGATGTGGCTTTGCGGGACCTGCTCGAAGATCGGCGTTCTTACCGCGGCTGGCGTCACGCAGTTGACGGTGATGCCGTTCTTGGCGGTTTCCTTACCCAGCGACTTGGTGAGCCCGATCACCGCCGCCTTCGACGAACTGTAGGCGGCAGCGTTCGGGTTGCCTTCCTTGCCGGCGATCGAGGCGATGTTGACGATGCGGCCATAGTTGTTCTTGATCATGTGCGCCACGACGGTGCGGCAGCAGTAGAACACGCCGTTGAGATTGATGTCGTGCACGCGCAACCAGTCGTCGGCCGGAAGTTCCCAGGTCACTGCGTTCATGCCGGCGATGCCTGCGGAGCACACCAGCGCGTCAACCTTGCCGAATGCGGCGAGTGTGGACTTGAAAGCGGATTCGACCTGGTCGAGCTTGGAAACGTCCACCCTGGCGGTATGGGTCTTCGGCGCGCCCAGGGACTTGGCAGCGTCCGCCATGGGCTTCTCGTTCATGTCCCAGATGGCGACATTGGCGCCCGACTGCGCGAGCCGCCTGGCGATGGCCAGACCAATGCCCGAAGCCCCGCCGGTGACGATGGCACTGCGGCCCTTCATGTCGAGTTGATTCATTGCGCTCCCCCTTTTTTTGATCTGGATTGATTGGCCGGGCAGCGGCGATAGCCGGCACGGAAAAACGGCCATTTTAATTCAGGCGGACGAAAGCGGCTAAACCTTTAGAGAATTGCTCACCGCAAAGGACGCAAGGGACGCGAAGGAAAAGCAGATGAGGGTAAAAAGTAGGGTGACTGCTCGTAGAACTGTGCCGCCACCTTTCGCGTTGACGCATGAACGACCGATGAACGCTTTTGTCACGACATTGTTTCTTTCTTGCCTTCCCTCGCGTCCCTTGCGTCCTTTGCGGTGAATACGTTCTAGACAGCCTGGCCGGCCGCGAAACCGGAGGCCCATGCCCACTGAAAATTGTGGCCGCCGAGGTGACCGGTAACGTCCACCACTTCGCCGATGAAATACAGTCCTTGCGTCTTGCGCGCCTCCAAGGTCCTTGACGACAACTCCCGTGTGTCCACGCCGCCGAGGGTGACTTCGGCCTTCTTGTAGCCGACCGTGCCGCTCGGCCGGATTCGCCAGTCGTGCAACCGCTCGGCGATCGCGTGCAGTCGGGGCGCGTCCTGCCGTTTCATCGGCAGGTTCTCGAAATTGATCTCGACCCAGCGCTGGGCGAAGCGCTGCGGAAGCAACGCGCCGAGCACATTGGCGAGCAGCTTTTCGGAGGAATGTGCCGCCTCGAGCATTTCCCGGGCGTCGAGGTCCGGCAGCAGATTCACCGATATATCCAGGCCCGGCCGCCAGTACGATGAGATCTGCAGGATGGCGGGACCCGACAGGCCACGATGGGTAACCAGCAGGTTTTCGCGGAACTGCGCGCCGTTGCAACTGACGGAAACGTCCATGGAAATGCCAGACAAATCGGCGAACTGGGTCAGGGTCTCGGGGGCGAACGTGAGCCCGACCAGCGCCGGATGCAGTTCCGTAACCTTGATGCCGAACTGTTCCGCTACGCGGTATCCGAACGGGCTGGCGCCGATCTGGGGGATCGACAGGCCACCGCTGGCGATCACCAGCGATTCGCTTTCGAAATCGCCGCGGTCGGTCGCAATCGAAAAGCGTTCCCTTCTCTTCACGGAAATCACTTTGGCCGGCATATGCCAGCGCACGCCTGCGTCGTCACATTCCTTCCTGAGCATGTCGATGATCTGTTGCGCGGACCCGTCGCAGAACAGCTGGCCGAGTTTTTTCTCGTGCCAGGCGATGCCGTGCTTGTCCACCAGCGCGATGAAGTCGCGCGGCGTGTAGCGCGCAAGGGCGGATCGGCAAAAATCCGGGTTTGCCGACAGGAAGTTCTCGGGTCGCGTGTTGCTATTGGTGAAATTGCAGCAGCCGCCGCCGGAGATGCGGATCTTTTCCCCGAGTTTGGCTGCGTGTTCCAGCAACAGCACACGGCGCCCCCGCTTGCCCGCTTCGATTGCGCACATCATGCCGGCTGCGCCGGCGCCAATGATGACGACGTCGACGCTCGACTCGTCGCGCCTCACACGATCTTGAACAGGATAAGGAGTGTCAGCAAAACGACGATTCCGACGACAAGCCACGCCAGGACCGGTATTCCCTTGCGGGCCACCGGCATCGCCGGAGCTGCCGCGGGTGTGCCGGTGGGAGCGACTGTCGCATTGAACCTGGCGAAAAAATCCTCGCTCATTTTTCTCGCCACGCCGTCGATCAGCCGCGAACCGATCTGCGCGAGCTTGCCGCCGACTGAGGCGGCGGCCTTGTAGGTGAGCCGGGTGCCGCTGCCCTCGGGCAGCAATGAGACCTGCGCGGCTCCTTTGCCGAAACCGGCTGCGCCGCCCGAGCCCTCGAACGCGATCGAGTAGGAGTGGGGCGGGTTCAGATCGGCGAGCAGCAGTTTGCCGTTGAACTTCGCTTTGACCGGGCCGATCGCGGCAGTCATCACCACCTTGTATTCGGTGTCCGAGACTTTCTCGATGCTGTCGCAGCCGGGGATGCAGGCCTTGAGAATCCCGGGATCGTTGAGCGACTCCCACACCTGTTGTTGGGGAAGAGGGATGAGCTGCTCGCCGGTCATTTCCATTCTCTATTGTCTCCTTTCATCCTGATGTGCCGGTGCCAGAATTCGCGCAAGGTCCGCCAGGCTTTCGACATTATGTGCCGGGAGGAAGGCGTCCACGTGCGGCAGCATCAGGCGCACGCCAGCGGCCTTCGGTTCGAAGCCATCGAAACGCAACAGTGGATTCAACCAGATCAGCTTGCGGCAGGACTTGTGCAGCCGCTCCATGGCTTGCGGAAGGTTCAGGCCGGCGTCGCGGTCGAGGCCGTCGCTGATCAGCAGCACTTCGGCGTTCTGGCCGAGCACGCGGCGCGACCAGCGCAGGTTGAACTCCTGCAACGTCGCGCCGATGCGCGTGCCGCCCGACCAGTCGGCGACCGCCCGGGACACGGCGCCAAGTGCCATGTCTACATCGCGATGCCGAAGATGACGGGTGATGTTCGTCAACCGGGTGCCGAACACGAAAGTGTGCACGCGGTCGCGGTCGTTGGTGATCGCGTGCAGGAAGTGCAGAAACATGCGCGAGTACCGGCTCATGGAGCCGGAGATGTCGCACAGGATCACGAGCGGCGGATGGCGGCGTTGGTGCGAGCGGCGGTGCAACGGGATGATGTCGGCGTTGCCGCGCAGGCTGGCGCGCAACGTGCCACGCAGGTCCACCAACTGCCCATGCGCATGGGATTGAAGCCGGCGGATCCGTATGTCGGGTATCGGCAGTCGCAACCGGGCGATCAGTTTCTTGGCTTGTGCCAGCTCTTCGATGGTCATCGTGTCGAAGTCCTGCTTGCGCAGTTTCTCCGTCTGCGAGGCGCCTGCTCCCGTCTCTTCCTGCGCTGCCCTTTCGCCGGGAAGCATGGTCTCCGCGATCAGCCCCAGCGCCTCGGCTATCCGGTTGCCGGCTGATTCCTCGCCGGACGGATTCGATGAATCCGCAAGCGGTGAACCTGGAGTCTGATGTCCGGTCAGGTAGCGGCTGTGCCAGAAGATGCGGAACGCCTGATCGAAGAGCTCGAGGTGCTCCCGCCGGCCAAGAAACACCGACGCCAGGGTCCAGTAGAAATCGTCGCGGCGAGCCACGCCGATCAACTCCAGTGCGCGCAGACCATCCAATACCCGGTTGGGGCCAACGGGCACGCCGGCGTGTCGCAGTGCGCGGGCGAAGTGGACCACGTTTTCCGCAAGTCTCATGAAATCAACACCCAACGCAGAGGCGCAGAGGACACAGAGAGCGCAGAATTACAATTGATTGATAATTCTGCGTACCGATTTGCTCAGTACAGCCGAGTTAAAGTTGATCAGGAGGCCGAGTTGTTTTCGGGTCATTCTCAGATATCCGAGCAACTGTGCTTCGTGAACCGGCAGGATGCGCTCGACGGACTTCACCTCGACAACAATCAGATCACCCACCAGAAGATCGAGCCGCAGAAGATTTTTAAGTAGCTGCCCTTTGTATTGGACCGGTACTTCAACTTGCCTCGTAACCTTGATTTTCCGTTCTTCAAGCTCCATTACGAGAGCCTCTTCGTAAAGCGATTCCAGAAGTCCCGGCCCGAGGATTCGATGAACTTCTATCGCTGCGCCGATTATTTCCCCGGAGAGCTTGTTGTCCATCACTCTGTGGCCTCTGCGCTCTCTGTGCCTCTGCGTTGGGTTTAGGAAGCAGGAATTCCAGCCCTGATTTCGTTGAGGATGCGGGCCGCTTCGCTGCCGCGGATGCGCACCACATCGTCCTGATACTTAAGCAGTACACCCAGGGTGTCATTGACCGTTTCGGCGTCCAACGACGTCCGGTCCAGGACAACCAGCGCCTTGACCCAGTCGATGGATTCCGCCACTCCAGGCAGTTTGAAGAGATCGGTGCCTCGAAGTTTCTGGACGAATGCGACCACCTCTCTGGACAGATGCTCGGCAGCCCCAGGGGCTTTGCGTCTGACGATCTCCAGTTCCCGCTCGGCGGACGGATAATCCACCCAGTGGTAGAGGCAGCGCCGCTTGATCGCGTCGTGGATCTCGCGGGTGCGATTGGATGTGATCACCACGATCGGAGGTTCTGCGGCCTTGATGGTGCCGATCTCGGGAATCGTGACCTGGAAGTCGGACAGCACCTCCAGCAGGTAGGCTTCGAAAGGCTCGTCGGTACGGTCGAGCTCGTCGATGAGCAGTACCGGCGGTGAACCCTGCGGTCCTTCCAGTGCCTGCAACAAAGGCCGGCGGATCAGGAATCGTTCGCTGAAGATGTCCTTCTCCAGCTTGTCGCGGGATGCCGCACCTTCCGCCTCTGTGAGCCGGATCTCGATCATCTGCCGGGGATAGTTCCACTCGTAAACCGCGGACGCGATGTCCAGGCCTTCGTAGCACTGCAGCCGGATCAGGCGGCGGCCGAGCACGTTCGCCAACACTTTGGCGATCTCGGTCTTGCCCACCCCGGCTTCGCCTTCGAGGAACAGCGGCCGCTGCATGCGTAGCGCGAGGAACACCGCCGTTGCCAGCGAACGCTCGGCGACGTACTCGCCTTTCGCAAGCAAGGCTAGAGTCTCGTCAATGGAAACGGGAAGACTGGCTGACATGACCGGACTGATAAAGTTGTGTCCGATGTTAACATGGCCCTTGCAGGGTGGACGCCGTACCTTGCAAGGGGAAGAAACTCTAAGACAACATGGCGATTCACCCACAATTCCCTGAGTCACCTTATGCGGTCCTTCCCCCGGACCGGCGCTGGTTCCCGGCTGCCGAAGAGCTTCGTAGCACCGCATACGAAAAACTCCTTCCCCCGCTGGTTGCCAAGATTCGTGTTGAGGTCGCTGCGTGGCGGGATGCGGGCTATGCGGGAGCCTCTGATACGTCGTCCGCGCTCCTGAACTGGTGGTTCGAAACCGAGCATCTCGTCGAGCAGGCTGACAGTTCGCTGTCCCCCTTCCTTTATTACTTCTCGCAGCGCGAAGCGGTCGAGACCGTGATCTGGCTCCACGACGTACGCAAAGTACGCGACAAGTTCGATCTGCTGCGTTTCGATGCATCCGGGGCCGTGTCCGTGGGCATGTTTGACGAGGACTGGCCGCGTTATGTTGTCAAGATGGCCACGGGCGCAGGAAAGACCAAAGTCATGTCGTTGCTCATCGCCTGGAGCTATTTCCACAAGCTCTATGAGCGTGACTCTGTACTCGCCCGCAACTTTCTCGTAATCGCGCCGAACATCATCGTGCTCGACCGGCTACGCGCCGATTTCGATGGGCTGCGCATTTTCTTTAATGATCCGATCCTCCCGGATAACGGTCACGCAGGTCACAACTGGCGAGATGACTTTCAGGTCACGCTTCACATCCAGGACGATGTTCGCGCAGTTCGGGAAACTGGCAATCTCTTCCTCACCAACATCCATCGCGTTTATCTGGGTGACGTGCGCGAGCCCTCACTGGACGACGACGATCTCCGTGATTACTTTCTCGCGCCGTTCGGCCCGAAACCTGCGGGCAAGACCACCGACTCCAAAACGGACCTGGGCGAAATCGTCCGGGAGATCGACGAGCTCGCCGTCTTCAATGATGAAGCCCATCACATCCACGACCCGAAGATGGCTTGGTTCAAGAGCATCCAGGACATTCACCACCGCATGTTGCAGAAGGATGCCCGTCTGGCGCTGCAGGTCGATGTCACCGCAACGCCCCGGCACAACAACGGCGCCATATTCGTCCAGACCGTTTCGGACTATCCGCTGGTCGAGGCCATACACCAGAACGTCGTCAAGCACCCGGTGCTCCCGGATGCCACAAGCCGCGCACGCCTTGCCGAGCACAAGAGTGCGATTTTCACCGAACGCTACGACGACTACCTCAGGCTCGGCATCGAGGAATGGCGCAAGAGTTACGCCGAACACGAGGCTCTGGGAAAGAAAGCCGTATTGTTCGTCATGGTGGACGACACCAGAAATTGCGACGAGGTCGGCGCCTACCTGGAAAAGATCTGCCCGGAGCTGGAGGGAGGGGTACTGGTCATTCACACCAAGAACAATGGCGAAATTTCCGAGGCGGCTTCGGGCAAGAACAAGGACGAACTCGAAAAGCTCCGCAAGGAAGCCAACGAGATAGACACCCGGAAGTCACCCTACAAGGCTATCGTCTCGGTGCTCATGCTTAAGGAAGGCTGGGACGTCCGCAACGTCACCACCATCGTCGGGCTCCGGGCCTATGCAGCCCCGGCGAATATCCTTCCGGAGCAAACCCTGGGCCGGGGTCTACGCCGCATGTACTTCGGCACGGATTACCCGGAAGCCGTATCGGTGATGGGCACGCCCGCCTTCATGGAGTTTGTAGAGTCCATCCAAAGTGAGGGGGTCATGTTCGAACGGGTACCCATGGGACCGGGCACCGAACGAAAGGATTCGCTCATTGTTGAAGTGGATATCCGGAACCCGGAAAAGAATCTTGACGCACTGGACATCGAGATACCTAGGCTTACTCGGCGCTTCAATCGCGAGTTCAAGGACCTCGATGCACTCGACCCGGCAAAGTTTGGCAATCCGAAGCTTCCGGTCAAACCGTTCACCCCGGAAGAAACCCGCGAAATCGTCTTCAAGACCATGCTCGATGCCGAAATTCATCACACGATCCATCTCGACGCGGCAGGCTCGGCCGATTACCGTTCGGTGGTCGGTTTCTTTGCGCGGCAATTGCTGAAGGAACTTCGTCTGGTTGGGGGCTACGATGTGCTTTATCCCAAGGTCAGGGATTTCATGGCGGGCTATTTGTTCGCTGGCGGCCCTGTGAACCTCGAAGACCCGGTAGTGCTGCGTAACCTTTCCGAACCGGAAGCCGGGAAGATTCTGTTCGATTCGTTCAAGACTGCCATCAACGCGCTCACCATCCGGGACACCGGTTCATCCCGGATCGAAGACCGCATCCGTCTGCGCGAGACCCGACCCTTCCGTACCGAGAATCGGCCGTACCTTTCACCGAAGAAGTCTCTGTTCAGCAAGATTGTCGGTGAGCCGCGCGCGGGAGGGTTCGAACTCGCCTTCGCTCGCTTCCTCGACGATGCGCCGGATGTTGCCGCATTCGCCAAGAACTATCTTGCCGTCGGTTTCAAGATCGACTACGTGAAGGCGGACGGTGACTTGTCGACCTACACTCCGGATTTTCTGGTCAAGACTGCGGATGGCACGGTCTGGATCATCGAGACCAAAGGCCGCGAGGAGCTCGACCTGCCGCAGAAGATGGCCCGCCTGTGCCAATGGTGCGTGGATGCGACAGACGCGAGCAAAGCCGAGGGTGGCCCGACGTATCGATTCGTGTACGTAGATCAGGAAGGCTTCGAGCGCGACCAACCGCACTCTTTCGCCGCATTGGCGACCAGTTTTACCGAATATCAGGAGCCCTGACCATGGCCCGCCAGCCGAAGGAAGCCTACGACCTGACGGACGCCGAGAAGCGCGACCTCATCCAGCTTATCCAGCAGGGTCAGCCGTTGCCGGAGAAGTATCGTTTCGTCCTGTTTGAGGATAAACGCGAAGTCGAGCTGGTCTGGAACGGCAAGAGCCGTGAGGTCTGCACGACTGTCCTGCCCTTCCAATCGCTGGAGCATGTGGACGAACCTCGCCAGGAAGCTCCCGAAGGCCCGCAGATCGATTTGTTCGACACGCGTGGGCGGCAGATCAAGGGTTGGACCAACAAGCTCATCTGGGGTGACAACAAGCTGATTCTCTCCTCGCTCAAGAGCGGCGCGCTGCGCCGGCAGATCGAGGACGCGGGCGGGCTCAAGCTCATTTACATCGACCCGCCTTTCGATGTCGGCGCCGACTTCTCCATGGACATCGAGATCGGCGGCGAAACCTTCCACAAGGAACCGAACCTGCTGGAACAGATTGCCTACCGCGACACCTGGGGGCGCGGGGCGGATTCGTTCATTTCGATGATTTACGAGCGGCTGATTTTGATGCGGGATTTGATGGCGGAGGAGGGGAGCATCTATTTGCACATTGGCCCAGCCGTGAATCATTTCCTCCACAGCGTCTTCGATGAGGTTTTCGGAAGAGCGAACTCTCGGCGCGAGATTATCTGGAAGCGCGTTTCCTCGCGCAGCCACGGCGACTATTACCCGGCGACGCACGACTACATTCTCTTCTATTCAAAAACAGATCGCCTTGTATGGAACCAACTCTACGAACCCCTTAACGATGAATATGTGGAGACAAAGTATCGCTTCGCTGATCCAGACGGGCGGCGGTATCGGAAAGACAATTGCCTCAACCAAAATCCCGACCGCCCGAACCTGACTTACGAATGGAACGGCCACATACGCACTTGGCGTTGGACGAAGGACAAGATGCAGGGATTGCATCATGCGGGTCGGTTGATTTACACGAAGAGTGGAATCCCGGAATACAAGCGTTACCTAGATGAGTCCGAAGGCATCGCTCTGCAATCTGTCTGGACCGACATCAATCCAGTGAACTCGCAGGCACGAGAAGACACGGATTATCCCACCCAAAAACCCGAAGCCCTGCTCGAACGCATCATCAAAGCCAGCAGCAACGAAAACGACCTCGTCGCCGACTTTTTCTGCGGCTCCGGCACCACAGCGGCGGTGGCGGAAAAGCTCGGCCGCAAATGGATCGCCACCGACCTCGGCAAGTTCGGCATCCACACCACGCGTAAACGCCTGATCCAGGTGCAGCGCGAGTTGAAGGAATCCGGCAAGCCGTTCCGCGCGTTCGAGGTGCTGAACCTTGGCCGTTACGAGCGTCAGGCCTATCTGAACGTCGGCGGGCGCTTGACCGGCAAGCAGAAGGAACAGGCGCTGGCGCAGAAGGAGCGCGAGTTCCGCGATCTCATCCTGCGCGCCTACAAGGCCCAGCCGCTGGAAGGCGAGAGTTTCTTCCACGGCAAGAACGCCGGGCGCTTGGTCGTGGTCGGCCCGATCAACCTGCCGGTGGGCCGGTTATTCGTGGAGGAAGTCATCACCGAATGCCGCAAGCGCGGTGCCTCGCGCGTGGACGTGCTCGCCTTCGAGTTCGAAATGGGCCTGTTCCCCGCCGCGCTCGACGAGGCGAAACAAAAGGGAATCGACATCACGCCCAAAACGATCCCGCCGGAAGTGTTCGACAAACGTGCCGTGGACAAAGGCCAGGTGCGCTTCCACGACATCAGCTTCGTCGAGGCCACGCCGCGCTATGCCAGGAAAGACAAATTAACCCTGCAAATCGAACTGACGGATTTTTCCGTGTACTACACCCAGGGCTTGCTCGACGCCGTGGCCGCCGAATTGAAGGAGGGCAAGAGCGACGTGGTGTGCGACCTGCGCGGCGAGCGCGGCCAGCTCATCAAAGTGACCAAGGACAAACAAGGCGTGGTCACGACCGACGTGCTGACCAAACACTGGACCGACTGGGTGGACTACTGGGCTGTGGACTTCGACTACATGAGCCGCAAGGAAATCATCAAGGTCGCGCGGAGCATGGGGGTGGAAGGCAATCTACCAGGGGTTGAACCCCTGCAGGGCGATCTGACCGAATTCGAGGAGCGCTGGACCGGCGGCTATATCTTCGAGAACGAGTGGCAGAGCTTCCGGACACGGCAAGACCGCAAGCTGGAACTGACTTCCGCACCGCATGCGTATACAAAACCGGGGCGCTATACCGTCGCGGTAAAGGTCATCGACATTTTCGGCAACGACACGATGACGCTGGTGCCAGTAAGTGTGGGATAAACACCGGGGAAAGACCACGGATTCCGGTGCCTCGAAGATCATCAACTATCACTCCGGCATTCGCCCTTTCGCGGCGGTAACCGGGGTTTGAATCCCTACGGAAACCCGCGCTACGCGATTCAGTGGCGGAATCGCTGATCTACCAGCTGCGCATCGCAGCTTAAACGCCCCCGCGCCGCGGTTGAGCCGCGCTGAGAGCAGTTGCGCGGGCGGCGCGCCTTGTAACCCCCCCCGCCCCTGCTTGCAGCCTGCTCAATCACGGGGCCCGCTAACCCGTTGACAACACCGTTACGAAGACCGTACACTTATACGGTTACCACTACGGCGCTATGCCGTTAAGGAGTTGTCATGCAAGCGAAGACCGAACGTTTCGAGCTGCGGCTGGATGAGAATGTGCTGTCCCGTGTTGATGCTTGGCTCAAAAGACAAGACGACGTGTCCTCTAGAGCGGAAGCCATACGCCAACTCGTAGACGCCGGCCTTCGCGTGAAGTCCCACGAGGCGGTGGAGTTCAGCGACGGCGAAAAAATGATCGTGCTGATGCTGTGCGATGTCATGGAGCATCTCAAGGTTAAGGGGGAGACGAATACAAAGTTTCTCAAGTCAGTCATTTTCGGTGGGCACTACTGGGCGCTGAAGTGGGATTTGACCGGTGTCTTCCACGGACACGTAGACAAGCCCCAGGTCGTCACCGACGTGGTCAACATTCTGGACATGTGGTCGTTCATCGAGTTCGGGTACGCGAAGCTCTCGAAGAAGGAGAAGGAGCGTATCGAGAAGGAAGCGCCACCATTCGGGAAACATGTTTCATTTCGTGGTTTCGATGGAAACAACGAGGGCGAGTACATGAGCGTCGCGTACTTCTTGGTTGACGACATGAGCCGTTTCTCGCACTTCAAGGGGCGTGATCTGAACTCGCACGCGCCAACCCTCGCCTCTGCTCGACGGATGTACCGCTTGTTCGAACCGATGCGAACCGGACTCGGCGGTGGCGTTGAGTTAGGTGCGGACCAGATCATCAAACTGATGCTGGCAAAGGCGCACCCCGACAATCGGTAGCGATTGGAACATCTCACCAACGCGCAGTTGACCAGCATGGTCGAGCGCGGCGAGCTTGCGCTCCAGGCGCAATTCCAGTTCATTGAGCCGCTTGGCGAGTTCCTTGTGAGTTGCGATCGCCTCGCGCAGTTCGACGAAAGAGCGCACGACGTACAAACTCACTTCCACCGCGCGCGGGGTGTTGAGGACCGAAGCCGCCATCAGCGCTCCGTGCTCGGTGAAGGCGAACGGCATCGTCGGGGAAAATTTGAGCCGCCCGAGGTGGTCACAATTTGCAACCACCTCGTCGCGCTCGGCGCGGCTAAGCTGGAAAACGAAATCGATCGGAAAGCGCCCGGCGTTGCGCTTAACCTGTTGGTTCAGACGCTTGGTTGGCACGCCGTAGAGCGCTGCGAGGTCGGCGTCGATCATGACCTTGTCGCCACGAACGAGGAGAATTTGCCGGGCGATGCGCGCGGTGACGAGGAGCGCGGCGGATTCAGGTTTCTTCGCGATGATGGTCTCCCGCTACCGGTACGTCCTGAACTGTCCGACCACCACCCCGAAAAGTTCCAAATCGCCTTTCGGTCGTATCACCGGATAGGCTTTGTTCTCCGGTTTGAGCACGATCTGGCTGCGCTCCTTGTGCAGCCGCTTGAGCGTGAACTCGTTGTCGACGATGGCGACGACGATATCGCCAATGTTCGCGGAGGCGCGTTTTTCCACGATCACCACATCACCGGGGTGGATGCCGGCATCAATCATCGAATCCCCTTTGACCGTGATCAGCACGGTCTTCGAGGGGCGGGCGACGAGGTACTCGTCAATGGAAAGCCCTTCGGGGCTCGCGTCTATGGCTGGGCTGGGCAAGCCGGCCCGCACGCTTTCCGCTAAGGGGCGCTCGAAAAATCGTTTTCCTGGTTTCAGGCGCCGGTCCGGCGAGCTCTCCAAAAACCCCTCTGCCTTGAGCCGCAGGACCATTCCGGCTACCGAGGCCTTCGACTTCAGCCCGACGAGGGTGCCAATTGCAGAGTAGGACGGCAGCACCCGATGCCGCGCGTAGTAGTCCTGCAGGTTTGCCAGATATTGACCGTCATCCGCCATGGGACTACGATACCGAACGATCGTTCGTCGGTCAACAGAGCAACGGAGGTTCGATGCCGGATCGCCGCAACGCCGATGCCCTTCCTGCCGCTTATCAAGGTAAGGAGCCGTCGTTTATTAAGCATGAGCTGCTCCGGGCTTACCTGAAGCGGCTTTTCCTGATTATTGGCATGAGCGCGCAGAAGCTCGGCATCACCGAGCTTTGCTACGTGGATGGCTTTGCCGGACCCTGGCTGGACGAAAGCGATGACTTGGGCAGCACGTCAATCGCGATTTCTCTCGGCATTCTCGATGAATGCAAACGTGAGTTGGAGGAGCAGGGGCGGCCGGTCCGAATTCGGGCGCTCTATGTTGAGAAGGAAAAGGCGCCCTTCACGCGGCTCGAACGCTATCTGCGCGAGCGAACGCCGACTGGGATCGAGGCCAAGCCGCTAGAGGGTGATTTTGTCAACTTGCAGCGGACGATTTTGGATTGGTGTGGAAGCGCGGCATTTGCGTTTTTCTTCCTCGATCCGAAGGGATGGAAATCAGTTGGTGTGAAGGCGCTGCAGTCACTGCTGGCACGGCCTCAGTCCGAGTTTCTGATCACTTTTATGTACGACTTCGTGACCCGCTTCATGTCGAAGCAGGATCTTGAAACTCACATGCTCGACCTTCTGGGAGAAAAGCCAAGCGTGGGCGAGCTACACGGTCTCGGCCGGGAGAAGTATGTTCTCAGTATCTATCGCCGCAATCTCAAGCAACTGATGCCGGCAAAAGTCCGCTGGCCCGCGCGCTCGGCATACGTGCGTGTGCTGGATCGGGCGAGAGAGCGGACCAAGTACCATCTTGTCTACCTGACCAGCCATCCTCACGGCATAACCGTGTTCATGGAAATCTCTGAGGCACTCGAACCTGTGCAGAAGCTCGTCAGGGCATCGACGAAGCAGGCATCGCGTATTGAGAAGACCGGTCAAGGTGAGCTCTGGACCGCCAAAGATATGGCGGATGCTGATGAGCAGCCGGTGGATATTGCGGAAGTGGAGCAGTTCTGGCTCGAGCGCTTGTCTGATCAGCCGATAAAATTCGGGGAAGCAGAGTTCGCAGATTTGTTGGAGGAAACGGATTGGCTCCCTGGCGATCTTCAGCGCGCACTTGGGAATTTGATCGCTACGGGAAAGGTCTGTAATCTCGATGCGGAAGGAAAGCGGATAAGTCGGTTTCTGCATTTTGAGAAGAAGAACGGCGAACGCTTGCAAATGACAGGAGGCAAGCAATGAGCACACAAAGCCGAATCGAATGGACCGAGCAGACGTGGAACCCTACAGTCGGGTGCACCAAGATTTCCCCGGGCTGCAAGAACTGCTACGCGGAGACGATGGCGCGCCGCCTAAAAGCGATCGGCGTGCCGGGTTACGAGAACGGTTTTCGGCTAACGTTGATGCCGGGGCGGATTAACCAGCCACTCGAACGGAGCAAGCCCACGGTGTACTTCGTGAATTCGATGTCGGACCTGTTCCACGAAAAGGTGCCGTTCGACTACATCCATCGCATATTCGATGTGATGGCTCGGGCGCCCCAGCACACATTCCAGGTGCTGACCAAGCGTGCTGAGCGGATGGCGGAGTTTTGTCATGGCGTAGCCGTGCCATCCAACGTCTGGCTCGGTGTTTCGGTCGAGAACCGGAAATATGGCCTTCCGAGAATCCCGGTACTTCGCGGCATCGACGCTTCAATACGGTTTCTTTCGATCGAGCCGCTGCTGGAAGATTTGGGCAGCTTCGACTTGAACGGAATTCACTGGGTAATCGTGGGCGGAGAATCGGGACGAAAGGCCAGGCCGATGCGGCCGGAATGGGTGGAGCCGATCAAACGACAGTGCGTCGCCGCGCATGCTGCGTTCTTTTTCAAGCAATGGGGCACTTGGGGTGTTGATGGCGAGAAGCGGACCAAGACTGCAAACGGTCGCAAGTTCCGCGGGCGGACTTGGGACGCCATGCCACCGCTCGCTCAAGGCGTAGCCCTATGATTGTCGCAAGGGGGGTTAGTAACCCTTCCTTTCGCGCTTACTTCCCCGGCTGAAAAAGCCCTGACCCCCAAGACGCGATTTGCAGCTCAGATTTACTCTGCGTCCTCTGCGCCTCTGCGTTGGGTTTAGAAGGGAGGGTCATTTCGACAGAGCCTGCTCCACGGCGCGCTTTGCCATGACGGTGACGAGATGCGCGCGGTATTCCGCGCTGGCGTGGATGTCGGTGTTGAGATCCTTCGACGGAGGGTGAATATTCGCGACAGCGTCCACCGCGAATTTCGCACCGAGCGCCTTTTCCATCGCTGCAACGCGAAACACGCACGGCCCCGCGCCGGCGACTGCCACGCGCACGCCGTTTGCCGTTTCCGCAACGAACACGCCGACGATCGCGTAGCGCGACGCCGGGTTCCTGAATTTCGCGTAACCCGCGCGTTTCGGCAGTGGGAAAGCGATCGAAGTAATGATTTCTCCCGGCTGCAACGCAGTCTCGAACATGCCGGTGAAGAAGTCGTCGGCCGCAATCTTGCGCTTGTTGGTATGGATCGTTGCACCCAGGCCGAGAACCCCCGCGGGATAATCCGATGCCGGGTCATTGTTCGCGACCGACCCGCCCAGAGTGCCCATGTTGCGTACCATGGGATCTCCGATGCTCGCGGCGAGATTCGCGAGCGCCGGAACGGCTTGCAGCACATCCTTCGAGGAAGCCACCTCGGCGTGTGTCGTCATGGCGCCGATGCTGATGGCGCCGCCGTCCTTCCTGATGCCCCGCAGTTCGGCGACTCCGCGCAGATCGACGATGTCCGTAGGTGAAGCCAGGCGCAGTTTCAATGCGGCGATCAGGGTCTGTCCGCCGGCCAGCAGCTTGCCGTCGCTCGCGGCGGCGAGCTTGGCCACCGCATCCGCGACGCTGGTGGCTCTGTGATAGTTGAACTCGTACATGCTTGATCCTCTATCTGGTCGGCAATGCCGACATTTTTGTCTACACCCAACGCAGAGGCGCAGAGGACGCGGAGTTCGCAGAGATGATCCGGCGAGAAGGAATAGGTGAGACTCACACGTCATCGAGCTTGCGGCTCGCTATCCCAAATTCGTGGCTATCATTTCTCGTCTTGCTTTTCTCTGCGTCCTTTGCGTCCTCTGCGCCTCTGCGTTGGGTTTGGACTCTCTTTAGATCAGTTCTTCATCAAACCTGCGCCGGCCAGCACCGCCTTGACGATGCCGTGATAGCCGGTGCAGCGGCACAGGTTGCCGTCCAGTTCGGCGCGGACCCGGGCCTCGCTCGGGTGCGGGTGGCGTCTGACCAGATCGATGGCGCTCATCACCATCCCCGGCGTGCAGTAGCCGCATTGCAGGCCGTGGTGGTCGCGGAACGCCGCCTGCATCGGGTGCATGGTGCCGTCGGGACGCGCTATGCCCTCGATGGTCACGATATCGGCGCCGTCGGCCTGCACGGCAAGCATGTTGCAGCACTTCACCGCGTTGCCGTTCATGTGTATGGTACAGGCGCCGCATTGCGCGGTGTCGCAGCCGATGTGCGTACCGGTTAGGCGCAACGTGTCGCGAATGAAGTCGACCAGCAGAACCCGCGGTTCCACTTCGGCGGCAACGGGCTTGCCGTTCACCGTCATTGTTATCTTGACGAGCATGTGGCTTCCTCTGTGGTTGGCCCTCGAAGGCCTCCCATGCTAGTCAAGGGGCGGCGCAGGATCAACTGAATTAGATTCGGGGTGGTCCGAACGGGACCGGCCCGGGTGGCTTAGAATTCGGCAAGCGGAGTCGTTCTTCGGACGGGCAACACAAGGAAAAGGATCAGGCGAATGGCAAAGTACGGTATCGGCCAGGCAATGGTGCGGCGCGAAGACCAGCGGCTGCTCTACGGCGCAGGTCAGTACATTGACGACCTGTCGCTTCCCGGCGAGGCTTTTGCAGTGTTCGTGCGCTCACCGCACGCGCACGCCCGCATCGTCTCCATCGACACGCAGGCCGCGCGGGCCATGCCCGGCGTGGTAGCCGTGCTGACGGGATCGGACCTCAAGGCCGATGGCATCGGTCCGCTGCCGGACGGACAGGGGCTGAAACGCGCCGACGGCAAACCGATGTGCGGCCCGCCGCACCACGCGCTTGCCGTGGACGCGGCACGCTTCGTCGGCGAGCCGGTGGCCGCGGTAATCGCGCAAAGCCGTTCGCAGGCGGAGGACGCCGCCGAGCAGGTGCTGGTCGAGTACGAGGCGTTGCCGGCCGTTGTGACGATCGAGGCGGCCACCGCGCCGGGCGCACCGCAACTGTGGCCGGATGCACCGGGCAACATCGCGGCGCAGACCCAGTTCGGCAAGAAAGACGCATGCGATGCCGCCTTCAAGAAGGCCAAGCACGTCACCAGGCTTGCGCTTTACAACCAGCGGCTGGTGCCGGTGACCATGGAGCCGCGCGGCAGCATCGGGGAATTCGATGCCAAGACCGGCCGCATTACGCTGTGGACCAGTTGCCAGAACCCCGCCGGGCTGCAGACGACGCTGGCGGAGTCTTGCCTCAAGGTGCCGTTGGACAAGGTGCGCGTTCGCGTCGGCGATGTCGGCGGCGGTTTCGGCATGAAGACCCAGCTCTACCCCGAGGACGTGGTGTGCGCCGGGGCAGCGCGCAAGCTCGGCCGGCCGGTGCACTGGCGCGCCAGCCGCAGCGAGGAGTTTCTCGCCGGCAATCATGGGCGCGACCAGATCAACCGCGCGGAACTGGCTTTCGACGCCGATGGCAGGATCCTCGGCTTCCGCGTGGAGATCGTCGGCAACATCGGGGCGCATGCCAGCGGCCCGGGCGCGGTCATCGTAGTGGCCGTCGGGCCGAAAGTGATCACCGGCGTCTATCACGTCCCCGCGCTCGACCTGCGCGGCACGGCAGTGCTGACCAATACCAACGTCGTGGGAGCGTACCGCGGCGCCGGACGGCCGGAGGCGATCTATCTCATCGAACGGCTGATGGACCAGGCGGCCGCGGAAATGAAAATCGACCCGGCGGAACTGCGCCGGCGCAACTTCATTCAGCCTGGCGCCATGCCCTACACCACGCCGATGGGCGAAACGTTCGACAGCGGCAACTTTCCGCACATGCTCGACCGCATCCTCGAGCATGCCGACTGGAAGGGTTACGACAAACGCCGCGAAGAGACGCGCAAGCGCGGCAAGCTCCGCGGCCGCGCCCTTTCGACCTTTCTCGAGTGGACCGGAGTCGTGCACGAGGAGACGGTGGACCTGCATGTGGAGGCCGACGGGCGGATCGTGGTCTATACCGCGATGCAGGCGATGGGACAGGGCATCGAGACCAGCTACGTGCAGATCATTTCCGAGACGCTCGACGTCGACCCGGACCGGATCGTCATCGTCCAGGGCGACAGCGACATCGCCCAAGGGATAGGCAGCATGGGAAGCCGCTCGCTTTACATCGGCGGCTCGGCGATGTTCACCGCTTCCAGGGACACCGTCGAGAAAGGCAAGGAGCTCGCCGCGGATGCGCTCGAGGCGGCGGCATCGGATATCACCTATGACGACGGCCGCTTCAAGGTGGCCGGCACCGACGTCGGCATCGGCCTGTTCGAACTGGCCGCGAAGCAGCCCGAGAGGCGCATTGCCATCAAGACGCTGCAGAAAGTGGGCGGCCCGTCGTGGCCGAACAGTTGCCACGTCTGCGAAGTCGAAGTCGATCCGGAAACCGGCGTGACCGAGATCGTGCGCTATACCACCGTGGACGACGTGGGGCGGGTGATCAATCCGCTGATCGTCGCCGGCCAGGTGCACGGCGGAATCGCCCAGGCGGTCGGCCAGGCGCTGATGGAAAACACCCACTACGATCCGCGGACCGGACAATTGCTGACCGGCTCGCTGCTCGACTACTGCCTGCCGCGGGCCGACGACCTGCCGAATTTCGATACTCACACCGACGAAACTACCCCGTGCAAGATCAACCCGCTCGGCGCAAAGGGTGTCGGTGAGCTCGGCACCGTCGGCGGTACGCCCACGGTGATGAATGCGTTAATCGACGCGCTGCGCCCGCTGGGCGTGAAACACATCGAAATGCCGGCCACCTCCGAAAAGGTATGGCAGGCGATCCGCCACGCCAAGGCGGCCTAGCGACGATAAGTCTCAACGCAAAGGCGCAAAGAGCGCAAAGGCCGCAAAGGAATCGAAAATTAGATGCGCACAAGGATAGGCCGGCATTCGGAATAACTATCGACCAGTATTTTGACCGTAACTTTCTTGCCTTTCTTTACGTTCTTTGCGCCTTTGCGTTGGGTGGAGATTGAAGACGAAAATATAGAGCCCCGGCAGTGCCGGGGCGTTTCGGTGGGAATCTGTTGCCAGGTCTGGCGGCCCGCTCAGAGCTTGCGGTTCTTGGCGTTCCAGTGCTGCTCGAGGTTGGAAATCAACGCGGGGCTGAAGTGGCAATAGGCCTGCTCGAGTGCGTACACGGCGAAATAGTTGCGAAACAGGTCGAGCGGTTCCTGGGCGACGCGGAAGGCGCGCCGGTTCGACGCGGCGCTCACCACGCCGGTACCGTTGAGATTTTCGACCACGCGCTCGATCGCGCCGTCCATGTCCGCCGGCGCAACCACTTCGTCGCAGATCAGCCGGCCCTCGGGGCTGTCGCAGTCGAGCCGGCGCTGGTACATGATCGCCTGCCGCGCGATGCGGTCGCCGGTGAAGCGCGGCAGCCGCAGGTTCGCCGCGCCGGGGATGATGCCCTCCTTGCGTGCCGGCAGGCTCATGAACGCGTCCTGCGCGGCCAGCACGTAGTCCATGGTCAGCAGGTACTGGCAATGCCCGCCGATGGCGAATCCCTCGACCACCGCGATCCAGGGCATCTCGATGGTCTGACCGTTGACGTCGTCCGGCATCATCTCGGGGTGGGCCAGTCCGCGATAGAGCTTGTTCACGATCCCCAGATCGCGCTGCAGATACCAGATGAACGGCACCTTGCCGTAGTAAAGGTGGGTCAGGTTGATGCCGCTGCCGAGCACGCGCTTTCCCTGGTACTTGCCGCCCTGCACATAATCGCCGCGCAGCACGCCGATCTGCGTGTGCGGATCGAGGATCGCCAGATCGACGGCGATCTCGGCGGCGTCGAGCGTGGTCGCGTCCTCGGCATTCAGGTGGCGGGGATTCTTCTCGATCACGTGTGAGGCCCGGCCCTTGCGGAAGACTTCGGCCGCACCGAGATCCACGCGCCCTTTCCTTTCCAGCTCCGCTAGCCGCTCGGCCGTCCCGGCGTGGGGAAGCAGCATCGCGTGGCAGAGGTGGCGTCCTGTGCCCGGATTTGCCAGCGTGGCGGAGACGAAGATGCCGTGGTCGATCTCCAGCCCCTCCTTGTCGCGCTGAAGGCACGCGGATTCGGCCGCGACCTGCGCGCGCGTGGGCGTCAGCCCCGGCACCAGCGCCGCGGCGTCATAAATGAGTTGCTCGACGCGGATGAAGCGCGACCGGTTGTGTGTGAGCCGGTCGTAGACCGCCTCGACGTGGGCGCGAAGGAATAGGGTGCGCGCCTCGCGCGCCACCTGTTTGATCCGCTCGGCTGCCTCCGCCTGCTGCGCGTCGCGCGCCGGCTTTGCAGGAAGGCGCGCAAGCAAAGCGGCACTCGACTCCCAGAATCGTGAGTAGCGGGCGCAGTCGCCGGCGAAATCGCCGGTGTCGCGCGGTGCCGCGGCGTGCCAAGCTGCGACTGCATCGTTGCCTATGCCGGCGCGCTGCAGGCTCTCGGATTCCTGAACGGGTGCTTTAGTGACTGGTGCCGCCAAATCCTGCTCCTTTCGATCCCCTGCGGCTTTCAATATCTCTCGACTCTCAATTCCTGGGCCGCTTGTCGATGACGCGCACCGCCTTGCCCTGCGAGCGCTGGACCGTGCCCGGTTCGACCACACGGACCCGGGTGGTCACCCCGATGTAGCCCTTGATCTGCCGCTCCATATCCTGCTCGATGGCGGTGATTGTCGCAACCGACAATGGTGCGGCGGTCCCGGCCCGGCGTTCGACCAAAACGTCCAGATCGTCGAGGTGCCCATCGCGACGCACTTCCAGCACATAGTGGGGCGCGAGCTCCGTTTGTTTCAACAGCAGTTCTTCGATTTGCGAGGGAAAAACATTGACGCCGCGGATGATCAGCATGTCGTCGCTGCGCCCGGTGACGCGCGCCATCCGGCGCATGCTGCGCGCGGTGCCGGGCAGCAGCCGCGTGAGGTCGCGCGTGCGGTAGCGGATCACCGGCATCCCGACCTTGGTGAGCGAGGTCAGGACCAGTTCGCCGCTCTGGCCATCGGACAGCACTGCTCCGCTCTGCGGATCGACGATCTCGGGGTAGAAATGGTCCTCCCAGACGGTGAGCCCGTCGCGCGAGTCGATGCATTCCTGCGCCACCCCCGGGCCGATGACTTCCGAAAGCCCGTAGATGTCGAGTGCCACCAGCCCGAAGCGCTTTTCGAGCTCGGCACGCATGCTCTCGGTCCACGGCTCGGCACCGAACATCCCCACTCGCAGGGAGCACAGCGCCGGGTCGAGACCCTGGCGCACGAATTCATCCGCGATCACCAGCAGGTAGGATGGCGTGCACATGATGATGTCGGGCTTGAAGTCGCAGATCAGCTGCACTTGCCGCTCGGTCATGCCACCGCTCACCGGGATCACGGTGGCGCCCAGCGCCTCGGCGCCGTAATGCGCGCCCAGCCCGCCGGTGAACAGGCCGTAGCCGTAGGCGACGTGGACGATGTCGCTGGATTTGCCGCCTGCAGCCCGCAGCGAGCGCGCCATCACCGTCGCCCAGGTGTCGATGTCTTCCCGGGTGTAACCGACCACGGTGGGCTTACCGGTGGTGCCGCTGGAGGCATGGACGCGCACGATATCGTCCATCGGCACGGCGAACATCCCGAAAGGGTAGTTGGCGCGCAAGTCGGCCTTGGTGGTGAACGGAATCTTTGCCAGGTCCGCCAGATCCTTCAGATCGCCGGGGTGAATGCCGGCGGCGTCGAAGGCATTGCGGTAGTGCGGCACCTTCTCATACGCGTGCTGCAGGCTCCAGCGCAGCCGCTTCAACTGCAGCGCGCGCAGTTCATCGACGCCGGCTTTTTCGATGGGTTCGATTTGATCTTTTGCCCCCATTCTCCTCCCCCCTTTGTTAAATCAGGCGACGCAGCCGCGCCATCAGGCATCGACTTTCTCGCCATTCTTGATCTCTTCCCGCCTACTTTGCGCCTTTGCGTCTTTGCGTCAAGGTTCGTCTTCGAGTTCAGGTCGCGAGAAGTTCGCGGACGTGCTGCGCGATCGCCATCGAGGCGGTGAGCCCAGGCGATTCGATGCCGTACAGATTCACCAGTCCGGGAACGCCGTGGTCTTTCGGCCCCTGGATCACGAAATCGGCAGCGGGCGCCCCTTCCCCCGAAACCTTGGGGCGGATGCCGGTGTAACCGGGTTGCAGCTGGCCGTCCTTCAACCCCGGGTAATACTTGCGGATGGCGCGGTAGAACAGCGGTTCGCGCGAGTGGTCGAAGCTGTAGTCTACTTTATCGACCCAGCTGACGTCCGGTCCGAAGCGCACCTGCCCGGCGAGATCCACGGTGACATGCACGCCCAGGTGGGCGCTGGTCGCGACCGGATACACCAGGCGTCTGAACGGCGGCTTGCCCGACAGCGTGTAGTAGTGGGCCTTGGCAAAATACTGCGGCGGAATGCTTTGCGCGGCAATGCCGCGGATCGAGCGCGCGACGTCCTGGGCAAACAGGCCGGCCGAGTTCACCACCGCGTTGCAGGCGATGGTCATCGGCTCGTCGCCGCCGACATTGAGCACGATGCCGTCACCGCCGATTTCACCGGACCGGACCGGGCTCTTGAACACCACGGCCGCGCCGTGATTCTGGGCGTCGCCCTGGTAGGCCAGCATCAGCGCATGGCTGTCCACGATTCCCGTGGACGGTGAAAGAAATCCGGCAACGCATTCGACGTCCGGCTCCAGTTCCCGCAACTGTGCGCGCGACAGCCAGCGCAGGTCGGTCACGCCATTGGCTTCGGCTTTGGCTACGTAACCCTTGAGTGCCTCGATCTCGTCGTCGCCCGCCGCGACCACGATCTTGCCGATGTTCCTGTGCGGCACGCCGCGCTCGCTGCAATAGGCGTAAAGCAGCTGTTTCCCGGCGGTGCAGAAACGCGCCTTGAAAGAGCCTTTGCCGTAGTACAACCCGGCGTGGATCACCTCGGAGTTGCGCGAGCTGGTGTGAGTGCCGATTGCGTCGGCCGCTTCGATCACGATTACTTCGCGCCCGTGGAGCGCGAGTTCGCGTGCAACGGCAAGCCCGACGATCCCGGCGCCGATCACCGCGCAATCAACGCGTTCAGTCATGTTTGCAACAGGCGTGGATATACTGGAACGATCGTAATCTTAACCGATCGCCCCTTTTCAACCGCATGGCCGACTTCTGGAATACCGACTGGCTGACCCGCAGTGAGATGTTCGCGCCGCTGCGCCCGGTGGCCGCCGGCCTGCCGGCGATCGGCTGGCCGGATCTCGATCTGCTCAACGCGCTTGCGGAAGACCGCGGCCGCCGCATCGTCAACGCGCAGGGCATGCGTGTGCGCTTCATTCCTCAGGCGCCGAAGTCGAAATCATTCGAAGCCGCGTTCGAGACGCGCACCTATCTCAGGGGCGAGGTCCAGGTGCAGGCTTTCGACTGGCATGACTTGTTTAATGCGCTGGTGTGGCTGACGTTTCCGACCACCAAGGCCGTGATCAATGCCCGCCACTACGAGTCCATGCTTGCGGCAGGCAGGGGCAACCGTCCGCCGCAGCGCGATGCGCTGACCCTGTTCGACGAGGACGGTGTGGCGGTCGTGTCCAGCGACGCGGAATTGCTCGAACTGGTGCGTGGCTTTCGCTGGAAGGAATTGTTCTGGCACCGGCGCGACGCAGTGAAGGCGCGAATGCGCTTCGGTGTGTTCGGCCACGCGCTCTTCTCCAAGTCGCTGCAACCCTTCGTCGGCCTGACCGGAAAAGCCGTGCTGCTGCAGGTGCCCGGCGCATTCCTTGAACTGCCTCAGGCGGCGCAACTGGCGGAGCTGGATCGCCTGCTGGCGATGCACATCTGGAGCCGCGAACGGTTTTGCCACGGCAGGGAGTTATCTCCGTTGCCGGTGCTGGGTGTTCCGGGCTGGTGGAGCGGGAATGAGCGGGAGGGGTTCTACGACGATACCGCGTACTTCCGTCCGGGGCGCCGTCAGCCTATCGTATCTTCCAGATAGGACACCACGCGGTTGCGGCCTTTCTGCTTGGCGCGGTACATGGCCTTGTCGGCCTTGTCGAGGATCACGTCGAGATTGCCGCCGTCGTCGGGGTAGCTCGCCACGCCCAAGCTGACCGTTACGTTGGTGTCGCCGTCGCGCACGCTGAAACGCGACAGCTCGACCGCCTTGCGTATGCGCTCGGCCATTTCCAGCGCGCCCTTGTTATTGGTCTCCGGCAGCAACAGAATGAATTCGTCGCCGCCGAAGCGCGCCATGACGTCCGACCCGCGCAACTGTTCGCGAATGCAGCGCACCAGGTGCTGCAGCAGCCGGTTGCCGGCATCGTGGCCATGCGCGTCGTTGACCTGCTTGAGATTGTCCGAGTCGATCATCACCACCGCTAAGGCGTGCCCATAACGCACCGCCTGCTTGAAGGATCGCTGCAGCATCGCCGAGAAGGCGCGCATGTTGTACAGGCCGGTGAGTTCGTCGGTATCCGACACCTCCTTGATCTTGTCCACCGCGTACCGGATGTCGGCGGCAAGCATGGTGGTGATGTAGGCCACCAGGATCACCGGCGTTGACATCGCCAGGATCTCGCCCCAGTAGCGCAGCGAGAGCAGCGTCTTGGACCCGGGATCGTAGCCAAAGAACATGAAGCAGCCGATGATCGCGGCGACTTCTATGGCGGTCACCAGCTTGCCGAAAATCAGCGCGCTGGCAATGATCGGCAACAGGTAGAGATTGAGCAGCGGGCTGTGGAAATTGCCCGTGTACAGGACCACCCAGGTGATGAACACGATCATCACCCAGGTCTCGAACAGCAGCTTGGGCCGCGACTCCTCCTTGTAGAACTGGATGTAATGCAGCCCGAGGATGAACGCGGCAAAGAAAAACAGCGCCATGTTCAGCGCGATGCCGCCCTCGTCCGGCAGTGCGTCGGCGAGCAGGTACACCAGGACCAGCGCGAGCAGCAGCCATTCGATTTCGGCTATCGTCCGCGAAAAGCCTTTGAGCTCGTCCTGTTCGATGGTGAGACCGATGTTGGTTCTTGTTAGCATGAGGCCGGGTCGAGGTTTATGGACGGCCGCAGGGGCCGGAAAACTGCGGTAAGACTAAACGGTTTCGGCGGCGAGTTCCATAGTTGGCGCGCGATCTCTGGTGGGCCGTCCGCGCAGATTGTTCAAAAGGGAGGTATAAAAAATGATGCGATCAGTTGCCGGAGGCCCGGTCCTGAGCGCGCTTCTGCGGGTTGCGATCGCGGCGGCGTTCGCTGCGATGGCACTGCCCGCCATCGCCGATCCGGTCTATTTCCCGGGTGACCACTGGGAGCGCCGTGCGCCTGCAGCGGCGGGATTCGATCCGGCGGCCCTGGAAGAGGCGATCCGTTACGCGCAGCAAAACGAGGCGCCGTGGGAGCGCGACGTCTTCAAGCAGATTCAGAAAGACGTGGCCAACGAGCCCTACCCGGCGATCCTTGGCGAGACCAAGGAGCGCGGCGGCCCCGCCGGAATGGTCGTGCGCCATGGTTACTTGGTGGCGCAGTGGGGCGATGTCGACCGCGTGGACATGAGCTTCAGCATGGCGAAGAGCTACCTGTCAACGGTCGCCGGACTGGCAGTCGATGCCGGGCTCATCGCCGATGTGAACGATCGCGTGGCCGACTACGTGCAGGACGGCGGCTTCGACGACAGCCACAACCGCAAGGTTACCTGGCACATGCTGCTCAACCAGACCAGCGAATGGGAGGGCACGCTCTGGGACAAGCCCGACGTGGCGGACCGCCGCAGGGGCTATGACCGCAAGTTGCAGGCGCCCGGCACGTTCTGGGAGTACAACGACGTGCGCGTGAACCGGCTGGCGCTGGCATTGCTGCGGGTATACCAGCGGCCGCTGCCGGAAGTGCTCAAGGAAAAAGTGATGGACCCGATTGGTGCGTCGGATACCTGGGTCTGGCACGGCTACCGCAATTCCTATGTCGAAATCGGCGGCAGGCGCGTGCAGTCGGTGAGCGGAGGCAGTCACTGGGGCGGGGGATTTTGGGCCAGTACCCGCGACCACGCCCGCTTCGGTTACTTGCTGCTGCGACGCGGCGAGTGGAATGGCAGGCGCATCCTGTCCGAACGCTGGGTGGACATGGCGACTCAGCCCACCGATATCGCCCCGCACTACGGCTACCTGTGGTGGTTGTCCCGGAACCGCCGCGGGATTTTTCCCGGTGCGCCGGAGTCGAGTTTCTTCGCCCTGGGCTCGGGCGGCAACATGATCTGGATTGCGCCGGAGTACGATCTGGTGGTGGTCACGCGATGGCTGGACATCCCGAAGCTGGACGGGTTCATCACCCGGGTAGGCGCGGCACTACAGGCGGGAACGAAAAACTAAATCGCGATTTGTGAATGGGTTAACTGAGTACCCTCGGGCCACGAGCCCGTCCGGGTTGACTTGTCGAAGTTCAGTCCCTACACTCGGTTTACAGATTAGATTTAGTCTAATTCCTGTGCCGGAGCCGGGATTCCTGGCGCCGGTTCTCCAACCGCAATCGATTTGAATCACTGTACGGAGGCCAAGATGCAAGCACTGAAGGGTTCCAAGACCGAGAAGAATTTGAAGGACGCGTTTGCCGGCGAATCCCAGGCAAACCGCCGTTATCTCTATTTCGCAGCGAAAGCCGACGTGGAAGGCCAGAACGACGTCGCGGCGGTTTTCCGTTCCACCGCCGAGGGTGAAACGGGTCACGCGCACGGACATCTCGAGTACCTCGAAGCCGTGGGCGACCCGGCGACCGGGCTGCCGATCGGCAAGTCGCGCGAAAACCTGAAAGCCGCGATTGCCGGCGAGACCCACGAGTACACCGACATGTACCCCGGCATGGCCAAGGGCGCCCGCGATGAAGGCTTCGACGAGATCGCCGACTGGTTCGAAACCCTTGCCAAGGCGGAGCGCTCGCACGCCAACCGTTTCCAGAAGGCCCTGGACGCGCTGGCAGACTGAGCTTTTGGTAAGGCAAGGCGTGAGGCGAGAGGCGTGAGGCGAGAGGCGAGTAAGCCGACACGCCTCGAACCTTGCGCCTTGATAGAGCCTTCCCCCTTTACTCATTCACTCTTCACCCATTCACCGCCCTCATGACCTTTCGCGAAGGCAGCCTGGAAGCGCCCACCAGACATCCCATCGACTGGAAGTCGCCGGACTTCTACAACGAAGACAAGGTGTTCGAGGAAATGCACCGCGTCTTCGACATCTGCCACGGCTGCCGCCGTTGCGTGAACCTGTGCACCACGTTTCCGACGCTGTTCGACCTTATCGACGAGGGCAAGAACGGCGAGTTGGACGGGGTGGCGAAGCCGGATCTCTGGAAGGTCGTGGACAAGTGCTATCTGTGCGACATGTGCTACATGACCAAGTGCCCGTACGTGCCGCCGCACCCCTGGAACCTGGATTTCCCGCACCTGATGCTGCGCGCCAAGGCGGTGAAGTTCAAAAAGGGCGAAGCCCGGTTTCGCGACAAACTGCTCACCAGCACCGACGCCGTCGGCAAGCTCGCCTCGATCCCGGTGGTGGTACAGGTCGTCAACGCGGTGAACAAGTCCAAGGCCGCGCGCAAGGTCATGGAGTCGGTGCTGGGGGTGCACAAGGATCGGGTGCTGCCTGAGTACAGCAGTGCCCGATTCCGCAACCATGCAAGACCGGATTCCTCGTTCCCGGTCAGGGACGGCAAGAACACCCCCGGCAAGGTGGCGATGTTCTCGACCTGTTACGTGAACTACAACGAGCCCGGCATCGGCCACGATCTGCTCAGGATCCTGGCGCACAACGAAGTGCCCGCGATCGTCGTGGAGAAGGAATCCTGTTGCGGCATGCCCAAGCTCGAGCTGGGTGATCTCGACACCGTGCAGAAGTTGAAGGAAACGAACATTCCGGTACTCGCCAGGCTTGCCAAAGAGGGCTACGCCATCCTCACCGCGGTACCGTCCTGCACCCTGATGTTCAAGCAGGAACTGCCGCTCATGTTTCCGGACGATGCCGACGTGAAGGCGGTGCAGGAGGCGATGTTCGATCCCTTCGAATACCTGGTGCTTCGACACAAGGATGGTCTGCTGAAAACCGACTTCAAGAATCCGCTGGGCAAGGTGTCGTATCACGTTCCGTGTCACCTGCGGGTGCAGAACATGGGGCAGAAGACTCGCAAGATGTTCGAGCTTGTGCCGCAGACCCAGGTCAACACCGTCGAACGCTGCGCCGGGCACGACGGCACCTGGGGCGTGAAGAAGGAGTACTTCGACGAATCGATGAAGATCGGCAAACCGGTGTTCCGCCAGATGGCGGCCACCGAGCCGGATTACGTCAGCTCGGATTGCGCCATCGCCGGTCGCCATATCAAGCAAGGCATCGCCGATAGCGGATTGGAAAAGGGCAACGCGGAGAAAAGCCATCCCCTGACTTTGATCCGCATGGCCTACGGGCTGTGAAGGCCGGGATGTTGCCGCCAGAAACAGCAAGAGGTCAGAGATGGCTGTCATTACCGCCGAAAGCCTGATGTCACTCGAACAGTACGCGAAGGCGCGCAAGGATTTCCGCGCCAAAGTGCTGGCCCACAAGAAAAACCGGACGGTTCAACTGGGCGAGCACATCACGCTGGTGTTCGAGGACGAACTCACCATGCGCTACCAGATCCAGGAGATGTTGCGGGTCGAGCGCATATTCGAGGAGGAGGGCATTCGCGACGAGCTCGATACCTACAACCCGCTGGTTCCCGACGGCAGCAACTGGAAGGCCACCATGCTGATCGAATACCCCAACGTCGAGGAGCGCACGCTCGCGCTGGCGACATTGATCGGAATCGAGGACCGCGTCTCGATCGGGATCGCGGGTCATCCGCGGGTGTACGCGATTGCCGACGAAGACCTGGATCGCGAGAACGAGGAAAAGACTTCGTCAGTGCATTTCCTGCGTTTCGAACTCACGCCGCCGATGAAACAGGCGTTGAAGAACGGGGCCGGCCTTTCCGCCGGTGTGGACCATCCCAACTACAAGGCATCGGTTGACGCGGTTGCCGCCGGGGTGCGGAGTTCGCTGCTCAACGACCTTGTTTTTTAAGTTCGGCAAGTGTCCTGTTCCGCTGATTCGTGGGACGACCGGCGAACGTCGGAAGGCAGTCCTCATATCCATTCGGCAACAATCCATCATCGATCGGAAAACCCGCGAAATCGGCGTCAGGCAAGGCGCGAGTCCTTGACAGTGGCGGGGGCCGGTGGAACGTGGAGAAGGGATCGCCGGAGAGCGGAAGAGGGGCCCCGAACGTTTTCCGTTTGGGGATCTGACCTCGGAGGCGATCGAGGGCGGCGGGCGATCCCTTGTGCGTCTGATCTCAGGTCGCATCCCCAAATAAAGTTGGGGCCCCTGCTCCGCCTCGACAGCCGCCCCGCTTGCGGGGATGCGACCGTGTAACCGGCCAATAGCGTGTCGACACCGGCCTTACGCGTGTCTCCGCGGTCAGATCCCCAGAGGGGCCCCTCTTCCGCGCTCCGACACGCACGGCGAGGACTCGTAACACAGCATGGCGCCGATTCTCGCTGGGTTTTCAGCCGCGAATCAGCGGAACAGGACACTAGCCAGCAAGTACAATAACGGCAACCTTTCCGGCTGCCGCTTTTTTTTGAACCGACTGCTTCGAGGAATGCCATGCTGGTAGCGCCCATGATCGGCATGCTTGAGGATCGCCTGAGGCGACTCCGCCTGCCGCTGAGCCTTACGCTCTGGAACGGCAGGACCATCCAGTCCGGTGACAGCCCGGAACTGCGCCTGACCGTGCGCTCGCCGCAGGCGCTGGTGTCGCTGCTCAAACCCAGTCTGGGCAAGCTCGCCAGGAGTTACGTGGAGGGCGATCTCGATCTCGACGGCGACATTCGCAAGTCGGTGCGTATCGGCGAGCAACTGGTGGCCGGCGACGCCGGGGCCTACCGCCGGCGCTCCGACATCTGGAAATGGTGGCGGCACACCCGTCCCGCCGACCGCAAGGCGATCCAGCACCACTACGACGTGGGCAACGAGTTCTACGGTCTCTGGCTCGACAGGAATCGGGTCTACTCCTGCGCCTATTTCAGGAAACCCGATGATTCGCTCGATCTCGCGCAGGAGCAGAAACTCGAACACATCTGCCGCAAGCTCGATCTGAAGCCCGGCGAACGCTTTCTCGACATCGGCTGCGGCTGGGGCGGACTGGTCCTGTGGGCGACCCGGCATCATGGCGTGAAGGCGCTCGGCATCACGCTCTCGCAAGAGCAGCAGGCGTATGCGACCGAGCGCATCGGCGCGCTGGGACTCGAAGGCCGCTGCGAAGTGCGGCTGATGGACTATCGCGACGTGCCGGAAGACGAGCCTTACGACAAGATCGCGAGCGTCGGCATGTTCGAGCACGTGGGCAAACGCAATCTGCCGGCGTATTTCGGCAAGATTTACCGGCTGCTCAAACCGGGTGGGATGGTCATGAACCACGGCATCACCACCAATTCGCTCGACGACGGCGCGCTGGGCAGCGGCATCGGCGATTTCGTCGACGAATACGTATTTCCCGGCGGCGAGCTGGTGCATATCTCGCGGGTCCTGGGCGAAATGTCGCAGCAGGGGCTGGAGGCCTGGGACGCGGAGTGCCTGCGGTCGCATTATGCGAAGACGCTGTGGCACTGGGTGAGCAGGCTGGAAGCGCGCCAGGAAGAGGCGCGCAGGATCGTGGGTGAAAAACGCTTCCGCACCTGGCGCATCTACATGGCGGGGTCGGCGCATGCGTTCGACCGCGGCTGGATTTCGATCTTCCAGATTCTCGGGGCCAAGCCTCTTGCCGACGGCTCGGTTCTTTATCCGCTCACCCGCGAGCACGTATACAGATGAAGGCGCATGACGCTGCGGCAATCACATCGTAGTGGTTCATCCCGGCTGGCCGCGGCCGCGGCCGCGGCGGTCCTGTTGCTCGGGCTTGCGTTGTACGACGACGGCGGAAAGGCTGCAGCCGCGCAGCGCGGCATGCCCGAGGACATCGGCGGCGTGCCCGAGGAGAAGAAATTCAAGGAAGACGCGCTGAACCTTCCCGCCTATCCGGATGATGCCGCCCTGATCGAATTCCGGCCGAGGGGGTATTCGAAGAACCGGTTCTATGTTGATCGCAATTCCGTATCGCTGGGAGCGGACTGGGTGGTGCGCTACACAGCGGTCATCAAGTCACCCTCGGCTGTCGCCAATGTCAGCTACGAAGGCCTGCGCTGCAAGACGTCGGAGTACAAGGTGTACGCGTACGGCACCCGCAACGGAACATGGACGAATGCTCGCGAACCCAAGTGGCAGGACGTTGGCAGCACTGCAGCCAGTTTCCGCTACTCGTTACGGGTTGACTATCTGTGCGACAGCGAGGCCGTCGGAGGACGAAACGCGAAAGATCTGATTGCCAGGCTCAAGGGCGATCCGCTGAACAACTTCGATATGAAGGAGCGGTAGGCGGCCTGCGAGTGCACGTTGCTGTTGTTACAGCAACACCAAATTGTGACTCCGGCCGCGCCTTCGGCGCTTAACGTCGGCTGCGCAGACATTAGTGGTTGCGGCGTAACCCCCTGTGCGCATTAGCCTTCACCGCAACAAGCCGCTTTGCAGCGTGTTGTCTGCGCCGCAACCTCGTGTTGCCTGTTTGAAGGAAGATTGTGGCTCCCACATCACGCGGCCTTGCCGCATGAGTGTCCGCCGTAACTGATTCCTACTCTGAGAAATTCAGAGCAGGACTAAGTTATCTCGATGGATCAACTCCGGTTCGTCGACGTAGCCCAGCCGCGCTTCGATTTCGTGGCTGGGAGCCTTGAGGATGCGGCGGGTTTCCGCCGAGCCGTAGTTCACCAGCCCGCGGGCGATTTCGTTGCCTTGCGGATCGAGGCAGCTCACCACTTCCCCGCGCTCGAATTCCCCAGTGAGTTCGTATACGCCGATCGGCAGCAGGCTCTTGCCGTCCACCTTCAGTGCCCGCACCGCGCCGTCGTCGAGCTTGAGCTTGCCGCGCACCTGCAGATGATCGGCCAGCCATTGCTTGCGGGCGGCGAGCGTCATGGTATCGGCGATCAACTGGGTGCCGATGGCTTCGCCCCCGGCGAGTCGCACCAGAACATCCGGCTCCCGTCCCGAAGCGATGATGGTGGAGGCGCCGCTGCGGGCCGCGCGCCGGGCGGCAAGCACCTTGGTGAGCATGCCGCCGCTGCCGAGATGGCTGCCCACGCCGCCCGCCATTTTTTCCAGGCCGGGATCGTCGGCCCTGGCTTCGCTGATCAATTCCGCGTCCTTGTGCAGGCGCGGATCCTTGGTGTACAGGCCGGACTGGTCGGTAAGGATCACCAGGGCATCGGCCTCGATGAGATTGGTCACCAGCGCCGCCAGGGTGTCGTTGTCGCCGAAGCGGATCTCGTCGGTCGCGACGGTGTCGTTCTCGTTGATGATCGGAATGACGTTGAGCTCGAGCAGCGTGCGCAGTGTTGAGCGCGCGTTCAGATAGCGCTTGCGGTGGGACAGGTCCTCGTGGGTCAGCAGGACCTGTGCGGTGTGCATGCCGTGCTTGCGGAAGCACGACTCGTAGGCTTCGACCAGCCCCATCTGTCCTACCGCGGCGGCGGCCTGCTGTTCGTGCAGCGCATGCGGGCGGCGCTTCCATCCCAGGCGCTTCATGCCTTCGGCGATCGCGCCGCTGGAGACCAGCACGACCTGCTTCTTGCGACGCCTGAGCTCCGCAATCTGCTTTGCCCAGCGCGCGAGCGCGGCGTGGTCCAGCCCCTGGCCTTCATTGGTGACCAGGCTGCTGCCGACCTTGACGACCAGGCGTTTTGCTTCGGCGGCGACGGATTTCATAAGATGACCGCGGCGGTCCCGGCGATGTTATTCGGCGTCTTCTGCGGCTTCGGCCGGCTCGACGCGGGCATGGCGCTGGAGATGTTCCATGATTGCGTAGGTCAGCGCGCGGCAACCTTCTCCGGTGAGCGCCGAGATGATAAAGCTTTTTTCGGGCGCGGCGACGGCGCGCGTATATTCGGACAGGAAATCCCGGACTTTTTCCTCGCGCTCTTCAGGCGCGATCAGGTCCGCCTTGTTGAGCACCAGCCAGCGCGGCTTGCGATAGAGCGACTCGTCGTACTTGCGCAGTTCCTCGACGATCGCGCGCGCGTCGTGCACCGGATCGGCGCCATCGTCGAGCGGCGCCAGGTCCACCAGGTGCAGTAACAGGCGCGTGCGCTGCAGGTGGCGCAGGAATTGATGGCCGAGCCCGGCGCCTTCGGCCGCGCCCTCGATCAATCCGGGTATGTCGGCGACCACGAAACTGCGATTCTCGTCCACGCGCACCACGCCCAGGTTCGGGTGCAGGGTCGTAAACGGATAGTCGGCGACCTTGGGACGTGCGGCCGAAACCGAGCGGATGAAGGTGGACTTGCCGGCGTTCGGCAGACCCAGCAGCCCGACGTCGGCGAGCACCTTGAGTTCGAGCTTCAGGGTTCGGCTCTCGCCCGGCTCTCCCGGCGTGCATTGGCGCGGCGCGCGGTTGGTGCTCGATTTGAAATGGATGTTGCCGAGCCCTCGCTGGCCGCCCTTGGCGAGCAGGGCAGTCTGTCCGTCGGCGGACAGATCGGCGAGCACTTCGCCGCTGGCGAGGTCGCTGATGACGGTGCCGACCGGCACCGGCAGCGTGATGTCGTCGGCCGCCTTGCCGTAGCAATCCGAACCCTGGCCTTTCTCGCCGTTGCGGGCACGGTGGATGCGCGCGTAGCGGTATTCCACCAGCGTGTTGATGTTGCGATCGGCCACCGCATGAATGCTGCCGCCGCGGCCGCCGTCGCCACCGTCCGGCCCGCCGCGCGGAATGAATTTCTCGCGCCTGAACGAGGCGATGCCATCCCCACCCTTGCCGGCGTGGACTTCGATGGTGGCTTCGTCAACGAATTTCATTTGAGAACCAATCCAAAACGCATTTAACACGAAGGACACGAAGGAAAAAACAAAGTCGCACGAAGGAAGGCGAAAGGTCGAGTAGATTCGAAGTGCCTCGTGGGCATCGCGATCAAAGTGCGTGCATCGTTTCGAATTTCCTTCGTGATCCTTTCTTGCCCTTCCTTCGTGCCCTTCGTGTTGAAAGAGTTTCCCTGGGTTTGCTTGCTGGGTGGGGAAACAAAAAAGCCCTACCGGATCCGATAGGGCTTCTTGCTGAAAGCGGGATACCTTACGCCGGCACGACGCTGACGACTTTCCTATTGTCTGGGCCCTTCACCGCGAAGGTCACTTTGCCGTCGATCTTGGCGAACAGGGTGTGATCCTTGCCCATGCCGACATTTTCTCCGGCGTGAACCTGGGTTCCGCGCTGACGCACGATGATGCTGCCTGCCGGGATGACCTCGCCGCCATAGCGCTTCACGCCCAGGCGCTTGGATTGGGAGTCGCGACCGTTGCGCGAACTGCCGCCTGCTTTTTTGTGTGCCATTTGCTCTGCTCCTTAGCCCGAGATCTTGTCGATCTGGATCTCGGTGTAGTTCTGCCGATGACCGCCATGCTTACGATAGTGCTTGCGGCGGCGCATCTTGAAGATGTGCACCTTGTCGGCGCGGCCGTGCGCAACGACCGTCGCCTGCACTGTTGCGCCGGCCACCAGAGGCGCCCCGATCGAGACTTTGTCGCCATCGGCGACCAGCAACACCTGATCCAGGGTAATCTGGCTGCCCACGTCTGCAGGTATCTGTTCTACCTTGATTTTTTCGCCGGAAGAGACACGGTACTGCTTGCCCCCGGTTTTTATGACCGCATACATGATGGAGCCCTCGATACGCTTTTGAGGAAAGCCGCGCATACTACATAAAAAGAAAGGCTTAGTAAAGCCAATGGAAGAATCGACGGACGCGAATCATCAGTCCGGTCGCACTCTGTGAAAGGGGTGATTGAATCCTTGACACCGGAGCTTTGCGCTTCCTACCATCGCGCACTTTTGATTTTGCATTTCCCAGGCCGGCCACGTGACGCCCCACCTCATCAACGATCTCATCGCCGCAGACCTGCGGGCGGTGGACGAGGTCATCCGCAACCGGCTCGATTCCGAAGTCGTGCTGGTGCGCCAGGTCGCGGACTACATCATCGGCGGCGGGGGCAAGCGACTGCGTCCCGCTCTGGTCATCCTCGCGGCGGGTGCCTGCGGATATACCGGCGGTCACCACCTTCAGTTGGCCGCGGTGGTCGAGTTCATCCATACCGCCACGCTGCTACACGACGACGTCGTCGACGACTCGCAGATCCGCCGCGGACGCGCCACCGCCAATTTCGCGTTCGGCGACGCTGCCGCCGTGCTGGTCGGCGATTTTCTTTACTCGCGCGCCTTTCAGATGATGGTGCAGGTGCAGAGCATGCGCGTGATGGAGGTGCTCGCCGATGCCACCAATACCATCGCCGAGGGCGAGGTGATGCAGTTGCTGCACGTTCACAACGCCGACGTCACCGAGACGGATTATCTGCGCGTGATCCGCTCGAAGACGGCCAAGCTGTTCGAGGCCGCCGGACGTCTGGGCGGCATCCTCGCCGGCGTGCCGCGCGCGCAGGAGGATGCCCTGGCGGAGTATGGCATGCACCTGGGCACCGCATTCCAGCTGGTGGACGACATCCTCGATTATTCGGGCGATCTTGCGCATACCGGGAAGAATCTGGGCGACGACCTGTCCGAGGGCAAGGCTACGCTGCCGCTCATTCGCGCCATGCGCAACGGCGGCGCCGCGCAGAGCGCGCTCATCCGCAAGGCCATCGTCGAGGGCGGGCTGAGCGATTTCGGGCCGGTGATGCAGGCGATGCAGGAAACGGGTGCGCTCGAGTACACGCGCCGGCAGGCGGAAGACTCGGCGCGGCGGGCGCGCGAAGCCATTGCCGGCCTGCCGCATTCTAAATACAATGATTGTTTGCTGGAATTGGCGGCCTTTGCGGTGACCCGCAATCACTGAAGCGTTAACGAGACTCACCGTCGGGGTGTAGCTCAGCCTGGTAGAGTACTGCGTTCGGGACGCAGGAGTCGGAGGTTCGAATCCTCTCACCCCGACCATTCCACATCACTCCACTTCGGAGCCCGCGTGGCCAAGTTCCTCCTAGTGATCGCCGTCTTCATCGTGGTGTATCTGTTCCTGCGCAGCTATCGCAGGCGAGTCGAGGCGGCTCCGCCGCCGGCGGCCGCGGCAAAGCACGGAGAGGACATGGTGCGCTGCCGGATCTGCGGCGTGCACCTGCCGAAGAGCGAAGCCGTCACCTCCCGCGGCGAGATCTATTGCAGCAAGGAACATCTCCAGCTGGCCGACCGGGAACGCGGCCGCTGACCTGCGCGTGCCCGCGCCGATGAGCAGCGTCCTCTCCCTTCCCGAGCTTCCGTCGGTCGAGCGCCGCCAGTATGGCGACGCGTTCTGGCGCTCGCTGTTCTATTTCAACGTCTATCGCCTTGCCGTCGCGATCACGCTGATGGCGGCGGTGATGACGTTCGGCGACAGCATTCCCTTCGGCTCCTACAGCCGCAAGACCTTCCTGTACGCGAACATCGGATACATCGTCTTTAGCCTGCTGTTGTTTGCCGCGGTTATTCCGCGCAAGCCGTATTTCACCGTGCAGCTCGCGATGCAGATCTGCGCGGACATTTTCTTCATCGTCCTGCTAATGGATGCGAGCGGCGGGATCGGCAGCGGCCTGGGCCTGCTGTTGCTCGCATCGCTGGCCGCGGTCGGCCTGATCAGCCGCGGGCGTCTGACGCTGTTTTTCGCGGCTCTGGCCACAATTGCCGTGCTTGCCGAGCACACCTATCAAGTGGTGTTCCAGTACGGATCGACGTCCCAGTTCGCGCAGGCCGGCCTGTTGTGCATCGGATTCTTCGCCACCGGCTGGCTCGCGCACTCGCTTGCCAAGCGCGCCGTGGTGATCGAGGCGATTGCGGCACAGCGCGAAGTCGATGTTGCCAACATGGCGCAGGTGAACCAGCTGGTGATCCAGGACATGCAGGACGGGGTGCTGGTGGTGGACGAGCATGGCGCCATTCGCCAGATCAACGGCCGCGCCGAAGCCATACTGGGACCGTTGCGGCGCAGCCCGCGCGAGGTGCTGCTGAGCGACTATGCGCCGACACTGGCTGCGCGGCTGGAGCAGTGGCGCCGCGATCCGAAGACAGACTTCGAGCCGCTGCGCACCGTGCTTACCCACAAGCCGACCGCTGCCCGATTCGTGCCGGTGGGCATCAGCCGCAACGTGGGCGTGGTGATCTTCCTCGAAGACCTCTCGCGCATCCAGCAGCAGGCGCAGCAGTTGAAGCTGGCGTCGCTGGGCCGGCTGACCGCCAATATCGCCCACGAGATCAGGAATCCCCTGTCGGCGATCAACCACGCCACCGAGTTGCTGCTCGAGGAGTCGGGATTGCGCGGCCAATCGCATGTGCGGATGCTGCAGATCATTCACGACAACACGCAGCGGCTGGACCGGATGGTGCAGGACGTTCTCAAGCTGAACCGGCGTGATCAGGCCACGCGCGAGCATTTCAGGCTGGGCGAGTACCTGCGCACGTTCGTTTCCGAGTTCTCCGGGATCGAGAAGATTCCCGGCGATATCATTCTCATCGACATCGAAGCAGACCCGACCGTGGCCTTCGATCGCAGCCACCTCAATCAGGTGATGTGGAACCTGTGCAGGAATGCCCTGCGATACTGCAGGAAACAACCCGGCAGCATTCTGTTGCGCGTGCGGCCGAGTTCGCGACAGGGTACGATAGAGTTGAGTGTCATAGATGACGGAACCGGCGTGGCTGAGGCGTTGCGCGGGCATCTGTTCGAGCCATTTTTCACCACGGCCTCCAGCGGCACCGGTCTCGGGCTCTACATTGCCCGGGAGATATGTGAAGCCAATGGCGCCACGCTCGAATACGTGGATCGTCCGGTCGGCGCGGAGTTCACCCTTATCTGTAGAGGAGCATGAGCGTGAAACGCAAGGAGCAGACGGCGGGCGCCAACTCGCGCTCAGTGCTCATCGTCGACGACGAGGAAGACATCCTTGAGCTCATCGAGCTTACCCTGCTGCGCATGGGCCTGGACGTCGACCGCGCCACCACCGTAAAGTCGGCGATCGAGAAGGTCCAGTCCGGCAATTACGACCTTTGCCTCACCGACATGCGGCTTCCGGACGGCGAGGGCCTGGAACTGGTCCAGTTCATCTCGGACAATCTTTCGGACCTGCCGGTCGCGGTGATTACCGCCCACGGCAATACCGAGAACGCAGTCGCGGCGCTCAAGGCCGGCGCCTTCGATTACCTGGCCAAGCCGGTGTCGCTCGAGCAATTGCGCACGCTGGTGAAATCCGCGCTGTCGCTGCCGCAGGCCTCCGCCGCCAAGGCCGCGACCGGGCATGTGCTGCTCGGCGAGTCGGGCGCGATCCGGCAGGTGCGCGAGTTGATCGAGAAGCTGGCGCGCAGCGAGGCGCCGGTGCACATCAGCGGCGAATCCGGCAGCGGCAAGGAGCTTGCAGCGCGGCTCATCCACGAGAAAAGCGCGCGCCGCAGCCAGCCCTTCATGCCCGTCAATTGCGGCGCAATCCCCGAGAACCTGATGGAGTCGGAATTCTTCGGCTACCGCAAGGGAGCGTTCACCGGCGCGGACGCCGACCGCGACGGTTTTTTCCAGGCCGCCAATGGCGGCACCCTGTTTCTTGACGAGGTGGCGGACCTGCCGCTGGCGATGCAGGTGAAACTCCTGCGCGCGATACAGGAGAAAAAGGTGCGCAAGGTGGGTTCCACCCAGGAAGAGCCGGTGGACGTGCGCATCATCAGTGCCACGCACCAGAAACTCGGCGAATGCGTCGAGGCGGGCAAGTTCCGCCACGACCTCTATTACCGGCTCAACGTCATCGAATTGCGCATGCCGGCGCTGCGGGAAATGCGCGAGGACATCCCGCTGTTCGTCAGCGCGCTTCTCGACAAGCTGGCCCGCAATGCCGGGACGAAAAAGCCGGACGTAAGCAGCGAAGCGCTGGAGGAACTCAAGCGCTACGACTTCCCCGGCAACGTGCGCGAACTGGAAAACGTGCTGGAACGCGCGATGGCTTTGTGCAGCGACGCCAAGATCACCGCCGACGACCTGCAGCTCACCCCGCACGACCTGCCCGAGCAGGCCGTTGCCACCGGCGGGGACAGCAAGGCGCCGCTGCAGGACTATCTCGACCGGGTCGAAAAGGAAGCCATCCTCGAGGCGCTGGAGAAAACCCGCTACAACCGCACCGCCGCGGCCAAGCTCCTCGGCATCACCTTCCGCTCCATGCGCTACAGAATGGAACGGCTTGGTCTGAACTAGTGAGGCGAGGGGCGGGACGCGGGAAGCGGGAAGTTTCATGGAAGCTCGACGCTTCCGGCCTGCTTTCCGCGGCGGCTTACGTGCCTTCACCGAACTGCGATGACAGGCCGGGAGGCGCGAACATCGAGCTCCTGGTCGTTCACAATATCAGCCTGCCGCCGGGCGAGTTCGGCGGCCCCGGTATCGTCGAACTGTTCACCAACCGCCTCGACCCGCGTGCCCACCCATACTATCGCGAGATCCAGGGCCACAAGGTTTCCAGCCACTTCCTGATACGCCGCGATGGCGAACTGATCCAGTTCGTCCCGTGTGCCCGGCGCGCCTGGCATGCGGGGCAGTCCCAGTGGCGCGGCCGCAGCCGCTGCAACGACTTCTCGGTCGGCGTCGAACTCGAAGGGGCCGACGACCAGCCTTTCGCCGATTCCCAGTACGCGGTGCTGGCGGACCTGACCCGGGCGCTCGAGCGCGCCTACCCGATCCAGGACTGCGTCGGCCATTCCGACATCGCCACCCCGCCCGGTCGCAAGACCGATCCCGGACCGCATTTCGACTGGGCGCATTTTCGGCGCCTGATCGGCGAGTAAGTTCCAAACCTTCACTGCGGTTAACCGGGTTTGACGTTGAAGATTTTCTACACCGACCACTACGTGCTGCCGCTGCCGGCGGGACACCGGTTCCCGATGGCGAAGTACTCGCTTCTGCGTAAGCGCGTTGAGGAAGCAGGATTGGCCAGCGGGCAGGGGCTGCGCGAGCCGCAGGCAGCGACCGACGAGGAAATCCTGCGCGCACATGATCGCGGCTACCTGGAGCGGGTTGTGAACGGCCAGCTGTCCGCGCAGGAGTTGCGCCGGATCGGCTTTCCCTGGACCCCGCAAATGGTGGAGCGCTCGCGCCGTTCCGCGGGCGCCACCATCGAGGCCTGCCGCGCCGCGCTGGCCGAGGGTGTCGGCGTGAACCTTGCCGGCGGCACTCACCATGCCTTCCGCGACCACGGCGAGGGCTATTGCGTATTCAACGATTCCGCCATCGCGGCATTGGCGATGCAGGCCGAAGGCTGCGCCCGGCGGATAGCGATCCTCGATTGCGACGTGCACCAGGGCAACGGCACGGCCTCGATCCTGGCCGACGCCCCGACCGTGTTCACCTTCTCGATCCACGCTGCGAAAAATTTCCCGTTCCGTAAAGAGACGAGCGACCTCGACATCGAACTGCCGGACGGCACCGCCGATGCCGACTACCTCGATGCACTGGAACAGGGCATCTGCAACGCGCTTTCCGCGGCGCAGCCGGACCTGGCGATCTATCTTGCCGGCGCCGATCCGTACGCCGGCGACCGGCTCGGGCGGCTTTCGTTGACCAAAGTGGGTCTGCAGGCGCGCGACCGCAAGGTATTCGAGTTGTGCCGGGCGGCTTCGGTGCCGGTGGCCGTGGCAATGGCCGGCGGCTATTCCAGCGACATCGCGGACACCGTGGAAATCCACTTCTCCACCGTCGAAACCGCCGCCAATTTCTGGCGCGCGGCGCAACGTCCGAATTCTTTCCCCGCAGCGCGGCAGATCTGATGCCGAGGCAGCGTCGCAGCGCTGCGTCGCTGCCGCGTTTCGTCACTTCGCGCGCACTTCAACTGCGCAACCGAGCATTTTGTTTTTCAAATGTAAAAAATTCTTGACAGGGGGTGTGGTGCTACTAGAATTAGTCATGTCGGCATAGCCGAGGCACAACATATAGTGGTATCTGACGAACGGCGGTTTCAGACAAGCGTACATCCGGTTGTTGCTTCCAGGCGACAAGAATATTCGAGGGAGAAAAAATGCAACTTGCCACCAACCTGACCGCGGCCACTCCGGTAAGCAATTACTCCACGGAAGATGGCGCGGCCGACCGGGATCCGCAGCGTTACGCCCAGTACAAAGTCATCCGCCGCAACGGCGCCGTCGTCGGCTTCGAACCCGGCAAAATCTCGGTTGCCGTGACCAAGGCTTTCCTGGCCGTCAACGGCGGCCAGGGCGCTGCTTCGGCTCGCGTTCGCGAGCTGGTCGAGAAGCTTACCGAGACCGTGATGAATGCGCTGATCCGCCGCCAGCCCAACGGCGGCACCTTCCACATCGAAGACATCCAGGACCAGGTCGAACTCTCCCTGATGCGCTCGGGCGAGCACGAAGTGGCCCGCGCCTATGTGCTGTATCGCGAGGAGCGGGCGCGCGAGCGCGCCAGGAACCGCGAGACGCAGGCGGCGGCCACGGCGCACGCGATCAGCGTCATCGAGCACGGCCAGACCCATCCGCTGGACATGGAGCGGCTGACCGGCCTGATCAAGGATTCCTGCGAAGGCCTCGGCCGCGCCGTGGATCCCGCCGTGATCCTACAGATGACGCTCAAGGACCTGTACGACGGCGTGCCGATGGACGAGGTGCGCAAATGCGCCATCCTTGCCGCCCGGTCGCTGATCGAGAAGGACCCGGCATACGGCTACGTCACCGCGCGCCTCTTACTTAATAGTGTCCGCTACGAGGTCCTGGGCGAGGAAGTCACCCAGGCGCAAATGCATTCCCGCTACGCCGAATACTTCCCCGGGTTGATCAAGCGGGGGATCGACGCCGGATTGCTGGACGAGCGGCTCGGCCGTTTCGACCTGCGCTCGCTGGGCGCGGCGCTGGACGCCAACCGCGATTTGAAATTCGGTTACTTGGGCCTGCAAACGCTCTATGACCGCTACTTCCTGCACGTGCACGGTCAACGCATTGAGCTTCCCCAGGCCTTTTTTATGCGCGTGGCGATGGGCCTTGCCATCAACGAAGTCGAGCGCGAGGCCCGCGCCATCGAGTTCTACAACGTTCTGTCGAGCTTCGACTTCATGTCCTCGACGCCTACGCTGTTCAACTCCGGCACGCAGCGCTCGCAGCTTTCCAGCTGCTACCTGACCACGGTATCGGACGACCTGGAAGGCATTTACGACGCCATCAAGGAAAACGCGCTGCTTTCGAAGTTTGCCGGCGGCCTGGGCAACGACTGGACTCCGGTTCGGGCGCTGGGCTCCCATATCAAGGGAACCAACGGCAAGTCGCAGGGGGTGGTGCCCTTCCTCAAGGTGGTAAACGACACCGCAGTCGCGGTAAATCAGGGCGGCAAGCGCAAAGGGGCGGTGTGCTCCTACCTGGAGAGCTGGCACCTGGACATCGAGGAGTTCCTCGAGCTGCGCAAGAACACCGGGGATGACCGCCGCCGCACCCACGACATGAACACCGCCAACTGGATTCCGGACCTGTTCATGAAGCGGGTCATGGAAGCCGGCGAGTGGACGCTGTTCTCACCCGCCGATGTGCCCGACCTGCACGACAAGGTCGGCAGGGAATTCGAGAAGGCCTATACCGAATACGAGCGCAAGACCCAGACCGGCGAACTCAAGTTCTTCAAGCGCATCCCGGCTTTGATGCTGTGGCGCAAGATGCTGACCATGCTGTTCGAGACCGGGCATCCCTGGATCACCTTCAAGGACCCCTGCAACATCCGCAGCCCGCAAAGCCACGTCGGCGTGGTGCACAGCTCCAACCTCTGCACCGAGATCACGCTCAACACTTCGAACAGCGAGATCGCGGTCTGCAACCTGGGTTCGATCAACCTGGTTGCGCACATGAAGGCCGGCAAGCTCGATCACGACAAGCTCAAGCAGACGGTGTCCACCGCCATGCGCATGCTCGACAACGTGATCGACGTCAACTACTACGCGGTCAACAAGGCGCGTAACGCCAACTTCAAGCATCGCCCGGTCGGCCTGGGCATCATGGGTTTTCAGGACTGCCTGCTCGAGATGCGCGTGCCTTACGCTTCCAGGGAGGCGCTGGACTTCGCCGACCGTTCCATGGAGGCGGTGGCCTACTACGCGTACTGGGCCTCGACCGAGCTGGCCGAGGAGCGCGGCCGCTACTCCACTTATGAAGGGTCGCTGTGGTCCAGGGGTATCCTGCCGCAGGACTCGCTCAAGCTGCTGGCCGAGGAGCGCGGCGGCTACGTCGAGGTGGACGCCTCTTCGAGCATGAACTGGGAGCCGTTGCGCGCGCGCATCAAGCAGTTCGGCATGCGCAATTCCAACTGCCTGGCGATCGCGCCGACCGCAACCATCGCCAATATCGTCGGCGTATCGGCCTCGATCGAGCCGACCTACCAGAACCTGTACGTGAAGTCGAACCTGTCCGGCGAGTTTACGGTCACCAACGAGTACCTGGTCCGGGACTTGAAGAAGCTCAACGCGTGGGACGAGGTCATGATCGCCGACCTCAAGTATTTCGACGGCAGCCTGGCCAAGATCGACCGCGTCCCGCAGGAGATCCGCAACCTCTACGCCACCGCGTTCGAGGTGGACTCGGCATGGATCGTCGAGGCGGGCGCGCGCCGCCAGAAGTGGATCGACCAGGCGCAGTCGCTCAATATCTATATGGCGGGCGCTTCCGGCAAAAAGCTGGACGACACCTACAAGCTGGCCTGGAAGCGGGGACTTAAGACCACTTATTACCTGCGCACGCTGGGTGCGACCTCGGCGGAAAAATCCACCGTCCGCGGTGGCCAGTTGAACGCCGTACCCGCGGATGGCGGCGTCATGGGCGCGGGTTCGGCCGCCGCCGCGACCGCGGACGAGGAAGCCAAGTTTTGTTCGATTGATTACCCGGAGTGTGAGGCATGCCAATAGCCTCACGCTCCTGGTTACGGCGGACGCTAACTTGCCTTGGCAAGTTAAGCCCGAAGGACCGGCGGGAGCCACAACCCGGAGTGTGCGTGAGCCGGAGCCACAATCAGGGCGAGGCCTGCCAATGAGGCCGGCCTACCGACTTCGGTTCGCCGCGCGCCGCCTGACGTTCTGGTTGCTGCGCAGCCGCAACGAAATCGCGCGATTCGCGGTGACGGCGAAGCCGCAATTCAGAGGCTGGGATTTTTTGAGCGATGACCCGATCGATATCATTTTCATCGCGATCGAAGGATAAAAAGGGGTCGCATCGCGACCGAATATCAAAGAAGTATTTGACATTCCACCGATAACATTTATAAAGGAACCAGGCATGCTGCAATTTGAGAATCACATCCCGAGCACCGGCGGCGCTGGTTTGCAGCCCGTCGTTGGCAACATTCCGGCGAGCAATATTCCGCCGGCACGCGTTGCCGAATCCGGTCCGTCCGCGGACGTTGCGTTCCGTCGCGTGCGCGTTGAAGACAAGCGCGTCATCAACGGCAAGGCCGACGTCAACCAACTCGTCCCGTTCAAGTACAAGTGGGCCTGGGACAAGTATCTGTCCGGCTGCGCCAACCACTGGATGCCCCAGGAAATCAACATGAGCCGGGACATCGCCACTTGGAAGGATCCGAACGGTCTGACCGAGGACGAGCGCCTGGTGGTCAAGCGTAACCTCGGTTTCTTTGTGACCGCCGACAGCCTGGCGGCCAACAACATCGTGCTCGGTACCTACCGGCACATCACCGCCCCGGAGTGCCGGCAGTATCTGCTGCGCCAGGCTTTCGAAGAAGCGATCCACACCCACGCTTATCAGTACATCGTCGAGAGCCTGGGGCTGGACGAAGGCGAGATCTTCAACGCCTACCACGAAGTCTCCAGCATCCGGGACAAGGACGAGTTTCTGATCCCGTTCATTGAAACCCTGACCGACCCCGAATTCAAGACCGGCACCCCGGAGGCCGACCAGCAGCTCCTGAAGGGCCTGATCGTGTTCGCCTGCATCATGGAGGGGCTGTTCTTTTACGTCGGCTTTGCCCAGATCCTGGCGCTGGGCCGCCAGAACAAGATGACGGGCGCCGCCGAACAATACCAGTACATCCTGCGCGATGAGTCAATGCACTGCAATTTCGGCATCGATCTGATCAACCAGATCAAGATGGAAAACCCCCACCTGTGGACCCCGGAGTTCCGCGAGGAAATCCGCGGCCTGATGCAGAAGGGCGTGGAACTCGAGTACCGCTACGCCGAGGACACCATGCCGCGCGGTGTTCTGGGGCTGAACGCGCCGATGTTCAAGGAATACCTGCGCTTCGTGGCCAACCGCCGCGCGCGACAGATCGGCCTCGATCCGCTGTTCCCGGGCGCGACCAACCCGTTCCCGTGGATGTCGGAGATGGTCGATCTCAAGAAGGAGAAAAATTTCTTCGAGACCCGTGTGATCGAGTATCAGACGGGCGGGGCCCTGAACTGGGATTGATGCATGGGCCGGAAAGTTTTCTGTGAGACCCGCGCTGCCGCCGGCCGATTCAACGGCCTGGCAGTGCACTTGTTAGGGCTGAATGGGTAAACCGGACAAGCAGTTCACTATTCAATTACGAAACGCGCGGTGCCTCTCCAAAGAGCAAACCGCCAGGCTGGGCGCAATGAGCCCCCAGTCCAAGGTTTCCTTTCCTCTTCGTTTCTCGCGATTGGCCGATGTTGGAGCTATCCCCTTTCCGGCCACTACTTCTCTCACGAATCGCGCTGCGGACACGGCAGGTCTTCGTCCGCGGCCAACAGAACTGCCCGATGACCGGTCAAGCGGCCAATTTGGCGCGCGGCCGGGCATTGGCGGTTGGCACCGAGAAGATCCATTCTTCGAAGTGCTGGTAGTGCCCTTTGATTAACTTTCATTAGGAGAATAGAAATGGCAGCGAAGAGAAAAGCAGCGAAGAAGTCCGCCAAGAAGAAGTCCACGGGTAAGAAGAAGGCCGCCAAGAAGCGTCCGGCAGCCAGGAAGATGGCGAAAAAGTCCGCCAAAAAGGCGAAGCGCCGTCCCGGCAAGAAAAAGAAAGCGGCGAAGAAAAAGGCCAAGAAGCCGGCCAAAAAGAAGGCGAAGAAGGCAAGAAAGCCTGCGAAGAAGAAGGCGAAAAAGAAAGCGGGCAGAAAGAAGCCTGCGGCGAAGCCGGCTGCCATGGCAGCTCCGGCCGCGCCGAAGCCAGTTTCTGCACCGGCGGCCTGGCCGTTTCCGGTAGCGGGTAACCGGCCTAACTAAGCTTCCCAGATGCTCGCGGGCAGTCTGCATCCGCGATGGATACCAGACACTGAGCCGCGAGCTTTGGACTTGCAGTACACATAGCCGGGCCTGCAAGGGCGCGGTCGAGTTGGAGCTTTAAGCAAACCTCCGCCGATCAAGAGACGGGAGGCGGGGTAAGTTCCTAACGCAAATCTTCTTGTCCCGATGTGGGACGAGAGGGTGGTTTTGTTCCTATAGAAAGTGAAACGCGAAGCACTTCAAAGATCAAGCAAAAGTCCCGGCGGGAGTTGGCCCGGAACGGGCACCTGGGATCCGTCGGGACGAAGCGAAACCAGTCGGGGAATTCATGGGACGAGGCAGCGGATCGAATCTGCTGCCTCTTTGATTTCAGTCCGCTGCAGCCGCTGGGCGGCATACCTTACGCCGGCCCGGTTCTGCAGATATGGAACCAGATCGACGTTTACATCCTGATGGTTGGTTACGGCCTGTGGACCCATGGAAAGAAAGAAAGTGAACTCGAGCTCGATCCGGGCGGTCGGGTACGACGAGCGCAGCCGGGTGCTGGAGGTGGAGTTCAACGACGGCCGCATCAATCAGTACACCGGGGTCTCGCCCGAAGTGCACCGGCGGCTGATGAGCGCGCCGTCGATCATCAGCTATTTCCGCGATAACGTCGAAGAGTCCTTTGCCGCAAAGCGAATGAAGGGCTGAAACCCGTGCTGAGTACCGGGTGCTGTCTGCTGAGAAGAGGCTGGAATCGCCTGCCCGCCTTCAGTGCGAAGCATCCCGCTTCTTCGCAGCACTCAGTACGCAGCACTCAGCACTCTGGTTCTCCTTCCTTCGGGCGGGGGTTCGGCTCGAACCCGAACTTCTGTGCGACCTCGCCGGCCTGAATGCGCCCTACCGGCACGCGGTTGCCTGCGTAGTCGAAGTACAGCCCGGTCGCGTGACGTCGGGAATCGGCATCGAAAGCCCTTGCCAGCGTGGCGTCGCCGATCGGCTTGCCGTGAACGTCAGTGAACAAGGCCATGATCCCCGCCAGGTCGCGATCGCTGACCAGTCCCGGCCCGCCGCTCCAGCGCAATAGCAGCGAGCCTGTTTCGTCCAGCCACGCGCCGGTGACCCGCTCCACCGCCTGCCCAGTATGCGTGATCAGCGACGCCGCACCCGCGCCAGCGGTGGCAATCACGAAAGGCGCATATTCCAGCGTCACGAACACCCGCTGGGGTCCGTTCTGGAAGAACCAGCGCCCCCGCTCGTTGGCGGCGTAATTGCGGCCGATAAAGGCGACGACGCCGGGGTTGGCGATGCGCTCGCCCTTGATCAGCCAGTTGCCACGCCGATCGAGTTGGAGCCAGCCGTAGACCGCCGGTACATTGGGCCACTTAGCAATCGCGCGACTGACAGCTGCATCCATCTCGTTGCACAATGAGGTGGTTAAACAACACATCAATATTACAGCGCTGGTTTGCCGGTTTCAGCCCTAACCTCGTCACGTCGTCACGAGTGCATGTCTAATGGAAGGCCGGCCAATTACGTAAACTGGGAGAAAACGAGTGGCTCTTACCTTTTTTTACGGTTCCGGCTCGCCCTATGCCTGGCGGGTCTGGCTTGCGCTCGAGCACAAGGCGATTGCCTACGAATTGAAGACGATCTCGTTCTCGGCGGGCGACCTCAAGAAGCCCGAGTTCCTGAAGATCAACCCGCGCCACAAAGTGCCTGCGATCACCGACGGCGACCTGGCCCTGTACGAATCGGCCGCAATCGTGGAATACCTGGACGAGCAGTACGCTTCAGGAAAGAAGCTCATTCCCGGCAATACCAAACAGCGCGCGGTGATCCGGCGGCTGGTGCGTGAAGCGGACGAGTACTTCGCCCACGCGCAGGAACGGCTGGTGGACCAGGTGCTGTTCACGCCGCAGGACAAGTGGGATGCCGGCGAGATCGCCTCCGCGCGCAGGGCCCTGGGCAGGGAACTCGGAATTTTCGAGGCTTACCTGTCCGGCGATTATCTGGCCGGCGAACTTTCCGCTGCGGACCTCACGCTTTATCCCATGATCGCGCTGTGCCTGCGCATGGAAAAGAAGAAGCCGGATCTGGATGTGCGCAGCGCGATCGGACCGAAGCTCGGCGCATGGATGAAGCGCATCGAAGCGCTGCCGTACTTCGACAAGACCTATCCCCCGCACTGGAAAGCCAAGACGTGAGGCGGCCAGTGGCCGGCCGCAGCACAAAGCCGAAATGCCGGTTGAAGTATTGAACGTGCGGGTCGCCACCGATGGTGAACGAGTTTTTCCTGAAGCCGAGGGCGGCCATTGCCTTGTCATAGAACGCCTCGGAACGACCGAGGTCGCTCACTGCGATATAGATGTGGTCTATTCCAATGACTTCGGTCATTGGTGCGAAGACTCCGGGCTTTCGACCCCGGGTTTCGGTACCATTATGCCCAAATACAACCACATATCAGGGAGGAAGTCCTCGTGTTCGAATGCATTTCCCCGGGAGCCGCGCCATGAGCATCCTGCTTGGCTGCGTCGCCGACGACTTCACCGGTGCGACCGATCTCGCCAACACGCTGGTCAGGGCCCACATGCGCACCGTGCAATTGTTGGGCGTGCCGCGTCCGGGGCTGAAAGTGCCCGCCGCAGACTGCATCATCGTGGCGCTCAAGTCGCGCAGCAATCCTGCCAACGAGGCGGTCACCATGTCGCTCGCTGCTCTCGACTGGTTGCGGCAACAGGGCGCGAAGCAGTTCTACTTCAAATACTGTTCGACCTTCGATTCCACCGACAAGGGCAACATCGGCCCCGTCGCCGACGCGATGCTGGATGCGATCGGCGCGGACTTCACTGTGTTCAACCCGGCGTTTCCGACCAACAAGCGCACCGTCTACAAGGGGTATCTGTTCGTCGGCGACGAACTGCTATCCGAATCCGGGATGCGTCACCATCCGCTCACCCCGATGACCGATCCTTCGCTGGTCCGGGTGCTGCAGCGTCAGACCAGGCACAAGGTCGGATTGGTGCCGTACGCGACCATCGTGGAGGGAGTCGAGGCGATCCGCGACGCCTTCGAAAAGCTCCGCAAGCAGGGCATCCGCCATGCGATCCTCGACTCGATCACCGACGAACATCTGGTAACGTTGGGCGAAGCCTGCGCCGATCTGAAGCTCGTCACCGGTGGCTCCGGAATGGCGATGGGCCTGCCCGCGAACTTCGTTCGCAAGGGCCTGATGAAAAGCGGCCAGCACTCCCAGTTGCCGAAAGTCACCGGCCCCACCGCCGTGCTGGCAGGATCCTGCTCGGTCGCGACCCAGGGGCAGGTCGCACTGATGAAACAGGATCACGAGTTCTTCGAACTCGAGCCGACGGCAATTGCTTCCGGCCGCGACCTCGCGCAGGAAGCGCTCAACTGGGCCGCGAGCCGGCTTTCCGAAAAGCCGGTCCTGATCTATTCGACCGCCACTCCCGGGCAGGTGAAGGCGGTGCAGGAACGCCTCGGCCGCGAGCATGCCGGCGCGCTGGTTGAAGAAACCCTGGGCAAGATCGCCAAGGGGCTGGTGGCGGATGGTGTGCGGCGGCTGGTGGTTGCCGGTGGCGAGACTTCCGGCGCGGTGGTGGGCGCGCTCGGCGTCGAGGGCCTCGAAATCGGCCCGGAGATCGACCCTGGGGTTCCCTGGACGTTTTCGATCGGCGAGCCGGCGTTGGCGCTTGCGTTGAAGTCCGGCAACTTCGGCACTGCGGATTTCTTCACCAAGGCGTTCAAGGTTCAACCTTGAGGACTCGTTCACCACGAAGGCACGAAGACACGAAGGAACTCGAATTCTTAGCATAATTGTGATGCGATACCGGTGATCGCCAGAGGCGCTGCTGCAATGCGCGAACAAGCTGGGAGGTCCCGGTTTTCGCCAACCTTCCTGTTTTCTTCGTGTCTTCGTGCCTTCGTGGTGAGATTAGACTTTTGTCAAAACAAAAAATGAACGAAGCGAAACTCAGGGAAGAGATCTGCATACTTGGCAAGTCCATGTTCGATCGCGGACTCACACCCGGAAGCTCGGGCAACATCAGTGCGCGGGTGGACGACGGCTGGCTGATGACGCCGACCAACTCCTGCCTGGGGCGGCTCGATCCGGCCACCATTTCCAAAATCGACGCGAAGGGCAATCTGGTTTCCGGCGGTAAGCCGACCAAGGAAGCCTTTCTGCATCTGTCGGTGTACGAGCAGCGGCCGTCCGCCGGTGCCATCGTGCACCTGCACTCCACTCATTCGGTGGCGGTGTCCTGCCTCTCCGATACCGACCCGAAACAGCCGATTCCGCCGATTACCGCCTACTACGTGATGAAGATCGGGAACCTCGTGCTGTTGCCTTATTACCCGCCGGGCGACATGACGCTCGCCAACGCGGTGCGCGAAGTCGCCGGCAAGCATCACGCGATCCTGCTCGCCAACCACGGCCCGGTGGTGGCCGGCAAGGACCTCGAGGCCGCGGTATACGCCACGGAGGAGCTGGAGGAGACGGCGAAACTGTATTTGATGTTGAGAGGCAATCGGCTCAAGATTCTCTCTCCCGAACAGGTTGAGGAATTGCACCGGAAGTACCCGTCCTGAGAATCAGGGCTCGGGACTCAGCGAAATGCAGCCGGCCGATGACCGGCGTTAAGGCGTTGACGCGAAGGGCGCAAAGGGAAAAATAAAGGACGCGAAGGCGAAACAGGATCAACAGCGTTTCATACGAGCAATCACAAAAAAACAAAGCTAGATTTTTCAACGAACCACGAACCACGAACCACGAGCCACGAACCACGAACCACGAACCACGAACCACGAACCACGAACCACGAGCCACGAACCACGAGTTCTGTCATGGGAAGCCGCTACCGCACGTTCAAGGACTTTTACCCGTTCTATCTGAGCGAGCACGCCAATCGCAACAGCCGGCGGCTTCACTTCATCGGCACCTCGATCGGGCTGGCGATGTTCGTCGCCGGCGTCGTCATGCTGAACGGGTGGTGGTTGCTGGCCGCGTTTGTCACCGGCTATGCTTTTGCTTTCAGCGGGCATTACCTGTTCGAGAAGAATCATCCCGCGACATTCAAGTATCCGCTTTACAGTTTTGCCGGGGACTGGGTAATGTGGAAAGACATCCTCACTGGCAGGATGCGGTTCTAGCGGCAGCATGGCTTTGAAAGCATGCCGGCCGCAAATGTCCGATAGAAAGAAGCTTCGAATAATCTCTCGGAGGAGGGGTGCAATGAGGCGATTCGCGGCGGTTCTGGGACTTGTTCTCTGGCCGGCGGTTCTCCATGCCGGACCGACGCGACAGATACTCGATCACTATGCGGACGTGGCCAGGCAGGAAGACCCGGGTTTCGACGGGTTCTCGGCCGAACGCGGGGAGAAGCTCTACCACGAAAAGGGAATCATCCGCGGCCTCGGTTTCGTCACCTGTGCCTCCTGCCACCTTCCCGATCCTCGTGAAATGATCATCGCGCACGAGAGCAAGATCCTGTGCCGCGCCTGTCACGTCATCAATGACGAAGAGCACCCCAATCCAAAAAAGGCGAAAGTGCGGAAGATTCCGCCGCTGGCGCCATCGGCGAACGCGAAGCGCCTGACCGATCCGCAGACCGTGGAAGACTTCCTGCGGGTGAACTGCACGCTGGTGTTCAAGCGCGAATGCACGGCGAAAGAGAAGGGCGACGTTCTGGTGTGGTTGGGCGGGATCAAGTGACGTGACGGTGGTTCCGGGTCCGCACGCGGCAAGTGATTCGCCGGGGCCGCGGATGCGGCGGGAGTTGCCGTGGATAGCGTTTGCCGTGGTCATTTTGTCCGCATTGGCAACCCAGTGTGTCCATGCAAAGGAGGAACAACCCATGACGCTCAAGCTGACATCGTCCGCCTTCGGGCATGAAGGCGGCATCCCCAAGCTCCACACCTGCCAGGGAAAAGACGTCTCTCCGCCGCTGGCGTGGAGCGGTGTTCCGGAAAACGCAAAGAGCCTGGTGTTCATCGTCGATGATCCCGACGCACCCGATCCGGCGGCGCCGCGGATGACTTGGGTCCATTGGGTGCTCTACAACATCCCGCCCTCTGCGACGGGTCTGCCGCAAGGTGTCTCGCCGGACGAAGTGCCCGAAGGAACGCTGGATGGCATGAGCGATTTCCAGCGCACCGGCTACGGCGGCCCGTGTCCGCCGGTCGGGCGCCACCGCTACTTCCACAAGCTTTACGCGCTCGATACCATTCTTCCGAACTTGAAGAAACCGCGCAAGGCCGATGTTGAGAAAGCGATGAAGGGGCATGTCATCGAGCAGGCGGTGTTGGTGGGGACTTATCAGAAGAATCAGTAAGGCCGGCAATTGCGCCGTTGCGTATTTTGTTGTGTCTCGGGCTGCACCGTTTTCCCTCACCCTCGATCCCTCTCCCGGAAGGAGAGGGAAGATAGCTCCCTTCTCCCTCCGGGAGAAGGGCTGAGGATGAGGGAAATGCAGGAAGTTGGTTCGATCCGATCTGACGTTGCTCGATCGATCAAATCTCAATTACCACACATCAAGTTTTCTGCTGACCCAACTGGTCGTCGTTTTTCTGTGCGACATTCAGCTTGCCGCCGCCGAATCTTCAACAGTTCTGGGATTGAAGTTCCTGCCGACGGCGCTGGAAAAGCGGCGTGCCAAAGTGGTCTGGACACGGCACAGGGTAATCGAGGAACGGAGTCAGGCCGACATGTAGCAGGATCGAGTCGGGGAACTGTCCCGGCTTGACGCGCGCACTGGCGCGCCGGAGCTTGCAGGAGTGCGCGCGGACGGGAGGAGTCCGCGCGGATCATCAAACTGCTATGACTTGGCGTGGTACCTCGCCCGCACGACACGATGGGCGGCTGCGAAAACGAAGTTGTACTCACTCCATTTTTCCTTGTCCCACGTGACATCCAGCAGCTGGGGGGCGGTATAGGGAGAGGGCGCCGCGACAAACTGCATCCCTTTCTGGTAGTAAGGGTGCCGTTTGATTTCCTCGTTGAGCAACTCAACGTAACGCGCGGTGGGAACAGTCTGCTTCTGCATGTCTTGCCTCCATAGAAACCCGAATTGCTCTATTGCGGACTCGTCACGGGCGCAAACACTGCCGGCCTGTGGCAAACCGGATACCGGACGTCGAACATCGGAATCGGCTGAGTTGGGTGTTGCATGATCAGGGGCGCGTGGCCCCTGAATTTCGGCGGGAGTCCGCGGACTTGCTCGTCGCCCGACAGCGTCTGCACCGTTGGTGCGGATTGGCGACGATAGTCCATTGTATTACTCAAGCGCCTCATTGACAAGGAAAAAACGAAATCGGGCCGGAATTGCCGAGGTTCTATTGGCGGTTTTCGCCACCCGGGAACGACCGCAAGGCAGCACATGAGAACAAGAAGTAGTGTCTTATCGCGGTTCACCCCAGGCGCAGTTCCGTGCGCGCCGTGCCGGCGCGCTCGTGCCGCGCAGTGAGTTTCAGCGTCGTGCCTTTGGGCGCACGCACCACCCACTCCACTTTAAGCCTGTCGTCGGTCTCGTCCGCGCTCGACCCCGCCCAGGTGTTTGCGGCGGCGGGCTTGTAGGCGCGGCCCTCGAGCTGGTTGAGTTCCTCGCGCAGCTTGCCGGTTTCCAGCGCCGCGCCTTCCGGCAGTTCAATTTCGCACACCACACCGCGTGCAAGTTTCTTCTGTTTCGCCATCCTGGTCACGTAAGTCGGCAGCCAGCCGCTGTTGTGCACCACCAGCCTGATGCGCCAGGCATTCTTGCCGAGCGCCGTGGCGGAGGCCTCGAGAATTTCCAGCCGCGGAGAGATGAGCGCGTGCCACACCAGCCAGCGCGAAAACGGCGCGATTTCCCTTTCCAGCAGATGATGCGGTGGATTGTTCCAGGTGTAGAGGCTGTTCCAGCCGCCGAGCTCGACGCGCCCGAGCTGCGGATGGTCGAACGCATACCAGTCCACGAAGCCCTTGCCCTTCAGGACGGCGTCATTCCATTTCATCAGCTTCAGATCGTCTTCGAGCGGATGCTCACGGTACCACTCGATGTATTTGTAGTTGCCGATGCCGGCCTGGCGCTGCGGGCTCCAGATTTCCACGGTCCAGGCGTAAACGCCGCGGTGGTCGTACATCCAGGAATCGAAATCGCCGCTGATGACTTCCTTCGGGTGATAGCGGAATTCGTGATACGCCGAGGCGTGCGGATAGCCGGTGATTTCGGTGCCCTTCGCACCGATCTTCTGGAAAGTCCACAGGTCTTCCGGCGGCATCTGTTCATCCGCCAGGTGCGAGTACGGGCGCAGCAGCACGCCGCTGTAAGTGTGGAACGCGCACGCGCCGGTGATGTTCGGGTGCCGGGCAATGAAGCCGGTGATCGCGGCGATCTCCGGTTCGGAGGTCGGGAAGGGGCCGGCGCCAACCTGTTCGTTCTCGGTGCGCCAGTACGCCGGAAAGTTGCGGTTGAGATCCAGCCGCTCCTTGCGCGTCTGCAGCCTGATGGTGACGCCGTCGTAGTCTTCGAGCCGACCCTCGGGCAGCAAGCGGTAGTACTGTCCGCCAGTCTCGGTCGGGTTGCGGCGGACCAGAATGCGCGGGTCCTCCGAGCAAAGTTTCCACGGCCCGTTGGGGTCGGGAATGCGCATCGACAGGATGCGCCCGTCGCCGTCCGCGTCCTCCCGGATCAATCCGCCGACCGGTTCCTCGTCGTAGGGATAGGGCCGGGTGCTGGAACGGATCAGCTTCGGCACGTCCGCGAGCGCCCATTCCGCGCCGTCGGGATTGACCCGCGGACAGACGTAGAATGCGCGGGTATCGAGGCAGCGGGTGATCTCGGGATCGCGCCCGTAGCCGGTAAGCAGGCGCTGGATCAGATGCAGGCACGCGGCGGAACCCGCCAGTTCGGTGGCGTGGATGTTGCCGTCCACCCAGAAGGCGGGCTTGTCCACGTCCAGCCCCGTCTTGTAGCTGGTGACGCGCACCACGTAGATCTCGCGCCCCTCGTAGCTCTTTCCGACCGGCTCGAGCCGAACCAGATCGGGATGCGCCTCGGCCCAACCGGTGAGGAAGCGCACCAGGTCGTCGTAGCGGTAGTAGGTGTCGAAGCGGATTGCGGTCATATCGGTAAGCGGCTCGGCAATCTCCGTTTGTGCTTAGCTCTTGGCTCCCTCTCCAGCTTGCTGGAGAGGGCGGGGGGTGAGGTGGTTCAGCGCAGGTTGCCGAGGCAGATGCGCGAGACTTTGAGGCCGGTCTTGCCGAGATTGACGTATTCCATTGGCGTGCTCTTCCCGTCGAGGTCTGTTGCCCGGGGTATCCGTTGCCGCAAGTTTATTCCAGTTCCGCAGCCGCGCCACGACTGGCTTCGATCTGGCCGCGCAACCGGCGCCGCTGAACAGCGAAGCCGACGGCGAGTTGATCGGCGCGACGCCGATTCGCTTCAGCCTGCTCCCGCGATACGTGAAGGTGGTCGTGCCCTGATGCTCGGACGCTTCACGCCACCGCGGCGAACTCGGCCTGTGCGCTCTCGGTCGCGCGCACTGCCTGCAGCAGCAGTTCGGGGCGGTTGGCGGCGAGCATGCCGGCATCCGACAGCATGCGCCGCCACAGCCTGGCATTGGGTTGACCGTGATAGAGGCCGAGCATGTGACGGGCGATGGCACGCAACGAAGTGCCGCGCGCAACTTCTTCGGAGGCGTACTCGAACATCGCCTGTACGATCTGCGCGCGCGAAGGCGGCGGGGCACCGGACAGCATCGCCTCCGCGGCGGCGAGCACATAGGGATCGTGATAAGCCGCGCGCCCGAGCATGACGCCATCCACGTGCTGGAGGTGTTGCTCGATTGCATGCAGCGTTTCCACGCCACCGTTGATGACGATTCCAAGCTCAGGGAATTCCCGCCTCAGCCGATAGACGTAGTCGTATTTCAGCGGCGGGACCGCGCGGTTGTCCTTCGGCGACAGGCCCTTCAGGATGGCATTCCGGGAGTGGACGAAAAAAGTCCTGCAGCCCGCGACCGCGACGGTTTCGACGAAGCGGCGCACGAAGTCGTAGTCCTCGATCGAGTCGATACCCAGGCGGTGCTTCACCGTGACCGGAACGGCCACGGCATCCTGCATCGCCTTCACGCAATCGGCCACCAGTCGCGGTTCGGCCATCAGACAGGCGCCGAAAGCGCCTTTCTGCACGCGCTCCGAGGGGCAGCCGCAGTTCAGATTGACCTCGTCGTAGCCGTACGCCTGCCCGAGTGTCGCGCAGCGGGCGAGATCCACGGGCTCGCTGCCGCCGAGCTGCAGCGCCACCGGATGTTCGGCGGGGTGGAAGCGCAGGTGCCGCTCGACGTCGCCGTGGATCAACGCGCCGGTGGTCATCATCTCGGTGTAAACCACCGCATGCGGCGACAGTTGGCGGAAAAAGAACCGGCAATGCCGGTCCGACCAATCCATCATCGGCGCGGTGCAGAGGCGGTGGGAATGCGGTGTTGATTGCGGCATTGAGCGATGCAATTGCCGGGTTCCGGCGATCGAGCACGAATTACTTGCAGTTGCCGGTGCAGCGGACAACACGCTCCCCACAGGTGATCGTAGCGAGCCGTTTGCCGAGCCCGGCATCGGTGTCGCCGCCGGTGTGCTCGACGCGCGCGTCGTTGCACTGCAATTCGGTAGTCACGAACGGCGGCTCGGTGATCCATTCCACGTTCAGGCATCCCGGCGATCCCACGCCGAATCGCACGCCCATGCGGTAGGTGGCGCACAGCAATCCGGTGTGCTTGATCCAGCCGCTCACCTGAAAGTCGCCGTCGTCGTTGATCCAGGCGTGCGAATCCCCCGCGCGAAAGTCGAAATCCAGCCGCTCCGGCTTCGGCCTCGCGTCCAGCGAATACGTGATCTGCGCGGGTGCGGAAACGCCAATCTCATCCGGGCCGAGTTCCTGCTCGACCGACAACGCGTTCCCGGCCGCAAAAGCGCCGAGTACCAGAAGTGCAGCGAGGCGAGTCATGAGAGTTTTTCTGGGATCCTATCTAACCATCATAGCCCGAATCGGGCGACAAAAAAGGCGCACCGGAGTGCGCCTTTTTTGCGTGACGGTCGTGACGGTCGTGACGACGTGACGGGGTGGAAACCTGGGTCCTGGCTTCCAGCGACCGGCGTCAGCCGCCAAACACTTTCTGCTTTTGTTCACCCAGGCCGTCGATTCCCAGCCGCATCTCGTCGCCTGACTTGAGGAACTGGGGCGCCGGCTTGATGCCCATGCCCACGCCGGGCGGAGTGCCGGTACTGACCACGTCACCGGGTGTCAGCGTGCACATGTAGGACAGGTAGGAAACCAGCTTCTTCACGCCGAAGACCATGGTGTTGGTGTTGCCGGTCTGCTTGCGCTGGCCATTCACGTCCAGCCACATGGAGAGGTTCTGCGGGTCCTTGATCTCGTCGGCGGTGACGAACCAGGGGCCAAGCGGGGCAAAGGTGTCGAAGCTCTTGCCCTTGGACCACTGGCTGCCGTGCTCGAGCTGCCACTCGCGTTCGGAAACATCGTTGCAGATCATGTAGCCCGCCACGTAATTCAGTGCATCGGCTTCGGTTACGCTCTGTGCCTTCTTGCCGATCACAAAGGCGAGTTCGACTTCCCAGTCGCCCTTCTTCGAACCCTTCGGCACCTTCACGTCGTCGTTCGGTCCGGTGATGGCGCTGATCGCCTTCATGAATACCACCGGCTCGGCCGGGATCGGCAGATTGGACTCCTTGGCGTGATCCGCATAGTTCAGCCCGATGCAGATGAGCTTGGGCACGTTTGCTATCGGCGGGCCGAGGCGCGGGTTGCCGCTCACCTTCGGCAGGCTGTCCACCTTCACGCCGCGCAGCTTGGCCAGGCCCTCGGGCGACACCACGGCTGCGTCGATGTCCTTCACCACGCCGGACAGGTCGCGTATCGCCCCCTGCGCATCCAGAATCCCCGGCTTTTCTTTTCCTGCTTCCCCGTAACGTACCAGCTTCATTTGTTATCTCCTGCGATGAAAATGAACTTCAAATGCGTGAAGGGTGAAGGGTGAAGGAGTGAAGGGTAAGGGCTAAATTGCTTTTCCCTCGTCCCTCGGCCCTCGCACCTCGGCCCTCAAATTGTTATGCCGCCGTCCATGATCACGGCCTGGCCGGTCATGAAAACCGATTCGTCGGAGGCGAGGAACACCGACAGTTCGGCAAGTTCCTCCGCCTTTGCCAGTCTGCCCATCGGCTGGCGCGCGATGAAGTCCTTGCGCGCCTGCACCGGATCATCGAAGGCGTTGATGCGCTCCCCCAGCGATGGCGTATCCACCGTGCCCGGACACAGCGCATTGCAGCGGATACCCTGCTTTACGTAATCGATCGCTACCGATTTGGTGAGTCCGATTACCGCTGCCTTCGATGCGCCGTAGACAAACCGGTTCGGGATGCCCTTGATGCTGCCGGCCACGGAGGCGACGTTGATGATCGAGCCGCCGCCCTTTTCGAGCATCTTCGGCAGGAAAGTGCGGATGACTGCATAGTGGCTGCGCACGTTCAGGTTGAAGGAGAAGTCCCAGTCCTTGTCCGAACATTGCAGTATGGTGCCGTGGTGAACAAAGCCGGCGCAGTTGAAGATGACGTTGGGCGCGCCGATTTCCTTTGCGAGTTTCTCGATTTCGGCGTCGTTGAGCACGTCGAGTTTGCGCACTTCGATGCCGGGCTTGCCTTTGAGTTCCGCGAGTTTCGCCTCGTTGACGTCGGTGGCCCAGACTTTCGCGCCTTCGCGCGCGAATGCGAGCGCGGTCGCGCGTCCGATGCCCTGTGCCGCGGCGGTGACAAAAGCCACCTTGCCGCCGAGTCTTCCAGCCACTGAATCTCCCCCTTTATTTCTTCAGAACGATCGAGAGGCGTAAGTATGCCACAGGCAGCCCGGCCGCCTGATCTGCCCTTGCTGCTGCGCTGCGGTTTACTTTAGACTGCAGCGGACAAAACCATTACAAGGGGAGAGGGGATGGACTGCGGCACCGCCCTTCCTGTCGGCGCGATCCGCGCGCCGCGACCATCAAATCAGCGCAGCTCCAGGTTCGCGTAAATGGCCTCGGTCGAGCTCAAGCAGGTTCGCAAATCCTTCGGCAGTACTCGGGTCGTCCATGGCGTGGACATTTCCATCGCCGACGGCGAGTTCGTGGTGCTGGTCGGCCCAAGCGGATGCGGCAAGTCCACGCTGTTGCGCATGATTGCCGGCCTCGAGGAGATATCCGAAGGCGAGATCATGATCGGCGATCGCGTCGTCAACAATGTGCCGCCCAAACAGCGCGACATCGCCATGGTTTTTCAGAACTACGCGCTGTATCCGCACATGAAGGTCTTCGACAACATGGCCTTCTCGATGAAGCTGGCCGGAAGAAGCAGGGAGGAGATGCGCCAGCGCGTGGACAAGGCGGCGCAGATCCTCGGGCTCACGGACTACCTCGACCGTTACCCGCGCCAGCTCTCGGGCGGCCAGCGCCAGCGCGTAGCCATGGGCCGCGCCATCGTGCGCGACCCGCAGGTATTTCTGTTCGACGAACCGCTGTCGAACCTGGATGCCAAGTTGCGGGTGCAGATGCGCACCGAGATCAAGGAACTGCACCAGCGACTGAAGACCACCTCGATTTACGTCACGCACGATCAGATCGAAGCCATGACCATGGCCGACACCATCGTGGTGATGAACGGCGGCCGGGTCGAACAGATCGGCACCCCGCTGGATCTTTACGATGAACCGGCGAATCTTTTCGTTGCCGGCTTCATCGGTTCGCCGGCGATGAATTTCATCAACGGCAGGCTGGTGACCCGCAATGGCGGCCGCGCTGTGGAGATCGCCGAAGATTGCGCGATTCCCGTGCGGTCGACATCCGAACCCGATGGCCGAGACATCATCCTCGGCGTGCGTCCCGAACACTTCGCCATCGGCGAGGAGGGCGTGCGGGTAGAGGTGGTGGTGGTCGAACCGACCGGCGCCGACACCCAGGTATTCTGCCGGGTGGCCGGCCAGGAAATCAGCGCGATTTCGCGCGAGCGGCATACTTTTCGGCCGGAAGACAAGATCAGTCTCAAGCCCTTCGACGGCAAGACCTATCTTTTCGACCCGGCCTCAGGCGCGCGAATCGCCTGAAAACTCCCCGGGAGAAGAGCATGAAACAATTCACACGACGTCGTTTTCTGCAGGCTTCGGCCGCGGCGGGCGCCGCATTCGGCGCGCCGCTCCTGGCGCGAGAGTCGCACGCGCAGGATATTTCCTTCAAGCCCGAGAAAGACGCGATGCTGCGCGTGCTGCGCTGGAAGCGCTTCGTCCAGGGAGACGAAGACCAATGGCTCGCCAACACCAAGAGGTTCACCGAGAGAACCGGTGTGCCGGTCACGTTGGAAAGCGAGAACTGGGAGGATTTGCGTCCGAAGGCCGCGGTGGCCGCGAACGTCGGCGGTGGTCCCGACATCATCATTACCACCAACGACGACTGCCACCAGTATCCCGACAAGCTCGCCGACGTCTCGGAGCTGGCGGAGTACCTGGGCAAAAAATACGGCGGCTGGTACGACCTCGCGCGGCAGTACGGCACCGACGGCAGACGCTGGATCGGAATCCCAATGGGCGCCGGTGCAAGCGCTGTCGTGTACCGGGACAGCCATGTGAAGGCAGCCGGGTTCGACGGCATCCCGAAGGACACCACGGGGTTCCTCAAGCTGTGCCAGTCGCTGAAGGCCAAGGGGACGCCACCGGGGATGGCGTTGGGCCACGCCACTGGCGACGCCAATATCTGGTGCCATTGGCTGCTCTGGTCGCACGGGGCGAAGCTGGTGGACGAGAACGGCCGCGTGGCGATCAACTCCAGAGAGACCGTGGCCATGCTCGAGTACGCCAAAAAGCTCTACCAGACTTTCGTCCCCGGCACGCTGTCCTGGCTCGACCCCAACAACAACAAGGCGTTTCTCTCCGGAGCAATCAGCCTCACCACCAACGGCGTCTCGATTTACTACACGGCCAAGAATTCCACGGACCCCAAGGTTCGGGCGATGGCCGACGATATTTACCATGCCAACATGCCGATCGGACCGGTTGGCAGGCCGACCGAGATGGGGCTTGCCTTCATCGCCGTGCTGTTCAAGCACAGCAAGTTTCCCCAGGCTGCTCGGGAATACCTGCGCTTCATGTGGGAAAAGGAGCAATACGAAGCCTGGATGGAGGCCGCTCTGGGGTTTGTGACCCAGCCCCTCCGGGCCTACGAGGCCGCCCCGGTGTGGAAGTCGGATCCGAAGCGCTTTGCTTATCGTGACTCGGTCAAATACATGCTGCCCAACGGCTGGCCTGGCAAACTCGGCAGCGCTTCCGCGGCGGTGATGGCGGACTTCGTCGTGGTGGATATGATTGCTTCGGCATGCACGGGATCAGATTCGATCCAGGATGCCATCAAGCAGGCCGAGAAGCGCGCTGAGCGGTATTACAAGGGGTGAGACGTGAGGCGTGAGCCCCGTTAAAAGTCGACATGACGAACTCGCGACACATGACGCTTTTTGCGTCGACTTCTAACGGGGTGAGGCGAGAGGCGAGAGAAGTGAGGAGAAGAATCCAGGAGAAGCCGGCGCATGAACAACGCGCTATCGCGCTTCTTCGATAACCGCAATGTCCTCGGGCTGTTGTTCATGCTGCCCGCGGCGCTGCTGCTGCTCGTTTTCCTGACGTACCCGCTGGGCTTGGGCGTGTGGCTGGGTTTCACCGACACCAAGGTCGGGCGTGCCGGCGGCTGGATCGGCATCGAGAACTACGAGTTCCTGGTGACCGACAGCGTGTTCACGCTGTCGGTGTTCAATACCTTCGTGTACACGGTGGTGGCGAGCGTCATCAAGTTCGTGCTCGGACTGTGGCTGGCCTTGCTGCTCAACAAGCACATTCCTTTCAAATCGTTCGTCCGCGCCATCGTGTTGCTGCCGTTCATCGTGCCCACGGTGCTCTCCGCGATCGCGTTCTGGTGGATTTACGATGCCCAGTTCTCGATCGTTAGCTGGTTGCTGATGAAGCTCGGGATCATCGACCAGTACATCAATTTTCTCGGCGAGCCGAACCTGGCGCGCATGTCCACGATCATTGCCAACATCTGGCGTGGCGTGCCTTTCGTGGCGATCTGTCTGCTCGCCGGACTGCAGACCATACCGCCGTCCATGTACGAAGCGGCGAGCATCGACGGAGCGAGCCCCTGGCAGCAGTTCTGGCACGTCACGCTGCCCATGCTCTCGCCGATCATCGCGGTGGTCATGACCTTCTCGGTTTTGTTCACCTTTACCGATTTCCAGTTGATCTGGGTGCTGACCCGCGGAGGACCGATCAATGCCACCCATTTGATGGCCACGCTTTCGTTTCAGCGCGCCATCCCCGGCGGGGCATTGGGTGAAGGTGCGGCGATTGCAACCGCAATGATCCCGTTCCTGCTGGCGGCGATCTTGTTCTCGTACTTCGGGTTGCAGAGGAGAAGGTGGCAGCAGGGGGGAACGGACAAATGATAAGGGGCGAGGGACGAGGGACGAGGGGCGAGTATGCTCAAATGCTCCTAAGGCGTTGGTTCCCCCTCGATCCTCGCCCCTCGCCCCTCGCCCCTTCCTCAGCGAGTGCATATGGCGAGCACTGAGCCCCGCGAAGGCATGCAATACCTGGAGTCGCTGCCGCGGCGCTGGGTGACGGTTTACATCCCGTTGCTCGTCTTCCTGGTCGTGCTGCTGTTTCCGTTCTACTGGATGGTGATCACGTCGTTCAAGCCGAACGCGGAACTGCTGTCCCGCACCGGCAACCCTTTCTGGGTCATCAACCCGACGCTGGAGCACTTCAGGAAACTTTTCTTCGATACCTCCTATCCGGAGTGGATGTGGAACACGGTGCTGGTATCGGTGGTGTCCACCTTCGTGTCGCTGGTCGCCAGCGTGTTCGCCGCCTACGCGATCGAGCGCTTGCGCTTCAAGGGATCGCGGCAGACCGGGCTGGCGATTTTTCTCGCCTACCTGATTCCGCCTTCCATCCTGTTCATACCGCTGGCAACCATGGTGTTCCAGCTCGGGATTTTCGACACGCGCTGGGCGTTGATCCTGACTTATCCGACGTTCTTGATCCCGTTCTGCACCTGGCTGCTGATGGGCTACTTCCGCTCGATCCCGTTCGAGCTGGAGGAGTGCGCGCTGATTGACGGCGCCACGCGCTGGCAAATCCTCACCAGGATCGTACTGCCGCTGGCGGTGCCGGGGCTGATCTCGGCAGGCATCTTTGCGTTCACGCTGTCCTGGAACGAGTTCATCTACGCGCTGACTTTCATTTCGGCTTCCGAAAACAAGACGGTCCCGGTGGGGGTGATCACCGAACTGGTCGAGGGCGACGTGTATCACTGGGGCTCGCTGATGGCGGGCGCGCTGGTCGGCTCGCTCCCGGTGGCGGTGATGTATTCCTTCTTTGTCGAGTATTACGTCGCCGGCATGACCGGCGCCGTCAAAGAGTGATCTAGGGCGAAAGACGTTTAACACGAAGGGGCACGAAGGAAAAACGAAGGAACACGAAGGAAAACTATTAAGTGGAACAGAGAGAGAATGGATCGAATGGTAATGACCAACTTACCAGGCTTCGAAGGTGATCTGACTTTGCGACTGTCCGCAACTTATCCTGACTTTATCGCGTACGAATCGCTTTTGTGGCTTCTTGCCTTCCCTCGTGCCCCTTCGTTTTTCCTTCGTGTCCTTCGTGTAAATGAGGTTTTGAACTTTCTTTAGGGGGGAAAATGGCTGCAAGGAAAAAGCTGCGTAGTTACGAGTGGTTCGGCGGACCGGGGATCGACAGCATGGTGCATCGGTCCTGGATGAAGAACCAGGGCCTGCCGCGACACTTGTTCGAAGACCGTCCGGTGATCGGCATCTGCAATACCTGGTCCGAACTCACGCCCTGTAATGCACATTTCCGCGTGATCGCCGAGCGCGTCAAGCGCGGCGTCTACGAGGCTGGAGGCTTCCCGCTCGAATTCCCGGTGATGTCGCTGGGCGAGCCGGTGATGCGCCCGACCGCGATGCTGTTCCGCAACCTGGCGTCGATGGACGTCGAGGAATCCATCCGCGCCAATCCGCTCGACGGCGTGGTGCTGCTGACCGGCTGCGACAAGACCACGCCGTCACTGATGATGGGCGCGGCATCCTGCGATGTGCCGACCGTCGTGGTGTCCGGCGGCCCGATGCTCAACGGCCGCTGGCGCGACGAGACCGTCGGTTCCGGCACGCACGTTTGGAAATTCAAGGAAATGCTCAAGCGTGGCGAGATGACCGACGAAGACCTGCTCGATGCCGAGCAGGCCATGTCGCGTTCCGCCGGCCATTGCATGACCATGGGCACCGCTTCGACGATGGCGTCGATGGCCGAGGCCTTGGGCATGGCGCTGCCCACCAATGCTGCGATTCCCGCGGTGGATTCGCGTCGCTACGTGCTCGCGCACATGACGGGGCAGCGGATCGTGCAGATGGTGAAGGAAGACCTGCGCATGTCGAAGATCCTGACCAAGCAGGCCTTCGAGAATGCGATCCGTGTCAACGGCGCCATCGGCGGCTCGACCAACGCGGTGGTGCACCTGCTGGCGCTGGCCGGCCGCATCGGCGTCAAGCTCACGCTGGATGACTGGGATCGCCTCGGCCGCGACCTGCCCTGCCTGGTGAACCTGATGCCCTCCGGCGAGTACCTCATGGAAGACTTCTACTACGCCGGCGGCCTGCCGGTGGTGATCAGGGAGCTGGGCAGGGCCGGCCTGCTGCACAGAAAGGCGCCCACCGTGAACGGCCAGAGCCTCTGGGACAACGTCAAGGACGCCAGGAACTGGAACCCGAAAGTGATCTTCCCGGTGGACAAGCCGTTCAAGAAGCAGGGCGGCATAGCGGTACTGCGCGGCAACCTCGTGCCCAACGGTGCGGTGATCAAGCCCTCGGCCGCAACGCCGAAGCTGATGAAGCATCGCGGCCGCGCCGTGGTGTTCGAGAACATCGAAGACTACAAGAAGCGCATCGACGATCCGAAGCTGAAGGTGGACGAAACTTGCGTGCTGGTGCTGAAGAACTGCGGGCCGAAGGGTTATCCGGGTTTCCCTGAGGTCGGAAACTTTGCGCTGCCGGCCAAGGTCCTGAAAAAGGGCATCACCGACATGGTGCGTATCTCCGATGCGCGCATGAGCGGCACCGCGTACGGCACCGTGGTGCTGCACAGCGCCCCGGAAGCGGCGGCAGGCGGAACGCTGGCGCTGGTACAGGACGGCGACATGATCGAGATCGACGTGCCGAAGAGAAAATTGCACCTCGACGTGTCGGAAGCCGAGCTGGAAAGGCGGCGCAAGAAATGGAAGGCGCCCAAACCCATGGCCTACCGGGGCTACGTGAAGATCTACATCGACCACGTCAATCAGGCGGACCAAGGCGTGGACCTCGATTTCCTGGTAGGCGGCAGCGGCACGCCGCTCCTGCGCGAGTCCCACTAAACGGAACCGGGCTGCAATACCGGCTCCAAAAAGGGGCTGCGCCGGACTAGAATACGAGTCTATCCGCTCCGGCGCGGCCCCTGTTCTTTCCCGGCGCCCCGGCGTTTACCGAAGGAGATGCCAACATGTTGCAAGCAGCCGATCTGACCATCCGCCTGAATCCTGCCGACGACGTGGTGATTGCGCGGGTGGAACTGCCCGCCGGCACCGAAATCATCAAGGAAAAAATCCGCGCTGCCGTGACCGTCCCGGCTGGCCACAAGATCGCCACCCACGACATCGGCGAAGGCTCGCCGGTGCGCCGCTACAACCAGATCATCGGTTTCGCGGTCAAGCCGATCAAGGCCGGAGACCACGTACACGTTCACAACCTGGCGATGGGGGACTTCCAGCGCGACTATGCCTTCTGTGCCGACTACAAGCCGGTCGATTACGTCGCCAACCCGGCGACTTTCCAGGGCATCGTTCGCGAAGACGGGCGTGTGGCGACCCGCAATTATCTCGGCATCATCTCCAGCGTGAACTGCTCGGCGCACGTCTGCCGCACCATCGCCAAGTTCTTCGATGAAGATTTCATGGCGCAGTACCCGAACGTGGACGGCGTGGTGCCGATCCATCACAAGACCGGCTGCGGCATGGGTTCCGAAGGCGAGCCGGTGGAACTGCTGCGCCGCGTGCTGGCGGGCTACGCTGTCCACCCGAACTTCCATTCCTCGCTGATGATCGGCTTGGGCTGCGAGGCCAACCAGATCAATAATCTTTTGGCTTCGCAGGGCCTGAAGCGCTCGAGGCAATTGCAGGCTTTCACCATCCAGGAAACCGGCGGCACCAAAAAGACCGTTGCCGACGGCATCGCCCGCATCAAGGAACTGCTGCCGGACGCTAACAACGTCAAGCGCGAGACCGTTCCTGCTTCGCACCTTACCCTGGGGCTGCAGTGTGGCGGCTCGGACGGCTACTCCGGGATTTCCGCAAATCCCGCGCTCGGTGCTGCCGTGGACATCCTGGTGCGCAACGGCGGCAGCGCGATCCTTTCCGAGACGCCCGAGATCTACGGCGCCGAACACCTGCTGACGCGCCGTGCGCGCTCGCGTGAAGTCGGCGAGAAGCTGGTGAAGCGCATCAAGTGGTGGGAGGACTACACCACCAGGCTGGGCGGCGAGATGAACAACAATCCTTCGCCGGGCAACAAGGCCGGCGGCCTCACCACCATCCTGGAGAAATCGCTGGGCGCGGTCGCCAAGGGCGGCACGCAGGCGCTGATGGATGTGTACGAGTACGCCGTACGCGTTACCGCCAAGGGTTTCGTGTTCATGGACACCCCGGGTTACGATCCGGTGTCGGCAACCGGCCAGGTGGCCGGCGGTGCCAACATGATCTGTTTCACCACCGGCCGCGGCTCGGCCTACGGCTGCAAGCCGTCGCCTTCGCTCAAGCTTGCCACCAACAGCGCGATGTTCAACAAGCAGGAAGAAGACATGGACATCAACTGCGGCGTGATCGTGGACGGCAAGGCCAGCATCCAGGAAGTCGGCGAGCAGTTCTTCCAGATGATCCTCAGGACCGCTTCCGGCGAGCAGAGCAAGAGCGAGGCGATGGGTTACGGCGAAGACGAATTCGCACCCTGGGTGCTCGGGCCGACGATGTAATTCAAAGAACCCGCACTCACCACGAAGGAGCACGAAGGAAGATCAAGAACGAATCCTTTTAGCCATAGAGGACACAGAGGACACAGAGAAAAAACTGCTCTTCTGGATGTCCTCACAATGATTGAAGCTTGACTATTGAGTCTTACATATCAGCGTGACGGCACTTGTGAGACTGCTGCCCTCACCCGCCGCTGCGCGGCGCCCTCTCCCGGAGGGCGAGGGTTTCAGTTGTCCCTCTCCCTCCGGGAGAGGGGTCGGGGTGAGGGAAGTGTCATGCAGTTACGTTATTCTCAATAACGGCTGCCGGTTCTGAAACCGGTAGCCGTTTCCATTTCTGCAGGGGTGACAAATGGCCGAAGATTCTTCCAAGGAGCTGTTCGAGTTCTTCCAGAAGATGTGGAATCCGCTGTCGTTCCCCATTCCCGGCATGTTCCAGCCGACCATGAGCATCGAGGAAGTGGAGAAAAAGATCGCGGAGCTGCAGTCGGTCGAGAACTGGCTGAAGATGAATCTGACCTTCGTGCAGATGACCATGAAGACCCTGGAGATGCAGAAATCGGCTTTGCAGACGATCCAGGAATCGGCAAGAAAAACGCCGCCGAAGAAGCCGAAGGTAGACGGGAAATCCGGCTGAAGCCGGTGCGTTAGAGCATCTGCACTGGCCCGGGTTTTGTGGAAGCCGTGACCAATTCGACCCTAGATCGTATATATATGAGGGGCTGGAAACGACCCAAACCGGGTGGTCAATTTTCTCCAAAGCGGACGTTCAACGTATTGTTCTGCGTATTGTACTGCGGCGGGCCACGACGACGGTTGAATTGGCACAGCGCGTGCGGCCTGTCCGCAGAAACAAAGGGTTAGACGTCGCGTTCATTCCGCCTCTTCTGCGTACTCATCGAGTACCGTATCAGAGAGGTGCGAAAGGTGCTTTTGTGATGACAACTCTCGCAGACTATCGTATGAGACATAAGTACAACTTTCAGAAAGAGGGCCCTTTTCAAGCAAGGAAAAGACGGGGCGACGAATCTCCTGAAATACCTTTTCTCGCTTCGCTACCGGCGCAACAATGTGAAGCTTGATGTCCATGTTCGGTTGAAGCGCAAGGAGGTCCGCCATCCGTAAGATGCCGGAGTAGACGGCGGTGGTGTGCTCGACTTCGAACGCTCGCACGATTGAGCGACCCCGCAACCATATGACATCGATCTGCTCGATTGTGCGCAGCGTTGTATCGTCGTAGTTGAGCGGAAGGCGATCAAGAAGTGGCTGCTGGTCATTCTTCCACTCCCGGAGTACGCCGCTCCGGTCGGCGCGTGGTATCCAAATAGACATTCCCATGCGAGCGCCGATCTGAGCTATCAGGGACTGAACTTGAATTGACTCACGCGATTCCGCTTCCTGCGGAGGCGTTGTCTCCTCTGGAACGGGAGTATCTTCAGGCACCGAGACGCTGACCACCTTGTCAGAACGATTGACCGTATGCGTCGTGAGTTTCTTCAAGTCCAGTTCGTCCAGGGCATAGACATTCGGTGCTTTGACCTGGGCGGACAAGGCGTCGGCCAAAAACTTGCCGTCTTTGTCGTCTAGACGCACAAGGCTCCCTCGGACCTTTCCCGTCCAAGCGATAGATCCCTTCTCGAGGGTGCGCGTGAACGACAGACCTTGCCAGATCTTGTCGTCATGAATTGGTAGTGCTTTATCGATGGTCAGCCATACCTTGGGCCGGACGCGAAACCGGACGACGAAGGGGTCGTTGTCCGGAACAAAGATCGGCTTGCTGTCGATGAAGGGTCCTTCGATGACCTCCAGCAGCCCGCACCAGCGCGATACGCGCGTCAGGTAGCAGACAAAGTTGTCACCAGGTTTGATGCGCTCGGCCATCCCCTTGTGACGCATGCGGAAACCCGACACGTCCTGTGACGACCGACCAAAAGCCTCGTACGTTTCTGGTGAGAACAGATCAATGAAGTACGACATGGTTGTATTGGGCGACGTCTAACGAGGCTGTAGAAAAAGCCCTAAAACAACCATGATTGATGGTCCAACGAAACAACCTCGATTTTGTTGGTGCCTGAAAATATTGCCGCTGCCACGCTCGACGATGCGTTCTGCGGGGAGTTCGCAGTGCAGTCGATCGTCGAAAGTCCAATCTTATCGAATCGCGGCTCATATCGCGTCTAATTCTTGTGTCGATCGACTTCGGACTTTTTCTGCAGCCTCAACGTTCGCGTTGAGCGGCGCGCCGCTCTATGGCGCGTCCGCTCTCGAACGCGTAGTTAGACCGCATTCTTCGGGTCGTGCCCGCGCTCCAGAGAGCCGCGATCCCATTTGGACAGATTGGCCGCGGCGGCGTAGGTGGTCTGCAAGAATTGGAGAAGTGTGTCGTCCGGCGATTCTGATTCCCGGACGATGTCGTAGGGAAGAATGAATTCGTGCAAATCGTTACTGTAGAACGCTCCGCCCGGCTGCACGGATGCCGCCGCGAAGTTGGGCGGCTCCGGATAAGCATATGAATAGAAGGCAGCATACGGGATCGGACCACCACCCGGCCAGAATCCGCAACTACTGACTTCTTCCGAGTAAGCCTCTCGGGTTACCCAATCCGGGAGGTTTGGAATGCCGCCGGGGTGTTTCGGCGCGCGTCGTCCGGAAAACCGCGTAACGGCCAAGTCTGCCGCGCCCCAGAAAAAGTGAACGGGGCTGCATTTGCCGGTAAAGGGCGCACGAAATGTTTTAAAGATTCGATCGGCCTGTACGAGGATGCGCCAGAAGCGGTTGGCATATTCTCCGTCGTACGCGCGGTGAGTCTCATCCTCGGCGAATGGGATCGGGTCGGGGACTTCATTCGGCATGCGGTAGATGTTCACGTGCAGATCGAGCTTTTCCATCTCCGCCATGAGACTCGCATAGAACGTCGCCACTGACTGTGGTTGGAGCACGACCCGACCGCTGAGGCCGTCACTCGACTGCACAGTCAACTCATGGTTCATGAAGTCGAAGTGGATGTGAAATGTTCGGTTTCCATACGGGACCGGCCCCGTCGTCAGCCCCCTCGACGTCACGTAAAGCGTGACGTGCCAGGAATGGTTCACCCAGGGGCTTTTCGCGAGGCGAATCTTGCCGACGATCTGGAGCCACATGTGCAATGTTGCGTACGTATCTCTCCAACCCTCCAGAGATAGGGTGGGCCATGCTTCCGATAACGGCAAAATGGTCATGAGCCCCTACCACCGCAGCAGCTGTGCGGTCTAACAGTTATTCACCAGACCGGCCGGTCAGGAGTGTTGAAATTCGCAGAACGTGCCGACGCGCAAAAACTGCTTGATTAATTGTGGGTGCTCCGAGGATGTCTGTCCGCATTTGTAATGATAGTACTGGTCGATGATGCCAGAGTCCTGTGGAGGCTTAAACCCTCAACAAGGAGTGACACTTATGGGGTCCGATTAGCCAACCCCTCAAAGCAACACCGTCGCCGCGTCTGATGGGCCAGGTTCATGCGGTCTGCCGGCGTCGGCACCTCAGCCGACCAATAACGTGATCGAGTGACTGCTATGGGGGAAATACTCGACCGTCTTCTTTTGGCCGTATGCAACCAGGGTGCCGAAAAATCGGTAGCCTTCCTTGAGCGGTCACCGAGCATCGGGGCCGGTCACCTCAACGCGATGGCAGTTCGCGACAATCGGGAGTCGAGCTGCCGTGCGCCGGGTGTACTCGGTGAAATGCGCGCGGTTACAATTCTGGAAAAGGTGCAGAAGTCCCTTGACTTTGACGGACGAAGGGGGCTCACTGGATTCGCTTCCGCGCGCTGGACCGGGGTAGATTCTCAAGCCCAAGGCATGACGATCCGGTTGTTGCCCAAGACATTCGCTGTTGCGCGCGCCATTTCGTTCTGGTGTGCCTGATGCGGACGGGCGGCGACCACCTTAAACCCGATGTTTGAGGGTTATCTCGACCGGAGCGCCGAAGCAAACCACAAAGGGCGTGACGCGAGTCGCGCCCTTTGTGTTTGCCGTTTCGGCAAAGACGTGCCGGATTGGCAATGTCTGCTCTTGGCCGGTTCAAGACAGTTCGGCAAGTGACCCGATGACATTCGACGCTCTGCCAGATAAAGCCACCCCGGCTCGCAGCGAAACGCCTTGGCGTCCTGCGGGTCGGCGATGTCATATTCTTCGGTGAACCAGTCGTAGATCGGCGCCACCCAGCCGTAAGCCAAAGCGGAAGTTCGTGTGCGGTGCTCGAACCGATCCGGGAGCCGAAGCGAGTCCACGAGATTGGGGGAAGTTTGACCTCGATTTCTGCTTCGTACACAATCGTTTGCGTAAATTGAGCCATGGGGACGTGGCAGTTGAGGCGAGCATGCTGTCGGACGGCGAGCGGCGGTTTTTGGCCCATCGGAGGATTGCTCATCTCGCCACTGCCGATAGTCGCGGAGTTCCCCATGTCGTGCCGGTGTGCTTCGTGGTGTCGGAAAGCACGCTCTACATCACAATCGACGAAAAGCCGAAACGACATCCCGGCACCGCGCTGAAGCGCCTGAGGAATATCGTCGAGAACCCGGTGGTCGCCGTCGTCGTCGATCGCTACGACGAAGATTGGTCCCTGCTCGGGTGGGTCATGCTCCGTGGACATGCCGAAATCTTGGCCGACGGGACGGAACACAATGCTGCGCAGGCGCTGCTCCGTTCCCGGTACCGGCAGCTCAACGCGATGCAGATCGCGCAGCACCCGGTAATCGCTGTCCGCATCGAACGGACGACGAGTTGGGGGAACCTGTCCGTGGCGGACTTGGCCTAATTCTATCGCGGGCCCGGTTGCCGTCGGCGGAGCGGATGCATGCATACTATGCGCTTTGCCGAGAGCTATGACGGGCTCGGCGGTCCTTTCGGCTGCGGCCGGGCGCGTTGAATCCACGGAGGAATTACCATGCTCGTTGGCGTTTTCCATTTTTCGACCGACTACGGCATCGACCCCGGCGAGCTGGCGAGCGCTGTCGAAGCGCGCGGTTTCGAGTCGCTGTTCGTCTGCGAGCACACCCACATTCCCGCCAGCCGGCGCAGCCCGTTCCCGGGCGGTGGCGAATTGCCCAAGCGCTACTCCCACACCCACGATCCGTTCGTCGCCCTGTCGTTCGCTGCGGCGGCGACGCGTACGCTGAAGATCGGCACGGGCATCGCCCTGGTGCCCCAGCGCGACCCCATCATCACTGCCAAGTCAGTGGCGAGCCTGGATCAACTCTCGGGCGGCCGTTTCATATTCGCCATCGGCGGTGGTTGGAACGTCGAGGAGATGGAGAATCACGGCACGCGCTACGACACCCGCTTCAAGCTGCTGCGCGAACGCGTGCTGGCCATGAAGGCGCTGTGGACCCAGGAGGAAGCCGAATTCCACGGCGAGTTCGTCAACTTCGATCCGGTCTGGCTCTACCCCAAGCCGAAGCAGAAGCCGCATCCGCCGATCTTCCTGGGCGGTGAAACCGACCACACCTTGAAGCGCGTGGTCGAGTTCTGCGACGGCTGGTTCCCGCGCCCGCGCGCCGGCTGGGAGCCGAAGAGTGCGGTGGCCCGCCTTCACCAAGCGGCCGTTGCGGCCCGACGCGATCCCGCGACCCTGTCGATCACTGTGTTCAACGCGCCGGCCGATCAGGCAGCGCTCGCAGTCTATCGTGAGGCTGGCATCCACCGCGTGCTGCTCGAGGTGCCGGACTTGAGCCGCGACGAAGTCCTGCGCGTGCTCGACAAGCACGTGCCGCTCGCGAAGGCCTGAAGATTAAGAGGATTAAGGGGATTAAGGGGCCAGGCTCGATTAAGCACTCGTCTGGTCGGAAAGACGTGAATCGTGAGTCGTGATTCGCCCCGGTTCTCGTCACTGCGTCACTTCATCACTGCATCACCGAGTGTCTCTCGCAGCTCAGGAGCTGCACGACAGCGCCGAGCACCCCGGCTTGTGCCGCGCCCACTCGGGACGGCGCGCGGCGAGTTCGTCGTGCCCGGGTTGTTCGTCGTACGGGCGCTGCAACACCGTCATCAGGCGCTCCATGACCGACGCATCGCCGCCCGCCAGCGCGTCGATGCCCTGCTGCGCGAGGTAATTGCGCAGGACATACTTGGGATTGGCGCGATTCATGCGCTCGACGCGCTCTGACGCGGGCACGCCATCCTGCCGCGCTCGCGCGATGTAGCGGCGCAGCCAGCCGGCGAGGCGGCCCACGTGTTCCGGTGCATCGGCTTCCCTGGTATAGAAAGCCCGGCGCAGCGGCTCGATCATCGCGCTGTCTCCGGCGTTGCCGTCCATGGGCACCGCGGCGAGCCCGCGATAAAACAACGTCACGTCGGTCTCGACCGCTTCCAGCAACCCGAACAGGTCGCCGAGCAACTGGTCGTCGCCTTCCCGGTCGAGCGAGGCCAGCCCGAGCTTGTCGGCCAGCATCCGGCCCGAGGCACTCTCGAACGTTTCGGCGAAAACCGCCAGCCCCTGCTCCAGCGGCGCCTTGTCATTGATCAGTGGATAGATCGCATTGGTGAGCCGGACCAGGTTCCATTGCGCGATGCTCGGCTGGTTGCCGTAGCAGTAGCGCCGCCCCTGCGCATCGGTGGTGTTGGGGGTCCACTGCAAGTCGTAGCCCTCGAGCCAGCCGTATGGGCCGTAGTCGATCGTCAGCCCCAGTATCGACATGTTGTCGGTATTCATCACGCCGTGAACGAAGCCGACCCGCATCCATTCCACGATCAGCACGGCGGTGCGCCGGCAGACCTCCTCGAACCAGCGCGCATAAGTCTCAGGCGACGGCGCTCCAAGCTCCGGGAAATGCTCGGCGATCACGTAATCGGCCAGGCGCTTGAGCGCATCCGTCTCCGTGCCGGCGGCGAGGATCTCGAAGTTGCCGAAGCGCACGAATGACGGCGCGACACGGCAGACGATCGCGCCCGGCTCGGCTTGCGGGTTGCCGTCGTAGAACATGTCGCGCACCACGGATTCGCCGGTCGCCACCAGCGACAGCGCCCGGGTGGTCGGCACGCCGAGATAATGCATGGCCTCGCTGCACATGAACTCGCGCACCGAGGAGCGCAGCACAGCGCGGCCGTCGGCGGTGCGCGCATACGGCGTCATGCCCGCGCCCTTCAACTGCAGGTCATGGCGCTTGCCGTCCGGGCTCATCACTTCGGCCAGCGTGATGGCGCGGCCGTCGCCGAGTTGTCCGGCCCACGTCCCGAACTGGTGCCCGCCGTAACGCGCCGCATAGGGCTGCATGCCGGGAAGCACCCGGTTGCCGCCGAGCACATCCACCGCCGGGCCCGCCGGCGAGCCCGGGCGCGCGATGCCCAGCATTTCTCCCAGCGGGTCGGCCCAGGCAAGCAGCTGCGGCGACGCCACCGGTGTCGGATCGACCCGCGTATAGCAGGCGTTGCGCACCGCGCGGGGCACGTTGCGAAGCTCCAGATCGCCAGGCAGCTCGCGCACAAAGCTGTTGTCGAAGCGCAGGTCGCACAGATCGATCAACGCGGCGCGGCGCTCGGCATCGCTATGAATCACTCATCCTCCTCGAAATTCCCGCCCGACGATACACATTGCGCATGATGCAGCCCGTTATGGAACGACGGGAAGCGTGGTGCCGGTCCTTCCCTTGAGATATTGCTCTTGCAGCTTTTTTATGGCGGCCAGCGCCGTGTTCATGTCCGTATCGTAAGCCACACCCACCACGATGTCCCGCTGCCGGATCTTGCCGTAGTTGTGCAGGATATCACCCACCATCTTGCGGTTCGGAATCACCACGCCCCCGGGGTTCGCCCCTCGAACCCGCGCTTGAATCTTTCCATCGCCGCCACCAGTCGCGCGCTGATGCCCGGTTCCCAGACCGAGTGGCCGGCGTCGGGCACGATGATGTACTGCGCTTCGGGCCAGGCGCGGTGCAGGTCGTCTGCAGATACGATCGGACACACCATGTCGTAGCGTCCCTGCACGATGATTCCGGGAATGGAGCGCAACCTGCCCGCGTTCTCCAGCAGCGAGTTCTCCGCCAGAAAGATGCCGTTGGAAAAGTAGTGCGCCTCTATGCGGGCGAGCCCCAGCGCAACGATGTCTTCGGCAAAGTGTGCAACCGTGGAAGGGCTGGGCAGCAGAGTCGAACAGGAGCCTTCGTAGATGCTCCACTGATGCGCGGCCGGCATGTGCACTTCCGGATCGGGGTCGTTCAGCCTCTTCGCGTAAGCGGAGAGCAGGTCCTTGCGCTCCGCCTCGGGAACGAACTCGGCGAACTTGCTCCACGCCTCCGGATAGACCAAGCGCATGCCGTAGAGAAACCAGTCGATCTCCAGCTTGCGGCACAAAAAGATGCCGCGCAGCACCAGCGCCATACAGCGTTGCGGATGCGCTTCGCCGTAGGCCAGCGCCAGCGTGCTGCCCCATGACCCTCCGAATACGATCCACTTGTCGATGCCGAGGTGCGCACGCAGCTTTTCCATATCGGCGATCAGGTTCGGGGTGGTGTTGCCGGCGAGTTCGCCGTGTGGACGCGAGCGGCCGGCGCCGCGTTGGTCGAAGATCACGATGCGATAGTGCGCCGGATCGAAGAAACGCCGGTGCATCGGGCTCGCGCCCGCGCCCGGTCCGCCGTGCAGGAACACCACCGGCACGCCGTCGTCGTTTCCCGATACTTCCCAGTACATCTCATGGCGCTGGTCGAGCCTGAGATAGCCGGACTGATGCGGCTCTATGTCGGGATAAAGTTCGGTGCGGATTCCTGGGGCGGCGTAGTCCATGCAATCGGTCCTGGTGGGCTTTCATCGAACCATAACAAAAACCCCGCCCTCCCACAAACGCGGTACTCGGGCCGCAATGGCTGCGGTGGTTGCGGAGTGGCTCCCGTATAATCGCAGCAACCTGTTCAGTTCGCTTTCCTTCGTGTTCCTTCGTCTTTCCTTCGTGATCCTTCGTGTTAACCGGACTTTTTCTGTATCAGGTTTGAATGTTGCATGACCGAACTCAGGACCCAGCCGGTAATGTTCGAAGAGCGTCGAGCGGACAACGGCGCACGCGCGGGCGTCGCCCGCCTGAACGTCGAGAATTCGCTGAATTCCCTGTCGCTGGAAATGATCGACCTGCTCTTCGAGCGCCTGTCGGCGTGGGCGACCGATCCCGGCATCGCGTTCGTGGTCCTGGAGGCGGCCGGCGAGAAGGTGTTTTGCGCAGGCGCCGACCTTCACAACCTTTACAGGACCATGGTGGAGCATCATGCGTCGGCGCAACGCGACGACATTCGCGGCAACGCCTACGCACTCGCCTTCTTCTCCCGGGAGTACCGGCTCGATTACCTGATTCACACTTTTCCGAAGCCGGTGCTGTGCTGGGGGCACGGGATCGTGATGGGAGGCGGCCTGGGGCTGATGGCGGGTGCCAGCCATCGCGTGGTCACCGAGCACTCGCGCGTGGCCATGCCGGAGATCACCATCGGCCTGTATCCCGATATCGGCGGTACCTGGCTGCTCAACCGCGCACCGGGCCGCAGCGGCCTTTTCCTTGCGCTCACCGGTGCCCAGTTGAACGCTGCCGATGCGCTGTTCGCGCGGTTTGCGGACTACCAGATCGCACACGCCGACAAGGCCCGGGTCATGGAAAGCCTGATGCGGCAACCGTGGACTGCGGACGCTGCGGACGGTCATCGCCTGCTCACGGACGTGCTCCGCGGCGTCGCGGTTGCGCGTCCGGTGCCCGGCCCGTTGCGCGAGCATCTCGACCTGATCGGCGAGTTGTGCGGATACGCAACGCTGCCGGAGATCGCCGCGGCTATCACCGGGGTGAAAACGCAGGACGCTTGGCTGTCAAAGGCCGCCGCGACGCTTGCCGCGGGGTCGCCCGGCTCGGCTGCGTTGTCGCATGCCCTGCATCGGCGCATGCTGCATGCCTCGCTGGCTGACGTTTTCCGCGTCGAGTTGGTGGCGTCGCTGTCCTGCGCCGCCCGCCCGGATCTTGCCGAGGGCATCCGCGCGCTGCTGATCGACAAGGACAGGCGCCCGCGCTGGCGGCCGGCGACGTTGGCGGAAGTGACGCCGGAATGGCTCGAGGGTTTCTTCGCCAGTCCTTGGCAGACGCACGAGCATCCGCTTGCCGGCCTCGGCGCCTGAAAGCAACGCCGTCCTGACGGACGGCCATCAACACATTCAACACGAAGGTACACAGGAAAATAGAAGGCACACGAAGGAAAAACCCAATGAAGCAGACGGTATCAGCGAAAATCCGGTAGACCAAATAGCTCTAACTCTTGAGAATAACGTAACTGCATGACACTTCCCTCACCCCGACCCCTCTCCCGGAGGGAGAGGGACAACTGAAACCCTCGCCCTCCGGGAGAGGGCGCCGCGCAGCGGCGGGTGAGGGCAGCAGTCGCACAAGTGCTGTCACTCTGTTATGTAAAACTCAATCATAGAAGGTTTCCCGGCGTACCCCTCAAGGGGGTATTGAAATGAATTCTCAACGTCTTGGTGGTTCATATCCAGTCTCTATGTTCTCCTTCGTGATCCTTTTTTGCCTTTCCTTCGTGTACCTTCGTGTTAAATGCGTTTAGCTTTCTAGTTCTCAGGAGCAAAAATGGCAACGATGGACAAACGGCTGGCGGTGGTGACCGGCGGCAACAAGGGAATCGGCTACGAGATCTGCCGTCAGCTTGCGCGCCAGGGGTTGCGGGTGGTGCTGACCAGCCGCGACGCAGAGAAGGGCCGGGAGGCCCGGAAGAAACTGGAGAAGGAAGGACTCGACGTCTTGCACCAACAGCTCGAGGTCACCGATCAGGCCAGCGTTGCTGCCATCGCCAGGCACATCGAGGGCGAGTACGGCCGGGTGGACGTGCTGGTGAACAATGCCGGCATCCTGATCGATAGCCGTTCGACCAGCGTGCTCAAGGAAAAGGAGGAAACCTTCCGTACCACGCTGGAAACCAATTTTTACGGCGCGCTGCGCATGTGCCGGGCGCTGGTGCCGCTGATGCAGAAGAACCACTATGGCCGGGTGGTGAACCTGTCCAGCGGCCTCGGCCAGCTCGATGACATGGGCGACGGCACTCCGGCATACCGGGTATCGAAAACGGCGCTCAATGCGCTTACCCGCATGGTCGCGAAGGCGGTAGAGGGGGACAATATCCTGGTGAACTCGATGTGTCCGGGGTGGGTGCGCACCGACATGGGCGGGCCGGGAGCCTCACGCAGCGTGGAGCAGGGTGCCGAAACCGCGGTTTGGCTGGCGATGCTGCCGCACGACGGCCCCACCGGCGGTTTCTTCCGCGACAAGAAACCTATCCCCTGGTAAAGATGAAACGCGTTGAACACGAAGGACACGAAGGAAAAACGAAGGCACACGAAGGAAAAACAGGGCGGAACGAGTCGAAATTGTCGAGGAGCACGGAGGCCAACTTGTCTGATATTCCTTGGCGTTCTCTCGGTTCATATTCAGTCCTTGTCTCTCCTTCGTGCCCCTTTCTTGCCTTTCCTTCGTGACCCTTCGTGTTGAATGAGTTTCCCTTGGTTTAGGGGCTGAATATGAAAACCAGGATAGAGAAAGACACGTTCGGGGAGATCGAAGTCCCGGCCGACCGCCTGTGGGGCGCGACGACCCAGCGCAGCCTGCAGAACTTCCGCATTTCCGGCGAGCGCATGCCATTGGAGCTGATCCGCGCACTGGCGCTGGTGAAGCGCGCCGCCGCTGCGGTGAACATCGAACTCGGCCTGCTCGATGCAAAGAAGGGCAACGCCATCATCCAGGCAGCGGACGAGGTCATCGCCGGGACGCATGACGAAGAGTTTCCCCTGGTGGTCTGGCAGACCGGCTCGGGCACCCAGACCAACATGAACATGAACGAGGTGCTCGCCAACCGGGCATCGGAAATTCTCGGTGGCAGCCGCGGCGAGAAGCGTCTCGTGCACCCGAACGACGATGTCAACAAGGGGCAATCCTCCAACGATGTTTTTCCGACCGCGATGCATGTTGCCGCGGTGCGGGCGTTGCATGACCGGCTGGTACCGTCTCTGAAGACGTTGCGCGACACGCTGGCGCAGAAATCCAAGGCATTCGACGACATCATCAAGATCGGCCGTACCCACCTGCAGGACGCCACTCCGCTGACCCTCGGGCAGGAATTCTCCGGCTACGTTTCCCAACTCGACCACGGCATCGCCCACGTACAGGCATCATTGACGCACTTGTGCGAAATGGCGCTGGGCGGCACCGCCGTGGGCACCGGGCTGAACGCGCATCCGGAGTTCGGCGCGCGGGTGGCGAAGGAACTGGGGAAGGCGACCAGGCTGCCGTTCGTCGCGGCGCGCAACAAATTCGAGGCGCTGGCGGCCAACGATGCGCTCGTTCACGCGCACGGGGCGCTGAAAACGCTGGCGGCATCGCTGATGAAGATCGCCAACGACATCCGCTGGCTGGCCTCCGGCCCGCGCTGCGGTATCGGCGAGCTCAGAATTCCGGAGAACGAACCGGGCAGCTCGATCATGCCGGGCAAGGTGAACCCCACGCAGTCGGAAGCGCTGACCATGGCTTGCTGCCAGGTGTTCGGCAATGACGTGGTCATCAACGTCGGCGGCTCGATGGGCAACTTCGAGTTGAACGTGTTCAAGCCGGTTATCATCCACAACTTCCTCCAGAGCGTCCGGCTGCTCGCCGACGGCGCGGTGAGCTTCAACGACAATTGCGCGGTCGGCATCGAACCGAACCGCGAACGCATCGAAAAGTCGGTGCGGGAATCGCTGATGCTGGTCACCGCGCTCAATCCGCACATCGGCTACGACAAGGCCGCGCAGATCGCCAAGAAAGCCTACCAGGAAGGCACCACGCTCAAGGAAGCTGCCGTGAAGCTCGGCTTTGTCACCGCGGAACAGTTCGACCAGTGGGTCCGGCCCGAGGACATGGTCGGTAAGAACAAGACCTGAAACGCGTTGAGAAAAGGGCTGGGTTTGAATCCAGGTGGAGATTTGGCGAAGTTGATGGCCAACTTTCCCCGCTCGGGGAAAGTGGAGTGGATCGGCATCCGGCTCGAACGGCGGGCGCCGCTGGCGCCACTCGATCGGGTGGAGGCGGTCGCAGGTTACGGTCTGGCAGGCGATCACTACGCATCGAAGAACAACGGCAAGCGCCAGGTGACGCTGATCCAGGCGGAACACCTGGACGCCGTGGCGAAGCTGCTCGGCAAGCCGGAGGTACGCCCCGAGTGGGTCCGGCGCAACATTCTGGTTTCGGGGATCAACCTCTATGCACTCCGAGACCGCCGTTTCCGCATTGGCGATACGGTGCTGGAAGGCACCGGCACCTGCGATCCGTGTTCGCGGATGGAAGAGGCGTTGGGCGCGGGGGGTTACAACGCCATGCGCGGGCACGGCGGCATCATCGTGCGCATCGTCGATGGTGGAATGATCCGGCTCGGCGATCGCGTCCAGCCGGACGACGGCCGGCAATAAAAGCGTTGACGCAGAGTATTCTTTTTAATACCCCCTTGAGGGGTACGCAAGGGAGGGGCGAGAGGGCGCAGAGAAATACCAATCTTTCCCTGTAAGGTATGGAAATTTACTATTGCTTCTTGCGTCGAGGTTTTTCCGGTTTTTCTGAATCCCGCGTTTGTCTTGTGACTTTCCGCTCCGGTAGGGGTTGCTTGACCTGTCTGCAAGCTTCCCGGAGACTCATCCAAGCCGCGACCGGCTGCGTATCATTTCCGCTGTACAAGCCCAATTAGGAGAATTTGCATGGAAACCTATTACCACCCGCACGATTTGTCCAAATTCGCCGAGATGGGCAAGGGCAACAAGGAGTTGTGGGACAAGTTCATCGGCTACTACGGTGCGGTGTTCGCCGAGGGCGCGCTGTCGGAGCGGGAGAAGGCGTTGATCGCGCTGGGCGTGGCCCATGCGGTGCAATGCCCCTACTGCATTGACGCCTACACGCAGACCTGCCTCGAGAAGGGTTCGAACGTAGAGGAGATGACCGAAGCGGTACATGTTGCGTGTGCCATTCGTGGCGGCTCGTCGCTGGTGCACGGTGTGCAGATGCGCAACGTGGTCGATAAATTGTCGATGTGAGACTGCACACATGGGGCTCACACTCGTTTCCCGGGGGGACCCGCTGGCTTCGAGCCAGGAACAGTTGAGGCGGCTTGCGGCGGCGAAGGCCTGTCCGCCGTTCGAGGAAAAGCTGGCGACCGCGGGAATCCATCCGCTTCATGCCACGGGAATCACGGTTTTTCAGATCAACGTCGGAAAGTTCTGCAATCAAAGTTGCCGGCATTGCCACGTCGATGCCGGTCCCGAGCGCACCGAGCAGATGACGCGCGAGACGGCAGAATTGTGCATAAAGGTGCTGTCTCGGACCGACATTCCCACAGTCGATATCACCGGTGGCGCGCCGGAGCTCAATCCCAACTTCCGCTGGCTGGTCGAGCAGGCGCGCGCTTTGGGGCGTCACGTCATCGACCGCTGCAACCTCACCGTCCTGCTGCTGAAGCCGCAGGCGGACCTCGCCGAATTCCTGGCGAGTCATCGCGTGGAAATCGTGGCCTCTCTGCCCTATTTCCAGTCTTCGCAAACCGATGCCCAGCGCGGGGAAGGAGTGTTCGAGAAATCCATCCTGGCCATGCAGATGCTGAACCGCCTGGGTTACGGCGTGGAAGGCAGTGGCCTTGCGTTGAATCTGGTGCACAACCCGGTCGGCGCTTTTCTGCCGGCGAAGCAGGACGCCGCCGAGGCGCAGTTCCGTCGCGAGTTGTCGCGGCGCCACGGCGTCACTTTCAACCACCTGTACACGATCACCAACATGCCGATCAGCCGCTTTCTCAAATTCCTCATCGAGAGCGGAAACTACGAGGGCTACATGGAGCGGCTGGCAAACGCGTTCAACCCCACCGCGGCGGCGGGCGTTATGTGCCGCTACACACTGTCGGTCGGCTGGGAGGGCACGCTATACGACTGCGACTTCAACCAGATGCTGGATTTACCGCTGGGCAACGGAGTGCCGAGGCATATTCGCGACTTCGACCCCGCGAAATTGAACACGAGACGGATTGTCACCGCGAATCACTGCTACGGCTGCACCGCCGGATCGGGCTCGTCCTGCGGCGGTGCCGTGACCTGAAGGCCGTGACGACGTGAAAATGCCCGGACTTGTCGGGCATTTCAGTGCAGGGTAACGTCTGCAAAGCTGACGTTATGCCGGAACTACAATTCCATTTGATGCGGACAATGTCCGCATGTACGTGACGCCGTGACGGTCGTAAAAACCCCGCTGCGCGTCGCCGCGGAGCGGGGTTGGTGGTAGGGGGTCGTCAGTAGATGCCGAGTATTGTCATCGCCTTGGCCAAGGTGTCTACCGCCTCCTGGTGCTTGCCGGCGTTGTGCGACTTCTCGCCTTCGGCCCGCAGCTTCTTCACCTCCGCGAGCTTGTCGGCGGAGATATTCGGTTTCTTCGCCAATGCTTCGTCGATTTTCTTCATGTCCATCGGGCAGTGCATCGCGAACGCGCTGCCTGCCAATGCGAACATTACGGCAGCAATCAGACCGCGCAGTTTCATCGTCGTCTCCTCGTGTTGTTTTCCAGCAGTTCCGGGCCGCACCCGTTTGACGGCGGTCGATTGCCGCCGTTCCGGGACGCCTGCAGATTCTATAATCTTTGCGAGAAGGATAAAATAGCGTCCTTCATTACCAGCGCATTGCAGACCGTTGTCTCCTTACGACTTTAAGCCGCCGCCCTTTACCCGAGATTGGCTGGCGGAACGTCTTCGCCGGCAGGGCATCCTCCCGGAGGACGCCATTTTCCCCCGTTACACCCATCCCCCCGGACGCGAGCCGGTTCCGGCTGCGGTGCTGGTGCCGGTGGTGAACCAGCCTGCCGGGCCGACTCTGCTGTTCACCCAGCGCACCGCGCATCTGCACGACCATGCCGGGCAGATCAGCTTCCCCGGCGGACGCGTGGATGAAGGCGATCCCGACCGGATCGCCACGGCATTGCGCGAAGCCGAGGAGGAGACCGGACTAAGCCGGCAGCGCGTCGAGATCATCGGGCGCCTGCCCGACTACGATATCCTGACCGGATTCCGGGTGACGCCGATCGTCGGTTGGGTGGAGCCTCCGTACGACCTTAGGCCCGATCCATTCGAGGTGGCCGACGTATTCGAAGTGCCGCTGGAATTCTTTCTCGACCCGGCGAACCATCAACGCCACAGCGATGTATTCAACGGGCGCACCCGCCACTTCTATTCGATGGCTTACGGCGATCGCTATATCTGGGGTGCCACCGCCGGGATGCTGTACACGCTCTATCAGATTCTCACCGGCAGGTCCTGAGCGATGGGCAGGGACGTGAGGCGTGAGGCGAGAGGCGAGAGGGGCGAGGAGCAAAAGCGAGTGCTGCGTGAAGATCGACTAGACTTTTCTAGCCTCTAGCCTCTAGCCTCTAGCCTCTAGCCTCTAGCCTCTAGCCTCTCGCCATCGACATTTCCATGATCGAACTCCTGACCCTGTTGATTTTCATTGCCGGCGCGTGGTTCTGGACCGACAGCATGCGTGCGCGCGAAGCGGCGCTCGACGCCGGCCGCCGCGCCTGCACCGCAGAAGGCGTGCAGTTGCTCGATTGGACGGTGATGCTGAAACAGACGCGGCTCGGCCGTGACGACGAGGGCCGGGTGCGCGTGAAGCGGGTGTACGAGTTCGAATTCAGCGATACCGGCAACAACCGCATCAAGGGCAGCATCACGCTGTTGGGCCGGGAACTGCTGGCGCTGAATCTTCCGGTCGCGCCACTCATCCCATCCAACGTCGTCCGGCTGCACTGATTCACCTTGCCGGTATTTCATCCCGTGCCGGCGCGCACCGGCGGCACAAGGGAAGCTCTGATCAAGTTCCGCGACGCGCGTTGCGCCAGGTGCGGATGACTGCTAGGCATCGCTCCGCAGGTGCGGCTGAAGCCCCAGCAAGGAGCGTAACAACGCAGGCGCCGCACCTGGCACAA
>JBBPIT010000007.1:20668-91776 GCA_038040175.1 Pseudomonadota bacterium | reverse complement strand
TGTGCCAGGGTGCGGCGCCTGCGTTGTTACGCTCCTTGCTGGGGCTTCAGCCGCATCTGCGGAGCGACGCCTAGCAGTCATCCGCACCTGGCGCAACGCGCGTCGTGGGACCTATGCAGAGCTTCCCTAGCCCTGCACCGACGCTTGCCAACGGCCCGGCGACCGATGACATAATGGACCTCATCCGGTCACGCGCGATCGCCGATGCGGCCAACCCCCTTGCTCCGTCGCCTGCTCCTGTCGTCGCTCTAACTTTTCAGCAAGAACAACGCTCACCGCAGAGGACGCGGAGGACGCGGAGGAACGACCAACTTCGAGAACACTATGGAGAATGGATGTCGGTAAGGGGTGCCGGCCTGGATATGGCGTGGCATCGAGACCGCATTTGAATCAGCGTATCCGGGACATGTCCGCTGGTTTTTTCTTGATCCTTTTTTCTTTTCCTCTGCGTCCTCCGCGTCCTCTGCGGTGAGAGCCTTCTCTGGGTTCTTCCGCCGGGAAGGTTAGTCGTATACCGCGAGCTGCTTGCCTCTGGTCTCGGGCAGCAGGGCAACCGCGATGATCACCACCACGTAGGCAATGCCGGCGAACAGGCCGATCGCCGCGCCCAGCGGCATGGTCGCGCTCATGAACCCGACCAGCGCCGGAAAAAGCGCGCCGATGCCGCGGCCGAAGTTGTAGGCGAAACCCTGGCCCGAGCCGCGTACCCGGCTGGGAAACAGCTCGGTGAAAAAAGCGCCGACGCCGCTGAAATTCCCTGACACGAAGAACCCGAGCGGAAACCCGAGCACCAGCATCGTCGCGTCGCTGATCGGGATGAGCGTGTAGATCACCGCGATGAGCGCCGAGCACAGCGCGAACAGGAAAAAAGTGTTGCGCCTGCCGAAGCGGTCGGACATCCACGCCGCCACCAGGTAACCGGCCAGCGCGCCGGCGATGATCACCACCAGATAGGCGCCGGTATTGATCACCGACAAGCCGCGCACGGTCTTCAGGTAGGTCGGCAGCCAGGTGGTCACCGCGTAGTAGCCGCCCTGCATGCCGGCGGCCATCAGGCTGGTGAGCAGCGTGGTACGCAGCAACTGCGGTGAAAAAATCTCGAGAAAACTGGCGCCCTGCTGCACGGCTTTCTCGCGCGTGGCGCTGAACACTTCCGGATCCTTGACGTGGCGGCGGATGTAGAGGATCAGCAGTGCCGGCGCCAGCCCGATCCAGAACAGCGCCCGCCACGCCAGGTCCTCCGGCAGCAGCGTAAAGAACACCGTGAACATCACCGCCGCGGCGCCCCAGCCGAGGGCCCAGCCGCTTTGCACCGTGCCCACCGCCTTGCCGCGATGCTGGGCGCGGATGATCTCGCCGATCATGACGGAGCCGACCGCCCACTCGCCGCCGAAGCCCAGGCCCTGCAGGCTGCGCACGATCAGCAATTCGGTGAAGGAACCGGTGAAGCCGCACAGGAAGGTGAAGAAGGCGAACCAGGCGATGGTGATCTGCAGCATGCGCACCCGCCCGAATCGATCGGACAGCGCGCCGGCCATCCAGCCGCCGAGCGCGGACGTCAGCAGCGCCGAGGTGGCGATCATTCCCGCCTCGCCCTTGGTCATTCCCCAGGCCGCGATCAGCGTGGGGATGACGAAGGTGTAGATCATGAAATCGAATGCGTCCACCGACCAGCCGCCGTAGGTGGCGATCAGCGTTTTCCGCTCCTGCCCGGTGAGTTCCCTGATCCACGCGAACATGGCGCCTCCGGTCATATTGCGCTGTGCGCCAATGCGGCGCGCTCGGTCCGGTGGCACGGGCACAAGCGCGCCTGCAGCTCATGAAATCAAGTGTACCGCGCGAGGAAGCGCAGAGACCCCCTCACCTCGAGGGATCGAGGCAAGGCAGGTGAAAACAGCAGGCTGCCGCAGCGGCAGGTTGCCCGACTGCCCGGACCGGCATCAGCCGGCCCGGGCGGCCGAGTTCAGCAGGAGAAGCTTACTTGAGGTGCCGTGAGACCAGTTTGGTCATCTCGAACATCGAAACCTGCTTCTTGCCGCCGAAAACTTCCCGCAGCTTGTCGTCGGCGTTGATGTTGCGCCGGTTCATGCTGTCCTGCAGGTCGTTCCTCTTGATGTAGGCCCACAGTTTCTTGGTAACCTCGGTGCGCGGCATGGGGGAACTGCCGATCACTGCAGCGAGCGCCGCGGTGGGCGTCATCGGCTTCATGAAAGCCGCGTTGGGCTTGCGCTTGGCGCCGCTCTTCTTCTTCGCAGCCTTCTTCGCCTTCTTCGGGGCCGCTCTCTTCGCAGCCTTCTTGGCTTTTTTCGGTGCCGCTTTCTTGGACTTCTTCGCGGACTTCTTGGTGGTCTTCTTCTTTGTGGCCATTGTGACGCCTCCAGTCTAGGGTTTGGTCATGTCTCAATCTAAATTGCCTTGCCAGAAGCAAAGGCACGGCGAGCAGAGAATGCCGAGTGGTTGCTGCGTTGTCAATCGCTGAATGCACGTTTTTCATAGGGGAAGCGCCGGCGAATCGCATTTTTTCATGGCCCGTTTCGTCCTGAATGCGGTCTTCCGCCAGCTTGCACCGGCCACAAACCGCTTCCAGAAATGCCTCCCGGGCGTTCACAATACGGCTGTCAGCACCCATCCCGCAGACATATCCGATGCGCCTTACCGAAGAGGAACAGAGCCTGCTGTCCGCCCGAGTCGCCGGGCTCGAAACCCGAACCGGCGCCCAGGCGGTGGCCGCAGTGATCGGGAAATCCGACTCCTACCCGGAGGCGCCGTGGAAGGCGTTTGCACTCGGCGCAGCCCTGGCGGCACTCTATTCCGCGGCCCGGTCGCTTATCGCCTACGACTGGGAGGCAGGGGAGTCGGCGCTCAAGCACGCCGTTGTCATCCTCGGCAGCGGGGCGGTACTGGCGCTTCTCGCCGTGCTGCTCGAACCGGTTGCGCGACTGTTCACGGACAGACGGCGCCGCGACCTCGAGGTCACCCAGTACGCCAAGGCGCTGTTCTTCGACCGCGGACTCGACCGCACCCGGGGCCGCATCGGCATTCTGCTGCTGGTGAGCCTGTTCGAGCGCAAGGTCGTCATTCTTGCCGACGACGGGTTCGAGGCGCGCATCGACCGCGGCGACTGGCAGCGACTGACCGACCGGATGACGCTGCTGCTCAGTCGCGGCAATGTCGCGGGAGCGCTGCACGCCGGGTTGGAAGGGCTGGAAGCGCTGCTCCTGGAGCGCGGCTACCGCGTCGACGAAAGCGCCGCGGACGAGCTGCCGAACGCGGTACTGCAGTCGAAGGGGGAGCGATGAACCGGATCGCGTGCGTGCTGCTCGCCCTGTGCTGGCTCGCCGCTCCGGCGGCTGCGCAGGATGCGGCGATTCCCTATCTCTCCGGCCGCGTGGTGGACCAGGCCGGGATCCTTTCAACGCAGGCGCGCGAACGCCTGGCCGCCATGCTGCAGGCCCACGAGCGCGCCACCGGAAACCAGATCGTCGTGCTGACCGTCCCGACCCTGGGCGGGCAAAGCGTCGAGGACTATGCGGTGCGGGTGTTCGAGGAGTGGAAGCTCGGCAGCCGCGACAAGGACAACGGTGTGTTGATCGTGGTGGTGCCGCAGGACCGGCGCATCCGCATAGAGGTCGGCTACGGACTCGAGGGCACGCTCACCGACGCCACCGCCAGCCGCATCATCCGCGACCTGATGACCCCGCGGTTCCGCGAGGGCAACTACGACGTCGGCATCGAGGCCGGGGTCACCGCGGTGATCCAGATTCTCGAGGGAAGGCGCTCGGCCGGAGCCGACGCCGACTGGTTGGCGCCGGAGGGGAAAACGTCCGGTTTCCAGGTTCGCGCGCCGGACATGCCGCTGGCCTCGCGCATCCTGTTCGGCGCTTTCGTGTTCGGCATCATCGGGTTGTTCACATTCATCGGCCTGGTCACGCCGGGCGGAATGGGCTGGTTCCTGTATTTCTTCCTGATCCCGTTCTGGTCCATGTTCCCGATGTTCATATTCGGCAGCGGCGCCGCGCTCAAGATTCTCGGCACCTACGCCGTGCTCTATCCGTTCACCAAGGTCTTCGTTTCCCGCCAGCCCTGGTATCGCAAAGCGCGGGAAGACCTCAAGAACAAGGGCTACGCCGAAATCGGCGGCATGGTCATCCGCCCCGGCAGCGGCAGCTCGGGTGGTTTCTCCAGCGGCGGCGGGTTCTCCGGCGGAGGCGGAAGGTCGGGCGGCGGCGGAGCGAGCGGAAGCTGGTAAATGCGGTGACGAGTGACGGGTGACGGGGGAAAAAATCTCCGAAGACCTGTGATTTAGAGGGGCAAGGAAACCGCGTTTGGGCTCGCCTTTACGCCGTTACTCGTCAGCTGTAACTCGCCACCTGCCTCTTGTCACACGTCACCCGTCACTCGTCACAGTCGTGTACACGACTGCATCCAGCGCCACGCAGCCCTCGCCACGGGCGCCGACCAGCACCGGATTGAGATCGAGGTTCGACACCCTCGATTCGGGGTTCATCATCAGCCGGCAAACCGCCAGAACGGCCGTGCAGAACGCGTCCACGTCCAGTGCAGGCTCGCCGCGCACGCCCGTCAGCAGCGGCGCTATTCGGAGCCTGGCGAGTGCCGCCTTCACTTCGCTGTCGTTGAATGGCGACAGCAACACCTGCACATCGGGCATCGCTTCGACGTACTTGCCGCCGTCGCCGACCAGCACCACCGGACCGAACACCGGATCCATGCGCGCAGCGATCATCATCTCCCGTCGGCCACTCGCCATCTTCGCCACGATTGCACCGTCGAAACGCGCGCCCTGCCCGCGTAGCCTGCGTTCCATTTCCCGGTAGGCCGCGCGCACCGCCTGCTCGTCATCGAGACCAAGCCGCACCAGCCCCAGCTCGGATTTGTGCACCACGTCGGATGAACAGCCTTTCACCGCGACCGGATCGCCCAGCTCGGCCAAAGCCGCCGCCGCTTCGTCCGCCGATTTGCACAGGCGGTGCCCGACCACCGGAACGCCGGCGCGCGCCACCAGTGCCAGGCTGTCTGCCTCGTTGAGCAGGCTTCCCACCGTAGCCGGGTGAGGCACGCGTGTGACCGCGGCACCACGTTCGCGTGCGCTCTGCATCAGCTCGCAATGCGACAGGAACTGATTGAGCGCGGCGACCGCCTCGGCTTCGGTGGTGAAAACCGGCAAGCCCTGTTCCCTGAATCTCGCCGCGATGCTCGCCTGCGGCACCGCCGCCACCAGCGGCTTGCCGGTGACACGGGCAAATTCCGCCGAATCGCGGGCGAAGGCATCCACGTCGTAGCCCTGCCCCGCCACCGGGATGCCGATCAGGAAGGCGTCGGCCGCGGGGTCATGCGCCAGCACCGGCAGGATGTCCGAGAACAGCCTGCTGTTGGTCAGAAGCGCCGCGGTGATGTCGATCGGATTGGTGGTGGTGGCAAAGCCCGGCAGGATCTTCGCCAGTTCCGCGCGGGTCTGGTCGGCAATCTTCGCCATCGGCATGCCGGCCGCGGTGGCGGCGTCCGCCGCCATCACGCACACCGCGCCCGAGTTGCTGATCGCCACCAGCCTGCGTCCCTTCGGCTTCCAGCCTTTCAGATACATCTCGACGCTGCCGACCAGTTCCGCGGTGTCGCGGGCGCGCCAGATGCCGTGCTTCGCCAGGAAGGCGTCCACCAGGCGATCCTCGTTGGCGAGCGCGCCGGTGTGCGAGCGTGCCGCTTCCTGTCCTGCCGCCGTGCGCCCGCTCTTCAGCGCGATCACCGGCAGGTCGCGCTCGCGGGCAATGCGCGCGGTCTCGGCGAGATGCTCCGGGTCGCTGATGCTCTCGAGATAGAGCAGCAGCAGCTTCAGGTCCGGATCTTCCGCCACCACCGACGCCAGTTCGGCGACGGTGACGTCGCAGTCGTTGCCGGTGGCGTGCGAATGGCGCACGCCGATGCCGCGTTCGCGCAGCAGGCCGTAAGGCACCACGCTCATCGCTCCCGACTGGCTGACGATGCCTACCGGCCCGTCCTGGGGCGGCGCCTCGATGTACATGGTGGAAAACGACAGGATCGCGCCGCTGCCGAAGTTGGCCAGCCCCTGGCAATTCGGCCCGATCACGCGCATGCCGCCAGCGCGCGCGACTTCACGTATGTGCCGTTCCTTGGCCTTGCCGGCCTCGGCGTCGGTCTCGCCGAAACCGGAAGTCATTACGATCGCCACTCTCACGCCCAGTTGCGCGCACTGCTCGACCGCCTCCACCGCGGCATCGCCCGGTACCACCACGATCGCGACTTCCGGCGCCTCGGGCAGATCCGTGAGCGACGGATAGGCCTTGTAGCCCTGCGCCTCGGACCGCTTCGGATTGATCGGATAGACCCTGCCCTTGTAACCGTAGCGGGACAGGTAAAGCAGCGGGCGCCCGCCTAGCTTGTTCGGGTTTTCCGAAGCTCCGACGATGGCGACGGATTTCGGATCGAGCACAGTGCGCAATGCTGCGCGAGCGGCATCGGTCATTTTCCTGTTATTTCGAAGTAAGGGATTTTCTTGTCGGCCAGATCGACGAATCGCGCCCGCACCCGGTCGCCGATTTCGAGCGTCGGGTCGCCGTGCGCCATCAGGCGGAATCCTTCGTCGGCATCCACCAGCACGATCAGGTAAGGCGCGTACGCGCGAAATTCCTCGGTCGGCGCACGCGCGACGCTGGTGCGCGCATGCACCGTTCCCGCCCCGGAAGCCTGCCGGGTCACGGGATTGCCGTCGCCGCAGGCGGGACAGAACCCGCGCCGGAAATACCACACCGCCTTGCAGGAAGCGCAAGTCTGATAGGCGATGCCTGCCCCGCCGCCGGTCCAGTCTGCGATCACTGTGGTCACGCCGCCCTTTCGATGACGAGGGAAACATGGGAGGACAGTACTCCGCCGTCGCCGTGCAGCAGCGCCCGGCGGGCGTTTCTCGCCTGACGCTTCCCGGCCCGGTCCGTGAGCTGCAAATGGGTTTCCACCAGGTGTGCCATCGCGCCGCCCACCCCGCAGTGGCCGTAGGACAGCAGCCCGCCGTGCGTATTGAGCGGTAGTTTTCCGTCGTAGTTGAAATGTCCCTCGGCCGCAAGCCTGCCCGCCGCGCCGCGCGGGGCCAGGCCGATCTCCTCTAGCAGGATGGTGAGCGTGATGGTGAAGCTGTCGTAAATCGCAGCGTAATCGATGTCCCCGATTGCGATGCGGGCCGCTTCCCGCGCCCTGGCGGCCGAAGACGCGGCGCCGAACTGCGTCAGGCTCGCCGCAGCGCTGATGTGCTGATGGGTATGCGCCTGGCCGGTGCCGATGATGCGCACCGCGAAATCATTGCTGCGGTCGCGGCTCACCACAAAGGCCGCGCCGCCGTCGGAGACGGGACAGCAATCGAGCAACTTCAACGGGGCGGCGATCGGCTTGGAACCCAAAACCGTCTCGACAGTGATCGGCTCGCGGAACTGCGCGCCCGGATGCAGGCTGGCGTGCCGGCGCATCAACACTGCAAGTTCCGCCAGGTCGGCCTCGCTGTGGCCGTGCTCGTGCATGTAGCGCGATGCCACCAACCCGTAGTACGCGGGAATGGTCGCGCCGAGCGGCACTTCGTACGCCGGGTGGCCGACCTGCGCCAGCGTCTGGATCGCCGAGTCGCGGCTCTGGCCGGTAAGCCGGTTCTCGCCTGCCACCACGAGGATGTTCCTGGCCACGCCGGATTCAATCAGGTGATGCGCCAGCATCGCCATGGCGAAACCGGTGGCGCCGCCGACCTGAATGGCGTGGGCATACGCGGGCTTCAGTCCGAAGTGCTCTGCAAACACCGTAGCGAGCATCAGGTGCGGCATTGTGGTCGAGTACCCGCACACCAGGCCGTCCACATCGGCGCGTTCGAGCTGCGCATCGGCCAGCGCCGCCGAAGCCGCATCGCTCATCAGATCGAGCGTGCCGCGTCCGGGATGCTTGCCGTAAGGCGTCAGCCCGACGCCGGTAATCCAGCTCAAAGCGACTCCTGGTCGTGACAGCGTGATGGCGTGACGACGTGACGACGTAAAGGTGCGTGAAACAAGCTCAATGACCTTTTCGTCTTCATTTTGATTTTGTCCTGCAGTTGCGGCGGTGACTTGCGGGGTTTGTGTTTTTGCCCCGTCACGTTCTCTTCACATCCGCAACGACCTCCGCCTCGCGCTTGAGCATCTCCACCAGCGCGTCCAGCCGCGAGGAAATGCGGTCGGACAGCGCCGCGATGCTGAGCGCCGCGATGGGCTTGCCGTCGGAGCCAAACACAGGCACGCCGACCGCACCCATGCGGTCCACCAGCATGTTCAGCAACAGCGCGTAACCACGGTCACGAGTGCGCTCGATCTCGTTGCGCAGCCACGTCAGGCTGACCTTGGGGTAATTCGGCAATCGCTGCGCCACGAACGGCAGCATCGCCTCTATCTCCGCCTCGGACTGCCACGCCAGCAGCGCCATCGCGCCGGCGCCCACGCCCAGCGGCCTGCGGCTGCCGATATCCAGATAGTTGGCGCGGATCGGAAAGTTGCCGACTTCGCGATCCACGCACACCGCTTCGGTGCCGCTGCGCACCGACAGCAGCACCGAGTCTTCGGAAAGCGCCGCGAGCCGCAGCAGCGAAGGATGGGCGCGGCTGCGCAAGTCATCGCGGTCGCGCAGGGCCGCGGCGAGAATGTCGATCTCGTTGCCGAGGGAATACCTCTTGGTCGCCTCGTCGCGGCGCACGAAACCTTCGCGCGTCAGGACTTCGAGGATGCGCAGCGTCGTAACCTTGTTGAGCACGGCCTGGCCGGCGACCTCGGACAGCCGGCTGACACGCGGCTCGGTCAGGGATCGCAGGATCCTGCAGGCCTTCTGCACGGAATTGATGGCGGAGGGGCGGGTTGGCATGGCGGGACCTCTTTCCTAAACGGTAGCGACCGGCGTCGCGGGTGAACCGACCGCGCCGGGCAGGCGCAGCGGCGGTGCAGTAAGCAGAAAACGCGAACGCTTGTGTTCGCGCAGCCAGTTGGCGAGCGGGGTCAGATGCCAGATCTCGCCGAGGTTGACGCCGAGCTTGAAAAGGCAATGTTCGTGCAGCGGCAGCGAAGCGCAGCAGCCTGCACGGCGGGTGGCGGGGTGGACTTCCACCGCGTAGTTGTCGGCGACCAGCGCGGCCAGGCCCGAGTCGGTGATCCACTGCAGCAGCTTCTCATCGCGGCCGTCGAGCGCCGCACAGGCGTTCTCCAGCGCGGCCCCGTCGGGCTGTTTGTTCATTTCAAGGATCATCTGCGCGAAACCTGTGTGCAGGCACACCATGTCGCCTTCTTCGACCACGACCTTGTCTTTCTCAATTATGCGCATCAACTGGTCGTAGCCGATTGCGGCGCGGGCGCGGCCGACGTGTGCATGCAGGTCGATCATCACGCCGCGGCCCTGTACGCAATTCGCCGCCATGTTCTCGACGCCGAGCGCGTGCGCATGTGAAGTGCTTTTCGCCGGCACGGCGCCGATGGCGCCGGCGTCGTCCGGATTGCTCGGACCGACGATGTGCTCGTTGGGGCGGTAGCCGTTGTAGTAAACCGGCTCCGGCACGCCGTCGCCGTCCGCGTCGAACAACTGCCCGACGTGCGCCAGGCTGTCCCACTGGGTCGAGTACTGCAGATGCAGGATGACCGCGTCGTCGTTGATGACGTCGGTAAGGTCCGGGTTGTCGCGGCCCAGCACGTAGTTCATGTTGGGCTTGCCGTTGCGCAGCGTCGGCCGCAGCACCGGGGGATGCCGGCGCGGGTTGAGCACGTTGCCGCCCGGATAGTCGAGCGGCAGGCTCAGGCAAAAGCTCAGGCCCTCCTTCACTTCGGCGACGCCCTGTTTCACTTTTTTCGGCGTCAGCAGATTGAGCCGCCCGAGTTGATCGTCGGGACCGAAGTCTCCCCAGGTCGAGCCTTCCGGTCGTTTTTTCCAGCGCGTGGTCGTCGGCATCTGTCCTCCCGTCAAATCGTTTTTTTGAAGCAAGGACACCAGGCAACGCCGGACCGAAGTCCGAAGCGGATTTTCCTGATGTCGCGAACAGCTCTTAACGTTCTTTGATACGACAGGGAGAGACTCAGACCAGCGGCGGCCGGGCGTGGCGCAAGCGGCAACGCGGGCAGCCATGTGACCGCGTGGCGGTTGGATTCTTCATGGATTCTCCTCCCTGGAGTCCCGTTCTGCGACGGGTTGTCAGAGGAATCTTCGGTGTCGCCGGTCCTGTTTGTCAAGGGATCGTTCTGGCTGGTGGAATTCCGTCTGGTGCCATTGGCTCATGAATACAACAAGATAACCAAGATGGCCGGGGTTGGTTCCGGGATTCGGAATCTTCCGATCATCACCACGAGCGCAGTTGCGCAGTCTTCACCCAGCCGCGACAATCCAGGCTGAGAACAAGAAAAGGGAGAGGAACATGGCCGTCACGCTCGGAACCGGCGAGTTCCGCTACGAAGTGGTGGAGGACTGGGCAAAGGTGCCGGACGGCTGGACGCTGCGGGACGCCGCAGCCGTCGCTGTCGATTCGAAGGACCGGGTTTACGTCTTCAACCGCAGCGAACACCCGATGATGGTGTTCGACCGCGAGGGGAATTTTCTTCGTTCGTGGGGCGAGGGCGTGTTCAGGAACGCGCACGGCATTCACATCGGCCCGGACCAGACGCTCTACTGCACCGACGACGGCGACCACACCGTGCGCAAGTGCACGCTCGAGGGCAAGGTCCTGCTCGAGATCGGCATCCCCGGCAAACCTTCGCCATACATGAGCGGCGAACCTTTCCATCGCTGCACGCACACCGCGTTGTCGCCGCGCGGGGATATCTACATCGCCGATGGATACGGCAACGCGCGCGTTCACAAGTACTCGCCCGACGGCAAGCTGCTGCTGTCCTGGGGCGAGCCCGGCACCGATCCCGGCCAGTTCAACATCCCCCATAACATCTGCTGCGACCCGGACGGCTGGGTCTACGTCGCCGATCGCGAGAACCATCGCATACAGGTCTTCAACGGCGACGGCAAGTACGAGACCCAGTGGCACAACCTGCACCGGCCCTGCGGACTCTACATGGAGCCCCGGCGCCATCCGCTGTGCTACGTCGGCGAGATCGGTCCGACCATGCCGGTCAACCGCGAGGTGCCGAACCTCGGGCCGCGCGTCAGCATCCTGACGCACGAGGGCAAACTGCTCGCGCGCCTCGGCGACGTCCGTGCCGGCCGGCGTGCCGACCAGTTCATCGCACCGCACGGCATGGCGGTGGATTCGCGCGGCGACATCTATGTCGGCGAAGTGTCCTTTACCGCCTGGCCACAGATCTACCCCGGCACATCACCGCCAGCCGATGTGCGCGCCCTGCGCAAGCTGGTGCGGATGCATTGAATCTCCGTACTGCGTACTGCGTGCTGTGTGCTGAGAGAAAAACCGGAATGGCAGCGCTGTTTCTGCTCTGATGAACTGCGGCGCAGCCGCGTTTCCGGGAAGTGCGCTTTGACGCTGCCCGGGTATCGTGCTAGATTGGTCTGAATTCTGACTAATTGGAACCGACATCGATGAAGACCGTTCCTCTTTCGGAAGCCAAGAGCCAGCTCAGCGGCCTGGTCGAGCAGGTGCGCTCGCTCGACGAGCAGGTGGTGATCACGCGCAACGGGCGTCCGGCTGCGGTGCTGGTGAGTGCGGATGAGTTCGAGCGCTGGAAGGAAACCATCGAAGTTCGCGGAGATGCGGCGCTGATGAAGGAAATTCGCGCAGGGCTCCGTGCGCTGAAGGCGCGCAAGGCTCGTTTGTACACGCTTGAGGAATTGCTGACCTGATCGACCGCCGGGGCGTGGCGAAGGCGCAAATCCGGTTCAGGGTTCCCGATGAGGTCGCGCAACTTGTACGCGGCCTCCACCCCGACATAAAGCGCAAGGTTCGTGCGGCCTTGGATCGTCTTGCGCAGGACCTCGAAGCCGGCAAGGCGCTGCAAGGCGATCTGCGGGGGCTGCGCAGCCTGAGAGTAGCGCGCTTTCGCGTCATTTACCGGACGCCCGCGCGCCGGGTGATCGAGATCGTGACGATCGGGCCGCGGAATCGAGTCTACGAAGAGACGCTGCGTCTGGTTTCGTCCGAGCGCAGGCGTTGACGGTTCGGGAGGGGCACGGAGAATGGGCCCGTCGGTTGGGGCGCCCGCAAGCCGGATTGGATCTCGTCAATAATCGGCGTCAGCGTAACTTTTCTGGCGCGCGCCAGTATCACTCCGCTACGCAGAGGACGACCCGCTTAGAACAAGTAAATCGAGTCTGACCCTGTGGTCCCGACCCTGTGGTCCCGTGCTGTGGTCCCGGACCCTGTGGTCCCGCAAGTCTGGTCCGGACACCGTGCGCAACCTGTGTGGTGTGCCTAACGAGGCTGTAGAAAAGGCCCTAAAACAACCATGATTGATGGTCCAACGAAACAACGTCGATTTTGTTGGTGCCTGAAAATGTTGCCGCTGCCACGCTCGACGATGCGTTCTGCGAGGAGATCGCAGTGTAGACGATCGTTGAAGTCCAATCTTATCGAATCGCGGTTCATATCGCGTCTAATTCTTGTGTCGATCGACTTCGGACTTTTTCTACAGCCTCAACTTGCGCGGTGAGCGGCCGCGGCGAGCGCATGCGAGCCAGCGGTCCGCTCGACGGGGTTAGGCGGCCATTCTCGGGCATCCAGGTTCAGATCAGTCCTACTCGACCTCAAGGATCATTTCGATCTCGACCGGGATGTTGAAGGGTAGCTCGGCCATGCCGACCGCGGAGCGAGCGTGCTTACCGATCGCCTCACCGAAGACTTCGACCATGAGATCGGAGAAGCCATTGATGACCTTTGGCTGATCAGTGAATCCCGGAGCGGAGTTGACCATGCCGAGGACCTTCACGATCCTTTTTACCCTGTCGAGGCTTCCCAGCGTGGCCCGCGCCGTGGCGAGAAGGTTCAGCCCTGTAGCACGAGCAGCCTGATAGCCCTGCTCGAGCGAAAGATCTTTGCCCACTTTTCCCCTGGGAGTGGATTGATCTGGACCTGAGCCAGAAAGGAAGAGGAGGTTGCCGACGCGTACCGCAGGGACATAGTTCGCAACAGGCGCGGCTGGCGGAGGCAGCGCGATATTTTTCTGCTTCAGGTTGTCTTCCGCGCCGCCTGTCGCTTGTGCTGAGGCGGTGCTTGCCGATACAAGGGCGAGAACCAGTGCTCCAACCAATGCTCTCATCGCGCTTCTCCTTCGTGTCTGCCTAACAGTTATTCACCAGACCGGTCGATCAGGACTATTGAGATTCTCAGGACATGCCGATGCGCAATAACAGCTTGATTCATTGCCGATGCTCAGAGGACGTCTGTCCGCATACGTAATGATAGTACGGGTCGATAGCGACTACCCGGTCAAATCGAGTCTGAGCAACTATACGTCACCCATCAGCCGCGATAAATTTCCGCTGTTTGCCGAGCCCTGATTTTCTCTGCGACCTTTCTTGCTCTTCTCTGCGCCTTCTGCGTCAACGCTTTTGACTTCACGATAGCAAAGGCCTTTCTGCGTTAGCATTGCCGGACGTTCATTTCCAGACACACCATGCGCACCCTCGTCGGTCATCGCCTTGCCGCTTTCGCCCTGATCTGCGCCTCCCTTGTCAGCGGCTGCCAGTCGCTCGAAGGCATCCTCGCAACCGCTCCCAAGCCGACCGCACGCATCATGGGCACCGAACTGAAGAATCTCTCTCTGGAGAAGATCGACCTCGTCTTCAACGTGGAGGTCGCCAATCCTTATGCCGTGGATCTGCCGCTGCTGGACCTCGCGTACACCGTGGGCAGCGGCGGCACCAGCCTTGTGCAGGGAAACATCAAACCTTCCGGGGCCGTGCCGGCACGCGGCACCAGCGTGATCCAGCTTCCCGCCCGGATCACCTTTGCTTCGCTGATCAGGACGCTCAAGGGCGTAAGACCGGGATCGGTCGTGCCCTACAACGCCGATCTAACCCTGGGCGTCGATGCGCCGGTGGTGGGGAGGCTGACGCTGCCGTTGTCGAAGTCGGGGGAACTGCCGGTTCCTGCAGCGCCGGAGGTCGAGCTTTCCTCTTTCGAGATCGCCAAGCTCGGCATGGACGAGACCAAAGCCACCGCGAAGCTGCAAGTGAAGAACACCAATCCGTTTGCACTCAATCTGTCGAAGCTAAGCATCGAACTCGCACTCGGCGCTAACAAGATCGCCAATACCAGTCTCGCGAATTCAGCAAAGATTGCACCCGGCCAGTCCGTTGCCGTGGACGTGCCGCTGTCGTTCTCGCCGCGCTCCTTCGGTCTCGCGGTTATGAACCTGCTGCGCGGAAACAAGGCCGCTTACAGTCTGGTCGGCTCGCTTGAAGCCGGCACGCCGTATGGGCCGCTGGCGCTGCCGTTCAACCGCAACGGCAACACCATAATTACGAAATGAGGAGGCTCCGCAATGACGGATGAAGTTGCATTCGCGTCCGCAAAAAAACTCGCTTCGCTGATCCGCCGCAGGAAAATCAGTTGCGTCGAGCTTCTCGATCTCTATCTGAAGCGCGTCGCGCGCCTGAACCCGAAGATCAACGCGGTGGTCGTGCTCGACGACAAGCGCGCCCGCGAGCGGGCACGCAAGGCCGACCGCGCCGCCGCGAAGAAGGACTGGTGGGGGCCGCTGCACGGCGTGCCGATGACGGTGAAGGAATCCTTCGACGTCGAGGGTCTGCCCACCACCTGGGGCCGCGCCGACATGAAGGGCAACATCGCCCCGCGCCATGCGCTTTCCGTCCATCGCCTGATGGGTGCGGGGGCCGTTATTTTCGGCAAGACCAATGTGCCGGTGATGCTGGCCGACTGGCAAACCTTCAATCCGGTTTACGGCACCACCGGCAACCCGTGGGACGTCACGCGCATTCCGGGCGGCTCTTCCGGCGGCGCCGGCGCCGCCCTTGCCGCAGGGCTGACCGGGCTCGAACTGGGCAGCGACATCGGCGCCTCGATCCGCAATCCGGCGCATTACTGCGGCGTGTTCGGGCATAAACCGACATTCGAGCTTTGCCCGATCCACGGACACAACCTGCCGCCGAACCTGTCCACCAGGGACATGATGGTAATCGGCCCGCTGGCGCGTAGCGCCGACGATCTCGAAATCGCGCTCGGGGTCATCGGGCAGCCGGACGAGATGGCATCGCGCGGCGTGAAGATTGCGCTCGCCAAGCCCAAGCCATCAGTGAAGAAGCTGAAGATCGCGGTGCTGGCCAACGCCGCGAACGCGGAAGTGGACCAGGCGGTACAGGCCGCGGTGCTGGCCGCGGCGAAATGCTTTGCGGATAACGGCGCGACCGTCAGCGACACGGCACGGCCGGACATCGACCCGCTGGAAGCCCACAAGACCTTTATCCATCTGCTGCGCGGCGCGACCTCGCCTGCGCTCACCGACAAGCAGTTCGAGCGCCAGCAGGCGCTCGCGGCGAAATTTGCGCCCGGCGACGACAGCTACCCGGCGTGGCTGATGCGCGCCAATACCATGTCGCATCGCGACTGGCACGGCTGGAACGAGAAGCGCGAGCAGATGCGCCTCAAGTGGGCGGAATTCTTTCGCGATTGGGACCTGCTGCTCTGCCCCGCCGCCGCGACCGCGGCATTCCCGCACAACCAGAAAGGCGAACGCTGGGAGCGCATGGTCATGGTCAACGGCAAGCCGCAGCCCTCCACGACTCAAATGTTCTGGGCCGGCTATCCAGGACTGGCCTGGTTGCCTTCGAGCGTTGCGCCCGCGGGATTCACGGAACAGGGCCTGCCGGTCGGAGTGCAGATCGTCGGTCCGCAATACGGCGACCTCGCCACCATCGCCGCTGCAAAGTTTCTGGAACAGGAGTTCCAGCCTTTCGTAGCACCGCCGGGATTCGTGTGAGCACGTGACGGAAATGGAAGAACTCGACTTCACTGGAACGGCGCGCGATGAGATCTACGATCCGGCGATTGCACAGACCTGCTTCGAAGCCCTGGGCAAACCGGAGAACGTCGAAGAAGGCAAATCCTTCTTCGAGCACGATCAGACCAGCGACCGGATGTACCTGCTGCTGGAAGGCCAGGTTCGCCTGATTCGCGGAGCCAAGACCCTCGACATCATCAAGCCCGGGGAGATTTTCGGCGAGATGGCGGTCATCACCGGTCACCCGCGCACGGCGTCGGCGGTCGCGAAGAGCGCCTGCCGCGCCCTCTCGCTCGACGCGAAGCAGTTCGAACAGGCGATCCAGAAGACGCCGGAATTCGCGCTCATGCTCATGGGCATCCTGATCAATCGCCTGCGCCTGTCGGTCGCCATCCTCGACCGAACCGGCAACCTGCCCGACGAGCCGGCGAAGGACGCGAGCAGCGTCGTCGACAAGGCGCTGCTCGGCGAACTGATGGCTGCGCTCAAGCAGCGCCCGCCGCAGCCCTTCCCCGCTAGGCGCACGATCATGAAGGAAGGCGAAAAAGGCGGATTTATGTACGTGGTGGTGAAGGGCAAAGTTGCCGTTTCCATTAAGTCCAAGGTCGTTGAGCGCGCCGGACCGGGCGGCGTGTTCGGCGAGATGGCGCTGGTGGACCAGTCGCCGCGCGCCGCCAGCGCCGTTGCGGAAACCGACGCCGAGTTGCTGCCGGTGAACCGCAACGACTTCCTCTCGCTGGTGAAGACCAAACCCGCTTTCGCGGTGTGTCTGCTCAGATCTCTGGCGGAACGGCTGCGGCGAATGTCCGCCCGACAGGCGTAGAGAGAATCAGACGGCCTTCGGCCGGCCGGGACTCTGGAATCTATTCGACGTAGTCGGGTGCGTGAGGAAGGGCGTCGCTTTGCGCCTTGTCGTGATTGATCCAGAGCTGTGCGTTGTTTTCGGCGAGGAAGGCGGCGATTCTTTCCATCGTGCGTGCGCTTTGCTCGCGGTCGAAGTTCCTGGCCGGGACCCGCCTGTTGGTCCAGTTCTCCTGGAAATGCACCATGTCTCCTGACAGCACCACCGCCCCCCGCTTCGGCAGACGCACCAGCAGCGATTGATGCCCCGGCGTGTGGCCCGGCGTCGACAGGATCACGACCGAACCGTCGCCGAAGACATCGTGATCGCCGTTGAGTTTCACCACGGGATTGGCGCGCAGCTTGTCGTAGTTGGCGGGCGCGAAACCGAACTTGGACGGCTCCGGACCGAATGCGGCCTCATACTCCGCACCCTGGATGTACAGCTTCGCGGCGGTAAACAGATTGGCGTTGCCGCTGTGGTCCGCATGGAAATGCGAAAGGGCGATGTGGGTGATGTCCTTCGGGGCGACTCCGAGTTCGCGCAGTTGCGAAGCCAGCGTACGCCTGACCCATAGCGTCAACAGCCCGCCCGCCGCTGTCACGCCTTCCGGTTTGCCGGCGATCGCGTCCGACATTCCGGTGTCCCAAAGCATCAGATCCTTGCCGCGCCGGATCAGGTAGCAGTTGTCACTGAAGTCCCGGGACTTGCCGACATCGATACCGGGCGACCACATTGATACGTCGTTGGTCCGCGACTCGCCGCAGTTGAGCACGTACATCCGCTGGACGCCGCTGTCGGCCGCGTGAACGGCGCCCGCGGCAAGCGCAGAAAAGAAAAGAAGCGATCCGAAACGGCAAACCGCGACATTCAGGCGAACCATCATGGCAAACTCCTTAGGGAAGCATTCGAACTGCAATTTCCGGGTCCCTTCTTCAATCCGTCACCGTAATCTGCGCAGTTTGCGTTGCCACTCCGCCCTGGTCGTCGGTCCAGGTGAACACCAGTTCGCCGCTTTCCGTAGCCACGGCGTAGAACATGAAGTACGGATTGGTGGACACCGCGGGATGAAGTTTTGCGCGAAAGATCTCCCTGCCGTTGTAGCTGCAGGTGAAAGACTCGACGATGTGGCGCGGAATCGGGCGGCCCATGTTGTCGTGGCGAAACCCCGACTCCTGCGGGTGGTCGACCATGGTGCGGATCTCGACAATCTCGCCCTTTGCCGCCCGCTCCGGCACGCGCACGCGCGCTTTGCCCATTCTGCTCATCATCCGCAACTCGAGACGGTCACTTCGATCTCCGCGGCTGCCGACCACAGGGTGTCGTCGCTCAGCACCGCAACCGCGAGGACCTGCTGAGTGATCGCAAGCCGCACCCGCGAGGACACGACCGCCTTGCCGTTGTAAGGTCCGAGTTGAACTTCGAGGATCCTCGGCAGGTTGTTCTTCTCCGCGAACAGGTGAACGCTCTTCACGTAGTCGCGTTCCGTCATCGGGCTGTCCACGGTGACGGTGACCGGCACCACGTTGCCGCTCTCCGCCAGCCGCGGCAGTTCCAGCTTCACCTTGCCGCGCTGGATCTGCCGATCACCAAAGGTTTCGCGCAGCGCTGCAGCCAGTTCTTCGGGCGTCGCAACCGCCGGCCGCACGAACAACAGGCACGGAGCGGCGCCCAACGCCTTTAACATCTGGCGCCGGCCCTTGGCGTGACGACGTGACGGGGTTACTAAGTCTTGAGTTCCCACCTAGTCCTTGCTTTATCGAGCAACCACTAAGCAATTACGAAGCACCGCTTCGCTCGTGCTTTGTCCCGCTTTACTCTTGCGTCGTCACGCCGTCACGTTTTATACGAGAACCCGTGATTCTTGAGCGGCATCGAGCGCACGCGCTTGCCGGTGGCTGCGAACAACGCATTGCACAGCGCCGGGATCACCCCTCCGATCGGCGGCTCGCCGACGCCACCCCAGAATCCGCCGGTGGGCATGATGATGGTTTCGATCTTTGGCGGCGTCTCCGCCAAGCGCAGCACCGGGTAGTCGGCGAAGCTGCTTTGCACGACGCGCCCGTTCTCGATGGTGATTTCCTCGTGCATGACGGCGCTCAAGCCCCAGATGACGCAGCCCTCCATCTGCGCTTTCACCGCATCCGGATGGACGACGTGCCCGCAGTCGATGGCGACGATCACGCGCTTGACGGCGATCACGTTGCCGCCCTCCACCGAAAGCTCGACCACCGCCGCGGTGAAGCTGCCGTAGGAGTCCACCACCGCGATGCCGCGGTGAACGCCCTTGGGCGCGGGCCTGTCCCAGCCGGCCGCCTTCGCCACAGCATCGAGCACGCCCAGGTCCTTCTTCCCCTGCAGCAGAGGGCGGCGGAACTGGTACGGATCCTTGCCTGCAGCCAGCGCCAGTTCGTCGATGAAGCATTCGCGGAAGAACGGGTTATTGGTATGCGCCACCGCCCGCCAGAAACCCGGGGGCACGTGCGTATTGCGCATCGCATACTCGTTGGTGAAGTTGGGCACCGCGTAAGGGTTGTCCTGGAAGCAGCGCGTATTGATCGGATCGACGCCGTCCTTGATCATGGCCGGTCGCACCGTGATGATGATCGACTGGTCGGCCTGCCGAACGTGCCAGCCGGTCCAGTTGCCGTCCTTGTCGAGCCCGGCGCGCAATTTCACCAGCGCCACTGGGCGATAGCGGCCCTGGCGCATGTCTTCTTCGCGCGACCACTGCAGACTGACCGGAGTGCCGCGCATGGTTTGCGCGATCTTCACCGCCTGCTTGGTGTACTCCTGGTGCGGCCCGCGCCGGCCGAAAGCACCACCGGCATGCATCTTGTGCACGAACACGTTTTCCAGCGGAATACCGGCGGTCTCCGAGGCCGCGGCGATGGTGGCCTCGCCATTCTGAGTGCCGACCCAGACGTCGACGCGGTCGTCCGTCACCAGCGCGGTAGCGGTTTGCGGCTCCATCGTGGCGTGGTTGAGATAAGGCGCGTAATACTCAGCCTCGATGACCTTCGCCGCGCCGGCGAGTGCGCTGGCAGCGTCGCCGTCCTTGCGCGCAACCGGGGCATCCTTTGCGTCGATGCCGGTGCGCAGGAATTGCATGATCGATTCACTGGAAACGTTGCCGTTCTCGCCCACGTCCCACTCGACCGGCAGCGCCTTGAGTGCCTGGTTGGCCCGCCACCAGTTGTCGGCAACCACCGCCACCCAATCGTCTGCGGCCACTACGCTCTTGACCCCGCGCATGCCCTTGACCCTGGATTCATCGAAGCTCTTGAGCTTGCCGCCGAACACCGGGCACTGCACCACCGAGGCGTGCACCATGCCGGGCAGGCGCACGTCGGCTGCGTAGATCTGCTTGCCGGTGGTCTTGTCGGGGATGTCGAAGCGCGCCGGCGAGGTGCCGATCAGTTTCCAGTCCTTCTTGTCCTTGAGCTTGGGCTCCTTGGGAATCTCGAGCCTGGATGCGGCCGCGGCCACCTTGCCGAAAGTGGTGCGCTTGCCGGAAGAATGGGTGATGACGCCTTTCGCGGCCTTGCACTCGGAGGCCGGCACGCCCCATGCCTGCGCGGCCGCCGCCACCAGCATTTCGCGCGCGGCTGCGCCGGCCTGGCGCACGTATTCCTGGGAGTCGCGGATGCCGCGGCTGCCGCCGGTGGACATGTCCTTGAAGATGCGATTGCGCCGAACGTGCTCGTTCACGTCCGCGTATTCGGGGCGCACCTTGCTCCAGTCGCACTCCAGTTCTTCGGCCACCAGTTGCGCGAGCCCGGTGAACGTACCCTGTCCCAGTTCGGAGCGGGCGATGCGGATCACTACCGTTTCGTCGGGCTGGATCACGATCCAGTGCGTCACTTCGGGTGTCTGCGCGGCGCCGTCTGCTGCCCGTGCCGCGCCCGGCAGCTTGAATCCGATTACCAAGGCGCCGGTCGCTGCGGCGGTCTTGACCAGAAAATCGCGACGACTCATTTCGATGGTTTGTGTCATGGCGGTCTCCCTTTATGCGGACTTGGCGGCAAGATGGATGGCTTCACGCACGCGGACGTAGGTTCCGCAGCGGCAGATGTTGCTCATCGCCGCGTCGATCTGCGCATCCGTGGGCCTCTTCGTTTCCTTGAGCAGCGCGGCAGCGGCCATGATCATGCCGCTCTGGCAGAATCCGCACTGCGGCACCTGGAGTTGCACCCAGGCTTTCTGCACCGGGTGGGAGCCGTTCGGGGACAGCGCCTCGATGGTGGTGATCTTCTTGCCGGCCACCGCCGAGGCCGGCATCACACAGGAGCGCACCGGCTGTCCGTCCACGTGCACCGTGCAGGCGCCGCACAGGGCAATCCCGCAACCGTACTTGGTGCCGGTCAGCCCCAGTTCATCGCGTAATATCCAAAGCAGCGGCATGTCGTCTTCGACATCGACGCTGACCTGCTTGCCGTTCACGTTGAGAGTTGTCACAGTTGGCCCCCTAATATGTAAGGAAATTTTTCAGAATGACCGTCACCTGCGGATGATGGGCATAAGCATAAACCGTTGGCGCCGGGAATGCCCGGCCCTCCCCACAAGAACTTGAGAAAGCGCCGGTATTGCCGGAGTTCCCAAAAGTACCGTGACGGCCTTTGCTGCCTCCTGATCCATCATACTTCTACCTCACTTGTCCCCGGAGGGGATCATCCTTGTCGTTCCTGTCACCCGTCACCGCCCGTCAGTAGTACATTCCCGCCATGGACGTTTCCGCACCCGCAACCTCGCAAACACTGCCGCCGCAAAGAAGTGGTGGCTCACCCGAGGCCGTCGTCGAGCTGTCGGGCGTGCGCTTTTCCTGGTCCGGCGCACCGCCTTTCGTGATCGACATCGGCAGCCTGCGGGTCGCGCGCGGGGAGCGCGTTTTTCTGCGCGGACCGAGCGGCAGCGGCAAGTCCACGCTGCTCAGCCTGCTCGCCGGCGTCATTACACCCATGGAAGGCACCATCCGGGTACTCGGCCAGAACATCGGCGCGCTCGGCGGCGCAGCGCGCGACCGCTTCCGCGCCGACCACATCGGATTCATCTTCCAGATGCTCAACCTCATCCCGTATCTGTCCGTGGTCGAGAACGTCTGCCTGCCTTGCGGGTTCTCGCCGCGGCGCAAGGAGCGCGCCGATCGCGAAGGCGGGACCGCTCAGGCCGAGGCGGTGCGGCTGCTCGAGCACCTCGACATGGGGGACGCAGCCGTGCTGCGCCGCCCGGTGACCGAACTGAGCGTCGGCCAGCAGCAACGGGTCGCGGCGGCCCGGGCGCTGATCGGCGCGCCGGAGCTGGTGATCGCCGATGAACCGACCTCGTCGCTCGACGCCGACCGGCGCGCGGCCTTCCTCGACCTGCTGTTTCGCGAATGCGCGCGCGAGCAGGCTGCGCTGATCTTCGTCAGCCACGACGCGTCGCTCGCCCCGCTGTTCGATCGCGCCATCCAGTTCGCCGACATCAACCGCGCGACCGGCCCCGCCCCCGCACTGGTCTGAAGGTCTCTCCGATGATCCTCGCGCTCGCCGTCAAAAGTCTGCGCAACCGCAAGTTCACCGCGGTGCTGACGGTGCTGTCGATCGCGCTCGCGGTGATGCTGCTGCTCGGCGTCGAACGCCTCCGCAGCGAGTCGCGCGAGAGTTTCGCCGCCACGATCTCGGGCACCGACCTGGTGGTGGGCGCGCGCAGCAGCCCCGTGCACCTGCTGCTGTTTTCCGTGTTCCGGATCGGCAATGCCACCAACAACATCCGCTGGGACAGTTATCGCGCCATCGCGCAGCGCGCCGAGGTGGCGTGGACCATCCCCCTGTCGCTGGGCGATTCGCATCGCGGTTTCCGCGTGCTAGGCACCACGCGCGAATATTTCGAGCACTTCCGCTTCGGGCGCGATCGCAAGCTCGAACTCGCACAGGGTGGACCTTTCGACGACATGCACGACGCGGTGCTGGGCGCGGACGTCGCCGTGAAGCTCGGGTACAAATCCGGCGACTCGATGGTCATCGCCCACGGCGCCGGCGACGTGAGCTTCTCGCTGCACGAGGATCATCCGTTCCGGGTGGCCGGGGTGCTGGAGCGGACCGGCACGCCGGTGGACCGCACCGTACACGTCACGCTGGAGGGCATGGATGCCGTCCATGCGGAAGCGGCTGAAGATGCGTTCGACCCGCTCGCGGCCGCAGTGCGCGCAGGCGCAGACGAGCACGAACATCACACCGAAAAGAAAACGGACCGCGCGATCACTGCGTTCCTGGTGGGACTCAAGTCGCGCGGCGCGGCACTGTCCATGCAAAGGCTGGTCAACGAGTATTCCGGGGAACCGTTAACCGCAATCCTGCCCGGCGCCACGCTGCTGGAGGTCTGGGAGATCGTGGGTGCGGCGGAGAAGACGCTGTTCGCGGTATCGGCGCTGGTGGTGGTGGTGGGACTCGCGGGCATGCTGGTCGCCCTGCTCACCAGCCTGAGCGAACGCCGCCGCGAGATGGCGGTGCTGCGTTCGGTCGGCGCGCGCCCGATGCACATTTTCGGCCTGATCCTGGGCGAAGCGGCATTTCTCACGCTGCTGGGAATCGCGCTGGGGATCGCCGCCCTTTACCTGGGGCTGCTGGCCGGCCGGCCGTGGCTGGAGTCCCGCCTCGGGCTGTTCATCGTGGTAGGCTGGCCTTCGGCTTACGAGTTCGCGCTGATGATCGTGGTGGCCGTGGCCGGTGTGCTGATCGGCCTGATCCCCGCGTATCGCATCTACCGCTATTCGCTCGCTGACGGAATGACCATACGAATCTGACACCGTGAGACCAATGCAATGACCAACAAGTACTGCCTGCGCGCTGTCCTCATCCTGTTCTGTACGCTGCTGGCGCCGGTCGCCTGGGCCGACGCGCCGCGTCAGTTGATGTGGAAAGACCTGGTCCCGCCGCTGCCGGCCGATCACCCGTTCGCCAACCTGAGCAGGCAACAGGCCCTGCAGTTGACCGATATCGCCGCGGTTCGCGATCGCAAGGCGCGCGGCGAAACGGTGTCGCCGATCGAACTCGCGGACGAACAGGCGGCCGCGCGCAAGCTCGAACAGGCGGGCATCGACGTGGACGGTCTGCTGGCGAAGCGCAAGGAGATCGCCGAGCAGGGTCGCCTGCGGGCCCAGTCGGTCAACGCGGCGCTCGACGGCCAGACCGTGCGCATTCCGGGTTATCTGTTGCCACTGGAGTTCTCAGGCAAGGAAATCACCGAGTTCCTGCTGGTGCCGTGGGTCGGCGCCTGTATCCACACCCCGCCCCCGCCGCCGAACCAGATCGTGCACGTCAAGTCGGACAAACCGGTGGGCAATGTCACCCTGTTCGCGCCGATCTGGGTGACGGGCCGGATGTCCACCGCCGCAAGCAGGAAGTCCCTGTACCTGGTGGATGGAGAGTCCAACATCGACATCGGCTACTCGCTGCGCGCGAGCATCGTCGAGCCTTACAAGGAGTAGGAAACTACGGGAAACCGCGGGGCGATGCCCGCGTACGCTGCGGTGTTACTTGAACGCCGGAAGGGCGAGGGTGGTGGGCGTCGTCCCTGGCGGGTGTTCGTGCGGCGCGGGCTTGTTCATCACGGTACGCATCCGCAGGCTGTCGACGCCCTCTTCCTTCACGTCCACCCGCAACACTGCCATGGCCCTGAACTTCAACTCCGGCGAGTACCAGATGGTCATGGTGCTGGTGTCGCCCTCCGTCTGGACATTGGCCACGATGAACGAGGTGGCGAGCTGCATCCACGGATTCTTCAGTGACGAAAACGACGTGGTGATCACCGGCACGCCGTCGAGTTCCAGGGTGACATAAGTCTGATCGCTGCTGCCGCCGTGCTTCTCGATCGAAGCGACGCGAAACCAGCCGGCGCCGAGCACGTTCATCGAGGCCTCGTCGCCCGCGGGGGTCGCCCCCACCTCGCGCTCGAAGGTCACGGCGTCGCCTCTCAGGTCGCCTTCGACGCACGCCAGGGCGACCGTCGTCGCCGCCCACATTGCAACAGCAGCGGCGCAGGCCAGCGGGGACAAAAAGCGTTCTGGAATCGGGTTCACGCAGGTTCGCCTTTCTCGTTCCGGACAGTCTAGCACCGGAAATGCCGTGACGGACGTGACGGCCTTTGAACCCCCCTGTTTCCTATTGCCGATCAACGTCGTACAATAGGTCGCCTTCAACGAATTCGGTCCCAATGATTGATGCGCTGAGCCAACGCTTCCCGGGATACGAAGACTGGACCATCGCGCTCCTGCCGGTGCTCCTGATTGCCTACTTCACTCCGCTTGCCATCGCCGTCCTCCGCAAGCACCGCTTCACCACAGCGATCGGTCTGATCAACTTTTTGCTCGGCTGGACGGTTATCGGCTGGCTGGCTTCCATTGTCTGGGCGGTCAACAAGGACGTGCGGGAGACGCCCGAGGACCCGGAGCCGGCGGCAGACCCGCTGTATTCGATGAACGAGCCGAGCTGGAACGAGCTGGCGGCGGAAAGTCAGGCCGCAGGACAGGAAGCGGCGAAGAAGTGCCCGTTCTGCGCCGAAGAGATCAAGGCGGAGGCGATCGTCTGCCGCTACTGCGGGCGTGACGTCGCACCGGCGTCGGCCAACGGGCAGCAAGGCGCCGCCGCGTCTGCCGCGTCGATCGAGCAAAGTTTCGAGGAGCTGAAGTCTCTGCTGCAGGACCGCGACGAAGTCGCCGCGCAGGAACTCGCCGAAGGCAAATTCCAAGCAGCGACGAACTACGTGGACTCGCGGGAAAAGGTCGCAAAGGAGCCCGTCGCGGAGGCAGCAAGGGAGGCCGTTTCGGCGGAAATGGACTGGGAAGCTTCGCTGTGGAAGAAGATGGGGGTGGAGAAAAACCGCCGCTGAGCCCTATCCGATTCGACGCACATCTTTGACAGGGTGAAACATCGGCCCGCGGAGGTGTGCGATGGCACCGCGCAATCGCATCGCCCCCACCAACTGTGGAGTCCGCGTTCATGCTGGCGAGATTGGCTGACCTCGTTGCGTCGCATCGAATCCTAGTCTCGAGGCTGTTTGCGATCGCGTTCTTCGTGCTCATGGCCGTCACGGAGAGCGCCCTCAAGGGACGCATTATTTCAAGTGTCCTGTTCCTGATCGGACTCACGTTGGTCGGGGCTGCAATCGTCGGCCGGCTGTGGTGCTCTTTGTATATCAGCGGGCGCAAGGACTCCGAGCTGATCACGGCGGGACCGTATTCGATCAGTCGCAATCCTCTGTACTTCTTTTCGCTTCTGGGTTTCGTGGGAATCGGCCTGGCGACCGAAACGCTGAGCTTCAGTGTAGCGTTCGTACTGATCTTCCTGCTCGTGTACCCGGCCACGATCAGACGCGAGGAGGCGTTCCTGCGTGCGAAATTCGGCAGCGCTTTCATCGATTATTGCGCCCGAACCCCGCGGTTCTTTCCCAGTCTGAAGGCATTCAACGAACCGGATTCGTATGTGGTGAACCCCAGGCTGGTCCGCCGGACCATGAGTGACGTTCTGTGGTTTGTCTGGCTGGTCGGCATCATCGCACTGGTCGAGGTGCTCCACGAGTATGGGTTCATGCAGCCGATTCTGCGGCTGCCGTGACTTACCCAAGTTTGCATTGCAGGAGAAACGCGCTCAGCACGAAGGAGAAGCCGGAAAGTCACCGACGGCTTTGACCTTCTCATTCTTCCTCTGCGTACCCCTCAAGGGGGTATTGAAAAGAATCCTTTGCGTCAACGCTCCTATCGCCGGCCTTGGGCCGGCTGTTCTGTAGCAGCACGCAGCACACAGTACGCAGCACCGGTCGTTTGTGGAGTAAATTCCCTCCATGCAACGTGTCTGCGCCGCACTGCTCATTCTCGGATCTGTGATCTTCAGCGCCGTGTCGGCCAGCGCGGAAACTTCGACCCTGGTCCTCGGCACCGCGACACCGGGCGGGGGATTCACCGTTTACGGCGAGGCGCTCGCCGAGACGCTGCGTGAGACCGATCCCACCCTGGACATCAGGCCCCGGCCGACCGCCGGCAGCAAGGAAAACATCCCTCTGCTCGAAGCAGGCCAACTCGATCTGGGGTTGGTCGAAGGCACGGCCGCGTACGAAGCTCTGACGGGAATCGGGCGTTCGCCCGCGCCGTTATCGGTGATTGCGGCCATGTACCCGAGCCCCGGAATGTTCGCCGTGCGCGCCGACTCGCCTTACCGGACCTTCCTGGATCTGAAAGGTCAGCGCATCGTGTTCGGCGCGGCGGGTTCCGGCTTCGTGCTGCTTGCGCGCTACGTCCTCGACGGTCTGGATCTGGACATGCAGAAGGACTTCGATGCGGTGCTGCTGGAGAAAGTGAAAGACGCTCCACCGATGGTGCTGAGCGGGGAAGCTGCCGCGTTGTGGGGCGGCGGCATCGGCTGGCCGGGTTTCGAGGCCATCGCCCGCGGCCCGAAAGGGGCGCGCTTCATCGGCCTCGAGCCGGACGACATTTCCCGAATCCAGACGAAGCACCCGTTCCTGAAAACCATGACGGTCGCAGCCGGTACTTATCCCGGGCTCGAGCGCGCCATTGTCACCGTCGGCTCGTGGGGCCTGATTCTCGCGCGTCCCGGCCTGCCCGATGACCTCGCCTACCGCTTTGCGCGTGCCCTGCACCGCGCCCAGCCGGCACTTTCGCAGCGGCTCGCGCAGGCTCGGGAAACGACTGCCGCCAATACCGTTGCCGCCGCACCTCGTGTGGAGATGCTGCATCCGGGTATCGTGCGATACCTAAAAGAGTTGGCGCTGATCCCGTAGTTCGCGTTGGCCAAGGTTGTTCCCGGTCTTAGGCCGACTTTTTTGCAGCACCTGTCTTTTCTCAGCCCTTCGCCGATCTGGAGATGCAGCAAATTGCAGTTGGGAACATGAAACTGGATCGGGAAGAACTGGCAAAAACATCTGCCCTCACTCTGGACCACTACAACGAGCGCGCCGAAGCGTTCCGGGAAGGCACACGCGATCACGACGTCAGCCAGAACATTGCCGCGCTGCTGCAGGTCATCGAGGGCAGGCCGCCTTTCACCATCCTTGATTTTGGCTGCGGGCCAGGGCGTGACCTCAAGGTATTTACGGAACTCGGGCATGTCGCGATCGGTCTGGAAGGCGCAGCGCGCTTCGCGGCGATGGCACGCAACCACAGCGGCTGCGAGGTGTGGGAGCAGGATTTCCTCGAACTCGATCTGCCGGAGAGCCGGTTCGATGGCGTGTTCGCCAACGCCGCGTTGTTTCATGTGCCCAGCCAGGAGTTACCGAGAGTGCTGCGGGAACTGCACGCGAGCCTGAAACCGGGTGGGGTGCTGTTCAGTTCCAATCCCCGCGGCCAGAACCAGGAAGGCTGGAACAACGGGCGCTATGGCGTGTATCACGATCTCGAAACATGGCGTCGCCATCTGCTGGCTGCGGGCTTCGTCGAGCTCGCTCACTATTACCGCCCTGAGGGTCTGCCATTCGAACAGCAGCCCTGGCTGGCGAGCCTCTGGCGCAGGTCCATTTCCTGAAGATGATAGGGAGCGGCAGGATCGCGTGAAGGGAGACTACTTCAGCGACTTGCTGCGGGCATTCTGGTGCCGGATCGCCTTGCGGCGCTCGTCGCGGGCCTTCTTGTTGCGGGCAGTCTCGTCGGGCGTGTAACGGACAAGCGGCTGGATCTCTGCGGCACTCTTTGCCGGTTTCACTTCTGTCATGTCGGCTCTCCTGATTGGGCCGCCACTATACCGGGATGAGACGAGAAAGTACTTGCGGTGACCTACAAGGGGTATCGGGTCGGCGAATCCTCTCCCACACTAGAACGACGGGGTCAGGTTGAGCTGGACGGGAACGACGCGACGGGGTCAGCGACGCGATGAGACGCGACGGGGTCACGAGACGCGACGGGGTCAAGACGCGACGGGGTCAAGACGCGACGGGCTCAGGTCTCGCCTTTTGTCCCTCCTCTCATTGCGCAGAAAATGAAACGCCCCGGTCGCTTTCACGATCGGGGCGCTTTTGCTGCTTAGGCAATCCGGCCTGAACTACCGGGCCAAACTCCTCAAACTGCGGGTTGATCCGGTTTGACATCCGGTGTTGCCTTTTAGGTCGCTCACGGGATCACCTCCTTTCAAAGTTGCCAGACTGTAGTGTAGCAAACAGCGCATGGTAGGCAACAGGGTCGGATGCCGTCTTGGTTAATCGAACGCGTCGCCAGATTGCTAGCCCGGTAACGTCAGGTCGATCACCTGCCGGGTCACGGGCTACATCCCTCGTGCCCCTCCTTCCACCTTGAAAAGGCGGGGACCAGACTCCATTCTCGGTGGTACTCGTTCCGACAAGTTCAACCGCCCCACCTTCTTGCCGTGGGACGACAGCGACACCCGCGGCCAGTCAACCCAACTCGTAGAGGCCCGCATGCCTGCATTCACCCAATACCTCATCATCGCCAACGTCGGCATTTTTCTTCTGCAATTGGCGGGGGGCAGCGGCCTCGTGCAATGGTTCGCACTCTGGCCGGGCGACGGCTCCGGTCTGGCGAGTCTGCCGCTGCTTACCCCCTGGCAGTTGGTGACCTACAGCTTTCTTCACGGCAGCCTGATGCACCTGGCGTTCAACATGTTTGCGCTGTGGATGTTCGGCAGCGAGCTGGAACGCGTTTGGGGCGCGCGCCGCCTGGCCACGGCATATTTCGCGAGCGTCGTGACCGGTGCTGTGACGCACTTGCTGGTGGCCGGGGCGTTCGGAGGAGGCGGGGGTCCGGTGGTAGGCGCCTCTGCCGGCGTGTTCGGGTTGCTGCTGGCGTACGCGCTGCTTTTTCCGAACCGAAGGATCATGCTGCTGATCCCGCCGATCCCGATGCCTGCACGCGTGTTCGTGCTGCTCTATGCCGTGCTGGAACTGGTATTGGGCGTCACCGGAACGCAATCGGGCGTGGCCCATTTTGCGCACCTGGGCGGGCTGCTCGGCGGTTGGTGGGTCTACCGCTTCGGACGCAGAGGACCGCGACACTGGCGAGGCTGAGAACCAGTGCCGAGTGCTTTGCAGCAGGCGCCGGGAAATGCAGAGGCTCTCGCGCAAGTGATGTGCGCTGTTCCCTACCAATCCAGGCTGCGTGATTCCTCAGCAGCAACTTCGTGAAGTACCCGGGCAGGGGTACTATCGCGACTTCTCACGGAAAGGATTCCTCATGAAGGTCATTGTGCTCTGCCTATCGGCGTTGCTCGGTATCGGGTTCTCCGGCGCGCGAGCCGCCGCGGCGGATCTTGCGAACGACGAGCAGAAAACCCTGTACGCAATCGGCGTCGCACTCAGCCAGTCCCTGCATGATTTCTCACTGAGCGAGGCCGAACTCGAGATCGTGAAGTCCGGCCTCTCCGATGCCGTCCTGAAGCGACCCCTCAAGGTCGATATGCAGATCTACGGACCGAAGATCGAACAGATGGGAAAGGCTCGTGGCGCGACGGTTGCCGAACGGGAAAAGAAGGCTGGCGCCGAGTTTCTGGCAAAGGCTGCCGCGGAACCGGGCGCCAAAAAAACCGCGTCGGGAGCGATCGTCAAGACCCTCAAGGAGGGCAGCGGCCCGTCGCCGAGCGCCACCGACAAGGTGAAGGTCCATTATCACGGCACCCTGGTGGATGGGACGGTGTTCGATAGTTCCGTCAAGCGCGGCCAGCCGCTCACCTTCCCGCTCGGCAACGTGATCAAGTGCTGGACCGAAGGCTTGCAGCAGATCAAGGTGGGCGGCAAGAGCCGCCTGATATGCCCGGCCAACATCGCCTATGGGGATCGCGGATCACCGCCCGTCATCAGGCCCGGTGCGACTTTGATATTCGATGTCGAACTGCTCGAAATCGTCAAATAGCGGAGCCAACCGGAACCACAGGTCAAGCGCGGAATTTCCGTCGCGAGCCAACTTGCAGAGCGGGCACCTTTCGGTGCCCGCTGTCTTTTCCCCGGCTCAACATTCAGCGCAGCCGGAATTCCGCCAGCCCGGCGCTCCCGCTAAGCGGAGTGCCCATGCTTGATCAATGAGGCCGCTTCGTTACCCGTAAGCATGAAGGAGGTGGCGCCAAGCGCGAACGGACGGGACAGGATGCTCCCGATTTGCTGGCGTAGGCGGTCCTTGTGCGGCGACTTGATCATCACGGAGTACATCGGCGGCTTGCCGTGGGCGGGGATGATATCCACGCGAAACGGCACCTGGGTCGGATCGCCGGTAACGCCCGCAAGGGTGGTGAGATAGCTGAGGAGTTCGGTCTGTGTGGGGTATTGGGTCATGGGTCGAGGTGTGGTCAGGTTCTGAAAGCAGCCGAACGCCCGACGGACACGATCGTGAGTGGTGTCAGTTCCGCGGCAGACTACACCAGACGAACGGCCGCCGTATCGGCTGACTTTCGGCAACGATCCTTAAAGAGGGCGTCCTGCTACATGAACCTTGCCTTTCAGTTCCAGGACCATGTCGTCGACTACGCGCAGGAAATTTTCGTGGCCCTCCCCCACTTGTCCCAGCAGCCACTCGTGAGGAATGGCGACTTCCATCGACAGAACTTCGTGGCGGTTGTATGCGATCCGAAGAAGGTGCGTGTTCCGAGGCACGAAGACAGGCTGCCCGGCATCGATGTCCACGATGTAACGCAGTGGGTCCAGTTGCCGGCGCTGGAGTATCGTCTTGATGCCCGCAAAGGCCTTCGACAGCGCCTCCTGATACGTGAGCGAATCGGAAGTGATCATCGTCCGTGGCCCGTCTCCGGCGCTCAGGCACGCCGCACGTGGCGGACGGCGGCAATCCGGGCAAGTGTGATGGGCTCGGGAGGCAGTTCCTTCATTCTCTCGAGCGCTTTGGCGAACAGGTCGCGAACATCGCCCGCAATGCCGGCTGCAACCGAATCACGGTCCTTTCCCTTCTTGCCGTCGCAGAAGATTTTCACGCGAAGATAGGATTCCATCACTTCACGGTCGTTGCCGGTGGAAAGTCCACTGATCTCCGACGGAAACGTCGTTGCATCCTTGGCGGGGTCCATCATGTTGGTGAGTGTGCTGGACAGGACGCCTCGCACTTCGGTGCGCGTCCTGAACTGCGTGAATAGCACGGTCCATTTATCACTGATCATTGCTTGCCTCGGTAGAGTTGAAACGACATTCAAGGGATGGCGGGCCAGGCAGACGCGGCGCGCGGCCCGTCCAGTATGGCCCTTATTGGCGAGGGCGGCCGGATATATTACTGAACCCGGAAGGGCGCGGGCGGCATGTGGATGTACTCATTGGGATTGCCGGTTTCGATGACGGCTCAGAAGCTGGCCTTGGTCCTGAACAGAAACTGAACGGACTCGATGCTGGGATCGCCATTCAGCGGGAATGCGACATCGGCGTGCAACACGTTGCCGAACGCAGAGCGGGCGACGAGAATGCGCAGGCCGAACCCGACGTCGCTGAGCCAGCCCGGGTTGGCGGTATTCTGGTTCTCGCCGCCCCAGGCACGGCCCACGTCGAAGAACACTGCGCCGCCCACACGAAACAGGCGGAACGGATACCAGTCGGTGTAGAGACGCTCCTCGAGAGTGAGCAGCACACGCCGGTCTCCACTCTGGTAGCGCAGTGGGTAGCCGCGCAAGCCGTTGTCCCCGCCCAATTGCAGAAGGTCGGAAATGTCGGGATTCCTGACGATATCTCCGGAAACGCCCGCGAAGAACAGCGCGCGCTTGCTGTGCGGCGCGTAGTAACGCGCGGAGCCGCTGTACAACTGGTGCTCGCCCTTGCCGTTCCCGTACTGCCCGGACAGGGAGGCGGAGGTCAGCAGAGTGTGATTCGATTGCAACTCGAAGCCGTTGCTTACTCTGCCCGAGTAGAGCCATGCTTCGCGGCTGGAACCGAGGGCGGTCAGCGAGCGGCCCAGCTGCACGCTTGACTGGAAGCCCATTTCGAAGTATTCGGGACGTTCGATCTGGTCCCGATTCTTGAATTTCCGATAGCCGTCTTCGATGACTTCGTAGCGAAAGAACGGCGCAACCAGCGTCTGGTCCGACGGCAACTCCGGGGGCGGGGCCAGATCCGGTTCGATCTCGTAAGTGTCGTCCTGATAGGTCAGGCCGATGGAGTAGCGGCGCGTCCAGCCGTCGATGAGGCCCTCCGACCAGCCGCCGTAGGTCTCGGCCGCATCTTGCCGATGGCGATACTGGTAGGCAACTACGCCGCTGTTGTAGACGGAATCGATGCGGTTGTCCTTCGAGAGGCTTAGTCCGGCGGCCCAGCGCGTGTCCAGCGCATAGAAGGGCCTGGCGAGGTTGAAAGACTGGTGCCCGCCGTCGTCGTTCGTGGCGTACGAGTAGGCGATGGAGGTCCAGCCGCCGAAGGCGTGATTCTGCGAAATCTGGAATTCGGTGCTGCTTCGATCGACATCGGACGTGCGCGATAGGCCCAGGGATGTGCCGGTACCCAGCAGGTTTTTTTCCTCCAGCGCAATGCCGCCCGAATTGACGCCCCCGGCACGTCCGAGACTGATTCCCGGATCCAGTGACCAGGTGTCGCGCGTCTTGATTTCGATGTCCACGACGCCGTCGTGGTGAGCGACCGGCCGGATGCTCACGTCGTACAGGTTCCGGTTGGAGCGAAGCAGCCGTTCCGTTTCTTCGATTAGGCGCACCGACACGGGCTCGCCGCTCTTGAACAGAAGCATGCGCTGGATGACGCCAGGCCGCGTGCGAATGTGCAGCTTGTTCGCGAGGCGGAAGAGCGCCTTGTTTTCCTTTGGGTCGTCCAGGTCGAAAATGTTCTGGGTGTTGATGCGAATTTCGCCGACCACGGCCCCGGCATCCTGGAGTTCGGCGAAGGAGGGAACGGCGTTTTGCTGGTCCGCCTGATCGGCCCTTGCCGGGACAAGTGACGCGGTGAAGGCCAGCAACAGGACCGGCAGGCAGCGCGCGAGAAGCAGATACGCGACGACGATGCGTCGCTGCAGTGAGCTAGACCCACTCATCGGAAGCAATCATCCGGCAACCGATACCCTATTGTCTTCAATGACCAGCACGCGCATGGTTCAGAACTGAAGCCGTAAAGGGGGCACGACGGGTTCGGGCCGGGCATGGCGGCAGTTGCACGACCGCACTCCTGCCAAGCGATTCTCGCGCATCGTTGTCGCTCAGCGCTTGAGGGGAAAGAACGGCACCGGCGTCATCAGCCGGTTTTCCTGGTGCTCCAGCGCGCCGAGTTTCGCGCTTTCTTCCATGAAGGCAATCCACTCCGGGTCGGCCATCATCGCGGCGCGGCGGCGTGCGCGGTCCGCGGCGTCCTCATAGGCCCAGATGTGGATGTACTGGTTGACGTTGCCGGTCTCGGTCACGAGGTAGGCGAAGGGTTGGCCGAGGTGGCGGGTCTGCGGTCCCTTGCCCATTTTCTCGTAGAGCGCGAGATGCTTCTTGATGGTTCCGGGGCGGCAGGTATAGGTACGCACGTCGAGCAGCATGTCTTCCTCCAAAAAATATCAAAAGGGCGGGGTCAGGTATTGCATCTTGCATGTCATCAGGAAAAGTTGCGAATCCATTCAGCCTCCGCGCGCTCCCTGCGTATTGACATAGAGCGCATAGACGCTCTTGCTCGCCGCCATGAACAGGCGGTTGCGGCAGGTGCCGCCGAAGCAGAGGTTGGCGCAACGCTCGGGAAGGTTGATCCGGCCGATCAGTTTGGCATCCGGGTTGTAGATGTTCACGCCGTCCAGCGCCGCTTCTCCCATCCCCCAGCCCATCCAGAGATTGCCGTCCACGTCGCAGCGCATCCCGTCAGGCGTGCCGGGTCCCACGTCGATGAACTTGCGCTTGTTGGATAGCTTCCGGCCACCCACCACGTCATAGGTGTAAACGTTGCGCGGCGTAGTGCCCGACTCGACCAGATAGAGCGTCGATTCGTCCGGAGAAAAGCACAGTCCGTTGGGCCGGGCGACCTCGCCTTCGACAACGGTCATCTCGCCGCTCTGGCCGTCGACGCGGTACACGTTCATCGGCAGTTCCTGTTTGGCGAGGTAGCCCTCGTAGTAGCCGAGCAGCCCGAAAGGCGGGTCGGTGAACCAGATCGAGCCATCCGACTTGACGACCACGTCGTTGGGCGAATTGAGCGGCTTGCCCTCGAAGGCGCCGGCGATCACCGAGATCGTGCCGTCGTACTCGGTGCGCGTGACGCGCCGCCCGCCGTGCTCGCAGGTGACGAGCCGCCCCTGCCGGTCGCGCGTGTTGCCGTTGGCGAAGTTGGAAGGCCGGCGAAAAATGCTCACGGCGCCGGTTTCTTCCTCCCACTTCATGGTCCGGTTGTTGGGGATGTCGCTCCACAGCAGGTAACGCCCGTCGCCGAACCACACCGGTCCCTCGCTCCAGCGAAAGCCGTGAGCGATCCGCTCGACCGCCGCGAGATTGAGGCGGTACCTGGCAAAACTCTGGTCGATGATCTGGACTGTGGAATCCGGGTAACGCTGGCTCGGCTGCCAGGGCGTCTCGGGGGCATCTTTGGGTTCGGTGTTCTCGGGCGGCATAAGCGAACCGGTTCTCTGAAGGGTCATCGTGCAGTTTACAGCGGTGCAGCCCGCAGCCACCACCGGCGGGGAACCGAGGGAAGTCGTCCGGAAAAAATGGCGGCACTTGGAGAACGACGGCCGAATTGCGATGTGGCTGGTGAATTGCCGGCTGCCCCGCATGCGCATCGAAAAGCGAGGGGCGCCGCTTGGCGCCCGTTCTGATTCAGCGATCCGGTAATATCTGCCAAATATTCTCGCATCGGGGCGATGTTTTCGTGGACGCACGTCTCTTCGATAAGGTCTCTTTCCTCCTGACGATTTGAGGAAGTCCACGCTCCTGTTTCGAAATGTCACCACAGATGAAAATAAACAACATGGCTCCACTTGAAAAGACCGCTCTCCCTGTGGGCATACGCTCCCGCTTCGTGAACGACATCAATGGCCTCACGATGCACGTGCTGGAAGCCGGCTTCGAAGTCAGGAACCGGCCTTGCGTGCTGCTGCTCCACGGCTTTCCGGAGCTTGCGTATAGCTGGAGGAAGGTGATGCTGCCCCTCGCTCAAGCGGGCTTTCATGTGGTTGCCCCGGACCAGCGCGGCTATGGGCGCACCACCGGCTGGGACGGCGATTACGACGGCGACGTCGGTTCCTTCCGCATGCTCAACCTGGTCAGGGATGCGCTGGGGCTGGTCTCCGCGCTCGGCTACCGCACCGTGAAAGCGGTGATCGGGCACGACTTCGGCTCCCCGGTCGCCGCATGGTGTTCGCTGCTGCGGCCGGACGTGTTCCGCTCGGTGGTGTTGATGAGCGCGCCATTTGCCGGCCCGCCTGCGGTGCCGTTCAACACCGATAACGACGGCAATGCGGCGAAGCCGTCCGTCGCCAACATTCACGAGGAACTGGCGGCGCTGCCCCGCCCGCGCAAGCATTACCAGTGGTACTACTCCACACGCGAGGCCAACGAGAACATGTGGAAATGTCCACAGGGTGTCCACGACTTCCTCCGCGCCTACTACCACCACAAGAGCGCGGACTGGAAGAACAACAAACCCTTTCCGCTCAAGTCGTGGAGCGCCGGCGAGTTGGAGAAAATGCCGACCTACTACATCATGGATCTGGACAAGGGGATGGCGGAGACCGTGGCGCCGGAGATGCCCTCCAGTTCCGAGATTGCGGCGTGCAAGTGGCTTCCCGACGAAGAGCTCTCCGTGTACAGCGCGGAGTACCGCAGGAACGGGTTCCAGGGCGGCCTGCAGTGGTATCGGTGCATGACCGGCAGCAAATACATCGCCGAGCTCCAGACTTTCTCCGGCCGCACGATCGATGTACCGTCGATGTTCATTGCCGGCAAAAGCGACTGGGGCAGCTACCAGGTGCCCGGCGCGCTGGAGAAAATGCAGAACAGTGCGTGCACGCAAATGCGTGGCTGTCATCTGCACGACGGTGCCGGCCACTGGGTGCAGCAGGAGCAACCGGAGGCAGTAAGCAAGCTGCTCATTCAGTTTCTGCAACAGCAGGCATAAACCGAGAAAGAGGCGTCATGAGCGGATTCGCAGAATACGAACAATACGATGCGCTGGGACTCGCCGATCTGGTGCGGCGCAAGGAGGTCACGCCCTCCGAGTTGCTCGAAGCGGCGATCGAACGCGTCGAGGCGCGCAATCCGGCGGTCAACGCCGTGGTCATGAAGCTTTACGACTACGGCAGGATAGCGATCGCCGACGGCCTTCCCGACGGGCCGTTCCGCGGCGTGCCCTTCCTGATGAAGGACCTCACCTCACCGGTTGCGGGCGTCCGGATGTCGCGTGGCTCGAAGTTCTTCGCCGACACACCGCCCGCATCCGCCGACAGCGAGCACGTGAAGCGCCTGAAGCGCGCCGGGCTCGTCATCTTCGGACGGACCAATACCTGCGAACTCGGCCTCTCGCTGACTTGCGAGCCGCAACTCCATGGCCCGACGCGCAATCCCTGGAACGTCGCGCATATCTCGGGAGGCTCGAGCGGCGGCGCCGCTGCTGCCGTCGCGGCGCGCATGCTGCCGATCGCCCACGCCTCCGACGGGTTCGGCTCGATCCGCGCACCGGCGGCGTGCTGCGGACTGGTCGGCCTCAAGCCGACACGCAGCCGCAACACCTTTGCCCCGTTCGCCGGCGAAGGACTCGGCGGTGTTTCGACCGAACACGCTGTGAGCCTCACCGTGCGTGATTCCGCCGCGCTGCTGGACGCGACGCGCGGGCCCGGTCCCGGCGATCCCTATGTGGCGCCGCCGGCTGCGGGGCCTTATCTCGGGGAAGCCGGCGCGAACCCCGGCGAGCTGCAAATCGCGTGGACCGCCAGGGCGCCCAACGGCGCCAGGGTCGATCCGGAATGCCTGCGCCTGCTCGCCGACACGGTGGAGCTCTGCGCCGATCTCGGCCACCACGTCAAGGAATGCGACCCCGAGATCGATCGCGCGGCGGTGGTGCCGACTTTTCTGACGCTGGCGTCGGCGAACACCGTGGTGAATCTCGCCAGCCATCCGACTGCCGGACGCCCGGCACGCGAAGGTGAAGTGGAGCGCATCACCTGGCTGACCGCGAAGATGGGCGAAAAGATCAGCGCCCCCGACTACGTTCGCGCCACGCAAACGGCGCATCGCCTCGGACGGCAGATGGCGGCCTTCCACTCGGAATGGGACGTGCTGCTGACGCCGGGACTGGCTTCGCCCGCGGTGAAGCTCGGCTGGCTCGACATGATGATGGACGACGTGGACGAATACTGGCGGCGGGTGTTTGCGTTCTCTCCGTTCACCGTCTGGTTCAACCTCACGGGGCAACCTGGACTGATGCTCCCGCTCGGCCAAAGCAGCGGAGGCCTGCCGCTCGCGGTCCAGCTCGTCGCACGTTTCGGCGACGAGGCGACGCTGTTTCGCCTCGGTGCTCAATTCGAAACAGCGCGGCCCTGGTTCAGTCGCAAACCCGCGCTCGCGTCCTGAGTCTCAATCTGCAGGACCGACCCTAATTTTGTTGGGTGCCGCGCTGCGCGCATGAACGGGTTCGCGTTCGGCCCTTCGGTCAGCGATTTCTGGTCCATGGCTCCTCCGGACGCAGCGCTTGCTTGAACTCGCGGCGCGCCGCCATTTTATCCGTGCCTGTCCGGACGCCGCGATCGCCCGGAAAGCGGCTACTTGGATTCGGGCAGCAGCGCGGTCAATTCCGGTTTGCCGCCGACCGCCAAAGCGTCCTGGATCTCCTCCAGACCGCGGCCGCGCGTCTCGACGCCGCTCCGAATCAGCATGATCGCCGCAATCGCCATGGGTATGGCAATCAGCAGGGCGGACAGGGCAAAGTGCACGAACAGCCCGATCACGCCGAAGGCGGCGCCGAGAATCCCGCCGAACTTCGAACTGGCGGCAACCACTCCCGATCCCGTGCCGCGCAAATGCACCGGATAGATTTCCGCAGCGTAAGGAATCAGCATCGCGATGACCCCGCTGGAACTCACGAGAAACAGGGCAGTGGTGACGGTCATGGCCACCGAGGACTGGATCTTGCTCACGCTCAGTATGAAAAAGACCAGCAGCGTGATGGTGGTGAGAGCGATGAAGAGCACCAGGGACTTGATGCTGCTCCATCGGTGGTAGAGCCAGATGACCAGCGGAATTCCCGGGATGGCCAGAATGGCCGATCGGGCCAGCAAGGCGCTCGCCGCGCCCGAATCCATGCCCATGTTGCCGAGGTTGACGGGCAGCCACAGAAGAAACCCGAAATTCACCAGGCCCCAAGCCACGCCGCAGACTACGAGGCCACTGGTGATCCGGGTGTGGCTCCCGCGCATCAACTGCCGGATGCCGACCACCTTGGCTTCTGCCTCCGTCGCAGGGGCATGGGCATCGTCCGTCACCTCGACGTCGTGCGAGCCGGCAAACTTCCTCAGCACAGCGCGCGCTTCATGCTCCAATCCGGCATTCGACAGGAATCTTGGCGATTCGGGAATGTAGCGGCTAAGAAAGATGATGATCAGACCGGTCGGCAAGCCGAGCAGCCAGAGCGCGCGCCAGCTGAACATCGGCATCAGCAACGCGGCGGAACCCGCCGCCAGCAGATAGCCGGCGGAGGTGCCCACGGCGCCCAGCGCCACCAGCAGCCAGCCGCGATGCCGGGCCGGTATGGTCTCTGCCATCAGGGTAAAGGTGATGGGCAGCAATCCGCCGGCTGAGGCGCCCATCAGAAAGCACATCACCAGGTTCCACTCGAACGCCGGCATGGCGCCGCAAATGGCGGTGCCGACGAACATGAGCGCGGACAGCAGGATGGCGGCGCGGCGACCGAAGGTGTCGGCCAGCCGGCCCCACACGATCGAACCCACGGTAGTGCCGGTCAACGCCACCAGCGCCAGCCAGCCGGCGGTCTCCTTGGTAATGTCGTACTCCACGGCCATGCCGGGGATGACGAAACCCAGCGTTGCGGGCTTGAGAACGTCGACTGCAAGTGCGGTCACCAGCACCACGACCAGCTTCCAATGTTCTCGGTTCAGCGGCACGCGATCGGCAATGTGAAACTGCAGGTGGCTCCCGCCGCGCAGGCTCCTGCGCATCTGATCGAAGCGAGGCATCAGGCCGTAGGTCGCCAGCAGCAGCCCGGCGGGAATCATGGCCATTCCCACGATCATGGTCGCATCCATGGGCATGCCCGCCATGCGATAGCCCATATGCGAGGCATGCCCGAGCATGGGGAAATGCGCGAGCACGCCCCCGATGATGGCGATGCAGCCGATCCAGAAAGCAACGGGGTGGTGGAAGGAAATGTCGTTAGGTTTCATGCGCCTTGTCGGGCTACGCATACTGATTGTCTTCCAGCGGTGTTCCGGATGCCCGAACCTGGGACGCCGCTCCAACCGAAGACTGCCGATACGATACTAGAGATTTGCGGCCAGTTCCCGCGTGAGTTGCGCGGCCGGTATCTCTTTGCAGCCGCCGGCATTCTGGCCGGACCAAAGCGGGGAGAAATCACCGGAGCCTTCGGCTTCGGCTTTGGCGCGCAAAGGCGCGATCGCCGAGGTCGCCAGGGGAAACGCCGGCGCCGCGCTGCTCATCGGGCCGAGCTCTTTCATGACATAGTTCATGATTCCCCGCGCAGGCCGGCCGGTGAACAGGTTCGTCAGCGCCGTGTGGCGCGCGGCTTTGCTCTTCAGCGCCGCGCGATGCACCGCACTGATGGTGGCTTCCGGGCACAACAGATAAGCTGTTCCGATCTGCACGCCGGCCGCACCCAGCGCCATGGCAGCCGCGACGCCTTGCGCATCCACGATGCCGCCGGCAGCGATCACCGGCAGCTTCACCGCGCGCACCACCTGCGGCAGCAGCGCAAACGTTCCGACCTGCGTGGTCAGATCATCCGACAGGAACATGCCGCGATGTCCGCCCGCCTCCACGCCCTGCGCGATGACGGCATTGACCCCATGCGCCTCCAGCCAGAGCGCCTCTTCGACGGTGGTGGCCGAGGACAGTATCTTCGCGCCCAGGCGTTTCGCTCGCGCCAGCAGTTCCTTTGGCGGCAATCCGAAATGAAAGCTCACCACCGCAGGCCTGATTTCATCCAGCACGTCGGCGGCCTCGGTACTGAAGGGTGCGCGCCCCGGCCCGGCGGGAATTTTCTCCGGATCGATTCCGTATTTCCTGTAGTAAGGTGAAAGCACCGCGCTCCAGGCCGATTCGCGCTCCGCGCTAGGCACGGGCGGCACGTGGCAGAAGAAGTTCACGTTGAAGGGCTTGCCGGTCCCCGCCTTGATTGCCGCAAGCTCGTTGCGCATGGCGTCGATGCTGAGCGTGGCGCAGCCGATCGAGCCGAGAGCGCCGGCATTGGAAACGGCCACCGCCATTGCGCTGGCTTGCGCGCCGGCCATCGGCGCCTGAATGATCGGCAGCTCTATGCCAAGGAGTTCGGACAGTTTCATCGTTTGGTATTCGCCGCCATCTCGCGCGGTGCATTCTCATTTCCGCGCCCCGCTGAAGCCAGATTTTCCCGCACCTTGGAAACGAGCTCAATCGAACGCAGACGCGCTGGCTGATCGTGGATGTGCGCGGTGATCATCAGTTCGTCCGGCTGAGTGGATTCGATGAAGGCCGCGAGACCGAGCTGGACCGTCTCCGGCGAGCCTACGAATGACACGGCGAGCGAACGTTCGACCATCGCCTTCTCGGCGGGAGACCAGTACGTGTCGATGTCGTCGATTGGCGGCGGCACCTGTCCCGGTGACCCGCGCCTGAGATTGATGAACGATTGCTGTTGCGAGGTAAACTGGCGGCGCGCTTCCGCGTCGGTATCGGCGGCGAGCACGTTCGCGCCGAGCATGGCGTAAGGGCGGTCCAACTGTTTGGACGGCTGGAAGCGGCTGCGGTAGATTTCGAGCGCCTGCCTCATCAGGTCGGGCGCGAAATGCGAGGCGAAAGCGAACGGCAAACCGAGCATGGCTGCGAGTTGCGCGCTGAACAGGCTCGAACCCAGCAACCAGATCGGTACCTCCAGGCCCGCTCCCGGCACTGCGCGAATGTGCTGCCCGGGTTCCGGGGCGGCAAAATAATTCTGCAGTTCCTGCACGTCCTGCGGGAATTGTTCGGCACTGTCCGCGAAATCGCGCCGCAGGGCGCGCGCCGTCAACATGTCGGTGCCTGGCGCACGGCCCAGGCCGAGATCGATGCGGCCAGGATACAGCGAGGCGAGCGTGCCGAACTGCTCGGCGACCACCAGCGGCGAGTGATTCGGCAGCATGATGCCGCCGGAGCCCACGCGAATGGTCCTGGTGCCGCCGGCCACGTGGCCGATGACGATCGCGGTTGCGGCGCTGGCGATTCCTGGCATGTTGTGATGCTCGGCAATCCAGTAGCGCTTGTAACCCAGGCTCTCGGCGCGCTGCGCCAGCGCGAGCGTGTTGCGCAATGCCTCGGACGCGGTCGCGCCCCTGGGGATGGGGGAGAGGTCGAGAATGGAAAAAGGGATCATGCCTAGTGTCCTGTGCTTCCGGGCGTCGATCAGAAGCTGCCGAGGAAGTCCTGCTTGCCGATCTCCACGCCGTTGTGGCGGAGGATGTCGTAGGCCGTGACGGCATGAAAGAAGAAATTGGGCAGGGCGAAGTTCAGAAGATAATACTGGCCGGTGAATCTCGTTTCCTGGCCGCGGAGCTTGAGGACGATCGCGCGCTCCTCGCTGCCGTCGATCAGTTCCGGGCCGAGGCTTTGCAGGAACGCCACGGTCTTGGTGATGCGCGCCTGCAGTTCGGGAAAGGTGGCTTCGCTATCCGGATAGCTGGGCACCTCGACACCGGCAAGGCGGGCCGCGCAGCCTTTCGCCGAATCGCTGGCCGACTGCACCTGGCGGGAAAGCGGGAACATATCGGGCGCGAGCCTCGCGTTGATGAAGACCGCCGGATCGATCTTCCGCGCCGCGGCATGCGCTTCCGCCTTGTGCAGGATCGTGGAAAGATTCGCCAGTTGACGGGTGAACACGGGGACGGAAGCCTTGAACATGGATAAGGACATGGCAGATCTCCTGGCAGATAAAGCAGCATTGTGCGCGACATCGCCGGTGTGCGCAGTATCCCCCTCTCCCCCACTCCCCGTCCCTCTCCCGCTAGGGGAGAGGGGGAGGTAAGAATCCATGAAGGTAAAAAGCATAGACACGCTGTCCTGCGACGCAGGCTGGCGCAATTACCACTTCGTCAAACTGACCACCGATACCGGCATCACTGGCTGGAGCGAGTTCGACGAAGGTTTCGGCGCACCGGGCGTGGGCACCGTCATCGAGCGGCTGTCCGCACGCGTCATCGGCCAGGAAGTCGGCGCGCACGAGCGCATCTACGCCGAACTCTATAGCGCCACCCGCCCTGCTTCCGGCGGCATCATCGCGCTCGCCATGGGTGCGATAGAGAACGCGCTGCTCGATGCCAAGGCGAAGGGGCTCGGCGTGCCGGTCTACGAACTCCTCGGCGGCAAGATCCGCGACCGCATCCGCGTGTACTGGTCGCATTGCGCGACGTGGCGGATCAATCACCCGACCCACTACAAGCCGGCGATCACCGACCTCGACGGGGTCAAGGCGATCGGCCGCGAAGTGCGCGAGAAAGGATTTACCGCGCTGAAGACCAACATCTTCATGTACGACAAGGACGGGAAGAACGCGCGGGGATGGCGGCCGGGTTTCGGCGTGCCGTTCGCACCCGAGCTCAATGTCGAACGCGACGTGCTGCGCAATCTGGTCATGCACCTCGAAGCGCTGCGCGACGGCGCCGGCCCGGATGTGGACATCCTGCTCGACCTCAACTTCAACGCCAAGACCGAAGGCTATCTCGAGATCCTGCGCGCCATCGCCGGCCTCGACATCTTCTGGGTCGAGATCGACAGCTTCGTGCCGGAAGCCCTGGGTTACATCCGCCGGCACAGCCCGCATCCCATCAGCTCGTGCGAGACGCTGCTGGGCCTGCGCGAGTTCATACCCTACTTCCGCGAGCAGGCGATGGACGTCGCCATCGTGGACACGCCCTGGAACGGGGTGTGGCAGTCGATGAAAATCGCGGCAGCCGCCGAAGCGCACGAGGTGAATGTCGCCCCGCACAACTTCTACGGCCATCTCTGCACCATGATGAACGCGCACTTTGCGGCGGCGGTGCCAAACCTGCGCATCATGGAGACCGACATCGACCGCATCGCCTGGGACCACGAGCTGTTCAGCCACGTGCCGGTGTTCGTGGACGGTCATCTGGTCATGCCGGCGCGGCCCGGCTGGGGAATTGAGCCGAACGAAGCGGCGATCCGCGCCCGCCCCCCGAAGGGTCCTGCGGGACTAATGAACTACGGACGTAAACTCTGACCGGGAGAGGTGCAACGCCATGGATCCGCGATTCACGCCCGAATTCCAGCGCAGCACGATTCTGAAGATTTCGTGGCGGCTGCTTCCCCTGATCGTGGTGAGCTATCTGGTCGCGTACATCGATCGCACCAATGTCGCCTTTGCCGCGCTGACCATGAACAAGGACCTGGGCATCAGCGCCTACATGTACGGCTGGGGGGCCGGCATCTTCTTTCTCGGCTATGCGCTGTTCGAAGTACCGAGCAACATGGTTCTGGAGCGGGTCGGCGCGCGCCGCTGGATCGCCCGCATCATGATCACCTGGGGCATCATTTCCGGGTTGATGGCCACCACCACCGGGCCGATCAGCTTCCTTGCGCTGCGCTTTCTGCTCGGCGTGGCCGAGGCCGGATTCTTCCCCGGCATCATCTTCTATCTCAGCACCTGGTATCCGGCTGCGTATCGTGCCCGCGTGATCTCGACGCTTTTCATTGCAGTCCCCATCGCCAATGCGCTTGCGTCGGTCATTTCGGGCGCGATTCTGGAGATGGATGGCATCTGGGGCCTGCACGGCTGGCAGTGGGTTTTCATCCTCGAAGCCATTCCCGCCGTGCTGCTCGCTTTCGTCGTGCTGAGGCTGCTCACGGACCGGCCGGCCATAGCCACCTGGCTCAGCGCGGACCAGCGCGAGTGGCTCGGATCCGAGTTGCAGGCCGAACGAACCCGGGTCGAAGGCACCGGGCGCCTGACGCTCCTGCGGGCGCTCACCGACAAGCGCGTACTGATGCTGTCGATGATCTACTTCACGAGCGTCATCGCCAGCTACGGCATCACCTTTTTCCTGCCGCAGATCGTCAAGGGTTTCGGGCATTCGAACTTTGTGACGGGCCTGTTGACCGCGATCCCGTATGTGATCGGCGTGATTGGCCTCGTGCTATGGGGACATTCTTCGGATCGCCGCAACGAGAGGCGCTGGCACCTCATCGTTGCATCCACCGTCGCGGCGGCAGGGCTCGCGGGTGTGGGCTGGTTTACCGGTTCCTACTGGGCTCTCGTCGCCATGTCGGTTGCCACCATCGGCATCTACGGGTCGCGGCCGTCCTTCTGGCCGTTGCCCTCGATGTTCCTCACCGGAGCAGCCGCCGCCGCCGGCATTGCGCTGATCAATTCCATCGGCAACCTCGGCGGTTATGTCGGACCTTTCGTCGTCGGCTGGATAAAGGACAGCACGAAGAGTTTCGAGATGGGACTGTATTTCCTGGCAGCGTGTGCGTTCGCTTCGGCGGTGATCACGTATTTCGCGACCAGGGCAACACTGGGGACGACGAAGCAGGACTGATCGATTGGGTCTTTTGCGCCGATCCCAAAGATTCTGTCTACCCTTGAGAGCAACCAGCCACGACTTCAATATCCCGGAAATGCGAAGGTACTGGTGAAACGAAGGTACGAGGGCCGAGGTTCGAGGTCCGAGTGGAAACGGTCAGAACCTGAAAACTAAACCTTGGTTGCTTATCGTCTTTTTTCGCTCTCGCAATTGTGAGGCTTGCTCTTACTCGGCCCTCGGACCTCGGCCCTATTCCTTTCGTTCATCGGCCGCTAGACAAACGTCATATACAGGTTTACAAGTGCGGCTCCGTAGCCCGCGGAACGCCTGGTTTGTTCAGGGCATCGCTGCACTGCATTATAGACACGCCGCACCGACCATTGGAGAAACCGTAAAGATGCATGCCTCGTCCGAGCTTGCCCTCCGCTTCACCTGTCTGTTGATGCTATCCATGGCGCAGCCTTTGGGCGCGCAAACGCAGCCGGCTGCGCCGTCCGCGGCGGAGGCGACGCTCAAGAGGCCGACCGACTTCCGCTCGCGGGTGGAGGTGCGCAACGAGTATCAGGATCTCGAAGGCGACGGTTATCGGAATCTGATTATTCCCCGCTTCGAGTACGCCGTGAGTCCGAGGGTCGCGCTCCGGCTCGAAACGCCTTACATCGTCTATGACCCGGGCACTCCCGGCGCAGAGCGTTCCAGCGGGTTCGGCGATCTGCTTGTGCGCGGCGCCTGGCGCGCTACGCAACGCGACGGCTTTGCGTTGGTCCTGGCGACTGACGTGATTTTCGATACGGCGGACGATGAAAGGCTGGGATTCGGCAAGACCATCGTTGCGCCGCACATGTACGCCGCCATCGACTTGCCCAAGTACGACTCGGTGTTCTTCCCCAACATCCAGCACTACTTCTCGGTGGCCGGAGACGAGAATCGCCCCAATGTGAGCTTCACGACCCTCAAGCCTAACCTGCTCACGCGCTGGCCGGATGGAATCTACACATTTCTCGAGCCGCAGTTCACCATCGACTGGGAACGGGATGTCAAGGTCGGTCTGACGGTCGAACTTGAGGTCGGGAAAATCCTTTCCAAGAACATCGCCGCCTGGGCCCGACCGGGGATCGGGGTGATCAACAGGAATGAACTGCCTCAGGTTTACGAATGGAACATCGAAGTGGGGATGCGGTATATCTTTTAGGAGCAATTGCTCGCCGCGGAAACTCCAGTTTAGAACTGTCTACTGGACGGGGAAGCTTACGCTGGGACATCGGCTTGAAACCATGAGCGGCTTTGCGGCCGCGTGAAGGCCGAAAATGAAACGGGCACCACGGGCACCAGCGGGTGCCCGTTGTCTTTCCAGTCTGCCGGCTTGATCTGAAGCGCCCCTCCCCGGCCGGTGCGTTGCAGTGCGGCACGGTCTGTCATTGACCTCCTTCCATCCGCGGTCTATACCGGAAAAGCCGCATGACATATCTCAAACGAACGGGAGGAGAAAAAATGCACGCAATCAGACAATGGCTCTGTCCGCTGTTCCTTGCTTCGGCCTTGCTGCTCGCCCAGGCGGCGGTCGCGGCCGACAATTTCAACCGGCAGGACGTGACCTTCACCAGTGTGGGAAAGAAGCTCGTCGGCTGGCTGTACGTGCCCAAGGAAATGAAACAGGGAGAGAAGCGTCCGACCATCGTGATGGCGCACGGCTGGAGCGCGGTGAAGGAAATGTATCTCGACGACTTCGCCGCCAAGTTTTCCAACGGCGGCTTCGTGGTGCTGGTCTTCGACTACCGCAACTTCGGCGACAGCGAAGGCGAGCCGCGCGGGCACATCGATCCGCACATGCAGCACGAGGACTACAGGAACGCGATCACCTGGGCTTCGCTACAGCCGATGGTGGACGCGAGCCGCATCGGCATCTGGGGCTCGTCTTACAGCGGGGCGCACGTGATGCATCTTGCGGCGTTCGACCGCCGGGTGAAGTGCGCGGTGGCGCAGGTGCCGCTGGTCAATGCGACGGATAACTTCCGCCGCCTGGTGCGCGCGGACAACTGGGGAGGGCTGCAGGCATGGCTGGCTGCCGACCGGGCGGAGGAATACACCACCGGCAAGATCAACTACCTGCCGGTGGTCGCCGAACAGGGCAAGCCCTCGGCGCTGCCGACGCAGGACTCGTACGACTGGTTCATCAAGGTCGGCCAGACGCGCGCGCCGAAATGGGAGAACCGCCAGACCGTGCGTTCGCTCGAACTCGCGCTGGAATACAACCCGGCGGCCAACATCCATCTGATCTCGCCAACGCCGTTCATGATGATCGTCGCCGGGAATGACGTTCTCACGCCCACCGACCTTGCGATCGAGGCGTTTGGCCGCGCCCGCGAACCCAAGCAGTTGGTGATCCTTCCGGGCGGCCACTTCGACGCCTATGTGAGCGGCTTCCAGGGCGCCTCGACACCGGCGCTGAACTGGTTCAAGCAACATCTGATGAAATAATCGCAGCCGGGCAGAGTGGAAAACAAGGCGGGCACCGATCGGTGCCCGCCTTGGCTATCCGGTAGTGCGCGGCAAATCCGGCTGCGTCACCGCCGCTTGCCGGCCGCCGCTCATGCGCCGATCCTGGCGCCGCATTGCCCGCAGAATTTCGCGCCGCTTTCCGTGCCGGCAGCCGCACTGGCTGCAGGCCTGGGGCGACTCGATCCTGCTTCAGTTTGCCCCGAGAATCCTGGCCGCTTTCGCAACGTCCCTGGGCTTGACCCAGAACATCGCGCCGTAGCGTCCGGCACCGGCCGTCACCGCGTCCAGCGCGGTAATGCTGATCCTGGCCGCGGCGAGCTTGCCGATCACTTCGTGGATCGCGCCCAGCCGGTCGTCGCCCTGCACCAGGAACATCGTCTTTCGCGCCGAAAGCTTCCACTTGTTCTTTTTCGCCGCCGCGCGGAAGGCGGCCGTATCTTCGGGGACGAAGTCTATCTGCGCCTTGCGCCCCGCCGGGAATCCGGTGAATGCGAGCAGGTTCACGCCTGCGTCCCTGAGCGCCTTCAGGTACGTGGCGCCCGCCCCCGCCTGGTTTGCCACTTCCACATAGAAATAGTCCGCCTTGCGCACCGAGTCTGTCATGGCTTCCTCCTTTTTTGCACGCCTGATCTATCTATAGCACTTACTGGCGCACACGCAAGCCGGGCTTTCAATTCTCCGGGTTTGCCCAAGCCGGAAAGCGCCGTCGCACCGGCTCTCGGCGACGATGGTCACCACGATTGAGCAGGTCAGTCGGCTGCGCGCGGACCTCCACCGTGCCGATGGTCCGTTGTTCGCGCAAGTCAAGGTGGCGCCGGACAAGCTTCCGCTGGTGCTGCCGCCGCGCGACGGGGCGCATCTCAAGGACCGCTTCCGCGAAGCGCTGCTCGGAAAGGACGCCCACTTCCAGCGTTGAAGGAAACGAGGCCGCCGCACCAGGCGATGCGCCTGCGTCTGCCGGTGAATCACATCGTCACCGCCCGGATCTGGGCGAGGTCGGTTTTGCCCAGCAACGCCTTTTCGATGCCGTCCTGCTTGAGCGTGAGCATGCCTTCGGCCAGCGCGGTCTTCTGGATGTCTTCGACCCGGGCGTGGGTCTGGATGAGCGCCTTGATGGCGCGCGAGTTCACCAGCAGTTCGTGAATGCCGAGGCGGCCGCGGTATCCGCGCTTTCGGCATTTGTCGCAACCCGTGGCCACGTACAGTGTCACCTGTCCCTGCTTGTCGCCGTAGCTCGACTCCCAGCGCTTGCGCACATCGGCCGGCGTCAGCGGCGTGCCGTCGCAGTACTCCTTGAGCAACACCCTGACTTCCTCCTCGGAGAGCCTGTGCGGCTTCTTGCAGTCGGGGCACAACGCCCGCGCCAGCCGCTGCGCCAGCACGCCGAGCAGCGCGTCGGCGAAGTTGAACGGGTCCATGCCGAGGTCGAGCAGCCGGGTCACCGACTCGGGCGCGCTGTTGGTATGCAGCGTCGAGAACACCAAATGACCTGTAAGCGAGGCTTCCACGCCGGTTCTCGTCGTCTCGGGATCGCGCATTTCTCCCACCATGATCACGTCGGGATCGAGGCGCAGGAACGAGCGCAACGCGGCGGCGAAGGTCAGGCCGATCTTTGCGTTCACCTGCACCTGGCGCAATCCCTTCTGCGTGATCTCGATCGGATCTTCCGCAGTCCAGATCTTTTTCTTGCCGTTGTTGATGTGTCCGAGCACCGAATGCAGCGTGGTGGTCTTGCCCGATCCGGTCGGACCGCAGATCAGCAGCAAGCCGTAAGGCATGCCGGCCATGCGCTTGATTTCGGCGAGCACCGGCTCGCGCAGGCCCATCTTGTCGAGTGCGATCGGCTTGGCCGCAGCGAGCACCCGCATCACCACGTCCTCCAGGCCGTCGGTCGTAGGCATGATCGCCACGCGCAGTTCCACGTTCGCCGTTCCGAAGCGGTTGAAGACGATCTTGCCGTCCTGGGGCTTGCGCCGCTCCGAGATGTCGAGGTTCGACATGATCTTGATGCGCGAGATCATCGCGTTGCGGAAGTGCGATGGCACGTCGAGGTAGTCCTCGAGTTCGCCGTCGATGCGCAACTTCACCTTGGTATCCTCTTTGCCCCGATAGGTCTCGATGTGGATATCGGAGGCCTTGCGCTCGGTTGCATCCTGGATGATCTGGTTGACGATGCGCACCAGCGCGTTGTCGGATACGCCGACGGCCGGTTCATCGTGGTCTTCGGCCTTCGCTTCCGCCGGCGTGGCCGCCGCCAAGTCCTTGACGTTGCGCGCGGCTTCGTACTGGCTATAGTGCGTTTTGATGGCGGCGAGGATGCTCTCCTGGTTCGCCATTACCGGGACGACGCGCAGCCGGGTGGAGAAGCGCAGCTCCTGCATCGGCGCCGGATCGGTAGGGTTCTCCATCGCCACCACGATCTCGTCCTTGGTGCGGAACAGCGGCATGACGCAATACTTTTCGGCGAGCCGCCGTTCAACGAGTGCCAGGGCCTGCTGGTCGATATCGAAGCCCGCCGGATCGACGAACGGAATGCCGAGCTTGCGGACCATCAGCCGGTTCACGGTGGCGCGGTCGATCACGCCCATCTCGACCAGGATCTCGCCGAGCGGAAGCTTGCGGCCGCGCTGCTGCAGGCTGACCGCCTTGTCGAGTTCCTCCTTGCTGATGACCTCTTCGCGCAGCAGGACCTGGCCGAGCTGGCTTTCCGGGTGGGTCTGGTCCCGGTCCTTGAGTACCTGCTCGAGGAACTCGCGCGAGATGATCTGGGTGGCGGTCAGATAGTCGCCGATGCGCTGGCTGCGCAGGTGCTGCTGCAGCTGCAGGCCCACCTGAATGAAGTCCACCGTATCCTTCTCCTGCGCGGAAAGCATCTCGCCGAGGGACTGACCGATGGAATAGTCGGCATAGGCATGCTTGGGAATGAAGGTGCGCTGGACCTTGTCGTCCTCCACGGCAAGATAAAGGTAGAGGCCGGTCATCTCGACCAGGAACCCGCGGGTTTCGCCGGCGAGTTTCTCGCCGTCCTTGAACGAAACCTTCACGATCTGGTTGCCGGTTGGCGGCGCGACGCCGGCTTCCTGCATCTTCTCGAGTTCCCTCGGCAGCATCTGCACGGGACGCACCAACTGCAGCTTCTTGATCCTGGCGAACTCCAGCGTCTCGATTGAAGTCAATCCGGTGGCCAGGAAATCGAGCGTCCCCCGCTCGGGCAGAAAGCGGATGAGCCTGCCCTGCATCTGCCGGCCATCGCTGCCGACAAGCACACAGCCGCGCGGGAGGTTCGCGTCCTTTGCGGACGCATACTGGTAATAAGGTGGTGTAGGCCAGACGAACCTTTGTTCTTCGGACATGAGTCCTTCCTGTGGCGTACGACCGGCGCAAGCGGCATCCCCCGGAACCGCTGCTTTGGTGCCATAGGATAGACCAGTTCGGCGGCAGACGCCTAGATACCGGCGCCCGTGGGCAAGCCAATCCGGGACGATCACCGGGCCTATACTTGCGCATACGCCCAATCTTGCCGGACAGGCCATGAAGACAGTCGCACTCCCATCGGGTGAACGCGTTCCCGCGCTCGGCCATGGCACTTGGTATATGGGCGAGAACAAGGCGGCCCGCGCCGAGGAGATCGCCACGCTCAGGCTCGGCCTGGATCTTGGCATCACGCTCATCGATACGGCGGAGATGTACGGCGAAGGCAAGGCCGAGGAACTGATCGGCGAAGCGATCGCCGTCCGGCGCGACGAGGCCTTCCTGGTAAGCAAGGTCTATCCGCACAACGCTACGCGCAAAGGCGCGGTGGCCGCATGCGAGCGCAGCCTCAAGCGGCTGCGCACCGACCGCATCGATCTTTATCTGCTGCACTGGCGCGGGAGCGTGCCGTTCGCCGAAACCATGGAGGCATTCATGACGCTGCAGAAAGCCGGCAAGATCCGCCACTACGGCGTGAGCAACCTGGATCTCGAGGACATGCAGGAACTGTGGTCCGTGCCCGGCGGCAAGGGTGTGGCAACCGACCAGTTGCTCTACAACCTCACCCGCCGCGGCATCGAATGGGACCTGTTGCCGTGGCTGCGCAAGCGGCGCATTCCAGTGATGGCGTATTCGCCGATCGAGCAGGCGAGGCTGGTGCGCAACCCGAAACTTACCGATTTCGCACGCCGCCACGGCATGACCCCGGCGCAAGTCGCGCTCGCCTGGCTGCTCGCCAACGACGACATCATCGCCATCCCGAAGACCGGCAAGCGCGAGCGCCTGAAAGAAAATTCCGGCGCGCTCGACCATCCACTGACGAAAGAGCAGCTCGCGGAACTCGACCGCCTGTTTCCACCGCCGCAAGGACCAGCGCCGTTGCAGATGCTCTAGGGCCGCAACGCGTGACGAACAACAGCCCCCAGACGACGAAAGACGACCATGCGCAATCCGCTGACTTTTTTGTACGTGCTCGCGTCGTGCCTGTCCCCGGTTGCGTTCGCGCAGGATGCCGGCAAGGGCGACGCGTATGTGGGGCTCGGTGCGCGGGTGCGGCCCGCATACGAAGGCGCGGACAGCCGGCGCGGGGATGCGATCCCGTATCTGCGGCTGTACGGAGAGCATTTGTTTGCGCGTACCACGCAGGGAATACTCGAAGGCGGGGTCCGATCGAAGCCGGCTGGCGGCGTGGTGTTCGGTGCGCAGCTTACCTACGAAGAGGGGCGCGTCACTGATGAGTCTGCGTTCCTGAAGGCACACGACTTCGAGGACATCGACGCGAGCGCATCGGTCGGCGTTCACGCGGAGGCGGACTGGAAGATCGGCCTGATGCCGCTCAACGCGCTGGCCCGCTATCGCCGCAATGCCGATTCCGATCTTGGTGCCCAGGTCGACCTGCGCCTGACCGCGGGGATTTTCTCCCGCTGGGGCGTGAACGCCGGCGTCTTCGGACAGCTCACCTGGTCCGATGAGAAGGCCACGCAAAACTACTTCGGCCTGACGCCCCAGCAGTCGTCCCGGACGGGCCTGCCTGCCTACAGCGCCGGCGCCGGCCTGCGCAATATCGCGTTCGGGATTCTGGGTTCAGTGGACCTCTCGAAACGTTGGCTGGTCCTGTGGGGACTCAACGCCAGCCGACTTGAAGGCGATGCGCGCAACTCACCGATCGTGCAGGAAGGCACGAACTGGTTCTTGAACGGCGGTCTTGCCTACCGCTTCTGAGCAATGGAATCGGACTCCGATGCCCGCGAACGCATGCAAGCCACACCGCAAGCGATAGCGTTGCGGCGTCAGTCGAAACTGAACCCCGGCGTGCGCGTGTAGTGATGCAATCCCTCGTCCTGTATGACCAGCGAGCGCATGCGTTTCACGCCGCGGTTGTGGTGCGAGTGCAGCAGCGTGGCCGGTGTGATCTGCGCGGCGCCGGTGGACCAGTTCACACGCTGCCCGCCGATCATCGAGTAGATGCCCTCGCCCTGGATTGCCAGCGTCACCGCCACGCCGTTGTGGCGATGCGGGCGCTGGTCGCCGCCCGGGGCGAGCGTGTTGATCGCGACGTTGATCGACGGGATGGTCATGTAGCCCGGCGCCAGCGCCGCGGTTGAGAACATCACCGAATGGCCGGTGGTGTTGTCGGTGACCGGGCGCTGCCAGACCGCTTCGAAACGCCGCTCGATCTCGTGCGCCGGCCAGTGCACCGTATCGACCAACGACTCTTGCGGCGCGGGCGGGCTCAGCCGCTCGAAGGCCAGCAGCGGCTCATTAGTCGCCACGAACAGCAGGCAGTCGGCACCGCCCGCGCGGTGCGTGGTCTCGCTACCCCCGGGAAAGCAGAACATCTCTCCCGCGCCCCACGCGATCAAGTCGGCTGCGTTGCGGCTCTCGCCGCTGCCCGCCATAACGTAGTAGATCGCGCCGGAGGCCGCAAAGGCTGCGCGCAGCTGTTCGCCGGCGCGGATCTTCAGATAGCGGCACAGCAGCGTGGGCGTGGTGGCCGGATACGGCGTGCCGAGATCCCCGGCGGCATCCAGCGCAATCGCACCGGTCGGTGTTGCCGGATCGAATGCCCGGTCGCGCTCGGCCAGGAACTGCCGCGCCGGTACCGGCGGATAGCCGAAGGTGAACGGGTTTTCCGAGGTGTGGTAGCGGGCGCGGCTCGCATATGGCGTTTGCGGCTCGGCCCGGGTGCGGACAACTTCCTTGACGGTCATGGCGGTCCTCTTTGTGTATTGCTCTCGCCCGATAATATACCGCCGGGAGAAAGAAATTGCTTGGTGCGAATTCGCGCGGCTCTGCCGGACGCACCGTGAGCCAGCGGCCGACAATCCCCCGCACCCGCCTTCACTCTCCGCTCAGGACGAATGCGCCGTGCCCGCCATCATCCGCTTTTGCGGGAGCGCGACCGGGTCGGGCTTCGGCATGACGAATGGTTGCGCGGCTTCATAGGCTCGCGCGGCCCGTAGCACCCGCGCATCGGCAAATTTGTCTCCCACCAATTGCATCGCTACCGGCAGTCCCTCGCGCGTGAATCCACACGGCACGGTGGCGGCCGGCTGCTGCGAGAGATTGAAGGGATAGGTGAAAGGAGACCATTCCCACCAGCGGGTCCGATCGGAGCCAGGCGGCACTTCGTGCCCGGCTTCGAAGGCCGGCACCGCGAGCTGCGGCGTGATCAGCAGGTCATAGTTCTGGTGCAGCATGCACATACGGCGCGCGAAGGCCTCGCGCGCGCGCTCGAGCCGCCGATACTCGAGCGCGTTCAGGCCAAAACCAGGCTCCGCGAGTTCGAGCAACGGCGGATCGACGAGTGCGCGCTGCGTTGCAGTCATGGGCGCAATCGCCAGCGCCAGCGCGACCGCCCACAACGGCTGCATGATGGCAATCGGGTCTTCGAGTTCGAGATCGAGCTCCTCGACCCGCGCACCGAGCGATTCGAAGGCACGTGCCCCCTTTTCAACCAGCATGGCGACCTCCGGGTCCACGTGGGCGTAACCCAGCGTGCGGCTGTAGCCGATGCGGAAGCCCTTCACCCCGGAATCGAGTCCCTGCCGGTAGTCGATGTTTCGTGCCGGCGCCTGATACCAGTCGCGCGGATCGGGGCGAGCGATCACGGTAAGCATCAGCGCAGCATCGGCCACGTTGCGAGAGATCGGCCCTTGGTGCCAAAGTGTCGCCGCCGGTGAATGCGGATGAATCGGCACGATGCCAAACGTCGGCTTGAAGCCGAACAGGCCGCAGAACCCGGCAGGGATGCGGATCGAACCGCCGCCGTCCGTGGCGATGTGCAGCGCGCCCATGCCGAACGCTGCCGCGACCGCGGCGCCGCCGCTGCTTCCGCCGGGCGTAAGTCGCGTATTCCAGGGATTGACGGTGATGCCGGTCAATGGACTGTCGGTCACGCCCTTCCAGCCGAATTCGGGTGTAGTGGTCTTGCCGAGAAATACCGCGCCCTGTTCCTTCATGCGCGCCACCGGCGGACCGTCTTCCGTCCACGGCTGTTTCGGATCGATGGTGCGCGAACCACGCAGTGTCGGCCAGCCTTCGGTCACGATAAGATCCTTCACCGTGCTCGGGATGCCGTCCACCAGCCCGGCCGGTTCTCCGCGCTGCCAGCGCGCCTCCGCGGCGCGCGCGTCGTTCAGCGCGCGTGCTTCGTCGACCAGGACGAAAGCGTTGTAGATCGGATCCAGTTTGGCGATGCGGTCTAGGGCCGCTCGCGTTGCTTCCACCGGCGACAGGCGCTTGCTGCGGTAATGCGCCACCAGTTCGCCGGCTGTCAAAGAAAGAATGTCATCGGACATCTCGCGCTCCCGCTGCATGCTGAGATGAAAGGCGGTCGGAAGGGCGCCAATTCCCGCCACTCCGTAAATGTAAGGAGCGCCCGACCCCGCGGCACTTGCCACTGCGGGGCCGGGCCGGCTTTTTGCGGTCGGCTCGTTACGCCTTCTGCTTCATCGCCTTCAGCACCGCCTCGGGCGAAATGGGCATGTGTCGCACCCGCGCACCCACGGCGTTGAAGATGGCGTTGGCCACCGCCGGCGCGACGACGGTGGAAGCCGGTTCGCCTACGCCGCTGGGATGGTGGCCGGACTCGATGATCGTGACATCGATCTCCGGAACCTGCGCCAGCCGGATCGTCACGTACTCGGCGTAGTTGGTCTGCTCGAACGCACCGTTTTTCAGCGTCAGGCGCTCGGACATGATCTGGCTTGCGCCCCACAGCGCCGAACCGCGAATCTGCGCCTCGACGTTTTGGGGATTGACCACGGTACCCGGATCCATCGCAATCGTCAGCCGGTTGATGCTGAACCTGCCGGTTTTCGGATCGACGGTGACTTCGGCCACACCGGCGACCCAGGTCGGGCTCTGCCGTTCCTCCGCCGCCGTCACCGCGATGCCGAGGCCGGTGTTCGGCGGCAGGCGCTTGGTCCCGTAACCCGCCTTGCCCGCGGCCACTCTCAGGCAATTCGCCAGACGCAGCGCACCGCCCACGGTGGCAGACTCGTAGGGAATCCACGATCCTTCCTTGGTCCACGGCAGCGAGATCCACATCTGATCCATGTAGTAGTCGGAACGCGTTCCCGGCGCATAGCCCGAGTTGGGTATACCGCGATTACCGCCCTTGCCGTTCAACATGGACAACCGGAACTCAAGCGGGTCGCGGCCAGCCGCGGCTGCCACCTCGTCCATGAAGGACTCGACGACGAAGATGTTGTACGAGTTGGACACGGTGCGTAATGCGCTCGCCTGCACCGCCCAGGTGGTGGGTTCGTGGTTCCAGGCACGCACGCGATGGTTCTTGACGTGGTACCAGTGATCGCTGCCGCCGATGGACCACTGGTCGATGTCCTGCTTCTTCTCGTCCCAGGAATCGAGCTGCAGCCAGTCGGAACCATACTTCTTGCCGACCCCGAAGCGCGCACCCATCCAGCCGCAGACAATGTCCTGATTCATCGCCACCAGTTCACCGTTTTTGATTCCGGCCTTGACTTTGTGATAGGTGGGCGTGCGCGCGAAGCTGGTCGCGAAATTGGTTTCGCGCGTATGGATGAGCTTGACCGGCCGGCCGGTTTCCTTGACGCAGTAGGCCGCCGCCAGAATATCGTCGAAGTCCTGCTTGCCGCCGAAGCCGCCGCCCACCAGGTACGGGTGAACGAAAATCTTCAGCTCTTCCGGCTTCTTCTTCAGCACCTGGGAGAGGTAACCCGTCAGCGTCATGCGCGCAAAGGACGTGCTCTGCGTGCCGACGTGGACGTGCCACTCGCCGTTGGTGTATTGCACCGTGGCGTTGAGCGGCTCCATCGTGGCGTGGCAGACCATGTCGGTGGTGTATTCCTGCTCGAGCACCTTGTCGGACTCGCCGAAGCCCCGGTCGACGTCGCCTTCGAGGACCCAGGGCGCGCCTGCCTTCTCGTCCTTGGACAGCTGCTTGTACTGCTCGAGAAGGGCGGCCGAGCTCAGGTTCCCGTACGGGCCCGCGTCCCATTTCACCTTCAGCGCCTTGGCCGCCTTCATTGCCGCGGGAAACTTTTCCGCCACCGCGACCACCCAGCCGGTGCATTTGCCCATGGCGTCATCGATCTTGACCGCCTTGATGAAGCCCGGAATTTTTCTCGCTTCGGAATCATCGATGCTCAGCACTTTGGAGGCATAGCGCGTACGCGGCGCCACCAGCGCGCCATAAGCCATGTTCGGCAGGAATACATCGATGCCGTACTTGGCCTGGCCGTTGGTCTTGGCCGGAATGTCGAGCGCGGGCAGCGACTTGCCGATAATCTTGTACTGGCTGCGGTTCTTGAGCGGAATGCTCTTGAGGTCGTCCGGATAGGAGAACTTGCGGTCGATCTTCACTTTCTGCAGGATTTCGCCGTAGCCCACCGACCTGCCGGAAACTTTGTCGATGACACGGCTCGATTCCGCCCGGCAATCCGCCACTTTGGCGCCGAGCACTTTTGCGCCCGCCTCCACCAGCACGATGCGGCCGGCGGCACCGGCGCGCGCGATGCGGTCGAACTCGGTGGTCACGCTGCCGCTGTTGACGGTGTAAGCCATGCCGTACACCGCGAAGTTCTCCACGCTCTCCAGCGGCGTGTCGAGCCGCACGTCTTCCCATTTGACTTCCAGTTCGTCGGCGATCACCTGCGCCAGGCCGGTGCCGATGTGCTGGCCCATCTCGGCCTTGACGATGTGCATGGTGGTTATGCCGTCCGGCGTGATGGTGAACCAGATCGCGGGGGTAAAGGCTGGCGTGGACGCGGCCGCTCCGGCGTCCCTGCTGGCGATCAATCCGGGCAGGCCGATGCTCAGGAAGCCGCTGCCGGCGATTACCGTCGAGCGGACCAGGAACTCGCGCCGCGTAATGCCCTGTGTAGTCGTCTTAGCCATGATTCGCGCCCTCCTTCATCAGTTGCGCGGCGCGCTGGACGGCGCCGACGATACGCGAGTAGGTAGCACAGCGGCACAGGTTGCCGTTCATGTGCGCCACGATTTCCTCGTCGGTGGGACTGGGATTGACTGCAAGCAGCGCCGCCGCCTGCATGATCTGCCCGGACTGGCAGTAGCCACACTGCGGAACCTGCGCTTCGATCCAGGCTTGCTGCACCGGATGCGAATCCGACGGATGCAATCCCTCGATGGTGGTAATGACCGCGCCTTCCGCGTCGGCAAGCTTGACCATGCAAGAGCGCACGGGCTGGCCGTTGACATGCACGGTACAGGAGCCGCAAAGGCCCTGTCCGCATCCGAACTTGGTACCCGTGAGTCTCAGGTCCTCGCGGATGACCCACAGGAGCGGCGTATCAGGCGGCGAATCGGCGAAGTAACTTTGACCGTTAATGCTGAGTGTTGGCATGGCTGCGAGACCTCCTTGCACGGGTTGCAATGACGAAAACGGCCCGATCGAACATCTCTCGGGCCAATCTAGAGCGGAACGCCCGCCGACCGGTACGGTCGCGCGAATGTTCACCCATTCGTGAAGCGAAGACGCATCGAGGGATCGATTATGCACGCATCATTGGCACAACTGCCATCGATACTAATACTTAAGGCAGAATCGAGTGGCCGATACGAGACGATTCAGCCTCACTACTTCTTCAGCCGCCTGGCGAACTTCTCCCTGAACTTGGCCACCTTCGGCGCCACCACGTAGTGGCAGTACGGCTGGTTCGGATTGTTCTGGAAATATTCCTGGTGATAGCGTTCGGCGATGTAGAACTGCCCGGCCGGCACGACTTCGGTGACGATCGAATCCGCAAAAGCCTTTCCCCGGGCAAGTTCGCCTATGATTTTTTCCGCCTCGGCTTTCTGTGCCGGCGTGTGGTAGAAAATCGCCGAGCGGTACTGGCTGCCGACGTCGTTGCCCTGGCGGTTGAGCGTGGTCGGATCGTGGATCACGAAGAAGACTTCAAGCAGGTCGCGGTAGCTGAGCACCTTCGGATCCAAAGTGACGCGCACCACCTCCGCGTGTCCGGTATCGCCGTTGCACACCGCTTCGTAGGTCGGATTGGGTCGTTGTCCGCCCATGTAACCGGACTCCACGCTTTCCACGCCCTGCAGCCGGTTGTACACCGCCTCCAGGCACCAGAAACACCCGCCCGCCAGCGTCGCGATTTGCTTACCCTCCTGAGCCTGTTCCATGGCCGACCTCCACGATTGCCTAATTCACAGTGTAGCGGCATCGCGATTGGTCGAGGGCGATCGTTGGGCCCTCATGCCGGACAGGAGGCCGCGCGAGCGGCCGGGTAGGTGGCTACGACGTCCTGATACGTGGCGACCAGTTTTCGCGCCAGCGCATCGGCGTGCCACTCGCGCACGTAAGCGCGGCCTTCTTCGGCTAGCGGGTAAAATCCCGTGAACACAGGGAAACCGGCGAGCAATGATCGGGCTGCTGCTGGCGCCGCAGTTCACGCTGTGGCTGCAGGTCCATCCGCGATCCGGCCGCCACGGGGAGGCTGCGCCGAGGGAATGAAAGGATGCGCTTTCGTCGAGGCGCGTACACCCTCTCCGCAATGTTGGGCGCCGCAGCGCCCGTGAGACAATAACGAACTAACTGACAACCCTTGCGCCCGACCGGCGCAGCGATGCCTGATGGCGATGCATTCCTACCGCGAGCCCGCCCCGCGCGTGCTGCTGGTAGACGATTCCGCGGACGACCGCCTGCTGATGTCCCTCTATCTCAGGCGCTCCGGGGTGGAGATCCTCACCGCCAGCAATGGCGAGGAGGCGCTGCAAATCACCGCGGCGAAACTTCCGGAGCTGGTGGTGCTCGACCTGATGATTGCGGGCATGTCCGGCTTCGAAGTCTGCAAGCGCATCAAGTCCAATCCGGCAACCGCGCTGACGCCGGTGGTCTTCCTCACTGCGCTCGACAATCGCGAAGACCGCATCAAGGGATTGCAGGCCGGCGCCGACGATTTCTTTTTCAAGCCGGTACAACGCGACGAGTTTCTGGTGCGGGTGAAGTCGCTGCTTGCGACCCATCAGGCGCGCAAGCAGGAAGCGGCCGCGAGGCAGGCGATGGAAGCCGATGCGCCGGAAACGCCGCAAGGATACGAACGCAACGTGCCGCGCAGGCTGATGGACAGGATCCTCGCCACGCCCGGGGTCAACGGCCAGGCGCCGGGGGGCTACCAGTCCCGTTTCGATGCCGTGATCCTGTTTGCCGACTTGCGCGGGTTTACCCGCATGGCCGAGCAACTTGCGCCTACGCAGGTCGTGCCGCTGCTGAACCAGTATTTCTCCCTGCTCACCGAAGTTGCCTATCGCTTCGAGGGCGTCATTTTCAACATGGCCGGGGACAGCCTGCTGGTCGGCTTCGGGGTTCCGTTCGAACAGCCGGATGCCGCAGAGCGCGCGCTCAAGTGCGGCTACGACATGCTCTCCGCCTTCGAGACCCTGTCGTCCGAGTGGCATACGAAATACGGCCTCGAGACCGGGCTGGGCATAGGCGTCAACAAGGGCGAGGTGGTAGCCGGCAACGTCGGCTCGCCCGCGTACATGAGCTTCACCATCATCGGCGATGCGGTGAACATCGCTTCGCGGCTGATGCAGCGGGCGCGGGCCGGTGAACTGCTGCTTTCGGACCGGGTCATGGAAGCGCTGCAGGCGGCGCGCGTCGAAGTGGACGCGATTTCGCTGCCGCCGCTGACGTTGCGGGGCCGGTCCGAGCCGATCGGCCTGTACTGCATCCCGTTCAAGGGCCGCATAGACATACGCTGATGGCGGCAGTACGGCGATGACGCTGACCGATACGGCATGTTACCGAGAGTGAACGGCGGAGGGCAACCGGTGGCGCAGCATTTTCGAGGCCGCCGAACACTATGGCAGAATGCGCAAAACCCAGGGAGGAGAACCGCATGAAACGATTCGATCCGGTCACCCAGGCCCGGATAGACCTGACCGCGGCGCTGCGCTCCGCTGCCCGCATGGGGCTGAGCGAGGGCGTCTGCAATCACTTCAGCCTGGAAATGCCGGGCGATCCCGGCAAATTCCTGATCAATCCTCAGGGCCTTCATTGGTCCGAGATCACGCCCGCCGACCTGATGATCGTGGACGCAAAAGGCGTGGTGGTCGAGGGCAAACATACGGTGGAGCCGACCGCGTTCTTCATCCACGGCCGCATTCATTTGGGCAAGCGCAAAAAATGCGTCCTGCATACCCACATGCCCTTCGCCACCGCGCTGACACTGCTGGACGGCGGTGAACTCGACGTGTTCGCCAACCAGAACGCCATGCGCTACTACGGCCGCATCGGCTACGACCGCGAGTACGGCGGCGTTGCGCTGGACAACGCCGAGGGCGACCGAATCTGCAACGCGCTCGGCGACAACGAGGTGGTCTTCATGCAGCATCACGGCGTAATTGTCTGCGGCGACAACGTCGCTTATGCCTTCGACGATCTCTACTATCTGGAGCGCTCCTGCATGGTGCAGGTGCTTGCTCAGGGAACCGGCGGGAAACTCAAGCGCGTACCGGAAAAAATGGTCGCCGAAGCGGCGAGGCAGATCGGCCGCGAACGCCAGCAGTCGGTCCTGCACTTCGAAGCGCTGAAGCGCCTGCTCGATCGCGACGAGCCGGGTTGGTCGCGGCTGAGCTGATGCGGCAGGCGACGGAGCTGATAAACGATCTGTCCGGCCGCGGCCGCTGATCCGTCACGCCAACCCCGGCCGGCCGGCAAATACTGCGACAGCAATTTCTGCGCTAGGCGGGCAATCGTCCTCTCCTCGCCGGTCGCAATGCGCGACGTTGCCGGGCTATGTCGAAAGTCATATTACTTTCGCTCTATTTCGGCCAGCGGCCGGAATCCCTATATTTCGTATCACACGCGAGGCGAATTTCCCTCCGACACCTCCGAACCAGCCGTTCCCGGGGTTCGAAAGGCGAAAGCCGGAAAGCTCGCCCAGTCGAGCGGCACAGATTGTCGATGCGGCCATCGGTTGCGATAGCAAAGGGCCGCCACGTGCAAACAGGGGCAGCCGCATTCGTGACGACGCCCCTTTGATCGAAACACTTTTGTGAAGGAGCAAATCATGAAACAGCAACGTCAACCGCGCATCTCCATCAAATGGCTGGTCGCTACGGCGATCGTACTGGCATCCGCCGGCAGCTTTGCCGAAGACATGCGTAACGTGCAAAGCGGCGGAGGTTCCGTGAACGAGCTCTATGGTCGCGCTTCCGCGACGATCCCCGGAGCGAATCCGGTGCGCTCGATCTCCAGCAACGTGAACGTCAGCGCGGTCTTCGGTCGCGGCAGCGGCATCAAAGCGGACGGGATCGGCGCGACAGTCGCAACCGGCAACGCAGGCGTCAACGACGTCCTCGGGCGTTCGTCCGGCGGCCCCACGTTCGCGGCAGCGAAATCGCGTAGCGACAACCAGACCGCGGCGCTGCGCAGGTAACGGACATAGCGTAAGTTACCCGCAAGACGGTCCGGATTTCTGACCGGCAGAGGAGTTGATGCGCATCATTGCCGAAGGCTTTGGGTGCAAGGCACCCAAAGCCTTCGTCGTTTCTGCCGGCGCATCGCGGTCGGCGGTTGCCACCGCTCCTGGAAACGTGGTAACAAGTCTTGAGTCTGTGAGAGGATTTCGTGAAGATCCTGGTTGCATCGCCGCAGGGATGGGCCACTGAGGCTCTGTGTGGCCTGCTAGCCAAGCTCGACTCCGGCTGCGAAGTCGAGGTGGTGCACGACATCCCGTCTCTGCTGTCGCTGCCCCCGGCAACGCCTTCCGGGACGCCGGACCTGGTGCTGGTGGATGTGGACGCCGCTTCGGCCGATTCCAGCGCAGCAATCCGAGGCTTCCTGCGGAAATTTCCCGGTGCACGCATCCTCGCTCTGGGTTCGCGCCTTGACGATGCCTACGTCGAACAGGCGCTTGATGCGGGCGCACTCGGCTATTTGCCGAAAAGCTATTCCGAGACCGTGATTCTCGGCGTGCTGCAGTTGGTGCTCGGCGGCGCCACCTATCGCCCGGGCAGCCCGGGGCCGGCAAATAGCGCTGACACGGTCGCGGCGGGCGCCCCGGTGCCGGCTGGCAAGCCGGAGGAAATCGCGCGCGAGTTCGGTCTTTCGGCACGGCAACTGGAAGTCCTTTCCCTCGTCGGCCAGGGCAAACCCAACCAGGCAATCGCCAAACAGCTCGGCATCACCGAAGGGGTCGTCAAGCTGCACATGGGTGCCATCTTCAAGGCGCTGAACGTCAAGAACCGCAGCGAAGCGGCGCTGGTGGCTTCGCGGATGAGCAGCGTCAATCTCCGTCAGATCCGGGAGGCCGAAAGCGGCAAACTCGATCTGGACTGGCTGCTCCCCCACATGACGCACCGCCGTCTGCGCAAGGACAGCATCGTATTCCGCAAGGGCGACCAGAGCCGCGAGCTTTACTACCTTCAGCGTGGCGGCATTCGCCTGGAAGAGATTCACAGCGAGATCGCAAGCGGCACGCTGTTCGGCGAAATCGGCATCTTTTCTCCGACTCACGAACGCACTTGCACCGCTGTCTGCGCGACCGATGTCGATCTCTTCACGCTGACGGACACCCAGGTCAAGCGGCTCTACTTTCTCAATCCCCAGTTCGCCATGTACGTGGTTCACCTGATCGCGACGCATTACTCCGCCGATCGCTCGCGAGAAATCTGACCCCGGATGCTTGTCAGGTCAACCTATCCGAGGTCGTTGAGCATTGCATGTGCCTCGATTAGGTCGGCTGTGTCGAGCCCTTCGGTAAACCAGCCGTAGATGGGCGCGAGAAGGCTTCGCGCCTCATCGTTTCTGTCGTTGCTCTGCAGAAGTCGGGCTAGCGACGTGGTCGCGCGAAGTTCCAATGAACGGGCATGCTGGCGCTGCGCGACGGTTATTGCGTCAAGGTAGCTACGTTCCGCCTCCGCCACCGCGTCAGGGCGCGCGACGAGAAGGATCTCACCTTGCAGCCTCCGGACCTCCGCCTCCCAAACGCGCCCCTCTACGTCATCGATACGCCTCAATGCTTCATCGATCGTGGCCAGTGCGGTTTCCGGGTCTCCGGTCGCCACCTGCACAGTCGCGAGCCACCCTAGCATGAAACTCCGCATATACCCGAGGTTGCTTCGACGTGCCTCCTCGATTCCTTCGCGTATCTCGACTATCGCTTGCGCAGCCTGCCCTAACTTCGCAAGCGCACACCCGCGGCCGAATCTCGAATAAATCGCGTAAAGGTTAATCCGATGCTCCCTCGAGAGTGCCAAGCTTTGATCGGCGTGGTCGAGCGAGTTTTGCGGCTCACCTCTGAGCAGCAACACAGCGGACGTCACATACTGAGCGAACGCGATGCTGTAGGGGTCAGCATGTTCGGTCGCTTGCTCGAGGGCTTGCAGCACGTTCTGAAGCGCCTGTGCGGGATAACCTAGAATCCAAGTGTCCCAGGCGAGAATCAATTGTGCAGCGATTCGCGGGTCCACCGCGTAGGATAGGGACAACCCTTCGGGGCTTGCTTGCTGCACCAATGAGATTGTTCGCTCGAGATGCTCCCTAGCCTGAACGAAATCGCCGAGTGTAAATAGCGTGCTTCCGAGACAACGGTGCCCTACGGCCAGCGCTATCGGGTCTTGGAGCTCTTCGGCCTTGGTGAGAAGAGCCTCCCCAAGGTCGGTAGCTCGATCATGTCGGGCTCTCATCCAATAGTGTCCCCATAATCCGAAGATCGCCTGTATTTCCTTGTGCGGTTCTACGAGCTGAGCGCTCAATGCGCAAGCACGTTCGAACGATTGGCGTGTGTCATCCGCAGAATACCCGCGCACCGCGACAAAGCAGAGGCCGAGCGCTAGCTGAATTTCCAACTCTGCCTCATTGCGACCTGGCGTCTGCGGTAACAAGCTGAGAAATTCCAGCGCCTTTTGAAACTGCCCAATGGCCTCGAGGTTGGCCGACCGGCTGCGAGCACGTTGGCCTCCCTTCAGCCAGTAACGTAGCGCCATTTCGGCATTTCCTGCCAGACTGTAGTGATACGCGAGAAGCTCCGGCTGGCCAACGACAACTTCCGGCCATTCCTCTTCGAGAATCGCCCCCACCTTCGCATGAATCTCGCGGCGGCTCGACTTCAGCAAAGAGTCATACGCCGCATCGCGCACGAGCGCGTGCTTGAATGCATAACGAGCCGAAGGCCTGTTGTCGATCTTCTTGACAATCTCGCTTTGCTCCAGATGCGCGAGCGCCGAGCCCAGCTCTGAACTACTCAGAGCTGACACGCGTTGCAGCAAGTCGTAAGAAAATTCACGACCAATGACCGCCGCCGCCTGCGCGACGCTTCGGGCCTGCGGCGCGCGATCCAGGCGCGCCACAAGCGAGTCGCGCAATGAATCCGGCAGCGTCCGCGACGCAGATGGCTCCGCGCGGTGATCGTTCGTTCCCGGCTCAGCGATGCCACCCGACTCGATGACGCCACGAGCGAGCTCCTCTACGAATAAGGGTATCGAATCGCTGTCATCGATGACCCGTTTCGTCACCTCGGGCTCGACTGACTGCTCACGCAATGCCAGCCGCACCATCTCGGCCACGTCACGTCGCGTAAGCCGGGATATGGTGAGTGCGCTCACGTTGCCATATACGTCCGCGTGTGGTTGATACTCCGGCCGGCTAGTCACAAGCAGCAGTACCATCGCGTTCTCGATCTTCCCCACGACCAAATCGAGCAGCTCTTGCGTCGAGGGATCGATCCATTGCGCGTCCTCAAGCAGGCAGAAAACCGGGCCTCTCGCCGAGAGAGCGAGAAGGAGCTCGACCAACACGTACAATGTCTGGGCTTTTACCTGCTGGGCGGTCAGCGCAAGAGCGCCATACCGCGATTTGGTGGAAATCGACATCATCTCCGCGACAAACGGGACCGCCTTGTCGACCTGGGCCACAACCTGGGACAGCAGGCCTTCGAGCTTGGCGAGCTTGACTTGATCGGAGTCCTCCACTGCTAGCTCCGCAAGCCCCTCGATTTTCCGAATCACCGGGAAAAGAGCGCTCTGCGTGCAATGGGGCAAGCACTGGAATCGCAAGGTGAAATGGGGCTCGCCTTCGATCCATTCCTCTAGCTCGTGCACGATGCGCGATTTCCCTATTCCGGGAACGCCCGAAATAAACACGACTTGCCCTTCTCCATCCTTCACATCGCGCCAGTGTTGCTGCAACAACGCCAGCTCGGTACGCCGCCCCACTAACGGCGTCAATGCTTTCGCATGTGCGGCCTGGAAGCGAGTGGAGTCCTCCCTGACACGGTGGACCCGAAACGCGCGAATTGGCTCCACAATTCCCTTTAGCGTCTGTGCTCCGAGCGCCTCCTGATCGAACCGCGCCGAAACCAGTCGGCTCGTGAATTCCGCGATTACGACAGAGTTTGGCGTCGCAAGGTTCTGGAGCCGCGCGGCAATGTAAGGGGTTTCGCCGATGGCACCCGAGGGAATCGACGGGTCACCCGACGGGGTGTCAGCTATCACGACGATGCCTGTGCTGATACCGACCCGCACAGACAGCGATTCCGGACCTTCGATGGCTTTCACCGCCTCGATTACGTCGAGGCCCGCGCGAACCGCACGTTCAGCTGCGTCCTCGTGTGCCGCTGGCCAGCCGAAGTACGTCATGATGCCATCGCCTAAATATTGCGCCACGTGGCCTTCATAACGCGCAATGACTGCGCTACATGCGCTCTGGTACGCCTTCATCACGGACCTGAGATCCTCGGGGTCGAGGCGTCTGGCGAGCTTGGTCGAGTCTACGAGATCGCTGAACATGACCGTGATTTGGCGGCGTTCAGCCTCTCGTCGCTGCCCCGAAGGCGTCGTCGAAAGGTCTTTGAGCTTGGCCTCTGAGGCGAAAAGCGAGGACGCGTTCAGTTCAGATATGGCTGCGAGCAACTTGGCCCTGGGCCCAATCGGCAGACCGATTTGCTCCAGCATACTTTCGGTGAGATACGGGAGCGATTCGAAATCAATCTCATTGTCCTCGAACGCCTTCGCATACTTGGCGAGACCGAGCCCTTGCAACCACGCAGCTACGTCATGCACTCCGCAGCCTCCTGTCGAAACAATGCATCACTTGCCCACGACCAAGCTTTTCACACAACAAACGCTCGCCCGCTCTTCCAACGAAAGTCTAAACGAGTTTCTCAAGAAATCAATTGTTTACCCTCAAAGTTTTCAAGTCCGGAGCCTTTCGGACAACGCCTAACCCTGCTAATGATCTTCTCACTTTTGATAGTCAGAATCTTGACAAACGCGCGGGCGCGGCGTAGGTATGCCTTACGAATACCGCTCGCATTCCGCCACACGTCAAAACTCTGGGAGGACACTATGCCGCTGACTGATAAAAGTGGTAAGCCGATTAATCCCGTTAGCTATCATCCCAACCAGAATCTGGCACTCGCGATTGTGAGGGCATGGAGAGAATCAAAATATCGAGACAGACTGTTAACGTATTCTAGTCTGACTACGCAAGCACAATGGGCAGCAAAGTCAGCCCCCAACTTCTCCCGGACCAAAGATGCCTTGAAAGAAGTTGGTATTTTTCTGGACGAGCCAGTAGTACTGACACCCTCGCAATTCGCTTGGGGATATCAGAAGGTAGCGGACGAGGTCGTTTTTGTGTTACCCGATCCTCTCACTGAGGACGGATTTACGATGCCCAGTGCCGAGATTGCAATGGTCGTAACTCCGCTAGGGATGTAGTAGCGATTACTGTTCGCACGGGTCGAATTTCACTCTCTGCACGGCCAGACAACTAGGGCATATGTGCTTTTTTGTGCTACCTGAAGCGGAGCAAGAACGATGAATAGGCTAACAGTGGAGTGGGTTGTCGTGTCAAATAACGTCGTGATTGTTTCGCGCGAGACCGGTGAATTCTGGTTCCTTGACCTTGAAGATTGCGGCGACATGCTTCCTTTTGCCACTGCAATGACGGGAGCTGGTTCGCGAGGAAGTACGGCCGGCCTCCTTAACGGCGCCGTGGCTCTCGGTCTTGGAAACGACTTGGGTGTATTGCGGCTCTGCACTACCTCCCTCCCGAAGTACGTACTTGATCTTGTTAGCTCCTATCACAACTCGCGTCGCACCGTCGGGAATTACCTCAAGGCGGCAAAACGTTTCAGGACGCTGGATCGCCTGGACATCGCGACTTACCTCGAAAGGCACGCACGCGAAGAGAACGGCCATGAGCGGCTGGCCCTCAGGGATATCAGCGCCCTCAACTTGCCCGCTGAACGGATAGTCGCGAATCTCGTGCCCAAAGGGGTGGCGGCGCTGTGCGATCTCTTCGACAACCTGTCTTCATCCGACTATCCGATCGGCTGCATCGGGTACTCCTACTTCTTCGAGTCTTCGGCGGCAAAGAGACAGAAGGCAGACGTGGAGGCACTGCAAGCACTTTGCCCCCCGGGTGTCGACGCCACCCGGTTCATCAGAGCCCACAGCAGTCTCGGAAGCGAAGTGGATCACGTCAAAGACATGATCACTTTCATTGCGAGCATGCCAGCATTTGACCGGATCGAGATCGTCAAGGCAACGTATGCCACGGCAGTCACGGTCTCAAATGGGATCGATCGGAGCGGCCCGAAGTCCGATTCGGCAATGTGGGCGGAAATCCGGTCGGCGGCCGGGGAAGAGGTCAGTATCAGTAACTGAGGCCCGCATCCATGCCGCGCTTCGCTCGCGTGACAAAGAAGGCGCGAAGCTGATGCAACGGGTAGAGCCGGGCGAAGTCGAGATAACCCCGATCCATCACGTAGAACGCGCCTGCCTCGACGGGCAGGAAGTCGAGGACATTGACCTCGTGGAGCTTGCCGTCGCTGATGTGAATGAAGCTCGGAATAGCGCCGCGCAAGTCCAGCAGCGTGTGCATCTTGATGGCAGCCTTGGTCGAACGAAACGGCGCCCAGTCGAACAGACTCAAGCACAGGTCGATCGTGGTGGCATCGAGTGCATAGACCGTGTTGCTCAAGTCCAGTCCCAAATCCTCGTCGCGGTAGAGCTTCCCGGCGCGGCGAATGAGCAAGGCTGCGATGTCGGACCAGATGCGCCAGTCTCGCGATTCGTTGGCATCCGCCAGCGTCGAGCGATGAACCGCATGGCGCAAACCCATCGAGTAAAGCTTGTTGGCGTTGGCGCCCAGGGTCACCTCGATGTCGCGCAGGCTCTCGCGCCAAGTCAACTGAGCAAACGCCATGACGCGAAACTGTTCGGCGCAACTCATGCGGCGTACTCGCGTGTTGCCGGAATAGCGATCTACGATGCGCGCAAAACTCGTCCAGGGGACAAACTCCATGATCTGCGCGAACAGCGTCTTGCCGACCTTCATGGTTCATCCCCCAGAGTATCCACCCCGGGAAATTACACAAGAATGAGGATTCAAGTTTCAAATCGGCACCAAATTAAATCGGCCGCCAGGCCGCACTGCCATTGGCTTTCTACCAAATTAACCCCGGTTTAACCGGACACCACTGGGTTCATACCATGAGCTGGCCGATGCGCAGTGGATCGAGAAGTAAACTCCTTTCATGGAGCTTGGGCCGCTAAGGTCCCTAATCGGACAAAGCGTGACTCCTGGTGCTTGCTTTCAGCAACAAAAATCCGCCCTTCAATTCCGTGAGGCTCCCTATAACGCCTGTCCTATTTCGCTTACGCGTATCGGCGGGTGGACGAAACAGGGAAATCCCCATGGCACTTCGTTTTCGTGCAAACCTCGTTCACTGCGATCGTGTCGCGAATCGATGTGGACTCGGTTTGGTTGACTGTAGACGGCAACCCAAAATGCGCGACCGCTGCGCAGATTGATGTGGCAAGAACAAGGTTAACGATTGCATCCATTTTGGAACCTCCACTCACTGTATCGAGAGGTTGGGTTCAGAACATCGGATTTCTGTGTCTGTAACCCTTCCCAAGGAGATGAGGTTCAGGTTAGTGAAGTTCGGCGTTCCGGTCCCGTGCACAATGCGTCGCCGTCGTGTGATTCATTCACGCGGCTACGTTCACAACCAAGGCGTTCTTGCCGCGTTGCCGATCCCTGCGCGGCGATGTGATGAACCAGTGTGATTGGCGCGAGTTTGCTGCTGCCGTAGCCCGGCGGACAGAATCAGTGTGAGATCCCGGAATCGGGTGGCGATCGATTGAATCGCCATGAAAATTTCACCGGCCGAGTTAAAAGCGACTGGCAAGCTCCGAATTTTTTCCCCGTTGCACGAAGCAGCGGCGGCTATGCCAGCGAAGGCGCGACCGCAAGGCCCCAGTTCTTCAGATCCTCGTCAATGGCGGAGCGGCGTATGGACGGCATCCGGACCACTTCCGCGACGCAAGATCGGGTGTCCCACTCGCGGAACCCGCTGATTCTCATTAAAAACTTACAGCGCCGCAGCCTGGGGATAAGATGCCCTGGGCTGTTTGGGACCAACAAAAAATAAGGCCGACACGATGAGTGTCGGCCCGTTTTGACTGAATCTAACTGCGCTCTAGTCTTCTACTGCCCGCCCCGCCTAGTCGGTATTGCCGCCGGGCTGTGTGCCCATGTCGGCGTAACGGCCGGGGTCGGAGTCTTCTCTTGTTACAGGCGCTTACTACTCGATCGCACGGCCCTGGGCGTCAACCTTCTTGCCACCGGCCTTGACTTCGTCGATCGCACGGCCCTGGGCATCAACCTTCTTGTTGCCCGTCTTTACTTCGTCGATCGCACGGCCCTGGGCGTCAACCTTCTTGCCACCGGCCTTCACTTCGTCGATCGCACGGCCCTGGGCGTCAA
>JBBPIT010000007.1:12719-20568 GCA_038040175.1 Pseudomonadota bacterium | reverse complement strand
GGGCATCAACCTTCTTGCCACCGGCCTTCACTTCGTCGATCGCACGGCCCTGGGCATCAACTTTCTTGCCACCGGCCTTCACTTCTTCGTCGATCTCACGGCCCTGGGCATCAACTTTCTTGCCACCGGCCTTCACTTCGTCGATCTCACGGCCCTGGGAATCAACCTTCTTGTTGCCCGTCTTCACCGGATCATCGGCCATCGCAGAATAGCTAACCGCTGCAAACAGAGCGGCCACAGCAGAAGCAAGCAACTTCGCCTTGAATGCACTTTCCATATCGTTTCCTCTCGAAAGAAAAACTGTGAGCAAATACTCACAATGCCAGATTAACCACGCAACAGGGTTTGTGTTCAAAAGCCCCGCAGCCGCCTGCCTACCTACCGAAAATGGCCAGGAACCCTCTTCGTGATCATGAAGCGGCCGTTTTCAGCGCGCAGGATGCGGCCCCAGGATGACATTGGCAATTCCCAATCCGGGGTAGGCTCCATCACTTTAGTGATACCGGGACCGGCGGGCGGGGTCGGCGTTAACCCTCCACCCTTGGGTCGGCCCTGGGGGTCTTGGAGAAGCCCGGCAGTATACGCCCGGTCCAGAATTCCATGAAATGTCCCCATTCAGGCCGCGCGAACCGCCCGGGCATGGGCCCGAAAATCCATCCTGGGAGCGCATGGCTTGGGCCAAGGCAGTAGACTAATACCAGGGGTGGAGCCGGCAGGCCCGGCTCCGATTCATCCCCCTATCACGGGGAGGCTGAAAATGACGCGCTCACCAGCCCGCGGGCAGCGGGTCATTGCTGTGTCGGCAGCGTTGATTTTGGTCGCGCTCGCATTTGTCATGCGGCCGCAGGTCGCCTCCTCCCAAAACCCTGAGGCACCGGGCACCGCCGGATCCGAGCCGAAACCGGTAAACGTCGAATTCGATCCGAATGAGAAGGCGTGGCTGGCAGCACATCCGGTCATCCGGGTCGGCGCCGAGACGAGCTATGCGCCCTACGAGTTCGTCGATAGCCGCGGCAAGTTTGCCGGAGTCGTAGCCGACTACCTGGAAATCATCAAACGACATCTCGGGGTGGAGTTTCAGGTCTTTCAGCTACTGAATTTCGCGGCGGTGCAGGACAAGCTGCAAAAGAGGGAGCTGGACATCGTGCTAGCGGTCACGCGCGCGCAGGAACGCCAGCCCTTCCTCGCCTTCACCAAACCCTATCTGCGCTACGTAAACGTCATCGTCACCCGTGACGACTACGGTTTCGTAAGCGGATTGCGCGATTTCGCGCCCGAGCGCGTCGCCGTCGTGCAGGGGCACTCGTCGCAGTCGCTGATGGTGAGGGCCTATCCGAACCAGCCTGTACCTGCCTACCCTGACATCCTCGAGGGCCTGATGGCGGTGTCCACAGGAAAAGTGGACGGCCTGGTGGACGACATATTCCCCATCGTGTTCAACATCAGGCAACGCCAGATCAGCAATCTGAAGATCGCCACGCCGGTCGAGAAGGCGTTGCAGCCGCAGGGCTTCTCAGTAGGCGTGCGCAACGACTGGCCCGAACTGGTGAGCATCCTCGACAAGGTGCTGGACGCAATCGGCGACGAGGAACAGCGGGCAATTTCGCAGAAATGGCTGTCGGTCCGGTATGAAAGCAAGGTCGATTACCGGGCCATCTGGACATCGCTGGCGGTGTTCTCCGTCATCCTCGTGGCGGGCGTGCTGTATATCCGCCTGCTCAGCGCGCAGCGACGGGCTCTGATGGCCGCGCGCGCGGAGCTCGAAGCGGCAAGCCGTGCCAAGGACCAGTTCCTCGCAAACATGAGCCACGAGCTGCGCACCCCGCTGCATGCCATCCTCGGGTACGCGGAACTCGTGCGCGAGCGCCCGTTGGCGGACCCCGGCCGCCAGGAGGCATTGGCAACGATAGCGCGCAGCGGCCGTCACCTGCTCGATCTGATCAATGATTTGCTGGATCTCTCGAGGATCCGGTCCGGCCGTCTCGAGTTGCACCTGTCTCCCGTGCCCCTGCCAGCCTTGATCGAGGAAATTGCGGCGATGGTGCGCGTAGACGCCGAGAGGATAGGGTTGGAGTTCATCCTCGAAGCATCGGGCGATCTTCCGGCGCAAGTAAATGCGGACGGCAAGCGCCTGCGGCAAATCCTGCTCAACCTGCTCGGTAATGCCATCAAGTTCACGGCCGCCGGGCGTGTGACCCTGACCGTGCAGACGTTTCCGCTCAGTAGCGAGCGCGTCGAACTGCGGGTCTGGGTGCGCGACACCGGCATCGGTATCGCTCCGGAGGATGCCGCCCGCATCTTTGCACCCTTCGAGCAGGCTGAGCCGGGGCGCAAGCGCGAGTCCGGTGTCGGCCTCGGGCTGGCCATCAGTCAGGAGCTTGCACACCTGATGGGCGGGGACATCGAGGTCGACAGCCGCCCGAACGGCGGCAGTACTTTCCGTTTCGCGGTGGCACTGCCGCTGGTCAAGGAGCCGCAGGCAATCCTACCCGCGCACCGGCGTATCGTCGGCTACCAGGGAACGTCCAAATGCATCATGGTCGCCGACGATCAGGAAGAGAACCGCCAGTTGCTCCAGCAGATACTCGAACCCCTGGGATTCGAAGTGGTCGCCGCCGCAGGTGGCCAGGCAGCAGTTGCCGCCGCGCGGCAGCGGCGTCCGGCCCTGATCGTGATGGATCTGCGCATGCCGGAGATGTCCGGCTTTCAGGCTGCTCACTTAATTCGCCAGTCGCCCGAACTGGCTAAGGTGCCGATAGTGGCAGCATCCGCCAGCACCGCTGACCTCGATCGGGCGGAAGGAGATTCGCTCACTTTCGCGGCCTGCCTGCGCAAGCCGTTCGAAAGCATGGAGTTGCTTGACATCATCGGGCGCCTGCTCGACCTGACCTGGCGCTACGAGGAGGCCGAGAACGTGGGCAGCGCACCGGTGCGGGAGCAGACGGATGCACAGCTCGTCGCGCCTTCCGGTGCCACGCTCGACGAATTGCTTGAACTGGCGCGGCTGGGCAAGCTGGTGCGCGTCGAGCAGATCGCGTTGGAGCTGGAGCGGGGCGAAGCGCGGTATCGCCCTTTCGGACGCCGCCTGTACGCGCTCGCCCGCGACCTCGACGAGGAGCGACTCATCACGCTGTTGCAGGACTGCGCAGGAACGCATCGCGATGTCGCTCCCAACTGAGTTGCGCGGCGCAACTGTGCTGATCGTCGATGACAAGCCGCAGAACTTGCGCCTGATCTCGGATTTCCTGGCTGAGCAGGGATTTGATCTGATGCTTACCCGCAGTGGCGCGCACGCGCTCGAAAAAGCGCGCCTGGCCAGGCCGGATCTAGTGCTTCTGGACGTGCGCATGCCGGAAACGGACGGCTTCGAGGTATGCCGGCGCATGAAATCCGACCCGCGGACCGCCGAAATTCCAGTGATCTTCATGACGGCGGTGGACGACACCGCCCACAAAGTCGAGGGATTTCGTCTCGGTGCGGTGGACTACGTCACCAAGCCGATTCAGCGCGAGGAGCTGCTGGCGCGCATCCAGCACCACCTGCAGTTGAGCCGGCTGCAGAAGGAGTTGACCGCCAAAACACAGGATCTGGCGCAGAAGAATGCCGAGCTGGATGCTTATGCGCATACCATCGCCCACAGCCTCAAGACCCCGCTCGCAGCCGCCGGCCGCTTCCTGGAGATCCTTTGCAAGTTCAAATCGGACGATCTGTCCGGCGAACAGCGGCATCTGGCGCAGCAGGCGCAAAGCGCGCTGGCCATGACCGGAGAGGTTGTTGACGCCCTGCTCCTGCTATCCACGGTCGCACAGCAGCACGTCGAACTGAAACCGCTCGACACAGGCAGTCTCGTCAGCCAGGCTCTGAGCCAGTTGGGTGAGATGCTGGCGCGTCAACGCGCCGACGTGAAGTTACCGCAAACCTGGCCGCCAGCGTTGGGCTACGCGCCCTGGGTGGGAGAGGTATGGATGAACCTGCTCAGCAACGCACTCAAGTACGGCGGCTCGCCGCCGCGTCTCGAGGTCGCCGGCGCGCCGGATGGCCCGCACGTGCGCTTTAGTGTGCGGGACAACGGCCAGCCGCTTTCGGAGGACGAGCGCAGGCGCGTTTTTACGCCATTCACTCGCCTGCACAAGGAGCGGGCCGCGGGTCACGGCCTTGGCCTCGCCACGGTACAGCGCATAGTGTCGAAGCTCGGAGGCACGGTGGGTGTGACCGTTGGACCGGCTGAGGGCAACGAGTTCTTCTTCACGTTGCCGGCGATGCCGGCACGCGCGCCGGATTGAAAATCCCGACCGCGGCCCCGCGTTCGACCCGCGAATGCCAGCCCGCACTCTCGCAACACAGACCGCTGAAACGCCACCATGAAGATCCTGCACGCCGACGACCATCCCATGTTCAGGGAAGGATTGCGGTTCTTCCTGCAGCTTCTGGGCACCCACGTAACGGTGCTCGAGGCGGGCAACTTGCGTGCGGCGCTGGACAAACTTGCGCTGGAGTGGCCCGTGGACCTGCTGCTGCTCGACCTGCAGATGCCGGGAATGGGCGAGATCGAGGGTTTCCTCGCCATTCGCCGCAGCTACCCCACCCTGCCGGTAGTGATCGTCTCCGGAGTGAACGATCCGCAGATCATCCGCACCCTCCTCGACGGCGGGGCGCGCGGATACATTCCGAAATTTACCGGCAGCGAGCAACTGATGGACGCATTGCGTCGTGTGTTGAACGGGGAGGTGTATGTGCCCGATGCGGTGTTCCTGCCTCCTTCGCAAGCCGCAGGCAACGGCGAGTCGGCGCCGCTGACCTCCAGGCAGTTGCAGATTCTTCCCCTGCTTGCCGAAGGCATGCCCAACAAACGTATCGCGGACGTACTGGGGCTGACTGAGGGAACCGTCAAGCAGCACCTGAAGGATCTGTTCAGGCGCCTCAACACCAGCAATCGCACTCAGGCTGTCAGGGAGGCCAGGCGCCACGGGCTCCTGCCAAAATAGGCCGCAGTAACTCGCACTACTGCCGGGGCGGTACCGCGAAATTTCCGAACCGGACCTGACGGCCCACTTACCACGCACGCGGCGGGTTCTTGGCGACGATGATCCGTTCGCCGTCCATCCTCAGATAGCCGCCGATCCGCAGGTCCTTGAGGATGCGGCTGATCATTTCGCGCGAACACCCCACGCGATTGGCCATGTCCTGCTGGGTCAAGCGCTCACTGATGACCATTTCACCATCTTGCTCGGACGCCAGTTCCAGCAGCAGCCGGGCAACGCGCCCATAGACATCGAGCAGCGCGAGATTCCCGACCGTCTTGGTCAGTTCGCGCACGCGGTGGATCAGGCTCATGACCAGTTCCGGTCCTGCGTCGGGATGTTCGGTCAGAAATTTCTTGAACTGATCGGTCGTAATGACCGAGAACTTCGAGGGCTCGAGCGTCATCACCGACGCCGAGCGCGGGCCCTGGTCGAGGATCATCTCGCCGAAGTATTCGCCTGGTCCCTGGGTGCTGAGCAGCACCTCCTTGCCTTCCTCGTCAGCGAGGTACGCCTTCACCTTTCCCGACAGGATGATGAAAAGCGTATCGCTGCGATCGCCCTCGTTGACGATGATCGTGTTCTTTGGATAAGCCTTGATCGTGCCCCGCTCCGAGAGCGCCTTCAGATGCTTCTCCGACAAACTCCAGAGGTGTGTGCTCTCGCTCGATGATGCCGTCATTGAAGCTCCCCTTGGTCTTGTTTGGGCCGTTGCGGCGAAAAGTCTGCACTCAACAGCCTGCCATGACAAGGCACCCTTCGTTTCCCGTGACAGATCCGGCAAGTTCGGCGAGCTTCACCGAGTGCACCGGATTGGCTTCGAAGGCGTACACGAACAAACAAAAGGCCCGCCTCATGGGCGGGCCAAAACTCCCGGGAGAGACTCGAGCTTAGTCAGAAGTGGAGGAAGCCAGGCGGAGCGGGGCACGCGCGGTTGCCAGTGCGCAGTAAACCTTCGCGTCGACGAGCACACAACCGGTCTTGCCGTGCAGGCTGAATTCCACGCGCTGCTTGCCGTCTTCCATGCTGACCTTGAGCGTGTCCGCAGCGAACGCGGCCGAACACAGCAGCGCAGTGGTGACGGTAAGGCTGGTCAGGAGCTTGGTCGTGTTCATGGTCTGGTCCTCCATTGATCGTTTCGTATTGGAGACACTGTACCGGCGCAGGGGGCCTACTTTCATTGAACTTTTACACAACGGGAGTGTGCGAAATTCACGTCTTGCCCGGGTGGGTCGAGGGAGCTAAACACAACTACTTTTGGTTCTAACGGGATAAGATCGAAATTGTCCTTGCCGAGGGCCGGTGGGATTAGGTCGAAGCGCGCATCGCGCTGCTCGCACTGATCTACAACTATTGCACCGGGGTCTTCGACACCAGGGATCTGAAAGAGGCGAAGGCACTGCTGGCGGAGCTTCGGTAATCATCGCCACGACCATTTGACCGCGCCAAGGCCCTCGAATACGCGGTCGAGTTGCCGGTGCGTTCCTTACCAATTGGAATATAGTAAGATAGTATAGCCATACGTAAGGAGGCTCCATGAGCTACGCAACGATTACGAGCAAAGGCCAAACCACGATTCCGAAGGAGATCAGAGAGCAGTTCGGCCTCCAGCCGGGCGATCGGATTTTGTTCTTCGTGAACGAAGCCGGTCGCATCGAGATCCAGCCGCTGATCGACATCACGGCGGTCAAAGGTGTGCTCAAGCGACCTGGACGCAAAGCCATTTCGATGAAGCAGATGGATGAAGCGCCGCGGCGGGTGGCGCGGCGGCGCTTCGAGCGGTCAGTGCGATGATCGGTCTGGATACCAATGTAGTGGTTCGCTACCTCACACAGGACGATCCCCGGCAGTGTCGCGCGGTCAATGATCTGTTTCAGAAAGCTGCGCGGTCCGAGGAAGCGGCGTTTTGGCTCAACTCCGTGGTCCTGGCAGAAGTCGTGTGGGTGCTCGAAAGCATGTACGGTTATGCTCGGCAGGAGATCGCCCAGGCCTTGACGCTACTGCTCGCCGTACGTCAGCTCGAAGTCGAGCGGCGACAGATCGTGAAGTGGGCGCTGGATGCCTTCGCATCCGGCGCGGCGGACTTCGCCGACTACTTCATCGCCGCCCTGGATCGGTATGCGGGCTGTGAGGCGACGCTTACATTCGACCGGACCGCCGCGCGGGTTCCTGGCTTTTCGTTGCTACCGCTGAACTGATGAAGCACCAGGACTGGTGAGCGCGGTATCGGACTTTCTGCGCGCAGGAAAAAAGATTGAACCTTGTTGCGCTACGTGGTCTTCAATGATGATTGCGGCGCCATCCCGCGAATAAAAAAGCCCGCCTCACGGGCGGGCCCAAAGCTCCAGGAGAACTGGAGATTCAAATTGCGGTGGAGGAAGCCAGCCGCATCGGCGCGCGCATCTTTGACGGCGCACAGAAAACCTTGTTGTCGACCAAGACGCAACTGGTGTTGCCATGCTGGGTGAGTTCCACCGGGTGGCCGCCGCTTTCGGTCGTGACCCGAGCTTTGTCGCAAGCGGTCACGGCAAAGCAGAATAACGCGGCCGTGATCAACAGCTTGTTAAGAGTCGTAGTCATGATCTGGGTTCCCCTTAGAACGTTTCATGTTGGGACCACTGTACGTCGGAGGGGCCGCGGCTCGTCAGGAACTCTTGCGCGTTGCGGGCGTGTGATATTCACGTCTTGACCGGGTGGGCCGAGGGAGCTAGCCTCACCGCGTCTTGATTCGGGTCCAAGAACAAGGTCATGAACTGCCCGAGCTGCCACCATGAAAACCCCTCCGGCCTGAAGTTCTGCGGCGAGTGCGGCGCGCGGCTGATTCTGGC
>JBBPIT010000007.1:0-12619 GCA_038040175.1 Pseudomonadota bacterium | reverse complement strand
AGGTCACCGTCCTGTTCGCCGATCTGAAGGGCTCGATGGAGTTGCTTGCCGATCGCGATCCGGAGGAAGCCCGCAGGATTCTCGACCCGGTACTCGAACGCATGATGGAGGCGGTCCATCGCTACGAGGGCACGGTCAATCAGATAATGGGCGACGGCGTCATGGCCTTGTTCGGCGCGCCGCTCGCGCATGAGGATCATGCGGTGCGCGCCTGTTACGCGGCGCTGGCAATACAGGCGGCGATCCGCGCCTATAGCGACCAGTTGCGCCACTCACAAGGCATCGAGATCCAGACTCGCATCGGGCTTAATTCTGGTGAAGTGGTGGTGCGCTCCATTGGCAGCGACCTGCGCATGGACTACTCGGCCATTGGCCAGACGACGCACCTCGCATCGCGCATGGAGCAACTGGCGACGCCTGGCTCGACTCGATTGACCGCCGACACTTTGCGACTCGCTGAGGGCCTGGTTCAGGTTACCGGGCTTGGACGTATCCCCGTCAAAGGTCTGCCAGAGCCGATTGAAATGTTCGAGTTGACCGGTGCCTCTGCCTTGAGGACCCGGCTTCAGGCAGCGGCGGCGCGCGGGCTGACCCGTTTCGTCGGTCGCCAGGATGAACTGCGGACACTCGGCCAGGCGCTAGAGCACGCTGCGCGTGGTCACGGGCAAGTGGTCGCCATGGTGGGCGAGCCCGGAGTGGGTAAGTCGCGGCTGGTATGGGAATTCACCCACTCGCACCGCACCCAGGGCTGGCTGATCGTCGAATCGGGCTCGGTGTCCTACGGCAAGGCCACGCCCTACCTGCCCGTCATAGATTTGCTGAAGGCCTACTTCCAGATCGTCGAGCGTGACGATGCTCGTCGCATCCGGGAGAAAGTGCTGGGTAAGCTGCTCGCGCTGGACCGCTCGCTGGAGTCCATGGGACCCGCGATCCTGTCCTTGCTGGACGTGTCATCCGACGACGGTGAGTGGAATGCACTGGATCCACTGCAGCGGCGCCGGCGCACATTGGACGCGGTCAAGCGATTGCTTTTTCGGGAAAGTCAGGTCCAACCGCTCGTTCTGGTGTTCGAGGATCTTCATTGGATAGATACCGAAACGCAGGCCCTGCTGGACAGCTTGATCGAGAGCCTGCCCACAGTGCGTGTGCTGCTATTGGTCAACTATCGCCCAGAGTACCAGCACCTTTGGACCGGCAAGGGTTTTTACACGCAGCTTCGGCTCGATGCGCTGTCGGTTGAGAGCGCCGAAGAACTGCTCCAAGGCCTGTTGGGTACGGATTCGAGCGTCCAGTCGCTGGCTCGGCTGCTGATCGCGCGCACCGAAGGCAACCCTTTTTTCCTGGAGGAGAGCGTGCAAACGCTGGTTGAGACGGGCGTGCTCGCCGGTCAGCGCGGCGCGTACCGTCTGGTCGCTGACCATGCCTCGGTCGGGGTTGCGCCCACTGTTCAGGCTCTACTCGCCGCGCGTATCGATAGACTCGCACCGGAAGACAAGCGCCTGCTGCAGACCGCCGCGGTGATCGGCAAAGATGTCCCCTATGCGTTGCTCGAAGCGATCGCGGAGGTTCCGGTTGAAGCATTGCACGCTGGACTTGCCCGGCTCCAGGCCGCCGAGTTTCTCTACGAAACCAGTCTCTATCCCGATATTGAATACACGTTCAAGCATGCCCTGACCCACGATGTGGCGTATGGAAGTCTATTACAGGAGCGCAGGAAGACTTTGCATGCCGGAATCGTGGAAGCGATCGAGCGGGTCTACGCCAATCGTCTTGGCGAGCACGCGGAGCGGCTCGCGTACCACACCCCGCTCGGAGAGCTTTGGGATCAGGCCGTCAAGTACTCGAGGCAGGCAGGACAAAAGGCTTTCGGGCGTTCGGCGAATCGGGACGCGGCGGCTTGGATCGAGCAGGCGTTGACGGCTCTTTCGCATTTGCCGCAGAGCGATGGCGCGCGCACGCTGGAGATCGACCTGTTGATAGACCTTCGCAACACCTTGCTGCCCCTCGCCGAGCAGGATCGAATGCACGTTGCCGTACAACGTGCCGAACGGCTTGCTGCCGCATTAAATGATAAACGTCGCGTCAGTGTGATCTGCTCCCTGCTGGCATTTTCCAGTTTTTCGATGGGGCAGCTACGTCCCGCAGTCGACGCAGGGCAGCGCGCTTTGGCGATTGCTGCAGAGCTGGCAGACGTGGCGTTGGAGGCACCGGCTAACGTCTATTTGGGTTACGTGTACTGCGCGCTGGGGAAATTTCAGAAGGCCAAACGGCATCTACTGAGAAACGTTGAAATTCTCGAGGGAACCTTGCCTCACGAGCTGTTTGGCCTGGCTGTCCCACCAAGCGTCTTGTCCCGCGTACGACTGATGTCGGCCCACGCCGAATTAGGCGAATTTCCGGAAGCGATTGCCGTCGAAGGGGACGTCATAAAGCTCGCGGAGGCGATCAATCAACCGTTTGCAACTCAGCTCACCTGTTGGTGGATTGGCCGGGCACGCGCGCGCAAAGGAGACTTTCAACAGGCAATCGCCCGCTTGGAGATTGCCGAACGACTCACACGTGAGTGGGACATCATACTTATGCGACCCGCCGCAGTGACGTCGCTGGGCTTCGCCTACGCCAGCGCGGGACAAAGTAACGCCGCGGTAGCGTTGCTAGACGAAGCGCTAGGGCTACTGCCGAAAGCATACCTCTGGAGCGGCGGGGGCTGGCTCGGTGAAGGTCTTCTGCGATTGAATCGCATCGAAGAGGCGAGTCGCGTCGCGACGGACGACTTGCGGCTCGCCACTAAAATCGGCGCGCGCGCAGATGAAGCGTGGGCGCTGAGACTGCTTGGCGAGATCCATACGCAGGCAGACTGTCTGGATCCGAAACAGGCGGGAGAAAACTACGGCCGGGCCCTGGCGCTGGCTCGAGAGTTGAACATGCGCCCGTTGGTGGCCCACTGCCACGTGGGCATGGGTCAGTTGCATCAACGAATGGGGCGCCTATCGGAGGCCAGGGCGGAGTTCTCGCAAGCAACCGAAATGTACCGGCAGATGGACATGCAGTTCTACCTCAAGCAGGCCGAAGCGGCGCTCAGCCCCCTGGATTCTCCTTTGCATAGGGACGAGACGCCAACGTGACCTTGCTTGGCCGTCTGCCGTACCATAGCCATCGTGCTTTCGGAACTCGATGTCCTCGAAGAGGTCTCTGCACGACTCGATCGCGCCGGCATCGGCTACATGCTGACCGGCTCGATGGCGATGAATTACTACGCTCGGCCGCGCATGACCCGGGACATTGACATGGTAGTTGCGGTGGAGCCACCCGATGCGCACAGGCTGACGGCGCAGTTCGACCGCGATTTTTACGTTCCGTACGAGGCTGTTCGTCTGGCGGTCCGGGAGCGAGGCATGTTCAATCTGCTGCACCTGGAAAGCGCCGTGAAGGTCGATTTCGTGGTGTGCAAGGACGAGCCCTATCGGCACAACGAGTTCGCGCGGCGTCTGCGCGTGGAGCTGCCGGGGTTTTCGACTTGGATAGTGAGCAAGGAGGATCTGATTCTCTCCAAGCTCGTTTGGGCGAAAGATACGAGGTCGGAGATGCAAATGCGCGACGTTCGCAACCTGCTTTCCACCGGCGTCGACCTCAGCTACCTGCTTCGTTGGGCCTTGGACCTGGGAGTCGGCGAGTTGCTCGAGGAGTGCCTGCATGAACGACACGAGCCCTGAAATCGCGGCGATGATGCACCGCCGGTACGCTGGGATGAGCCCGGTTGAACGATTCATGATCGGGGTCCAGATGTTCGAAACCGCACGTGTACTCGTCCTCGCTTCCTTTCCTCCCGATCTTTCTCCGAAGGAAAAGCGCAAGTTGCTATGCGAGCGGCTCTATGGGAAGCAAATCGCCGAAGAGGCGTACGGTGAAGCTGCTGAACCGGCACGGGTAGAGCATGTCGACGCAGAATAATGCGCCGAACGATCCATGACGTGCCCGACCTGCCACCATCAAAACCCCTCCGGCCTGAAGTTCTGCGGCGAGTGCGGCGCGCGGCTGATTCTGGCCTGCCCATCCTGCGGCAAAGCCAATTCTCCCGAACAAAAATTCTGCGGCGAGTGCGGCGCCAAACTCAGCCCGGACACCGCTTCAATCCGGCCGCCGTCTCCGGATTCCTACACCCCGAAGCACCTTGCGGAGAAGATCCTCACCTCAAAGAGCGCGTTGGAAGGCGAGCGCAAGCAGGTCACCGTCCTGTTCGCCGATCTGAAGGGCTCGATGGAGTTGCTTGCCGATCGGGATCCGGAGGAAGCCAAAAAGATTCTCGACCCGGTGCTGGAGCGCATGATGGAAGCGGTGCACCGCTACGACGGCACGGTCAACCAAGTCATGGGCGACGGCATCATGGCCTTGTTCGGTGCGCCCCTTGCCCTTGAGGACCACGCAGTGCGCGCCTGCTACGCGGCGCTGAGAATGCAGGAGCAGGTTTCCCGCTATGGTGACGACATGCAGCGACGCCATGGCACGCCCATCCAGATGCGCGTCGGACTGAATTCTGGCGAAGTGGTCGTGCGCTCCATCGGCAACGACTTGCACATGGATTACTCGGCAATCGGCCAAACCACGCATCTGGCATCACGGATGGAGCAGATGGCTAAGGCGGGTACTGTACTTCTGACCGACCACACTCTCCGGCTCGCCGAAGGCTATGTCCAAGTCAGGCCGCTCGGGGCGGTGACTATCAAGGGATTGCCCGAACCGATCGCGGTATTCGAGCTTAGCGGCGCCTCGCATGTTCGAACGCGTTTACAAGCAGCTGCAGTGCGCGGGCTGACTCGTTTCGTTGGACGCCAGCGCGAAATCGAGGTAATTAACGAGGCGCTGGCCAATGCCGCGCAAGGCAAAGGCCAGGTCGTTGCAATCGTGGGCGAGCCGGGTGTGGGAAAGTCGCGGCTGTTCTGGGAGTTTACCCACTCGCACCGCACTCAGGACTGGCTCATCGTCGAAGCCAGTTCGGTGTCTTACGGCAAGGCTACGCCGTACTTACCAGTTATTGACCTGCTCAAAGGCTATTTCAAAGTTGCCGAAAATGACGACGCACGCGCCATCCGCGAGAAAGTCATTGGCAAACTTCTGACCTTGGACCGCTCACTGGAGCCGCTGCTCTTGCCGCTGCTCGCGCTGTTGGATCAGCCTGTGGCAGAAGATCAGTGGCAACGGCTCGACCCGCCACAGCGCCGGCGCCAAACCCTGGATGCGCTCAAGCGTCTGTGGTTGCGCGAGGCGCAAGCCCAGCCTCTGGTACTGGTTTTTGAGGATCTGCACTGGATCGACTCCGAGACCCAGGAATTTCTAAACGGGTTGATGGATAGTGTGCCCACTGCAAGGCTGTTGCTCCTTTTCAACTATCGGCCCGAGTATCACCACCCCTGGGGCAGTCGTACTTATTACATCCAGCTTCGTCTCGATCCGCTCACCGCTGAGAGTGCACAGGAACTGCTTCAGAGTCTGCTGGGTCCCGACCCTGGCGTCGAATCCCTAAAGCATGTGCTGATCGAACGTACTGAAGGCAACCCCTTCTACCTTGAAGAGAGCGTGCGCACGTTGGTCGAAACTCACGCCCTCGACGGAGACCGGGGCGCCTACCGCCTCGTCAAATCGCTGCAAGACATCCAGGTACCCGCCACCGTGCAAGCGATGCTCGCCGCGCGCATCGACCGGTTGCGGCCGGAAGACAAGCGGCTGTTGCAGACTGCCGCGGTGGTCGGCAAGGACGTGCCGTTTGCCTTGCTGGAGGCAATTGCCGATCTTCCCGAAACAGACCTGAGACAGGCGCTCGCGCGCTTGCAGGAGGCCGAATACTTGTACGAGGCGCGGCTCTGTTTCCCGACCTGGAATACACCTTCAAACACGCGTTGACGCACGACGTTGCCTACGCAAGTTTGCTTCAAGAGCGTAAGCGGGAGTTGCACGCGCGAATCGTGGATACAATCAAAATGCTCTACGGTGATCGGCTGGATGAACAGATTGAGCTTCTTGCGCACCACGCGCTGCACGCGGAGTTGTGGGAGAGGGCGCTACCCTATCTACGACAGGCTGCAGCCAAGGCCTCGTCGCGGTGGGCCTTTAGGGAAGCCGCACGCTATCTTGAGCTGGCGCTGGACGCGGTCGGGCGCCTGCCCGAGCGCGACGATCTCGTTGGTGAGGAAATCGACATCCGCCTGGACCTGCGTACGGCGTTAACGCCCGCAGCCCAATTCAAACGGATTGCCGAAGTCATCACCGGGGCCATTACTTTGGCCGAGCGAATCGGAGACCGGAGAAGACTGGCCTGGGCGTTCGCGTACCACGCATTCATTTCCATCGAGCGTTGCGAACAGCGGCAGGCCTTGGAGTCAGGGCGGCGCGCGCTGGCGCTCGCCGAACAAATCGGGGAGCCGGCGCTAACCGCAATCGCCCGGTACTTCCTTATGGCAGTGCATCACACCCTGGCTAACTATCAGGAGGCGATTGAGGTCGGGCGTCCCGCCTTGGAAATCGGGGATGATGTAGTCGTAAAGGCCGTGGCGAAGGGTCTCTACTCGGCAATTCCGCACTATCTGTTGTTCTCGCTGGCCGAGGTTGGGTCGTTCGCTGAAGCCATAGCGGACGGGGATCTCATGCTGCGCAGGGCCGAGGCGGCTGGAAATCCGTTTGCTATCGCGCTCGTCTGCGTAGGCTTCGGCTACGCGCACGCGCGGTGCGGTTCTGCCGCTAAAGCCATCCCGCTGCTCGAGCGAGCGCTTCAGCTGTGCCGAACCTATGCAATCGACATCCAGATCCCGTGGACTGCGTCCTCCCTCGGCTTGGCCTATGCTCTCGCCGGGCATCATCAGGCGGGAGTCGAGCACGCCGAGCATGCGATCGAACGCGCCGATGCCCTCGGCATCACACGCTATCAGCCGTTGCGCGTAACGCTGCTTTCGAACGCATACCTTCTGGCTGGTCGGTGTGAGGACGCCCACGCGGCGGCACAGCGGGCCCTGGAGCTTGCCCGGCGCTACCAGGAAAAGGGCCCGGAAGCGTGGGCGCTTTATCTCATTGCAGCAAGCATTGCGCAGTTTGAGCCCGAAGACCGAAAGGAAGTCCTCGACGGCTATCTTGCTGCCCTCCACTTGGCCGAAGAGTTGGAAATGCGCCCGCTGATTGCCCACTGCCGCTTGGGAATGGGTCAGTTGCATCAACGAATGGGGCGCCTATCGGAGGCTAGGGCGGAGTTCTCGCGAGCAACTGAAATGTACCGGCAGATGGACATGCAGTTCTACCTCAAGCAATCCGAGGTAGAGCTCAAGGCACTGCACTGATACCCCATCCCCCGCGGATATCAGGGGCACCCCCACAGGCCCAGCTTTGCCCGGAGTGCGCTTCTCGTACGCGGCCTGGTGGCGGGGAAGCCACTGCAAGAGCAGACTCCAAAAGAACCTAATTCTTGCGATCGGCCCCGAGGCCTTGTTCTTTTTCTCATAGACCGCAGGATCGGTGTGAAGCAGTTCACTGACTAGGCCGCGATCAGGCAGTCGCAGCCTACGCGCTTAGGCCCTTCCTCGGGCCGTGTCCGGTCACGGCGTGAATTTCGCACACTTTGACTGCGCAATAGTTCAGTTCGCAGGGCATCCCTCCCCCCGTACAGTGTCTCCAACACGAAACACTTTGAGGAGGAACCAGACCATGACCACCACCAAGATCCTGACCGGCCTGCTGATTGCTGCCGGGTTGTCGTGCTCCGTTCTCTTCGCACAAGACAATCTCCGCGTGACTATGGAGAACGGCCAGCAGCGCGTGGAGTTCGCCCTGCATGGCAAGACCAGTTGCGTGATGGTCGACGATAAGGTCTTTTGCGCCCCTGCTGTCACACGCGCTCCGATTAAGCTGGCTTCCACCATCTCCAACTGATCTCGGAACTCTCCCGTGGACTTCGCCCGCCGTATCGGCGGGCTTTTTTTTGGGAATCGGCCCGATCCCTTCTATTGCTTTCCGCCCGGAGCGGGCAGGCCAAGCAGTCGGAAGTTTAGGAGACGCAATTGGCAGGGCGGTCGCCTGGCGCGCATGCTATTACGTGCTCAGTCCAGTGCGAGTCGCGGTTTCCTCGAGCGGACCGCGCTTGAGGGTGAGCTCGAAGGACTGGCCGGCCCGGACAAAGCCGCGGAAACCGGCAGCGGCGGCATCGGGCAACGGGCCCGGCGGGTAGCCGTAGAGCCAGGTCTTGGCGCGGACGGCGGCCGGAAGCTCAACGAGGTCGTCGTAACGGGGATGGACACCGGTCCTTGCGGGGCCGGTTTCGCAGTCGTGAAAGATAAGGTCGGCGCTCGCGTAGTAGGCGGCCAGGCGACCCGGAGTAAACTGGGTGTCAGTTGTGAGGAACGTTCGATGGCCGTCGCTCTCGATCAGCAGGCCGTAGCTGTGGACAGTCGCACGCGGGCTGGAAACATGCACTGCGGGGACGGGTTCAAGGCGGGCGCCTTCCCATTCGAACGGCTGATTCGCGGTGACGATGCGCACGTCGAAGAAGGTATCCAGTTCAGTCTCGGTGCCGGAAATGACGCCCATGCCTCCGCGCAGCGCGCGGTTCCAGAGCGGGGCGGCAAGAGACGCTTCGACGAAGAGACGGGGACGTTCGCAGCGCGGGTCGAATTTCGTCTGGAAGCCGATGTACTCGAGCCCGCCGATGTGATCCGCATGCAGATGGCTGATGTAAATGTCGGTGACATCCAGGTGGGAAAGGCCCTGTTTTGCCAGCGACCAGCGCACGTCCGAACCGCAGTCGATCAGCAGGCGCCGGCCGCTGTCGGCGATCAGCATCATGTTCGACTGGAAGTTGTCGGCGCCCACGGTATGCGCGGAACCTGAACCGAGGAAGAGGAGTTGCATGCCTGAAGTCTACAAGCCGTATGCAGGCTTTCCTATGAACTGCTTCACAGACGCAGGTCAAAAACCGTGGCCGACGCGCTGATCGACAGCCTGTCGCGGGTCTGGCTCTTCAACGCACTCGCAAAGGACGATCTCGTCCGCCTGTCGCAGCGGGCAAAAACCAGGGTGTACAAGCCGAGGGAGACGATCGTCACCAAGGGCGATCCCGCCACCGATTTCTTCGTGTTGCTGCGCGGCCGCGCAAAAGTCACCGCGCAGGGCGCCGACGGGGCGGACACCGCAATCAACGTCATGGGTCCCGGAGAGGTCTTCGGCGAAATCGGCATTCTCGACGGCCAGCCTCGCTCCGCCACCGTGACCACGCTGGAGGAATGCGAGATGGCGGTGGTAGACAAACGCGCGTTCCACGGTCTGCTCGCGGCCTCCCCGCCGGTCGCGATCAAGCTCCTGGCCGTGCTCGCGGGCCGTATCCGGGAACTTACGATTTGCGTCGAGGATCGCACCTTCCTCGACGTTCCCGCCAGGCTGGCGAAGCAACTGCTCTGGCTGGCGGGGAATCACGGGACCGGGAGCGGCGCCCGAGTGCGGATCGAACTCAAGTTGTCGCAGCAGGAACTGGGCGACTTCATCGGCGCGACGCGCGAAAGCGTTAACAAGAACCTGCGCGACTGGTCTCGAAGCGGCTTCATCAAGCACGAGCGCGACTACCTCGAAATCCTGGACCTGGACGCGCTGCGCGCGATTGCCGAACGCCGGTAAACTGGGCCTTACGTCGCCTGGAACATTCCGGCCAGAGATTCCTCACCGCGCAATTCTTCCATCTTCGCCTTCGCGTAGCGATAGCCCACCTCGGCGATCTCGTCGAGCGACTCGAACTGGAGGACGCCGTAGGCGTCGATCGGAGGTCGGAGGCAGACATCGGCGTTTCTCTTGACGTCGCGCGTCTTCTGGATGCTGCTGACATCGGTCGTGCGGATGAGCACGTCGACGATGTGCGGGACTTCGATTCGCGCTGCGAACGGCAGGATGCGGCTGCGAAGAAACTGCCAGGGCGAAGGAAACTCAGGCAGCTTGAAGGTGAATTCCTGTTCCGATCCGACGTCGACTACGATCAGCGTCCGGCAGGCTCGCTCGCGCATGACGTCTCCGGGCAGGTTGTTGACCAGCCCTCCATCCACCAGGATGTTGCCGTCGCTCAGGACCGGAACGAACACTCCGGGCAGGGAGGCGCTGGCGCGGATGGCCTTCCACAACGGTCCGCGCTCGTGGATCACTGTGGCGCTGGTGGAAAGATTGCAGGAGACGCAGAAAAAACTGATCCACAAGTCTTCGATCTCGATCTCGCCCCAGATTCTTTGCGCCATGCTGTCCAGCCGCCGGCTGCGGATCAGCGAGATGAAAGGCAGCGAATATTCCTTGTGCGGTTTATTGCGCAGCCACGCCTCCCGGTTGGTCTCCAGCATCTGATCCCAGTCCTGGTCCATCGCCACCAGCGAAGCCATTACCGCCCCCATGCTGGTACCGCCGATCATGTCGATCGGCACTCCCGCTTCGCGCAGCGCGCGAACCACGCCGATATGCGCCAGGCCGCGCGCGCCGCCGCCGCCGAGAACGAGTCCGACTGCGGCATCTCCCAGGCAGCGCGCCACGCGCCTGAAGTCGTTTTCCGTGTCGAGACGGACGTGGAAATTGCGCTGGACATTGCGGTTAGCGAACCAACGCGAAGTTCCTGACGGCAAACGGCTGCCGTCGGAATGCAACAGAACCAGGCTTTGCCGCGCCTTCGAGATGCCGTCCTTGGTCCCCAGAAGGGTCTTCTCTACAGTGCCGGGCGCGGGATCCGAATCGGCGTCCGCTACCAGCAGAATTTCATCCGCCTGACGGAGGCAACGCCGTGTCCAGAGGGAGAGGGTGCCGTCGGTTTCGTAGATGAGAAACTGATGGTGCGATTCCTGTTCGTCGAGCCATGCCGTCAGGCGGATGCCGGCCGCATCCTCCTCTTCGGCCGCGGCAATTCCGGGCCGGTTCAGCAGCGCGTCCAGCCGCTGCGCCGACAAATGCAGCGTGGAGCCGATCCGTTCGAGCGCCTTCACCAGTCGCTCGGTGAAGTCCGCGGTCGCATTTCCGGCGCCCGCCGCGAGCACCGCAACGCACTTTCCCGTTCTTGCGGCGGCGCCTCCCTGCTCCTTCGCCCTCAGGCGCTGCACCACGATGCGTGCGACGGTCTGCATAACCGCGGGATACTTCGCGACGATTTCGTCGAATGCCCGCCGCGACACACGAACCAGGTCGCTATCGCGGACCGCGACCACACTCGCGGTGCGCGGCTCTCCGGTCAGTAACGCGATCTCGCCGATGCTTTCACCCCGGGTCATTTCGTTGAGCACCCGGCCGTCAGCGCTCACTGCGCGCAGGCGCCCGCCGAGCACAAAGAAGAGATCCTCGCCCTTGTCCCCCTCGGCAAACAGCGTGTCACCGGCGTGCAGTCTGACCCACTCCACCCGCTCCTCGACGAACTGGAGCATGGTTTTGTCGAGCGGCCCGAATAACTTCGGCAGGCCGATGGCAAGCTGGTCGCGGGCAAGACGCCGGCGTATGCCCCCGGCCATCTCACGGACCGCCTTTGGTGCTGACTTCGCGATCCTTTCAAAGGCCTCGCGCGGCACCCTGACGAGCACGGCGTCTTCAGCCGCCGAGACCGTCGCGCTGTACACGCCGCCGCCTGCCAGGATCGCCATCTCGCCGGCCATCTCGCCGGGCCCGAATTCCGCAAGGGTAAGTTCGCCGCCACCGTCCTGGATGGTCGTGGCGCGCAGCAATCCGGCGACGACCACGTACAGCGCATTCGCCTTTTCACCCTTGCGCAGGAGCACCTTGCCTGCCGCCAGTTCCACTCGTTCGAGGTCGGCCTTGCCCAGCTCGAGCAACGCCTGCCGGAACGCCGGCAGCCTGTCCGCAAGGCATTCGAGCAGTTTGGAATAGTCTGGCGCTTGGTCGGTCATGGCAAATGTGTTTGTCGCACCTCTGCCTAGCCAGCGCCGGAAGCGGCTGCCGGCGCGCGGCAGGCGTCTTCCTTGAGCCTGACGTAGTTTACCTTTCCCGTCCCCAGAAGCGGGATTTCCTGCACATTGAGAATTTCCCTGGGCACGGCGATCTCCGACGAGCCCAGCACGTGCGCGGCCTGCTGCAGGCGCTCGCGGGTCAGCGCAGGGTCGGTGGTGAAGAGCACGATCGCCTCGCCGCGCCGTTCGTCGGGTCGCGAAGAAGCCGCATGCTGGAAACCCGGCGACGCGGCCACGGCAATCTTCTCGACGACCTCGAGTGAAATCATTTCCCCCGCGACCTTGGCAAAGCGCTTGACGCGTCCGAGGATGTGAACAAATCCGTCGTCGTCTATATCCACCACGTCGCCGGTTTCATGCCAGCCCGGGCCCAGCTCCGAGTGCGGCGGCACCAGCACCCCGGGATTCTCGTAGTACAAATAACCCAGCATGACGTTGGGGCCGCGCACGTGCAACACGCCGCCGCGCTCGATTCCGGGCACCGGCACAAGCCGGGCCTCCATTCCGGGAAGCAGTTGGCCGACGCTGCCGATGCGGGTCGCCATGGGAGAGTTGACCGAGATGACCGGTGAAGTCTCCGTCACTCCATACCCTTCGTAGACGCGTACGCCGAACTTCTCGCTCCACAGGTCGCGCACCGCCTGCGACAGCTTCTCGGCGCCGGCAACCAC
>JBBPIT010000006.1:0-110510 GCA_038040175.1 Pseudomonadota bacterium | reverse complement strand
CTCGACCCGAATCGCCTCGGTCGCGCATGCGGGACTTATGCAGAGCTTCCCTAAGGAACGCTCGCTAGATTTGTTCCCGGTCGCCGCGGTCTCCGAGCCGAAAACCATCCGGCTGGGCGACCGCGACATCCCCTACCTTCTCAAGCGCAGCCAGCAACGGCGCAGCATCGTGCTGACCGTGGACGAGCGCGGGCTGATCGTGAGCGCCCCCTGGCGCAGCACGGAGCGCCGCATCACCGGCATCATTCGCGACGCCGAGGACTGGGTGCTCAGGAAACTTGCCGTCTGGAGCGCCTATCCTTCGCGCAACCAGTCGTGGACCGATGGCGACACCATCAAGTATCTCGGCCGCGATCTGCGGCTGCATCTCAGGGAAGACGGGGCCGCGTCACTGGCGACCCTGGGCGACACGGACTGCCTGCAGGTCGCGCTTCCCGAACCCGGCGATTCCGAGGCGGTAAGAGCCGCAGTCCTGAAATGGTATCGCCCCCACGCAACGTCGAATTTCACCGAGCGCATCGGCGTATACGCCCGCCTGTACGGCCTGGCGACCCCGCGGCTGTCTCTTTCCGGCGCACAGACACGCTGGGGCAGTTGCAACGTCAAACGCGAAGTCAGGCTCAACTGGCGCCTGATCCAGGCGCCGCAGCCGACGATCGATTACGTCGTCGCGCACGAACTTGCCCATCTTGTCGAGATGAACCACTCGCGGCGTTTCTGGAATCTTGTCGCAGCGGTGTGCCCGCATCACAAGGAAGCGCGCGCCGAGCTCGACCACATGGGCCGCTATTACATGGATATCTGATTTCCACATCAAGAAAATCCCACCACGAAGGCACGAAGAACACGAAGAGAATCCAAAGGACAATTTCTGGAATTGAATTCGCGGTACGGACCATGCTGTCCTCAAGTGTCCGGCCACAGAGAAAGCCTTAATCGATGAGCGCCGTGCAATCGGTATCGAGAGAACTGCCAAATCTTTGCAATCCGGCAATCAAACAACATTGTCTTGCCTTTCTTCGTGTCTTCGTGGTGAGCGTTCAGGTTTGTTGTTGTCAGCCTTCGTGGTGAGACTTTGACTTTTCGTCTTGCGGATAGCTGGTTACAGCAAGACGCTGTGCTAAACTCGACTGCACTTTAGAAAGTCTTCCATGCGCCGCCTCTGTGTCCTAGTCCTGCTCGCGTTCCTGATCTCCGCCTGCGGCCAGAAGGGCCCGCTCTATCTGCCGAAGGAAGAGGAGAAGCCCAGAAAAACCGAAGAAGGAATCATCGAGAAGTGAGTTTTTTTTCCCAGCGCGACGGCGCGCTGCACGCTGAAGACGTGCCGCTTTCGCGCATTGCCGAGGAATTCGGCACGCCGTGCTACGTCTACTCGCGTGCGGCATTGACGGACGCCTTCCAGCGTTACGATCGCGCCTTTGGCGCGCGTGCGCACCTGATCTGCTATGCGGTCAAGGCCAATTCCAATCTGGCGATCCTCAATCTTTTCGCCCGCCTGGGCAGCGGCTTCGACATCGTCTCCGGCGGCGAACTGGCGCGGGTCATCGCCGCCGGCGGAGAGCCTGCGAGGACGGTGTTCTCCGGCGTGGGCAAGACCGGGCGGGAGATGCGCGACGCGCTGGCTGCCGGCATCCTTTGCTTCAACGTGGAGTCCGAATCCGAGCTCCTGCGCCTCGAACGGGTCGCGGGCGAAATGGGCCGGTGCGCGCCGGTCAGCTTGCGGGTGAATCCCGATGTCGACGCCCGGACACACCCGTACATTTCCACCGGCCTGAAAAGCAAGTTCGGGGTCGCGTTCCAGGACGCGATGCGCCTGTATCGCCTGGCACATTCGTCCAGGCACCTCAGGGTTGTCGGCATCGGCTGCCACATCGGCTCGCAACTGGTCGAGGTGGAACCGATCGTAGATGCCGTGCGCAAGGTGCTGAACCTCGCCGATCGTCTGGCGTCCGAAGGTATCGAGATGGAACATCTCGACCTGGGCGGAGGTCTCGGCATCCGCTACGCAGATGAGGTCCCGCCCACGCAAGACGCCTGGGTGAAGGCATTGCTGGATGCGGTCGGGGACCGGCCGCAATCGGTGTTTGTCGAGCCGGGCCGTTCGCTGGTCGGCAATGCGGGCCTGTTGCTGACCCGGGTCGAGTACCTGAAGCATGGCGAGGCGAAGAATTTCGCCGTGGTGGACGCCGCGATGAACGACCTGATTCGTCCGGCGCTGTACGACGCCTATCATGAAGTGCGTGCAGTCAAGGACTCCGGTGCCGCTGCCGCAGTCTACGATGTGGTGGGGCCGGTATGCGAAAGCGGCGACTTCCTCGCCAGGCAGCGCCAGCTCGCGATCGAAGAGGGCGGCCTGCTGGCGATCATGTCTGCGGGCGCCTACGGCATGAGCCTGAGTTCGAACTACAACGCCCGCCCGCGCGCCGCCGAAGTGATGGTTGACGGCGGGCGCATTCACCTGATACGCGAACGCGAGCAAGTCGAAGACCTGTTCGCCGGAGAACGGCTGCTGCCCTGATCCGTTGGCGCAGTGCGTGGAACCAACGCTGCGCAGCAGGTTCTATCCATTGCCGACCGGCAAACCCACCGGCCGCAGATGGTAAACTTTGCGCGGCCTCGCAATCCTGGCGGCCAACAAGAACATGATCGTTTTCAATCTTTCCTGCGAAAAAGGCCACCGATTTGAAGGGTGGTTTGGCTCGGCTGACGACTTCGCCGTACAGGTGAAGGGCGGAAGCATTGCCTGCCCGCTGTGCGGCTCCCTCGAGATCGCCAGGCAGCCTTCGGCGCCCTACGTCAGCACACGCGGCAGCGAACCGTCGCAAGAACCGCAGTCGGTCATGGTCGCCAATGCCGCCCAGTTGTTGCACAAGAAGTTCATCGAATACGTGCTCCAGAACACCGAGGATGTCGGCAGGCGGTTTCCGGATGAGGCACGGCGGATTTTCTACAAGGAAGTTGCCGAGCGCGCAATTCGCGGCACTGCGTCGATGAAGGAAGTGACCGAACTGAAGGAAGAGGGAATCGACGTTCTCGCTGTTTCCGGCATTCCGGGTCCGCCAGAGACACTCCACTGACCCACCTCACCCCGTTAGAAGTGCACGTAACGAACTCACGACACTTGATGCTTTTTGCGTGCACTTCTAACGGGGTGAGGTCGTCGTTCATCGTCCTCGCCGGCGCAGTCGCCGTGGTCTCGACCGCCTCGATCCTGATCCGGCTGGCGCAAGCCGAAGGCGCTTCTTCTCTCACGATCGCCGCGGTGCGGCTGGGGCTGGCCGCTGCGATTCTGGCGCCTTTCGCCTGGCTGAAAGCGGGGCGGGAAATCATGCGGCTGGGCCGACGCGAGTTGGGCCTGTGCCTGCTGTCCGGGCTGTTTCTGGCCATCCACTTCTGGACGTGGATCTCCTCGCTGGAGTACACCTCGGTGGCAAGCAGTGCAGCGCTGGTCACCACCAATCCGCTCTGGATCGGGCTGGCTTCTGCAGTGCTGCTGAGCGAACGTCCCGCGCCTGCCGCACTCGCGGGCATCGCGCTCACCGTCGCCGGCGGCGTACTGATCTTTGCCGCCGATTCGGGCGGGAGCGAAAGAACGGCGACCAATCCGCTCCTGGGCAATGCGCTGGCGCTGGTTGGAGCGATCTCCGCGTCGGGTTATCTGCTGGTGGGACGCGCGCTGCGCGCGCGCATATCGCTCACCGCGTACGTCTGGCTGGCCTACACGGTGGCGGCGATGCTGCTGGGCGTCGCGGTGGCGGCAAGCGGCACCTCGCTGGCGGCGTTGTCGGTGCCGGCATGGGGATTTATGGCATTGCTTGCGATCGGCCCGCAGCTCGGCGGACACACCGCTTTCAACTGGGCCGTGAGACGGCTCACTGCCACCTTCGTCGCGATCGCGATCCTGGGCGAACCGGTGGGCGCCGCGATTCTCGCGTGGTTCTTCTTCGAAGAAGGATTCACCTCGCTCCAGTTGATCGGTTTCGTGCTGTTGCTCGCCGGCATCTTCGTCGCCGCGCGCGGCGAGAAATCCCTGGAGACCCAGAACTGAAAGCTTCGCCGTGAAGATCAAATTCTTACCACGAAGACACGAAGGGCACGAAGAAAGGCGAATCGCTTCTGGACAACAACTCAGTCCATAGCCAGTATGAGGAGCGCTGGTTTGCGCTGGGGCTTGACGCCAACGGCGCACTCCTAGCTGTGGCGCATACGTATCAGGCAGTCGGGCCGGCGAGCGTGCGCGTGCGTATCATTTCCGCGCGCCCAGCGACCAATCAGGAACGACGTTTTTTGAGGATGAGCCTCGATAGGTGACACGATGAATCCAGCAACCACCCCTCTCCCCAGGACGACGACAATATGCCTGCCGAGATCGATTTCTCGGGCGGCGTGCGCGGCAAGTTTTATCAGCCCAATGCGAAGCTGAATCGGCCGGTGTATCTGGATGCCGAGGTGCAGGCGTATCTGGCAAACTTCGCTTCGAAGAAAGGCGTGCCAGTGTCCGATCTGGCCAACGATCTGCTCAAGCGCGAAATCGCGATTATTGAGGCAGTGAAGTAACCGCCTCTTTGGCAGCGGCTAGAAACAGAAACCGTAAGCGGTCATTGAACCGCGTCCTTGATAAGGCGGAATCCCTGTACTTGTAACGATGAAAAAGCGTAGCGTCCCCTTTATTCACCCTTTATTCAGAAGCGGCGCGCGGCGCGCCCTACAATACTCCGCTGAGCCAAGCAAAGTGAGGTGCGCATGGCGTTGATCGTCGGCGTTCACGGCATCGCCCAGCAAGGAAAAGGCGCGCCGAAGCTGGTGAGCGAGTGGTGGCCGTCGCTATTGAGCGGCGTGGATAACGCCGGTCGAAAGATTCCTGACAACTCGCTCGCCTGCGCCTACTACGGCGGACTCTTTCGCGGGCGGGACAAGGTTCGCGCGGCGGGAGACCCGCCCTTCATTCCCGCAGACGTGAAAGATCCCTTCGAAAAAGTGCTGCTCCTGGAGTGGTGGAAGGCGGCCGCCGCCGACGACCCGTCGCACGTCCCTGCGCCAAAGGCGGCGGGCCAACGCGGCGTCCCTGTTCTCGTGCAAGACGGACTGCAGGCGCTCACTCACAGTAAGTTCTTCGTCGGCATCGCTCGGTCCTTGATGATCGGCAACCTGAAACAGGTCAGGCTCTACATGCAGGACAACATTATTCGCACCGCCGCGCAGGACTCGGTCAATGCCGTGGTTGCCACCGATACGAAAGTCCTCGTCGCCCACTCGCTTGGATCCGTCGTCGCCTACGAATCCCTCCATCGATTCAAGGGGCAGCCGAACTGGGCCAACGTGAAGACGCTGATCACGCTTGGATCGCCGCTCGCGATCCAGAACCTGATCTTTCAGGCACTCGATCCGGCTCCGGTCAACGGCAAAGGTGAGTGGCCGCCTCACATCGAGCGCTGGGTGAACATCTCGGACGATCACGACGTCGTCGCACTCAACAAGAAGTTGGGTGATTTCTTTGACGGCAAGGACGGCACGATCGTCGATATCGGGATCGACAACGGCGCGACCGCGCACGATGTCTCCCCGTATCTCACGGCCATCTCGACAGGGAAGGCGATCGCCGATGCCATCGCCTAACGCTCCTGCCAGGCGCCGCTTCGTCGTGGGCATTGGGGTCGGCAATTACAAAGACCCCGAGATGAATCTGCAGTTCGCGCACCAGGACGCACAGCGAATGACGGCCTGGTTCGCTCAAGATACGCGGGTCAAGTATCAGCCGGCGCTGCCGGATCTCGCAGTCGATCCAACGAACGAGCAGATTCGAACCGGCCTGGCCGATTGGCTCAACACGCTCGTGCCCGAGGACGTCGTCGTGATCTACGTGGCGGCTCACGGACAAATCGAAAATGGTGTCGCTTATCTACAAGGTCACGACTCGCCTCTCCAAAAGCTCGCTGGCAAGGCTGTGGAGGCCGGGACGCTCGGAAACATCATCGGGCAATCGCCACCGAACAACGTGCTGGTGATCGTGGATACCTGCGGAGCCGGACGACTCGGCAGCAGCATTTCTCAAAGCGCCGATCAGGGCGCTTACGAAGCGAACACGCGCGAAGCGTATACGACCTGGGCGCAAGCGATCGTGTGCAGCGCGTTCAGCCGCGATCCCGCTTACGACGGCAAATTCGTCGAGGCGTTTATCCGCATGGTCTCGCAAGAGCGCTGGACGGGCGCGGATCAGGAGTGGATTGAGATCCCGCAGTTCGTCGGCGCGCTCAATAGCGTCTTGCGGGAAATGAAGGTCCCGCAAGTCGCCGAGCACAAGATGTGGGGCAACGGGCCCACGCAAGTGATCCCCAACCCGTACTACGGGACCCGCCAGCTCGGCGCCCTCATCGGCGACATCGAACTGAAATCGCATTTCGATCCGGCGTCACGCGGCGTCTCGCGCGGAGAGCAAGGATCGTACTTCACCGGGCGGTCGAGCGAGCTTCACCGAATCGTCCGTTGGCTCGAGCAGCCGGCGGATGGCTCCGATCGAGATCTGTTCGTGATCACCGGATCTCCGGGCTCTGGCAAGTCGGCGCTGCTCTCGCGTGTGATCGTCCTCAGCGACCCGACTCTGCGGGCCGGCGTGTCCGACATCGCGACGCTCCCCGCCGATACCAAGCCGCCCGAATCGTCGATCGACGTCGTGCTGTGGTGTCGCGGCAAGACGCTCGAGCAACTCGTGCTCGAGCTGTCACAGCGGCTCAAGCTGACCGCGAGAACGCCTGATGCGTTGAAGGCAGCCCTGGCTGGCGGCCTGCCCACCTCCGACACGGACGGCCGAGCCGCCATGCGGGCGATCACCATCGCCATCGACGCACTGGACGAAGCATCTGAAGGCGAATCTTCCCGCATCGCGACGGAATTGATCCGTCCGCTGGTCACGTCGCGCGGCGTGAAAGTGATCGTCGCCACGCGGCCGCGTCCGGTCCGCGGCGCCATTGCCGCGGCGGATCCGACAACGAGTTTGCTGTCAACACTCGGCGTCTCGCCCGACGATCAGAACTGCCTCGTGCTCGATCGATCTGACAACCATCTCGAGATGCAGCAGTACGTGGTAGCTCGCCTAATGGCGACCGAAGAACCCGAGCGCCGCACACCGTACCGAGATCGGAAGGACCTGGCCACGGCGTTGGCGCCGCGCATCGCGTCGGCGGCCGGCAAATCGTTCCTCGTCGCCGCCATCACCGCGCGCTCGCTCGCCAATCGCTCCGAGGCCGTGGACCCGAAGGTCGAGTCGGTGACGTTCCCGACGGAGGCCGGCGAGGCGCTTGCGGCCTACATCGCGCAGCTCCCCAACCCTCGCGTGGTCGAGGACATTCTTCGCCCGCTGGCGTGGGCGGAAGGTGCGGGCGGGTTGCCATGGGGGCCGATTTGGGCGCCGCTCGCCAACGCCTTGGCACGGTTGGCGCGGAAAGAGGATCGGATTCCTCACTACACGGATGAAACCGTGGCTGCGGTGCTGGACAGCGCCGGCGATCTCATCGTCGAATCGATGCCTGGGACCGAGCCAGTGTATCGGCTGTTCCATGAAGCGCTCGCCGAGCATTTGCGTCGTAGCGTCCACACCGAGGCGGCGAACGCCGCCATCGCAACAGCTCTCGACACGCTGACCGAGAACGTGCCATGGGAAAACGTGCATCCGTACGTGCTGGCTCACTTCGGCACGTACCTCTCGCGCACGCCCGGCGGGTTCGATCGTCTCTACGAATTGGCGACGAACCCCGACTTCGAACGCGCGCATCGGCTGCGCTTCGGTCACTCGATGGGATTCTTGAAAGTCGTCGATCTGGCGATCGCCAGAGCGGTCGCGAAGTCGCCCGTCGATTGGACGTCGCTGACCGCCGCCTGTCTGGTCTACAGCCGGCAGATGGCCGTCGCTCCAGCGCTCGTATTGTCCGCGGTTGCCAAGGCCGGACAACTGCAGCGTGCCGAGCTCATGGCGAACAACATCACGTTCGCGATTGAGCGGAGCTGGGCCTATTCGCTGCTCGCTCCCATCTTCAAACAGGAGGCCGACCTCGAGGGCGCGCAGCGCTGTTTCGACGAGGCGGAACGAGCGGTCGCCTCAATCGACCTGACGCATTCGAGCATGGCGTGGTCGTGGTTGACCTTCGCCGCGGACGCCTGTGAGTTGCCAGCGCTTGCCAAGCGCTACGCGTCGCGCGCAAGGCAAGCCGCCGTCGATCGTGCAGACCTCATCGGGAAACCTGGCGGGCCAGATGAATGGGATCTGCCAAACGCCCTGTTCTGGGCCGGAAAGGCAGCTCGCGACGCGCATGACGATGACGCGATTGCGACGCTACGCGAGATCTTCAACAAGGTCTTTGGCTGCAACGTTCGCATTCCGTTCCGAAATCAGGAGCTGCAAGCCGCGTCGGTCCTGGGCGCCGACGACACGCTCAAGACGATTCATCGATCGGCGGTGGACCAGCGCACTGGATCGTCTCCGGTCCGAGACGGCAACCTCGCGCTCGCACTTGCAAAGGCGCGACTGATGACCGAGCTTCACGAGCTCTTCGACGTCGTGGATCGCGAAGGCGGACCGTGGGGTGAAGAGGACGCTCGCAAACGTTATGCATGGGCGCTGGCCATTGATGGCCGATTCGATCGTGCGCTCGATGTGGTCGCCTCGATCGACGATGTGGAGGAGCGTGCCCGCGCGCTGAGACGTGTGGCGGGAGAGTTTGTTGAGAAGAAGACTGACGCACTGCTGGCAAGGGTTGGAACGATTGCCAAGACGCTGGAGTCTTCGTCCGATCCCAAGGTCAGGTCATTGCTCGCGTCGGTGTTCGACCGGCTCGGCGACAAGGGGCGCGCCCTCGTGTTCGCCGAAGACGTGATTCGGCGTGGCATCACGACGAACGCGAACAACACGCTCGCGTTTCGCAAGCCGGACGGCGCGAGGCGTCCGCTCTCGACCGACATCGCGGACCTGGCCGATGAGCAATCGATGAAGGAATCGGTCCTGCTCTCCAAAGCTCGAAAGGTCGAGGAGGCAAAGGCCAAGCTCTCCTTCATCCACGTTCCGCGATTCAGGTGGGAGGCACTGTTCTGGATCGCCTTCAAGCTGCCAACGGCGGAATCCGCGGAATACTGGCGGGCAGCGTTGCTCGAGGCGCGGCGCGTGGGCTCGGAGCTCGTGCACTTGAGCGCTCACTACGTGGCCACGCTCACGGCCACCGACGATGAACGCAAACGGTTTACAAACGAAATCGTGACGGTCCAGAAGCGATGGCTCGAGGCCTCGTTCGTGGAGCAGTACGATTCGCTCCGCGCCTCGCTCGACGCGGGCAGTCAACGCACAGGCCGGCTCGAAGATCTGGTGTCGAGCACGCTGCAAAACAACTGGCTGCTCCTCTTGTTCGGCAAGAGCAAGCTGACCTCAGCCCAGAATGCCACCTGGTCGGTCACTCAAGACCTGGCCAAGGAGGCGCCGATCGAATGGCTGAAAACCGCGTTCAAGGCCAAAGGACTTTCGTGGACCCCAGAGCACGTCAGCGACCTCGTCGGTTCAGGGAGGCCTGGCAAGCGAGTCTTCGCGATTACGCTCATGCGCGGGAATCCCAAGCTGCGGGATTTCGACCTGTTAGTGGAGCTGATTCAAGGATCGCTCAGCGCGTTTGAGCAATACCACGCGCTGAACGTGATGAAGGACCTGGCGCCGTCGCTCTCACTCAAGCAGCGCAAAGCGCTGCGCGCGACTCTGAAGAAGGAGCGGACGCGATACATCACTCCAGAAACCGATCGTGAGCGGCTGAGCCAGGAGATCGAGCGCCGGCTCGACGAGGCAGACGCTGAGAAGAAGTGAACGACGCCGGGCTTGTCGAAGGTCACCTTCATCGTCGCCTTGCATTACCGCCCCGTGCCCGAACTCGATGAGTGGTTGCGCCGGCGTGTACCCATGTGCTACTGGAAACAGTGGCGCTGGTGCCGCACGAAGGTGGGCAACTTGATCGTGCTCGGTACGGGCAAGCGTACCGCGATCCTCACGGCGATTAGTAGCAAGAGTTACTGGCACCTATCGAGATCACTTGCCACGCAAACGGGGATGACGAACGAATGGTTGCAACAACAAGGCTTGGTGAGTATTCGTGCGCTGTGGATGAAAGCGCACGGCTACGCCTGATGTGAGTCGTGTGCTCCCTGACTATGAACCGCCCGGTGCGGACCCGCATGCCGGGTGGTGTGGGAGGGGCGAGCTAGACGCTCGCCCCGTCCCGATTAGGTTTCTTTCTCACGCCGAGAGTCGACACTTTGCCTTCTCCCATGATTCGTTCAGCGCTGGGTTCACTCTTGGGACGAGAGGTAGAAGGGCGGACAGTAGATGGCAGAGCCGGTCGCGGAGATCGACGACAAAAGCCTGTAGGCCACGGCCATCTGCCATTTCAGGCAGCAGGAGGTGTGCTGGCTTCACTGAAGCCAGGATTGACGAAACGGGGATGCGCACGTGTTGGAAACCCGGGATGTCCCGCTTATGTCCAAGTGTGTCGCGGAGAGCCACCGCTGGCGTAATCCACTCCCTCGTGGCGGTCAAGAGTGTGTGGACCAGCGCATCGCGAGTCGGGAGTCGTTCCACGGCGTGTCCTTGGAGCCAGCAGATGAGTCGACCGCCCGAGACTTCGACGCCGTCGACCTTGCCCTTATTGAATCCGTGCGGCGGCGATGGGCTGGCAACGAGACGGCACATCAGGCGCGTGAAGAGATCAAGAAGCGCCTTGAACTCGTATAGGGTTGCATGGAGACGGGAGAGGTACTCGAGCCCATCGGCATGCGCTACAAACTGGAGGTCTGGTCTGGTCTTGGCCGCAGCAGCGTAGTCGATCCAGTTGCGTTGCAGATGCGCGCAAAACTCGAGCTGGGCTCGCTCGACATCTGATGGGATGGCCCTCACATGGTCAAGAAAGATTGCCAATCGACCAGCAGTAGCGTTCAAGTCGGCCCGTGCATTCTCAGGAACCGAGTTGGCGTTTAGCATTGCGGTCGCGCAGACCATTGGCGAGCTGCATATGATGATCGATACGGTCATGGCGGGTCTCAAGAAACCTAACGAATAGCATTTATCCGCCGCCCCACAAACGCTGAATCCTGCCGCGGCGGCGAAAAGCGGCGGATAAACCTCGTTGGACTGAACCGCTGCCAGGAGCGCTAGCTATGGGGATTGTAAGCCTGCGGGGGCGCGATGACTCCGGTCGGCATGACGATGAAGGCGCTCGATGAGATCTCTGGCGGCGTTGGCCAGGGCTAAGAGCGGTGGCGAAGGGTGCAAGCAAGCTCGATGCGATACCCGATTTGGATGAACCGGGCGCAAGGGCCGAGCGCGCCCCGGGCGAGCGAGCGCGCCAAGAGCACAGCACACGAATCGCGCGGACCGGCGCAATCTCACGGGGGTCCGCGCAGATGCAGCAAGCGCAGCGGCACAGGCGCAATGGACGCCGTGGGCACGAACTGGCCACGGCCACAGTGCGGACAACGCAAGTACTCGTGCCGCTCGAGGCGGCCCATGAAGGCCTGGACCGAGTCCACCACGAGCGGATCGGGCACGCGCGCATCGAGCGCTGCGCGCGCGGCAGCCAGTCGCGCCGCCTTGTGCGCCGGACCGATCAGCCCGTAGTGGCGAATGCGTTTGAAGCCCTTGGGCAGCACGTGCAAGAAGAAGCGCTCGATGAAAGTGTGCGCTGGCAGGCGAAGCGTGCGCGCTCGATTGCCATGAGCCCGATCGCGCACCCGCACACTCACCGAGTCCTCGTCCATGCCCACAATGCGCTCGTTGGAGATCGCCACCCGATGCGTATAGCGCCCCAGATAGTCGAGCACCTGCTCGGGCCCGGCGAGCGGTTGCTTGGCATAGACCACCCACTCGTGCGCATGCAGCCGCGAGATAAGATCGCGCCACGCGTGATCGGCCAGCCCCGGCTCGCGCAGCTTTCCGTTGTCTCTCGCCCTGTTCAAGGCGGCGACGAACTTCCCCCGAAACACCTTGGACAGCGCCTTGACCGGAAACAGAAAGCCCCGCTTCGCCCTCTTCCAGTCTCCCGTGGCGCTCAACGCGCCGCCGGGCACCAGCGCATGGATATGCACATGACGCCCCAAGTCCTGCTTCCAGGTGTGCAGCACCAGCGAGAAGGCCGGTGTCCCGCCCAGCCAGCGCGGATTCGCCGCAAACTCGGTGAGTGTTGCCGAGACCGCGCCGAAGAGCATTTCGTAGAGCGCTCGCGGACACTGCCCGATGAGTCCATTCAGATCGTGCGGGAGCGTGAACACCAGATGGAAATAGGGCACCGGCAACACCTCGCGCCGGCGCGCCGCGAGCCAGGCTTCCTTGGCCCGCGTCTGGCACAGCGGGCAATGCCGGTTGCGGCAGGAGTGATAGACGTGGCGCATCATGCCGCAAGCGTCGCAGGCTTGCACATGGCCGCCCAGAGCGGGCGTGCGGCACGCGAGGATAGCGCGCCAGACCTTCGCCTTGGCAGCGGACAAGGGATGGGCTGCGAGATAAGCCGGGCCGTGACGGCGCAGCACCTCGGCCAATCCCAGGCGAGGGCGGGCGGGGACCACTTCGACGCTTAGCGCGTCGGCTTAGTCGAGCAGTTCCAGCGGGGAAGTGGTACCGGTCAGACGCGTGCGCGCCAGGTGCAGGTAGCGCATGGTGGTCGAGATGTGGCCGTGGTTCAAGAGGCGCTGGATGGTGGGCAGGTCCACGCCGGCTTCGAGCAGGTGAGTGGCGAAAGCGTGGCGAAGCGTGTGAATCCCGCCTTCACGTGGAATGCCGGCGGCGTCGCGGGCGGCGGCGTAGGTGCGTTGCGCCGTGGTCGGATCGATCGGTGCCGTGCCGGCAGGATTGGGAAACAGCCACGCACGCGGACGGAATGCCTGCCAGTACAGGCGCAGGGAGTCGAGCAGGCGCGGGGAGAGCAGCGTGTAGCGATCTTGAGCGCCTTTGCCCTGGCGCACCTTGAGGCACATGCGGTCCGGGGCGCTCTCGATGTTGGCGACCTGCAAGGCGCAGACTTCGGACACGCGCAAGCCCGCGGCGTAGGTGGTCATCAGGAGCGTGCGCCCGCGTAGCGTCCGGGCAGCACCGATCAGACGCGAGACTTCTTCGCGCGAGAGGATTTGCGGCAGGCGCTTGGGTACCCTGGCCATGGGGATGTCGAAGCGCGCGTTCGCACGTTTGAGCACGCGCTCAAACAGAAAGCGGAAAGCGCAGGCCGCTTGATTGACGCTGGTGTAGGCGAGTTTCTTCTCGGTGATGAGAAAGAGCAGGTAGGCTTGCAACTCCTCGCTGCTCAGGGTGTCGGGGCAGCGGTGGTAATGCTTGGCCAGCGCTACCACAGCCGCTACATAGGCTTCTTGGGTACGTGCGGCAAAACCGCGCAGAACCATCGCCTCGGTCATCTGCTGACGTAGGGATTTCATCTTCGTCTCCTCGATCAACGCGGGGACGTCCCCCGCAATGATCAGGATCGAGGATTCAGCAGGCCGATGCTGTAGACGAGTTGGCGTCTGACAATACAGGTGGGCACCGCAGATGCGACGGTCGAGCTACGACACCACCGCGAAGCGGTTTAGTTCAACATGTAATCAACGGAAGTTTTCCGTGTTATTTCACGGCAATGTTCCGCCTATCATGCAGAATCCAGAGCGGTGTGGCACTCCGGGAAATCTACTTTCATGTGAGTACACTAACATTGAATCAGGGACTTGCCAAGTACGCTTGAGCAGACCCCGGTGTCGGGGTGGGTCGGGTACGCCGGTGATAGGCGGCCAACTTCCGCTCTTGCCTTGCGCCGGGCGGTTTCGCATGTTGACTGGATATAAAACGCATTTCTTCAACGCAATTCCGCAAATGGAATCTTTCGAGCGGTCACTTTGAGCGAACTCGTTCTCATATTTTTTTTGTTTGGCTTTTCTTCGTGTCTTCGTGCCTTCGTGGTGAGATTCTCGGTGTTGCAGTTTTCTTCAAACCCCGCCCATGCCGGCGACGATCTCAGCATACCCGCGGAACGGCCGATTCACATCTTCAGCCAGGCCGCGGTGGGTAAGCTGCCCGGCATGGACCTGCAAGCCGTTCGCCAGCCCCGCATCTTCGGATAACGCATCGAGTCCGCGGTCGGCAAGCTTGAGCACATAGGGAAAGGTCGCCTGCGTCAGCGCCAGCGTCGCGGTACGCGCGCAGGCCGAGGGCATGTTGGGCACGCAGTAGTGCACCACGCCTTCTTCCACGAACAGCGGCTGCGAGTGCGAAGTCGGGCGCGAGGTCTCGGCGATGCCGCCCTGGTCGATCGCAATGTCCACCAGCACCGAACCCGGCCGCATGCGTTGCAGGAGCTTGCGCGAGATCAGCCTGGGGGCGAGCTTGCCGGGCACGAGAAGCGCTCCGATCACCAGGTCGGCCTGTGCGACCTGCTCTGCAATCGCCAGCGCTTCCGAGTAACAGGTTTTCACCCGGCCGCGGTAAACCTCGTCGAGATGCGCGAGGCGCTCAAGGTCGACATCGAGCACCGTGACGTCGGCGCCCATGCCGGCCGCGATCTGCACTGCGTTCGCGCCGGAGGCGCCGGCACCGATCACAACCACCCTTCCCGGCGCAACGCCGGGCACTCCGCCGAGCAGCACGCCGCTGCCGCCGTTGGCCATCTGCAACGCCCAGGCACCAACCTGTACCGAGAGCCTGCCGGCGATCCGCGACATCGGTGCCAGCAGCGGCAACCGGCCCCGCGCGTCGGTCACCGTTTCGTAAGCGATTCCGCTGACCCCGCAAGCCAGCAATGCGTCGAGCAAAACAGGGTCCGGTGCCAGGTGCAGATAGGCAAACAGGATCTGCCCGCGGCGCGGGAGGCCGAACTCCGCCGGCTGCAACTCCTTCACTTTCACCACCATGTCCGCGGCAAAGACGTCCTTCGCCGAAGCAACCATGCGCGCGCCAGCCGATCTGTAGTCGCCATCGGGAAATCCGATGCGTGCGCCGGCACCGGTCTCGACGCAGACCTGGTGGCCGCGTTCACAGAGCGCATGGACACCCGCCGGCGTGAGCCCTACGCGGTACTCGTGATCCTTGATTTCTCTCGGCACGCTGACCAGCATGCGAAATCCTCCTCAGCCGGCAACTGTAACCGCCGGGAGGCGCGCCTGCAATCAGGCTACCTGGGAGCGCGCCGCGGAAGGAGGGGACGCCGAACGCTGCTGCTTCAGCAGGTACAGCAACCGGATGATCAGGAGCAGGGCGAGCAGCGAGGCAAAGATGAACGGTTCGGTGATGTCTTTCTTCACCAGCCACCAGAAATGCAATACGCCGAGCGTGGCGATCGCGTACACCAGCCGATGCAGGAGTTGCCAGCGCCTGGCACCGAGGCGCTTCACCATCGCGTTGGTGGAAGTCATCGCAAGCGGGATAAGCAAGACGAATGCGCTGAAACCCACGGTGATGAAGGGCCGCTTGCGGACATCCTTGACGATCTCCATCCAGTCGAAGAACTGGTCGAGCCAGATGTAAGTGATGAAGTGCAGGCTGACGTAGAAGAATGCGAACAACCCGAGCATCCGCCGCAGCCTCAACAACCACGGCAGATTGAGCAGCCGGCGCAAGGGCGTAACCGACAGCGTGATCAGCAGGAACGCGAGCGTCCACCAGCCGACGGAATGGGTGATGTACTCGATCGGGTTGGCGCCGAGCCTGTTGTGGAATCCCAGCCAGGCCAGGCGCGCGAGCGGAATCAGGCAGGCGGCGAACACCGCGGCCTTGATCCACTTGATCTGTTCCGGTTTAGGTTGCATCGAATGCTGAAAACCTCTCACCGCGGAGGACGCAGAGGACGCGGAGGAAGATCAAAGCAAAAGACCCGGCAGCAATGTCGAATACCCCCGCCTGCGGACTGCTCAAGTTCAGCTCGTTCATCTTCCTTATTTTGTTTTGGAAGTTCCTCGGCGTCCTTTGCGTCCTCCGCGGTGAGCGCTTGAGCCCTAGAAGTTCTTCTTCAGGTCCATGCCGGCATAAAGACTCGCCACCTGGCCGCCGTAGCCGTTGAACATCAGCGTCTCGCGCTTGCGGAATTCACCGATGCGACGCTCTTTCGCCTGGCTCCAGCGCGGATGGTCGACCTTCGGGTTGACGTTGGAATAGAACCCGTATTCGTTCGGGGCCGCCATTTCCCAGGCAGTCTTCGGTTGCTGTTCGGTAAAGCGGATGCGCACGATCGACTTCGCGCTCTTGAAGCCGTACTTCCACGGCACCACCGTGCGGACGGGCGCGCCGTTCTGGTTGGGCAGTGCCTGGCCGTAAAGTCCCAGCGTCAGCAGCGTCAACGGGTGCATCGCTTCGTCCATGCGCAGGCCCTCGACGTAGGGCCAGTCGAGGATCGGCATCTTTTGCCCCGACATCTGTTCGGTATCGAGCAGCGTGTAGAACTCCATGTATTTGGCATTGCCGGTAGGCTCGACGCGTTTGATCAATTGGGAGAGCGGATACCCGACCCATGGGATCACCATCGACCAGCCCTCCACGCAACGCATGCGGTAGATGCGCTCTTCCAGCGGGGCGAGCTTGAGCAGTTCCTCGATGTCGAAGGTCTTCGGTTTCTTGACCTCGCCTTCGACTTTCACCGTCCACGGGCGGGTCTTCAGCTTGCCGGCATTCGCCGCCGGGTCTTCCTTGTCGGTGCCGAACTCGTAGTAATTGTTGTAGTTGGTGATCGATTCGAACGCCGTGAGAGTTTCATTGGTGGACAAAGGGCTCTTCTTGAGATCGGCAAGCTTTGCCGCCGAACGCGCTTCGCCCGGTGTCAGCAGTCCGGCTGCGGCCAATCCCCCCGTCGCACCGAGTGCGGCAGCCGCGCGGATGAATTCCCGCCGGTCCCGATACAGCGTTTGGCCGCTAATTTCCGAAGGTTTGATGTCGTACGGGCGTCGGATCAACATGTTCGTGCTCCTTGGATATTTCCACCCCTTGTCGCGCGGGCAGTTTGTAGCTTACAACGTCCCGGGGATTTGCGCGGCCCTCGGTTCATGTCCGTCGCCGCTTGCGGAGTTCCGCCCCAGAAAGCGGAATCTGCTCTTCCATGGTACGGACGAAGACCTTCCCTGGATGTCGTGAGGTTTTCCGCGTTCCCGGCTAAAGCAGGAAGACGGTTGCCAGACCAAGGAAAATAAAAAATCCCATGCTGTCGGTGGTGAACGTGAGCAGCACGCTGGAACCGATCGCCGGGTCCCGGCCCATCCTTTGCATCGCCATCGGAACGAGTGTTCCGACCAGCGCGCCGACCAGAAGGTTCAGGAGCATCGCGCCCATCATCACCACGCCCAGGGCAACATTGTCGTAGAGCCACCACGCGAACAATCCCGCCACACCTCCCCAGACCAGGCCGTTCAGCAGGCTGATCGCCAGTTCCTTAAGGATCATCCGGCGCGCGTTCTCGGGCGTCACCTGCCCCAATGCGAGCGCGCGGATGATGAGCGTGGTGGTCTGATTGCCGGAATTGCCGGCTATGCCCGCGACAATCGGCATGAGCGTTGCAAGTGCAACCAGTTTCTCGATGGTGCCCTCGAACACGCCGATCACGCGCGAGGCGAAGAATGCCGTGCACAGATTCACCGCCAGCCACAGCCAGCGGTTTTTGGCGCTTTTCCACACCGACGCGAAAATGTCCTCCTCTTCGCGCAGACCCGCCTTGCCGAGGAGTTCGGCCTCGGACTCCTCGCGGATGAAGTCCACCACCGCGTCCACGGTCACACGCCCTGCCAGCCGGTTCTTCTGGTCCACCACCGGCGCCGACACCAGATCGTAACGCTCGAAGGCCTGTGCGGCGTTTTGCGCCTTGTCGTCCGGCGAGAACGAGATAAACTCGGAGTTCATCACCGACGCCACCAGGACCTCCGGATCGGTGACGATCAGGCGGTTGACCGGCAGCACGCCCTTGATCGCTTCATCGCGATCCACCACGAACAACTGGTCGGTATGGTCCGGAAGTTCATCCATGCGCCGCAGGTAACGCAGCACCACCTCCAGCGTGACATCGTCGCGCACCGACACCATGTCGAAGTCCATGAGCGCGCCCACCGAGTCTTCCGGGTAGGACATCGCGGAACGCAACTGCTCGCGCTCCTCGACCGACAGCGACTGGAAGACGCCGGCGACCACGTCCTGCGGCAGGTCCTGGACCAGGTCGGCAATCTCGTCGGTGTCGAGTTGCTCGGCCGCAGCCACCAGCTCCTGCGAGTCCATGTTGGCGATGAGGGTTTCCCGCACCCCGTCGGACACCTCGAGCAGGATTTCGCCATCGCGCTCGGCCTTGACCAGGTCCCATACCACCAGGCGCTCTTCGAGCGGCAGCGCTTCGAGGATGTAGGCAACGTCGGCGGGGTGCAGCTTGTCGAGCTTCTTCTGCAGCTCCGCGAGGTTCTGCTTGTGGACGAGCGATTCCACCAGCTCGTGGCGAGGCATGTCCTGTTTATGGACCATGCTCTCGACGATCCGGTGTTTCTGCAGGAGCGCCTTTACCTGATCGAGGGCCTCCTGCACGCTTGGCGTGCGTTTCCTTTCCGCGACTCGCGGCATTTTTTTCGGCTCAGGCTAGAGGGCGGCTTAAAAGGTCCGGCATTGTAGGAACAAAGAATTACGGGAGTCCAACACCGCAGATGTCATCGTCCCGCGGGCCGGCGGGGGCCGGGGGCAGAGCGCGCGGCATTGCGCCGCGCGCATCGAAGCAGCGTGAAGCGGGTTTATTGCGGGGCAGGCACGCGGGTGGCCTGCCAGGACACGAACTGCAGTCCGCCGTCGCGCTTGGCCCAGACCGTATGGAAGCGCAGTTCCACGGACAGATCCTGGCCTTTCACCGTGACGTCGAAGTTGGCCTGGCCGGAGAGGATGGCGATGCAGCCGTAAGTGCGAACCGTCACGCCGCTGCGCCGCATGGTCCGGTACTTGACCGTGCCGGAACGCATGGAGTCGATGTACGTCGCCTTGTTGTCCACCACGGCGGACGAGTGGATATACACCAGATCGCGCCCGAACAGCTTTTCCATGGCGGCGAAGTCGTTGGTGGTCTGCGCCTCGTAGCGGTCATCCTCCGCCGCCAGCGCTTCATCCGCCGTTACCGGACCGCCGCATTCTTCCGCCTGCGCCATCCCGGCGGCGCCGAGACCCAGAATCGCACAACCAAACAGCAGAGCCAATAACCGTTTCATGATTCCCCCCCTTTTTTCATTGGTTTCGTTGTGAATGGATACCGGCGTTGAGCGCATGCGCAAACACCGGTTTCGGACTACTCGCGCTTAAACGCCGAATCTTTGATTATGGTGCACACCTGGACACGATACTCAGAATTAAAATCCCTGCGGCCTCTTCTGTTGCGCCTCCAGGTGCGCCTTCTTGCCTCCCTACTGAGGCGTGAGCACGGCAAGCGGCCTGGAATCGCAGCGTACCTTCTTGCCCACCATGCGCGCCGGGTAAATCGAAAGCTTGCCGTTTTTCCAGGCGTAGCCGAAGCGTTTGTTGTCGGCGCCCTCTTTGAGGTCTTCGGTCTGCAGATACTCGCAACCGGCACCCGGATCATTCAGCGACAGCTCATAGACGAACTTTTGGTCCGGCCAGCGCGCTTCACCGGATTCGCTGAACTCCCAGCCCCGGCCTTGCTCGTCCTTGTAGCGGCCGGCGAGGACCAGCCGGTTGAGATACGGGCTGATCTCGCCAGGAAGCAGTATGTAGTCCGCCCACCTGCCTTTCATCAGGAAGATCTCCGCAAATCGTAGCCGGTCGAACTTTCCCTGCGCATTCTTGGTCCCCTGGAAGTAAACGTACTTCACTTCCTCGCTGGTCATCGGCCGGTCGCCCGCCCCCACCACCAGCCGATAGGACCCGGGTTTCGCGTCCGGTTCGATGTCGAGCACTGTCTGCACCGAGGCCTTGTTGAAATCGGTCACCACGATCGGAAAGGCCCGGCCCTCGCGCTTGATGGCGATCACCACCGGCAGCGTCTTCTTCGCCGCCGCATGCGGGCTCCGAAGCGTGGTTAGCGCTTTTACATACTGCTCATTGATCCAGATGCCCTCGATGTCGCGCAGATAGACGCGATCCTTGGAAGGCGGGGACGGATTCTGCGCTAGCGCGGAGGCACATGAGATCGCAGCCAGGAACGCCGGCACGGCGCACAGAGTTCGAATTGCATTGAAACCAGGAATCATCGCTCGCTCTTTGGGAAGAAAATCATTCAGGATTGCGCAACCGCCGGCCTGCATTTCCAGAAGCCGGTCGCCTGTTCGAACGCGTGCGCGATCTGCAACACGCCAAAATCGTCCCGATGGCGGCCGACGATCTGCAGGCCGACCGGCAGGCCGGTGCGGCTGAAGCCGCACGGGACCGATATCGCCGGCGAGCCGGTCACGGTAATGTAATAGCACGAGCGCATCCAGTCGATGTAGCTTTCCATCCTGATGCCGTTGATTTCGGTCACGTAGGGCACGTTGACGTCGAACGGCAGCACCTGTGCCACCGGTGCGACCAGAAAGTCGTAATCGTCCATGAACTCGCGCATGCGGTGGAACAGTTGGGTGCGCTTGGACTCCGCGGCGCCCACCTGGGGGCCGGTAAGCCGCGCGCCTTCCTCGATGTTCCAGATCACCGTGTCCTTCATCAGACTGCGCTTGGATTTCAGCAGTTGGCCGTAGGAAAGCTCGAAATTCCAGGCACGCATCACCTGGAAGATCTCATCGGCATCGCGCAGGTCCGGCGTGTCGTCTTCGACCACGCAGCCGAGATCGGCGAAGACCCGGCGTTGCGCTTTCAACGCGTCGGCCACCTCCGGTTCCACCGGCAGACCGCCGAGGTCCGGGCTCCAGGCAATGCGCGTGCCCTTGAAGTCGCGCGCCAGCGTCCGCGCAAACAGTAACCCCGATTCCTGCAGCGAGATCGGCGAGCGGGGATCGGGACCGGCAATGGCTGAAAGCATCAGCGCCGCGTCCTGCACGGTGCGCGCCATCGGCCCGACCACCGACAGCGGGAACCAGGCCGAGAAGCTCGGCCAATGCGGCACGCGCCCGGCCGAGGGGCGCATGCCGACGACGTTGCAGAAGCTTGCGGGGTTGCGCAGCGAGCCGCCCAGGTCCGAGCCATCCGCGATCGGAGCCATCCCGCAGGCCAAAGCCACGGCCGCACCACCGCTGCTGCCGCCGCAGGTCTTGGAAAGGTCGTAAGGATTCCTGGTGGCGCCGAACACCGGATTGAATGTCTGCGAACCGGCGCCGAACTCCGGCGTGTTGGTCTTGCCGAATGTGACCGCGCCGGCCCGCTTCAGCCGTTCGACGATGATTGCGTCCATCTCGGGCACGAAGTCGCGATAGATCGGCGAGCCAAACGTAGTGCGAATGCCCTTGGTCACCGCGAGGTCCTTGTGCGCCACCGGCAGACCGGCAAGCGGCCCGGGATCGTCGCCGCGGGCAAGCGCCGCATCCACCGCTTGCGCGCCGCTGCGTGCCAGTTCGGGAAGGTAAGTGACGATCGCGTTGACTGCCGGATTCACTCTCTCCGTCTGCGCCAGGTGCGCGTCCATGACCTCCAGCGCGCACAGCTCACGCGCACGAATGCGCCGGACCAGTTCGTGGGCAGGCAGAAAACAGATTTCGTCGGCTTTCATGGCGGTTTCGAGGCTGGGCGGCTGCGCAAAAAGCGCTCATGGTAACGGAATCCCGCCAGTTGCAGGGCAACGTGAAGAACCAGGGCCACACTCTCACCGCAGAGGACGCGGAGGACGCAGAGGAAACTCAGGACCAAAACAGAAAGGAAACGAGGAACAAGACCGTCGTTGTCAATGCATCGACCCGTGTTATTCCAAGTTCCGGATCTAGTTCTTCCTCTGCGCCCTCTGCGTCCTCCGCGGTGAGCGCTTCAGTTTTGGTCGTCAGCGAGGCAAAGGCGCAAGCGGGCGCAACGACCGCAAAGCTTCAACACCGGAACACGCCTCAATTGGCCGGAATCTGGATGCCGATGCCGCGCGCCATCAGCACCGCCAGCAACAGAATGAAGGCGAACAGGACAAGTTCAGCGAGCATGTAGCGGCGCGCGCGCAGCACTTCGAAGTCCGCCGCCACCGCACCGGCGCCCGTCTTGAGCATGCGCAGCCAGCGCAGATACTGCATCGTGGGGGGAACGGAAATCAATCCAATGGCGACGAACAGCGCCAGCTTGATGTAGAAGACAGGGTTGTGGAGGTAAAAACCGGCGCCCTTGCCGAACCAGACGAGTCGCGCTACTCCAGTAGCCAGGGCAAGCACCGCCGCGATCAGGTAGAGGAGATCAATGCGTGCAAGCAGCTTCACTCTTTCCCGCGCCAACCCGGGAACGCAGATCAAATACTCGATCGCGAGAAACACCGCGATCAGGATCATCGCCGCGAAATGCAGGTAAACCACCAGGACTTCAGTCACGGCAATCCCTCACAGGTCGGGAACTTCGCTGATCAATAGGGAAGCTCTGCATAGGTCCCGCATGCGCGACCTATGCAGAGCTTCCCTACCACCCCGGTTTCCATGATCGCGTCGCGCAGTTGTTTTTCCCTGCCCTCCGGAGCGACTTCGATGCTGGCGCCTCTGGCCGTGATGCCGAGCGACCGATAGGCCTGCGTCAGGTCGGGGAAATCCTTTGAGGCCACGTGCTGGTCGTAGAGCTCGCGAAACACCGTCGTTCCGGTGATCTCGTCGAGTTTGTCGAACAACTCGCGCCCGCTCCAGGCGCGTTCCGCGGAACTGCAGCATTCGTTGAGCGCGGCGAGCGCAGTGTCCATGGATTGCTTGCCGGCGGTAATCTGGCGCAGCCGCACGTCGGCGATAAGTATCATCGCCGCGCCTTCCCAGTAAACGCGCATGTGCGTGCCGCCGCGGTACATGCTCTCGGTCGCCTGGGCCAGCGTCATTCCGGGTGCGCTGCCCATGCCGCGCAGGAAGCCCGCGTGCAGGCGCTCCCAGGCGTCGAGCGCAGTCGTCCTGCCGCCGCGCGCGCGCAGTACGTTCTGGTAGTAAGTCGCCACGCCCTCCGAGACCCACGCATCTTCGGAACCGACATACGGCAGGAGCAGGTGCGACAGTTCGTGCACCGCGGTCCAGTCGTCATAGAACTCCCGGATCGGCCGCCGCTGGTTGATGAAGAAATGCGCCGCCGGACTGCCGCCGCGCACGACGTAAGCCCACGGCGTCGGCTCGGGGCTGCGCGCGCCGGGAACGATCAGGATCTGCGCCTGCGGCAGCGGGAATTTCCCGTAAAGGTCGGCCACCGTCTGCGCCGCGTCGGCGATCCATGCCTGCATCTGCTCGACATCCGCAGCCGGCGATCCGTCCAGCACCGACAGCCGCAAGCGCGCGCCTCCGACACGCACTTCGCGCTCCTTGAATCGGCCGAACGCCACCGACGCCGGCCAGTCCCAGGGCCCCCGCCCGATGCGGAACACGGCACGCGCGGGCGTGGTGGCCACCTGTCTCCACGGCGCCGAGACCGAAATGCCTTCGGGAAGCAGGAAAGCGATCTCGATGTCTTCGTCGGGGCCGAGAGTATCGGGCCGCCACAGCCATAACCCAACGGAAGTCAGCAGATCCGTGCCGACGCGCTGGATTTTCCCGCCGGTGCGGTCGTGTTGTTTGATGGGCCGCGAGACGTTGGCCGCATAGAGGATGCAGCCGCCTTCGGGAACGGTCTTAAGGCTGATCGAGCCGCTCGGCTCGATCTGGCGGCGGGTGCTCTCCACCCGCGCTTCCATCAATGCCAGGGGCGCGTCCAGCGATTCGGCCACCAGATAGGGCGGTGGCGCGCCATCGAAGCACGCGCGCACGTTCAGGGTCGTGAGTTCGGGATCGATTGCGACGGTGTACCTGTGCAGACGCTGCGCCGAAGCCTCGGTTGCCGAAAGCGCGATGACGACAAGGCACACCGCCACGACCCGGCGAAGGTTTGCAACTTCTGCGTGTTGAAAGTCAGCCGCCATTTGCGCAAATCCAAATCTGCAGAATGTTACACCGGGATTGGAGCAGAGCGCCGGCGCGAAGTTCGCGGCCGCCGGTCAGGCGGCCAGAACCGCGCCGGGTTCGTAGGCCAGATTGGGCGCAAGCCACCTCTCGACCCCTTGCAAGTTCATGGCTTTGCGGCGGGCGTAGTCTTCGATCTGATCGCGATCGATCTTCGCCACCGCGAAGTACTGCGACTCGGGGTGCGAGAAATAGAAACCGCTTACCGCCGCCGTCGGCAGCATGGCGTAGGACTCCGTGAGCGTGATGCCGGCGTTTCCCGGCGCGTCGAGCAGTTCGAACAACGGGCCTTTCTCCGTATGATCCGGGCAAGCCGGATAACCCGGTGCGGGACGGATTCCCCGGTACTTCTCGGCAATCAGGTCGTCGACGCCCAGGTTCTCTCCGGCAGCGTAAGCCCAGAATTCGCGGCGTACGCGTTGATGCATCAACTCGGCGAAACCCTCCGCCAGTCGGTCCGCCAGCGCCTTGAGCATGATGGCGTTGTAGTCGTCGTGCTTCTGCTCGTATTCCGCAACTCTTTCATCGATGCCGATGCCGGCGGTCACCGCAAAGGCGCCGATGTAGTCGCGCACGCCGGATTCCTTGGGCGCGATGAGATCGGCCAGGCACTGGTTGGGTTTGTCCAGCGGCTTCACCATCTGCTGCCGCAGGAAGTGAAACGTCGCGGCGGCCTTGGCACGCGTCTCGTCGGCATAGATTTCGACGTCGTCGCCGACACGGTTGGCCGGGAACAACCCGATCACCGCGGCTGCGCCGAGCCATTTCTCGGAGATGATGCGGGCTAGCATCCTCTGCGCGTCGTCGAACAGGTTGCGCGCCGCCTCGCCGACGATCTGATCCTGCAAAATCTTCGGATAGCGGCCCGCCAGCTCCCAGGTCTGGAAAAACGGCGTCCAGTCGATCACTTTCGCGATTTCCTCGAGACGATAGTCGCGGAACGCCTTCAGGCCGGTAAAGGCGGGCACGGGCGGGACGTAAGTTTTCCAGTCGGTCTTCAAGCCGTGCTTGCGTGCTTCCGCGATCGGGTAGTGCGGCCCCTGGCCCTTTTTGCCCTTGTGCTGGGTGCGGGTTTTCTCCGCCTCTTCCTTGATCTTGCGCACGTAATCATCGCGAATCCCGGTCGAGATGAGGCTCGTGCATACGCCGACCGCGCGCGAAGCGTCCGGAACCCATACCGTGGGGCCCGAATAATTCGGCTCGATCTTCACCGCGGTGTGCACCCGCGAAGTGGTGGCGCCGCCGATCAGCAGCGGCACCTTGAAGCCCTGGCGCTCCATCTCCTTCGCCACGTGCGCCATTTCCTCCAGAGACGGTGTAATCAAGCCGGAGAGCCCGATGATGTCGGCGTTCTCGTCGCGCGCGGTCTTGAGTATTTTCTCCGCCGGCACCATGACGCCGAGGTTAACCACGTCGAAGTTGTTGCACTGGAGCACCACGGAAACGATGTTCTTGCCGATGTCGTGCACGTCGCCCTTGACCGTGGCGATCACGATCTTGCCCTTGCTCTTTCCGCTGGTGCCGGACCTGGCCTTTTCCGCCTCGATATAGGGAATCAGGTGAGCGACCGCCTCCTTCATCACCCGCGCGCTTTTCACCACCTGCGGAAGGAACATCTTGCCCGCGCCGAACAGGTCGCCGACCACGTTCATGCCGTCCATCAGCGGGCCTTCGATCACCTGGATCGGATATTCGAACTGTTTGCGCGCCTCCTCGGTGTCCTCGACGATATAGGTATTGATGCCTCGCACCAGCGCATGCGTGATGCGGCTGCCCACCGTGCCTTTGCGCCACGACAGGTCCTCGACCGAAACCTTCGCTTCGGCCTTGTAGCTCTCGGCGAACTCGACCAGGCGTTCCGTGGCTTCCGGCCTGCGGTTGAACAACACGTCCTCGACACGCTCCAGGAGGTCCCCGGGGATTTCCTCGTACACCCCGAGCTGGCCGGCGTTGACGATGCCCATGGTCATGCCGGCCTTGATGGCGTGGTAGAGGAACGCGGTGTGGATCGCCTCGCGCACCGGGTCGTTGCCGCGGAACGAGAACGAGATATTCGACACCCCGCCGCTTATTTTTGCGTGCGGCAGCGCCTTGCGGATCGCACGCGTGGCTTCGATGTAGTCGATGGCGTAGTTGTTGTGTTCCTCGATCCCGGTGGCCACGGCGAAGATGTTCGGGTCGAATATGATGTCCTCGACCGGGAACCCAACTTCCTTCACCAGCAGGTGGTAGGCGCGGGTGCAGATCTCGATGCGCCGCGCCAGCGTATCGGCCTGGCCTTTCTCGTCGAAGGCCATGACGATCGCCGCGGCGCCGTAGCGCCGCACCAGACGCGCCTGGCGGATGAACTCGGCCTCGCCCTCCTTCATGCTGATCGAGTTCACCACGCACTTGCCCTGCACGCACTTGAGGCCGGCCTCGATCACATCCCATTTGGACGAATCGATCATGACCGGCACGCGCGAGATGTCCGGTTCGGAGCCGACCAGATTGAGGAGGGTCACCATCGCCTTCTTCGAATCCAGCATCGCCTCGTCCATGTTGACGTCGATCATCTGCGCGCCGTTCTCGACCTGGCTGCGCGCCACCGAGAGCGCCTCGCTATAGTTGCCGGAGAGGATCAGGCGCGCGAACGCTTTCGAGCCGGTGACGTTGGTGCGTTCGCCGACATTCACGAACAGCGAGTCGTCGGAGACGTTGAACGGTTCCAGCCCGGAAAGACGCAGTTTCTTGTCGATAACGGGTACCTTGCGCGGCGCCACGTCCTTGAGTGCCTCGACGACCGCCTTGATGTGCGCCGGCGTGGTGCCGCAGCAACCGCCGGCGATATTCAGGAATCCGCTTTGCGCGAATTCCCTGAGGAACGAGGCGGTGTACTCCGGCGTTTCGTCGTACTCGCCGAAAGCATTCGGCAGCCCGGCGTTTGGGTGCAGGCTGGTGTGCACATCGGCGACCTTCGACAACTCCTCGATGTAGGGCCGCAGGTCCTTGGCGCCGAGCGCGCAGTTCAGCCCGACCGAGAACGGCCGCGCGTGAGAAATCGAGTTCCAGAACGCCTCGGTGGTCTGGCCGGAAAGCGTGCGGCCGCTGGCATCGGTGATGGTGCCGGACACCATGACCGGCACGTACACGCCATTGCGGACGAAGTAGTCGTCGATTGCGAACAGCGCGGCCTTGCAGTTGAGCGTGTCGAACACCGTCTCGGCCATCAGCAGGTCCACCCCGCCGTCGAGCAAACCCTTCACGCATTCGCCGTAACAGGCCACCAGTTCGTCGAAGGAAACGTTGCGAAATCCCGGATCGTTCACGTCCGGCGACATCGATGCGGTGCGGCTGGTGGGCCCAAGCACGCCGACGACGAAACGCGGCTTGGCGGGATGATTCCTGGTGAACTCGTCGGCAGCGGACCGCGCCAGCCGCGCCCCTGCGCTGTTCAACTCGTACGCCAGGTGGGTCATGCCGTAGTCGGCCATCGACACCGCGTTCGAGTTGAACGTGTTGGTCTCGATCAGGTCCGCGCCTGCATCCAGATAGGCCGAGTGGATTCCGCGAATGATCTGCGGCTGGGTCAGGGTCAGCAGGTCGTTGTTGCCCTTCTGGTCGCAGTGGTGCGCCTGGAAGCGGTCGCCGTGATAGTGGTGGGTGTCCAGCTTGTGGCCCTGGATCATGGTGCCCATGGCGCCATCGAGGACGAGGATTCGCTCCTTGAGCAGGCTGTGCAGCAGATGTATGCGCTGGTTTGGCATTCCGATTCCGAAAACAAAAAACCCGTCCGCTTGAGTGGGACGGGTTTTCGTTCCACGCTTTAGCGGTATTTGTTAAGCGCCCGCAAGCTGAGAATCAAATCGGCGCGAAGACAACGTTAGCGGGTTGATGGGCTGGTGTCAATCGGGAAGAGCAACGATCAAAGACCAGGGAAAGACCATGGTCGAGGCAAAAGAACAACTGGATTGGATTTTCTCTGCGTCCTTTCTTGCCTTTCCTTTGCGTCCTCTGCGTAAACGCACTTCATGCCGGCCGACGGCCGGCCATGCCTAGCCCAGACTCACCCCGACAAGTCTCCCTATCAGGAACGTCAGCAGCCCTGCACCACCGCCGATCGTGAGCATGCGCAGTCCGCCGCGCAGTGCCTGCCGGCCGGTGAATAGTGACAGCGCCGCGCCGACCGCGAACAGCGACGCCGCAGTCAGCCCGACCGATACAGCCAGACTCCCCGCGCCGGAACTCCACAGGAAAGGCAGCAACGGCAGCAGGGCGCCGGCCGCAAACGAGAAAAACGAGAATCCCGCCGCACCCCAGGGCGAACCCAGCTCGTCGGGATTGAGGCCGAGTTCTTCCCGCGCGAGCGTGTCCAGCGCCCTCGATGGGTCCACCAGAATCACGTCGGCCATCCGCCTGGCCTCGTCCTCGGGAATGCCGCGGGCGGCGTAGATCAGCGCCAATTCGGAGGCTTCTTCTTCCGGGTATTGGGCGAGTTCGTCGCGCTCAAGGCCGATCTGATACTCGTACATTTCGCGCTGCGAGCGCACCGACACGTACTCGCCCGCCGCCATCGAGAACGCCCCGGCAAGCAGTCCGGCAATTCCGGATAGAAGAATCATCCTGCTGTCGGAAGTTGCGCCCGCGATACCGAAAATCAGGCTCGCGTTCGAGACCAGCCCGTCGTTTACGCCGAAAACCGCGGCACGCAGATTGCCGCCGCTCGCCAGCCCCCGGTGGCGGCGCTCCATTCCTGCGGTGGAATCCGGAACGTAGTGGCGCGGATCGGCCCCGGCATACAGCGACATGCCGCGCACCTTCATCGCGGCCAGCATCGAGCGCAGTGGCCGCGGCCCCATTTTTTTGACCAGCGCGGCGACGATGCGGGTACGCAGGTCTGGACTGAAGCGCTCCGGTACCACGCCGCCCGCCTCGCCGATCTTCTGCTCCCAGATCCCGGCCTGCTTCTCCGCTTCGCGCGCCAATTGAAGGAACAGTCCCTGGCGCGCCGTGCCGGCCTCCTGCTCCGCGACGACGCGGTACAGGTGCGCGGAGCTCTTCTCTTCCTGCCAGCTTTTCAGCTCATCCACGGAGATTCCTCACCGCAAAGGTGAAAGTGTTTTAGATCCGTTCGAAGCGCCGGTACTGCACAGCCTCCGCTACATGCGCCGCGGAGATCGTAGCCGCGCCGGCGAGATCGGCGATGGTGCGCGCCACTTTCAGAATCCGGTGGTAGGCGCGCGCCGACAACCCCAGTCGGGTGATGGCCTGGCGCGCCAGCTGCTCCCCTTGCGGTTCGGCAACGCAATAGCTCTCGATCTCCTTCACCGACAGCAACGCGTTCGGCTTGCCCTGGCGCTGCAGTTGAATGTCGCGCGCGGCGCTGACCCGCTCGCGCACCGATGCGCTCGGCTCGCCGGGCTGGCGCGAAGCGATCTCCTGTCCCGGAACCGCCGGTACTTCGATATGCAGGTCGATTCGATCCATCAGCGGCCCGGAGATGCGGTGGCGATAGCGCGTGACCTGGTCCGGGGTGCAGCGGCACTTGCCGCTATAGTGCCCGAGGAAACCGCAGGGACAGGGATTCATCGCCGCGATCAATTGAAAGCGCGCCGGAAACTCGGCCTGGCGCGCGGCGCGCGACACGCTGATCTTTCCGGACTCGAGCGGCTGGCGCAGTACTTCCAGCACATCGCGGCCGAACTCGGGCAGCTCATCCAGGAACAGCACGCCGTGCATCGCCATCGAGATCTCTCCCGGACGCGGATTGCTGCCGCCGCCAACCAGCGCCACCGCCGAGGCGGTGTGGTGCGGCGCGCGATAAGGACGGCGCTTCCAGTTGCGCAGGTCGAAGCCCTGGCTGCCCAGCGATTGCATCGCCGCGGAGGCCAGCGCCTCCTCCTCGGTCATCGGCGGCAGGATGCCGGCAAAGCGCTCGGCGAGCATGGTCTTGCCGGTCCCCGGAGGGCCAACCATGAGCACGCTGTGGCCGCCGGCGGCAGCGACTTCGAGCGCCCGTTTGGCCGGCGCCTGGCCCTTGACCTCCGCCAGGTCTGGAAAGGCCGCAGCCGGCGACGGCGGCGGATCGGCGGCGCGCTGCAGGATCTCGCGCCCGGCAAGGTGTGCGCACACCTGCAACAGTGTGGCAGCCGGATAGACCAACGCGTCCCGCACCAGCGATGCTTCCGTTGCGCTCTCCACCGGCAGCACGAAGGCGCGGCCGGAACGATGCGCGTGGTAGGTCATGGCCAGCGCGCCCCTGATGGGACGCAGTTCACCGGTCAATGCAAGCTCTCCCGCGAATTCATACTCGCCGAGCCTGTTGGCGGGAATTTGCGCGGAGGCCGCGAGGATGCCGAGTGCGATCGGCAGATCGAAGCGGCCGCTTTCCTTGGGCAGGTCTGCGGGCGCGAGATTGACGGTAATGCGTCGGGCGGGAAATTCGAAACGGCAGTTGAGCAGGGCGGAGCGCACCCGGTCCTTGCTCTCTTTTACTTCGACCTCGGGCAATCCGACGATGGTGAAATTCGGCAGCCCGTTGGCGAGATGAACCTCTACGGTGACCGGCGGCGCTTCCATGCCGGCCAGCGCCCTGCTGTAAAGGACGGCGAGGGACACGTCAATGAGGGTGAGGCGTAAGGCGAGAGACGAGAGGCGTAAGGAAGGCGAAATTAGAGAATCGCCGATTCAGGATTCTTTTCAATACCGCCTTGAGGGGTATCGAGGGTCGGGTATAAAGAGCCGCGACACGAGAACAGGCGACTGGGCGCCTCAAGCGAGCGCGTCGCGGCTGGGGATTCGCGGGATTCATCGGTTCGCGCCTCTCGCCTCTCGCCTCACGCCTCACCCCTTTTCAGCTTTGCTTCCAGCTCCGCAACCCGCGCCTCCATCTGTTGCAGCTTCTCACGAGTATGGCGGAGCACCTCCTGTTGCACATCGAATTCTTCGCGCGTCACCAGATCGAGCCGCGAGAAAGCGCTCGACAGCAGCGCGCGCAGATTCTTCTCGATGTCTTTCGCCGGGGTGGCGGCGATCAAATTGTTCACCCTGCGATTCAATTCATCCAAGAGCTTGGTATCCACGGGCAGCCTCCTTCGCGAAGTGTAGCAAAGCGACCCCTGCGCCCTTCCGCACCGGCAAGGTGCAGGGGCACTCCAACGGTGCATTTCTTTAGTGCATCGCTGCGCGCGCCCTCACCCGGAATATGATTAACACATTCATTTGAATGAGATTTTTGTGTGGCATGGTAAATGCTGACGACTCTAGCGGCTGTTTTTGGGTTCGTTGCCGTCTTTGTTGCAGTCATCACTAAAGGAATATCGCCTTGCTAAAAAAAAATCTTCTTGCCGTTGCTGTGATTAGCGCTTTTGCCCTGCCCGGGGCCGTATTGGCCGAGCAGGCCGCTTCTCCCCACACTATTACCGGCAATCTCAGTTTCGTATCCGACTACTCTTTCCGCGGATTGAGCCAGACGCTGGAGGAGCCGGCGATCCAGGGAAGCTTCGACTATACACATTCGAGCGGCCTGTACCTTGGCACCTGGGGTTCCAACGTGAGCCAGAGCCTGTACGGCCCCGCAAACATGGAGTGGGACTTCTACGGCGGCTGGGCCAAGACCTTCGGCGATTTCGGCGTCAACGTCGGCGCGCTTCTCTATTACTACCCCGGTGGCGAGCCTGCACCCGGCGAAAAGTACGACACGACTGAAATCTACGCCGGCGGTTCCTGGAAATGGATAAGTGCGAAACTTTCCTTTGCAGTGTCGGATTTTTTCGGCGGAAACCAGACGACGTTCCCGGCAATCTTCAGCGACGGCAGCGACGGGTCCATGTACGTCGAACTCAACGCCACGTATCCGATTAATGATGCCTTCTCGGTCTCTGCGCACGTCGGTCAACAGACCGTCGAAGGTACCGCTCCCGGCGTTGACCTCGACTACACGGACTACAAAATCGGCGTGAACTACATGTGGAGCGGCTTCAACTTCGGCCTGGCTTATAAGGACACCGATGCCGAGGAAGCGAACTACACGTACGCGAAGGGGACCGAAAACGTCTTCATCGGTGATTCCGCCGTGATCGTGTCGGTCGGCAAGACTTTTTAACAAACGCATCATAAAGGGCCCGGCGCAAACGCCGGGCCCGCCCAACAAAGCCCCTTGGAGAAACCATGAAACTCGTTACCGCAATCATCAAGCCGTTCAAGCTTGACGAGGTGCGTGAGGCCCTGTCCGCGATCGGCGTGCAGGGGATCACGGTCACCGAAGTCAAGGGCTTCGGACGGCAGAAAGGCCACACCGAGCTGTACCGTGGTGCCGAATACGTCGTCGACTTCCTGCCCAAGGTGAAGATCGAGGCGGCGATCAAGACGGAGCTGCTCGAACAGGTGATTGAAGCGATCGAGAAATCCGCGAACACCGGCAAGATCGGCGACGGCAAGATCTTCGTGTTCGAGCTCGAACAAGTTGTTCGCATCCGCACCGGCGAAACCGGCGCCGATGCGCTATAGGGAGAACGTCATGATTAGAAAGATTCTGATGCTGTTTGCTCTGTGCGGAGTGCTGGGTTTGTCCGCCCCGAGCTTTGCTGAGGATGCGCCTGCGGCAGACGCGCCCACGGCTGCTGCTGCTACGGCTCCCGCGGCGGCTCCAGCGGCCGCCCCGGTGCCGAACAAAGGCGACACGGCGTGGATGATCACCGCCACCGTGCTGGTAATTCTGATGACGATCCCGGGCCTGGCATTGTTCTACGGCGGCATGGTCCGCGCCAAGAACATGTTGTCGCTGCTCATGCAGGTGTTCGCCACTTTCTCCTTGCTGGCGGTGCTGTGGGCGATTTACGGTTATAGCATCGCCTTCACCGAGGGCAACGCCTTCTTCGGGGGGCTGGGTCGCGCCTTCCTGAGCGGGGTGACGCCGGATTCGAACGTCGCCACTTTCAGCAAGGGCGTGGTAATCCCCGAGTACATTTACATCGTCTTCCAGCTCACATTCGCGGCGATCACCCCGGCGCTGATCCTCGGCGCCTTTGCCGAGCGCGTGAAGTTCTCCGCGGTGCTGCTGTTCATGGCGCTGTGGTTCACCTTCTCCTACCTGCCGATCGCGCACATGGTGTGGTACTGGGCCGGACCCGACGCTTATTCGTCGGCTGAGGCCGCCGCCACCGCCACCGCCACCGCGGGGTTCATCTGGCAGAAAGGCGCGCTGGACTTCGCCGGCGGCACGGTGGTGCACATCAACGCCGGTATCGCCGGCTTGGTGGGCTGCTTGATGATCGGCAAGCGCATCGGTTACGGCAAGGAAGCCATGCCGCCGCACAGCACGACCATGACCATGGTCGGCGCCTCGCTGCTGTGGGTGGGCTGGTTCGGCTTCAACGTCGGCTCCAACCTCGAGTCCACCGGTTTCGCCGCGATGGTGTTCGTGAACACTCTGCTCGCCACCGCCGCTGCGGCGCTGGCCTGGATGTTCGTCGAATGGCTGGTGAAGGGCAAGCCGAGCATGCTGGGCATCGCCTCCGGCGCGGTCGCCGGCCTGGTCGCCATCACCCCGGCCTGCGGTTTCGTCGGCCCGATGGGGGCCATCGTGCTGGGCATCATCGCCGGCATCATCTGCCTGTGGGGGGTGAGCGGCCTGAAAAAGATGTTCGGCTACGACGACTCGCTCGATGTGTTCGGCGTGCACTGCATCGGCGGCATCATCGGCGCTTTGGGTACGGCGGTGTTCTGTTCGCCAAAGCTCGGCGGCACCGGGGTCTACGATTACGTGGCCAACGCCGTTACACCGGACTACTCGATCGCCACCCAGTTCGTCTCGCAGGCCTGGGGCGTGGGTACAACGCTGATCTGGTCCGGCGTCGTGGCTGCAATCGCCTACAAGATCGTCGATCTGGTCATCGGTCTGCGCGTACCGGAAGACAAGGAGCGCGAAGGCCTGGACATCACCGAGCACGGCGAAACGGCTTATCACATGTAGTCTCCTCCGGTAAGTTCGCTTACCAATTCATCGGGCGCCTTCGGGCGCCCGTTTTTTTTGCCGTGCGAGGCGCCCAATGGCGGCCGTATGGCTCGCGCCGTCGATTGGGCGTCAGGTTGCGGACAGGGGCGCCGGGCAGCAAACTGAACGGCTCGCCGGCAGAGCGCGTCTGCTACAATCCGGCCGAACCCAACTTGTTGACGTACATGACCGTTCCCCGCCTTGCTACTGCCCAGACCGGCCCCGTTCTTTCGCTCGAGAAGCAGATTCTCGACAGCATGCCCAGGATCGAGCATTGGTTCCGCGGCCAATGGCAGGAACATGCGGCACCGTTTTACGCATCGGTGGATCTGCGCAACAGCGGCTTCAAGCTGGCGCCGGTGGACACCAACCTTTTCCCCGGGGGATTCAACAATCTGAACAAGGAATTCCTGCCGCTGTGCGTACAGGCCGTGATGACCGCGATCGAGAAGGTGTGCCCGGACGCAAGCGGCTTTCTGGTGATCCCCGAGAACCATACCCGCAACATCTATTACCTGAAGAACGTGGCAACACTGCAGAACATCCTGCAGCTCGCCGGAATGAAGGTGCGGATCGGCTCACTGTTGCCGGAGATCACCGCGTCGACCGCGCTGGACCTGCCCGACGGCAAGAAGCTTGTGCTGGAGCCGCTGGTTCGCCGCGGCAACCGCCTGGGGCTGGCCGATTTCGACCCCTGCACCATTCTGCTCAACAACGATTTGTCGGCCGGCGTCCCGGACATCCTCAAGAACCTCGAGCAGCCGGTGATGCCGCCGCTCTACGCAGGCTGGTCGACACGGCTGAAGTCGAACCATTTCGCCGCGTACAAGGAAGTCGCCGAAGAGTTCGCCGGTCTGCTGGGCATCGACCCCTGGCTGATCAATCCCTACTTTGCCACCTGCGGCGAGATCAACTTCCAGGAGCGCGTCGGCGAGGAATGCCTCGCGGGCTGGGTGGACCACATCCTGACCCAGACGCGCGTGAAATACCGCGAGTACGGCATCCAGTACGAGCCCTTCGTGATCGTCAAGGCCGACGCCGGCACCTATGGGATGGGGATCATGACCGTCAAGGACGCCTCCGAAGTGCAGGGGCTGAATCGCAAGCAGCGCAACAAGATGGCGGTGGTGAAGGAAGGCCTGCAGGTTTCCAACGTGATGGTGCAGGAAGGCGTCTACACCTTCGAGACCGTGAACGACGGGGTCGCCGAACCGGTCATTTACATGATCGATCACTTTGTGGTCGGCGGTTTTTATCGCGTGCACACCCAGCGTGGCGTCGACCAGAACCTCAACGCACCGGGCATGCGTTTCGAGCCGCTCGCTTTCGAGGACAGTTGCTTGCTGCCGGACCTCGACGGCAATCCCGACTGTGCGCCCAACCGCTTTTACGCCTACGGCGTCGTGGCACGGCTGGCCTTGCTCGCCGCCGCGATGGAGCTGGAGCGCATGGAAGCCGCGCTCGAACAGCAGCCGTTTCCGCAAGCCAGGGCCGCCAATACTTGAACGTGGTTCCAGCACGCTTGCGCGTGCGGCGCAGTCGGCGCGCTCCCGCGATAACAACATGAAAATCGCCTTCGTTCTCGACCCGCTCGATACCATCAAGACCTACAAGGACTCTTCCTACGCGATGATGCGCGAGGCGGCGGCCCGCGGCCATGCGCTCGCAGTGCTGCAGCAGGAGGACCTGATCTGGCGCGACGGCCGCGTACTTGGCTACGCGCGCGACCTGTCGCTCACTTCCGACGACCAGCACTGGTACCGCGTCGGCGACAGAAAGCCGGTGCCGCTGGAGACTTTCGATGCGGTATTGATGCGCAAGGACCCGCCATTCGACATGGAATACATCTACAGCACTTACCTGCTGGAGCTGGCGGAAAAGCAGGGCGCGCGCGTCGTCAACCGCCCGCGCGCCGTGCGCGACCATAACGAAAAACTGGCGATCGCCAAGTTTGCGCAGTTCACGGTGCCGACGCTGGTCACGCGCGTCGAGCAGTTGATCCGCGACTTTCTCGCCGAGCACGGCGATATCATCCTCAAACCGCTGGACGGCATGGGCGGCACCGCGGTGTTCCGCCTGCACCGTCAGGATCCCAACATCGGGGTGGTGATCGAAACCCTTACCCATTACGGCCGGCGCACGGTGATGGCGCAGCGCTTCATCGCCGAGATCGTCAAGGGCGACAAACGCGTCCTGGTCATCGACGGCAAGCCGGTGCCATACTCGCTTGCGCGCATTCCGAAACAGGGGGAAACCCGCGGCAATCTCGCCGCCGGCGCCACCGGCGTGGCGCAGCCGTTGACTGCCCGCGACCGGGAGATCGCAGAGGCCGTCGGCCCTGAACTCAAGGCGCAGGGACTGATGCTGGTCGGCCTGGACGTGATCGGCGATTACCTGACCGAAGTCAACGTCACCAGCCCGACCTGCATGCGTGAAATCGCCGACCAGACCGGCTTCAATGTCGCTGCGCTGATGATCGATGCGCTGGAAAAGGCGGTGAAGGGTGAAGGGTGAAGGGTGAAAGGTGAAGGGTGAAGGGTGATTAAGTGATTGAGTGATTGAGTGATTGAGTGACTGGTTTCAATCACCTAATTACTGAATCACCTAATCACCGATTCTTGGCCCCTCGCCTAACGCCTCTCGCCTAACGCCTATCGCCTATCGCCTCACGCAGTTCGGGCGCTCCCGGAGGTAGAATCTCTACGGTATTCTTCGCAGCAGATCAAAGGGACTTATGGTTGGAATACTGATCGTTGCCCACGGCATGCTGGGTGAAAGCCTGATTCACTGCGCCAGCCACGTGATGGGCAGCCGGCCGCCGCACCTGATGCAGATCGGCGTAAGCATGCTCGACGATCCGCAGCTGGTGCTGCCGCAGGCGATCAAACTGGCGCGCAGCCTCGACCAGGGCAGCGGCGTGCTGGTGCTTTCCGACGTTTACGGCGCCACGCCCTGCAACATCGCCAGCAAGTTGCTGATCCCCGGCAAGATCGAAGGTGTCGCGGGGGTGAATCTGCCGATGCTGGTGCGCGCACTGACTTATCGCAACGAGCCCCTGAGGACCGTGGTCGCGAAAGCGATCTCCGGGGGCATCGAAGGCGTCATGCAAATTCCCGCGGCACAGATGAAAAATGCAGCAACGGGAAATTGAGATCGCCAACAAGCTGGGGCTGCACGCGCGCGCGGCCGCCAAGCTCACTCAGCTCGCCGGCAAATTCGCCGCCGACGTATGGGTGACGCGCGACGACCGCCGGGTCAATGCCAAGAGCATCATGGGCGTGATGATGCTCGCCGCCGCCAAAGGCGCGACCGTCGTGGTCGAGACCAACGGTCCGGATGAAGCCGAAGCAATGGCGGCGTTGGTCGGGCTAATCAGCGACAGGTTCGGGGAAGGGGAATGAACGCGTAAGGCGTGAGGCGATAGGCGAGAGGTCAGTTCGAAACCGGAGTCGAGCTGCATCACGCCTCATCCCTCACTCCTCACGCCTCACAGTCATGAGCTTCACCGTTCACGGCATCGGGGTATCGGGGGGCATCGCCATCGGCCATGCCCAATTGGTTTCGCACGCCCAGCTCGAGGTCGCGCATTACAACATCTCCAAGTCGCGGATCGCGGAAGAGCAGGCCCGCTTCGACGCGGCACTGATAACAGCGCGCGCCGAACTTGCCAGTCTCGGCCAGCACATTCCGGCCGGCGCGCCGGCGGAGTTCGAAGCCTTTCTCAATCTGCACCTGATGATCCTCGACGATCCGACCCTGTCGGAGGTGCCGAAACAGCTCATCGAATCCCAGCAGTGCAACGCAGAATGGGCGTTGAAGCTGCAGATGGAAGCGCTGATGGAACAGTTCGAGCGCATCGAGGACGGTTATATCCGCGAGCGCAAGACCGATGTCATCCAGGTCGTGGAGCGGGTACTGAAGGTCCTGATGGGGCGGCCCGGCGAGGTCCTGGCACGCAGCACACCCGAGGAGAACAGCATCCTGGTCGCGCACGACCTCTCCCCGGCGGATGTCATCCTGTTCAAGAGCCACCGGTTCGCCAGCTTCGTCACCGACCTTGGCGGCGTCACGTCGCACACCGCGATCATCGCCCGCAGCCTGAACATCCCCTCCGTGGTGGCCCTGCACCACGCGCGCACGCTGATCCGCGAGAACGAAGTGCTGATCGTGGACGGCACCAACGGCGTGGTCATCATCAATCCCGACAAGACGGTGCTGGGCGAGTACAAGCTGCGCCAGGAACAGTGGGAGCTCGAACGCCTGAAACTCAGGAGGCTGAGAAAAACCAAGACCACCACGCGGGACGGCACCGCGATCGAACTGCACGCCAACATCGAGTTGCCGGACGACGTTGCCGGCGCCAAGGAGAACGGCGCCGACGGCGTCGGTCTGTTCCGCACCGAGTTTCTGTATCTGAATCGCCGCGACCTGCCGACCGAGGACGAACAGTTCGAAGCCTATCGCAAGGTGGTACAGGACATGGACGGCCTGCCCGTCACCATCCGTACCTTCGACCTCGGCGCGGACAAGCAGATCGACAACACCGAACGCGTCGCGCCCAATCCGGCGTTGGGCCTGCGCGCGATCCGCCTGTGCCTGGCCGAGCCGCAGATGTTCCATCACCAGCTGCGTGCCATCCTGCGCACCTCGCACTACGGCAAGGTGCGCATTCTGATTCCCATGCTGTCCTCGGCGCACGAGCTGAACCAGACTCTGCACCTGATCGACGAGGCCAAGAAGAGCCTTCACGACGACGGCATCGCCTACGACCGGAAGATCAAGATCGGCGGCATGATCGAAATTCCCGCCGCGGCGCTGTCGCTCTCCACCTTCACCCGCAAGCTCGATTTCCTGTCGATCGGCACCAACGACCTGATCCAGTACACGCTTGCGATCGACCGTGCCGACGACACGGTCGCGCACCTCTACGACCCGCTGCATCCGGCCGTGCTGAACCTGGTGGCGCACATTATCCGCAGCGCCAATCGCGCCGACGTGCCGGTCGCAGTGTGCGGCGAGATGGCCGGCGACGTGCGCCTGACGAGGGTGCTGCTGGGTTTCGGATTGCGGCAGTTCTCGATGCATCCGGCGTACTTGCTGTCGGTCAAGCAGCAGGTATTGAAGTCCGACCTGCAGCAAGTCATGGTGCTCACCCAGAAAATGCTGAAGAGCGACGATCGCGACAAGCTGGAGCAACTCCTGAACCGAATGAACCGCTAGAACAGAAATGCGGATCGACTCGGAGCAACTGTCCCAGCGCCTCTCGCGCGGGCTGAAATCTCTTTATGTCATATTCGGCGAGGAGTTGTTGCTCGCGCTCGAAGCTGCCGATCGCGTCCGCGCCGCAGCGCTCAAGCAGGGCTACGACGAACGCCGTGTACTGTTTGTCGAATCCGGATTCGACTGGGGAGAAGTCGCGATGGTCGGCAACAGCCTGTCGCTGTTCGCACCCAGGCGCGTGCTCGACTTGCGCATCCCCTCCGGCAAGCCCGGCAAGGACGGATCCGAAGCCTTGCAGCGGCTGGCCGGCTCCCTGCCCGAGGACACCATCGTCCTGATCACGCTACCCGGGCTGGATCGCCAGCAACTGGCTTCCAAATGGTTCGACGCGCTGGGGCGCGCCGGAGTGGCCGTGCATGCCGCCGCAGTCAAGCGCGAGCAGCTGGCGCAATGGCTATCCGGCCGGCTCGCACAACAGGATCAGCGGGCCGACGCCGAAACGCTCGAGTTCCTGGTCAGCCGGGTCGAGGGCAATCTCATGGCGGCGTACCAGGAAGTGCAGAAGCTTGCCCTGCTGTTTCCCGCCGGCATGCTGCCTTTCGAAGAAGTGAAGAACGCGGTGCTGGACGTGGCGCGCTACAACGTGTTCGACATCGGTGCCACCCTGCTCAAAGGCGAGCGCGCGCACTTCGTGCGCATGCTCGACGGCCTGCGCGGCGAGGGCGCCGCGCCGCCGCTGGTACTGTGGGCGATCGCCGAGGAATCGCGAGCCATGGCAAGGGTAAAGGCGGCGACGCATGCAGGACAGCCGCTGGCGCAGGCGCTGCGCGAGGCGCGCGTGTGGGGGCCGCGCCAGGAGCTGATGCCGCGCGCGCTGCAGCGACTGACCTCGACCCAGCTCATCGCCGCGCTGCGGCGGGCCGCGGAGGTCGACCGCATGATCAAGGGGCTCGCCGACGGCGACGTATGGGACGCGCTGCTACAGCTCGGATTGAGCCTGATGGCGCCGGCTCAGGACGGCATGCCACCGGGAATTAGGGGTAAAATCCCCGGCACAATTCGAGGTTAGGAATCGTGGACATTCAGTCCTACATGCACTCGGTCGGACGCGCCGCGCGGGCCGCCTCGCGCGACATGGCGAAGGCAGACACCAGGGCAAAGAACGACGCATTGCTCACCATGGCGCAGGCCGTCGAGCGCGACATCGCTCGCCTGCTGGATGCGAACAGGAAGGACGTCGAGGCTGCGCGCGCCAAAGGACTCGAGGCCGCGATGGTGGATCGGCTGACGCTGACACCGAAGAGCGTTGCATCCATGGCCGAGGGATTGCGCCAGATCGCCGCGTTGCCCGATCCGGTCGGCGAAATCTCCGGACTGAACTACCGGCCCAGCGGCATCCAGGTGGGGAGAATGCGCGTGCCGCTCGGTGTCATCGGCATCATCTACGAGGCGCGCCCCAACGTCACCGCGGACGCCGCCGGGCTGTGCCTGAAGTCGGGCAACGCCGCAATCCTGCGCGGCGGCTCCGAGGCGATCCATTCCAACCAGGCGATCGGCGCCTGCGTCCACGAGGGTTTGCGCAAGTCCGGGTTGCCGGAAACCGCGGTCCAGGTGATCGAAACCACCGACCGTGCCGCGGTCGGTGAACTGATCACCATGAAAGACTACGTCGACATCATCGTGCCGCGCGGCGGCAAGGGCCTGATCGAGCGCATCTCCAGCGAGTCGCGCATACCGGTGCTCAAGCATCTCGACGGCGTCTGCCACGTGTACATCGACGATCGCGCCGACATCGACAAGGCGATCCGCATCGCCGACAACGCCAAGACGCAGCGCTACGGCACCTGCAACGCCATGGAAACGTTGCTGGTGCACAAGAACATCGCCGCAGCCGTGCTGCCGGCGCTGGCGAAGATTTATTTTGACAAAGGCGTGGAACTGCGCGGCGACAAGCAGGCGCGCGCGCTGGTGACGCAGATGAAACCCGCCACCGAAGAAGACTGGTACACCGAGTACCTCGCCCCCATCCTCGCCGTGCGCGTGGTGGATGGCCTCGACCAGGCGATCGAGCACATCACCGTGTACGGTTCGCAGCACACCGACGCCATCGTCACCGAAGACATCACCCGGGCACGGCGCTTCCTGCGCGAAGTGGATTCCAGCTCCGTGCTCGTCAACGCGTCCACCCGCTTTGCCGATGGTTTCGAGTTCGGCCTGGGTGCGGAGATCGGCATTTCCACCGACAAGCTGCATGCCCGCGGCCCCGTGGGCCTGGAAGGCCTGACGTCGCTCAAGTTCATCGTCCTCGGTGACGGCCACGTTCGTGAGTGATCCCTTGCCTCAGTCAGGCTGCGAACTATAGAAAAGCAAATCTCACCACGAAGACACGAAGAAAAACAGGAATCCTTAAACTAATTGGGGATAGAAGCGCGGTAACTGTTCGTGATCCTCTCCCGCCAACTTCGAGTTTGTTGAAACATCCGCCAATTGGAGCTTTACACACGTATAATTTTTTCGCTCTTCTTCGTGTTTCTTCGTGTCTTCGTGTCTTCGTGGTGAGAATTCACGTTCTTGCTTCTGCTTTGACGGTTGATCACCAATAATCCTCATGAGCCAACTGATCGAAATCAAGGTCCCCGACATCGGCGATTTCAAGAACATTCCCGTGATCGAAGTGCTGGTCAAACCCGGCGACAGGATCAACAAGGAAGACGCGCTGATCACCCTGGAATCCGACAAGGCGACGATGGAAGTGCCTTCGCCGCAATCCGGCGTGATCAGGGAAATCAAGGTCAAGGTCGGCGACAAGCTTTCCGAAGGCAGCGTGGTGCTGCTCCTCGAAGGCGCAGCCGCCGAGGTGCCGGCGGCGAAGGCCGAGGCACCCAGGCCGGCACCTGCCGCAGCCGCGCCAATGGCGCCCGCCGCGCCGGCGGTCACGTCATCCGGACCGATCACGAAAGGCGACATTCACGCCGAAGTGATGGTTCTGGGTTCCGGCCCCGGCGGCTATACCGCCGCGTTCCGCGCTGCCGATCTCGGCAAGCAGGTGGTGCTGGTCGAGCGTTACCCGGTGCTGGGCGGAGTGTGCCTGAACGTCGGCTGCATTCCGTCGAAAGCACTGCTGCACGCGGCGCGCGTCATCTCCGAAGCCGAGGAAATGAGCCACTTCGGCATCGCTTTCGGCAAGCCCAGGATCGAGATCGCCAAGCTGCGCGATTGGAAGGACGGCGTGGTGGACAAGTCGATCCGCGGCCTCGCCGGACTTGCCAAGCAACGCAAGGTCAAGGTGGTGCAGGGTGTGGGCAAGTTCACCTCCTCCCACATGATCGAAGTGAAGACACCGGACGGCGTGAAAAAAGTGTCATTCGACTACGCGATCATCGCCGCCGGTTCGAGTGTCGCGCGCATTCCCGGTTTCCCGTACGACGATCCGCGGCTGATGGACTCGACCGGCGCACTCAAACTCGAGGACGTGCCGAAGCGGCTGCTGGTGATCGGCGGCGGCATCATCGGCCTGGAGATGGCCACGGTCTACGACGCCATCGGCGCGAAGGTCACGGTGGTGGAATTGCTCGATGGCCTGATTCCGGGCACCGACCGCGACCTGATCAGGCCGTTGCACAAGCGCATCGAGAAACGCTACGAGGGCATTTACCTCAAGACCAAAGTCACCAAATTGGAAGCGCAGAAAGACGGCCTCAAGGCGACCTTCGAGGGCGAAAACGCACCCAAGCCGCAAGTCTATGACCGCGTGCTGCTCGCGGTCGGGCGCCGACCCAACGGCAAGGAGATCGACGCGCAGGCTGCCGGGGTGAATGTCACCGACCGCGGTTTCATCCCGGCGGACAAATACATGCGCACCAATGTGCCGCATATTTATGCGATCGGCGACATCATCGGCGAGCCGATGCTGGCACACAAAGCCAGTCACGAAGGCAAACTCGCGGCGGAAATCATCGCCGGACACAAACGCGCATTCGACGCCCGCACCATTCCATCGGTCGCCTACACCGACCCCGAAGTCGCCTGGATGGGGCTCACCGAAACGCAGGCCAAGGCGCAGGGGACCGAGATCGAAAAGGCGGTATTCCCCTGGGCGGCGAGCGGCCGGGCGCGCGCCACCGCGCGCGACGAGGGAATGACCAAGCTGATTTTCGATAAGACCACCAAGCGCCTGCTCGGCGCAGGCATGGTCGGGCCGAACGCCGGGGAGCTGGTCGCGGAAACGGTGCTGGCGTTGGAAATGGGTGCCGATGCGGAAGACATCGGGCTCACCATCCACCCGCACCCGACGCTGTCCGAAACCGTTTTCTTCGCCGCCGAGATCGCCGAAGGCAGCATCACCGATCTCTACATGCCCAAACGCTGACGATGATCCTAGCCGCTCCCGATCGGTTCACCGCGCTGATCAGTCCGCCGGCCGATTGGAAGGGGCCGGCGCTGTGGTTCGCATTCCAGGGCTCGCAGATCCTGATCGTGCGCGGCGCGCAAAGCGCGAGCGTTCCCTCGGCTTCCGATCCGCGCGAATTCGGACTCGCGCCGAAACGCAGCCAGTACCTCGGCATCCTCGGCGAGCAGCATTGCTTCGCCTGCGAGCTGGAGGAGAACGTCACGCCGCCGGAGGGCATGCAGCTGTCGGGATTGCGTGCGCTGTTCGGCGCGCTCGACGATTCGCTGTTCGCGCTCGCGGGGCGCGCATTCCAGATCGTCGACTGGAACCGATCCCACCAGTTCTGCGGCCACTGCGGCACACCGACCCAGCCGAAAGCCAACGAGCGGGCGCGCGTCTGTCCGAATTGCGGCCAGTCGCACTACCCGCGCATCGCCCCCGCGGTCATGGCGCTGGTCAGAAGGGGCAGCGAGCTGTTGCTGGCGCGTTCGCCGCATTTTCCGCCCGGCATGTACAGCGCGCTCGCCGGCTTCGTCGAGCCGGGGGAAACCCTGGAGCAGACGCTGGTACGCGAAGTGCGCGAGGAAGTCGGCATCGAAGTCGCCAACCTGCGATACTTCGCCAGCCAGCCTTGGCCGTTCCCGCATTCGCTGATGATCGCCTTCTACGCCGACTACGCCGGCGGCGAGATCACCCCCGATCCCAGCGAAATCGAGGCCGCGGGCTGGTTTACCGCAGACCGGCTGCCGCAGGCATTGCCGAGCAAGATCAGCATTTCCCGACGACTGATCGATGCGGCGCTCGCCGAACTCGGCGCTTCAAGCTGACAACAAGATCTTAACCGGGGAGGATGCCATGCTGAGAATCTGGGGTCGCAACAACTCGGTCAACGTCCAGAAGCCGCTGTGGTGCTGCGAGGAAATGGGCGTTCAGTACGAGCGGGTGGACGCCGGCAGCACCTTCGGCGTGGTGAACACGCCTCAATACCGCAACCTCAATCCGAACGGTTTGGTGCCGACCATCGAAGACGACGGCTTCGTGCTCTGGGAGTCGAACGCAAACGTGCGCTATCTCGCCGCCAAGCACAGCGCCGGCAAACTCTGGCCCGAGGACCTCAAGGTCCGCGCCGAAGCCGACAAGTGGATGGACTGGCAGAACACGACGTTCTGGCCGACCTTCCGGCCGCTGTTCTGGAACCTGGTGCGCACTCCGGCCGATCAACGCGACGACAAGGCGATGGAAGACTCGCGCCTCAAGACCGCCGAGATCCTGGAGTATCTCGATGCGCACCTCAAGAACCGCGCGTACGTCGCCGGCGACGCGCTCACCATGGGCGACATTCCGATGGGTTGTGCAATCCAGCGCTGGATGACCCTGCCCATCGACCATCCGGAGATGCCGAATCTGGAGCGCTGGTACAACGCGCTGACTGCCCGCCCCGCGTACAAGAAGATCGTGATGCTGCCGATGACCTGAACAGCGCCGGCCGCGCAGGTTCAGATCACGCCGGCTGCGCGCAATTTCCCGATCGCCGCATCGGCGTAGCCGGCTTCACGGAGAATCTGGTCGCTGTGTTCGCCGGGGGCGGGCGCAGGGCGCTCCACGGCAAACTCGTACTCGCTCATTTTCAGAGGCGGGGCCAACTGCAGCACATCGCCGTTGCGAACGACCATCCCGCGCGCCCTGATCTGCGGATCTTCGAAGCTCTCTTCGAGCACCAGCACCGGCGTCACGCAGCAGTCTTCACCGCGGAATTTTTCGACCCAGTAGGCCTGCGGCCGGGCGGCGAAGATTCTGCTCAGTTCTTCCTTGCCCCACTGCGGATCCTTGTCGCGGAGTTCCCAGTGGCAGGCCTTGAGGTCGGGCCGCGCCAGCACGTCGCAGACACGATCCCAGAATTTCCTCTCCAGCGCGCCGACCGCCATGTACTTGCCGTCGGAAGTGCGATAGACCGCGTAGCAGGGTTCGCGGCCGGAGAGAAAGTCCTCGCCGCGGGGGCGAGCGTGCCCGGTGGAAGCCACGGCAGCGAGCGCCTGCAGGTTGTGCGAGAGCACGCCTTCGGTCATGGCCACGTCGACGTACCGTCCCTGACCGCTGCGCTGCGCGTCCACCAACGCCGCAAGAATGCCCATAGCCGGCACCACCGCGCCGCCGAGGATGTCCGCGACCTGGAGATTCGGTATCACCGGATCGCCGCCGGCCGGGCCCACCTGATCGATGAACCCGGCGTACCCGCAGTAATTCACGTCGTGCCCGGCCAGATCGCGGTAAGGACCGGTCTGTCCGTATCCGGAAATTGCGCAATAGACGATGCGCGGATTGACTTCGCTGCATGCGGCATAACCGATGCCGAGCCGGTCCACGACCCCCGGGCGGAAACTCTCCACCACGATGTCCGCGTTGCGCGCCAAGCGCAGGAACACTTCGACGCCTTCTGATTTTTTCAAGTCCAGGCGCAGCGCGCGCTTGTTACGGTTGATGGCGAGAAACAAGGGCGCCGTCCGACCGGCCCCGGCGCCCATCGTGCGGGCATAGTCGCCGGCGCCGGTATCTTCGATCTTGATGACGTCGGCGCCGAGATCGGCCAGATGCAGCGTGCACACCGGGCCGGGAAGAAGACGGGTGAGATCGAGAACGCGAAATCCCGAGAGCGGTTTGGGGCGCATCAGCCTGGGTCAGCCTGGAGTCTTCTTAAGGCCGCTATAGAACTCCGGAAAGCGTTTTGCGATCACCGGAATGTCGCTCGCCCAGGCGTGACAGGAGCTGAGCGTCATTTCAGTTGAAGGGAGTGGCCCGGACGCCGCTCGTCGAGGCATTCGAGCACTTCAAGTTTCTCGGACACGGAAAAATCGAGCCAGCCGGCGATTTCGTCGAGGGTGCGAAAGCAACCGCGGCACAGGCCGGTGAACGGATTCATCTCGCAGACATTGACGCAGGGCGAGTGGATGTCCTTGCGCTCCGATTTCATGCCGCCGCTTTTTCGCGTTTGGCCGCGAGCGCGCGGCCGGCGCGCGATACAGTCGGACGCTTGAGTTGCGCGCAGATGAACTCGGCCGCATCGAGCAGCTTGGCCATGTCCACGCCGGTTTCGATGCCCAGGCCGCCGAGCATGTAAAGCACGTCTTCGCTGGCGACGTTGCCGGTCGCGCCCTTCGCGTACGGGCAGCCGCCCAGTCCCGCCACCGAACTGTCGAAAGTGGCAACCCCCATTTCCATCACCGCGAGGATGTTGGCAAGCGCTTGTCCGTAGGTGTCGTGGAAATGACCGGCGAGCTTCTCGACCGGAATCTTCTTCGCCACCACTTCGATCATGCGCTGCGCCTTGGCCGGCGTGCCGGTGCCGATGGTGTCGCCGAGCGAGATTTCGTAGCAACCCATGTCGTAGAGCCGCTGCGACACTGCCGCAACGGCTTCCGGCTTGACGTCGCCTTCGTATGGGCAACCGAGTACCACAGACATGTAGCCGCGCACGCGCATGCCGTGGTCGAGCGCGGCCCGGCACACCGGTTCGAAGCGCTCCAGCGATTCGTCAATGCTGCAATTGATGTTGCGTTTCGAGAACGCCTCGGTCGCCGCGCCAAAAATCGCGATTTCTTCGGCCTTGGCCGCGAGCGCACCTTCCAGGCCTTGCATGTTCGGCACCAGCACCGGATAGGCGACTCCCGGCTTGCGGCGGATGCGCGCCATGACTTCCGCGGTATCCGCCATCTGCGGCACCCACGTGGGCGAAACGAAACTGCCCGCTTCGACCGCGGGCAGACCGGCATCCGACAGGCGATCGATCAGCGCGACCTTGACTTCGGCAGGAACGCTGCCGGGCTCGTTCTGCAAGCCGTCGCGCGGACCGACTTCAACCATCTTGACGCGTTTCGGGTATTTCATGCTTTGGTCGTTTCCTCGAACTCGAGCAGTTGCGCGCCTTCGGCGACCTGCTCGCCTGCCGCAAAGTATATCCGCTTGACCGTCCCGCTCTGCGGCGCCGAGATGGTGTGCTCCATTTTCATCGCCTCGATGATCATCAGCGCCTGGCCTTTCTGTACCGCTTCGCCGTCCTTGACCAGCACCTGGATCACGGCTCCAGGCAGCGGCGAGACCAGCCTGCCGGACGGATCCTCTTCCTCGACGGTGGCGGGGGTCTCGAATTCGAGCCGATGGCTGCCGCCGAAGGCAAACACCGTCAACTCGTTGACCCGGCGGACCACCGTGGCGCGGGTACGATTGCCGGCGAGATCGGCATTGATCATTCGGTCGCCGGCGACTTCTCCGGAGGCCAACATCTTTCCACCGGGCAGGTCCAGCAGATAACCGCGGTTTCGGTAGTGCGCGACCACTTCCACGCGCTTGCCGGCGTCGATGAACACGAAGGTGTGATGGTTGTCCTCGTTCAGGCGCCAGCCATCGCGCGCATTCCAGGGCGAGAAAGGGTCCGCTGAGCGCATCGCGGCCTGCGCCGCTTCGCGATCCATGCGCAGCAGTTCGCTCAATACCGCGATCGCCAGGATCGGGTCGGATGCCGGCCCGGTGTCCTGGAACAGCTCGGTCCGATAACGCTCGATCAGGCCGGTATCGAGCAATCCCGGCTCGCGATGCGCTTCGGCGAACGCGTGATGTGCGGTGACGGCGGAAAGAAACGCCAGATTGCTGGTCAGCCCGACGATCTGAAACTCGCCGAGCGCAGCGCGCAACCGGCGCAACGCGGAAGGGCGGTCTGCATCCCAGGCAATCAGCTTGGCGATCATCGGATCGTAATGCACACCGACTTCGTCGCCCGTCTGTACGCCGCTGTCCACGCGCACGTGCGCCGACTCCTCCGGCTGGCGCAGGTGCTCGATGCGCCCGGCGGCGGGAAGAAAACCTCGCGCGGGGTCTTCCGCGTACACGCGCGCCTCGATCGCGTGGCCCTTGATCGCCAATTGCTCCTGCGCCAGCGGCAGCGGTTCCCCGGAAGCAACCCGCAACTGCCATTCGACCAGATCGAGCCCAGTGATCATCTCGGTGACCGGATGCTCGACCTGCAGCCGGGTGTTCATTTCCATGAAGTAGAAGTGACCGTGTTCGTCGGCGATGAATTCCACCGTGCCGGCATTCACGTAGCCGACCGCCCGCGCCGCCGAAACCGCGGCGTTGCCCATTTCGCGGCGGCGTTCAGCCGTCATTCCCGGTGCCGGCGCCTCCTCCAGGATTTTTTGATGGCGGCGCTGTACCGAGCAGTCGCGCTCGAACAAGTACACGCAATGCCCCTGCGTGTCCGCGAACACCTGCACCTCGATGTGCCGTGGACGGGTGAGATACTTTTCGATGAGCACCCGGTCGTCGCCGAACGAGGAGGCCGCTTCGCGCTTTGCCGCAGCGAGCGCATCGGCAAAATCCCCCGCCTTCCCGACCACCCGCATGCCCTTGCCGCCGCCTCCTGCGGACGCCTTGATCAGCACCGGGTAGCCGATGCGATCGGCTTCCTTCTTGAGCGTCGCGGCGTCCTGCGCGGCGCCGTGATAGCCGGGCACCAGCGGCACACCGGCCTTTTCCATCAGCGCCTTTGCGGCGCTCTTCGATCCCATCGCCTCGATCGCTCCAGCCGGCGGACCGATGAACACCACCCCGGCCTGCCCGCAAGCCTTCGCAAACTCCCCGTTCTCGGACAGGAAGCCGTAACCGGGATGGATCGCCTGCGCGCCGCTTTTCTTCGCAGCCTCGAGGATGCGGTCCGCGCGCAAATACGATTCGCGCGGATGCGCCGGCCCGATCAGGTAGGCCTCGTCGCAGCTCGCCACATGCAGCGCGGTTGCGTCCGCCTCCGAATAAACGGCGACAGTGCGTATGCCGAGCCGTTTCGCGGTGCGCGCGACACGGCAGGCGATCTCGCCTCTGTTGGCTATGAGTATTTTCTCAAACATGAAATTCAGTTCAAGATTTCTTCGTCCAGGCAGGCGGGTGCTTCTCCAGGAAAGCGCTCAAACCTTCGCGGCCTTCCGCACTGACGCGGATCGAAGCGATGCGCCACGCGGTTTCTTCCATCAGCGCATCGTCCAGCGGATGGCGGGCAACGTCTGCAATCAGCTTCTTTGCCGCTGCCAGCGCGTTCGGCCCGCCCTTGAGCAGCTGGTCGGCGAAATTTTTCACCGCCTCATCAAGCCGGTCGCCGGTGGTGACTTCGTGCACCAGGCCGATGCGCCTGGCCTCCTCGGCGCCGAAGCGCTCGGCCGTAAGGAAATAACGCCGCGCCTCGCGCTCGCCGATTGCGGCGATGACGTAGGGACTGATCACCGAGGGGATCAGCCCCAGCCGCACTTCAGACAATGAGAACGACGCTTCAGCGGCAGCCACCGCAATGTCGCAGCACGCGACCAGCCCGACGCCGCCGCCAAACGCCGCGCCCTGCACCCGCGCAATCGTCGGTTTGTGCATTCCGTGCAGCATGCGCATCAGCCCGGCCATCGCCACCGCGTCGCGCAGGTTCTCGGCCTCGGAATATTTCGCCATGCGCTGCATCCAGTTGAGGTCCGCACCCGCGGAGAAGCTCTTGCCGTTGGCGGCGAGCACGACGACGCGCACTTCCGGCGCCTGGTCGAGCCGGCGCAGTTCCGTGGTCAGCTCCGCGATCAGGTGGTCGTCGAAGGCGTTGTGCACTTCCGGACGGTTCATCCGCACCACGGCCAGCCCCTGCGTGGTGTCGGTTTCCAGGGTGTCGTATTTCATCGTCGTTGCGTTCTTCTTTTCCAGTCTCAGTCCGGCGCGAAACGCTTCGCCACTTCCTCAAGCATCACTTCGGTCGCGCCGCCGCCGATGGAGAGCACGCGCGAATCCCGCGCCAGGCGCTCGATGGCGCTCTCGCGCATGTATCCCATGCCACCATGGAACTGCTGGCAGGTGTAAAGCACTTCGTTCACCAGTTCGCCGGTCAGGGCTTTCAGCATCGACACTTCGCGCACGCAGTCGCGCCGCTGCGCCGCCAGCCATCCGCAGTGGTAGAGAAACTGGCGCGCCGCGTGCGTTTTGGCCTCCAGCATCGCCAGGCGCTGGCGGATCACCTGCTTGTCGAACAGCACCCCGCCGAAGGCCTTGCGGCTCTTAACGTACTCGACGGTCAGACGCAACGCGGTCAGCGCGTGGCCGACCGCAATGGCGGCCGCGGCGATACGCTCGGTCTGGAAATTCTTCATCACCGCGTAGAAGCCGGCATTCTCTTCCCCGAGCAGGTTCTCCGCCGGCACGCGGCAGTCCTCGAACACCAGTTCCGCCGTGTCCGAGCACAGCCAGCCGGTCTTCTTCAGTGCGCGGCCGACGCGGAACCCCGGCAGGCCTTTCTCGACGATGAACATCGAGATGCCGCTTGACCCCTTGGCTTCGGGGTCGGTGCGCGCCGCGACGAAGTAAAGATCCGCGTGCACTCCGTTGGTGATAAACATCTTGGCGCCGTTCAGCACCCAGCCGTTGCCGTCCCTGCGGGCGCGCGTGCGGATTGCTGCAACGTCGGATCCGGCGTCCGGCTCGGTGACCGCGACCGCGGTGATGCGCTCTCCACGGATGACCGCGGGCAGGTATTTGTCGAGCTGCGCCTTTGAGCCTGCGTTGACCAGGTGCGGCGAGGCCATGTCGGTGTGTACCAGGACTGTCGCTGCGAAACCGCCGAAGGTCGTCCGCGAAACCGCTTCGGCGAACACCAGCGCGGTCAGCGCGTCGGCCTCCGCGCCACCATACTCGGCCGGATAGGTAATGCCGAAAAATCCCAGCTCGCCCATCTTGCGCAGAACCTCGCGCGGCACATGGCCCTGTTCTTCCCATGCTTCCCCATGCGGCTCGACTTCTTTCGCCAGAAACCGCGCGACTTGATCGCGCAGGGCGACATGCTCCTCGGTGAGATAGATCGACTCCATGCCGCTGTGAGAGGAACGCGCGTCCATGGTCTACATCCGGAACACGCCGAAGCGCGTTTCCTCGATCGGCGCGTTGAGCGCCGCGGAGATTCCCAATCCCAGTACCATGCGGGTGTCGGCGGGATCGATCACGCCGTCGTCCCACAGCCGCGCGCTGGCGTAATACGGATGCCCCTGGGTCTCGTACTGCGCGCGGATCGGCGCCTTGAACGCTTCCTCGTCTTCCCGGCTCCACGACTTGCCGGACTTCTCCAGGCCATCGCGCTTGACCTGCGCCAGCACGGCTGCCGCCTGCTCGCCGCCCATCACCGAGATGCGCGCATTCGGCCACATCCACAGGAAACGCGGGCTATAGGCGCGGCCACACATGCCGTAGTTGCCGGCGCCGAAGCTGCCGCCGATGATCACGGTGAATTTCGGCACGCGCGCACAGGACACGGCAGTCACCAATTTGGCGCCGTCCTTGGCGATGCCGCCGGCCTCGTATTTTTTGCCTACCATGAAGCCGGTGATGTTCTGCAGGAACACCAGCGGGATGCGCCGCTGCGCGCACAGCTCGATGAAATGTGCCCCCTTCATTGCGGATTCGGAAAACAGGATGCCGTTGTTGGCAACGATTCCGACCGGGTAGCCGAAGATGTGCGCGAAGCCGCACAGCAGTGTGGTGCCGTAAAGCGGCTTGAATTCGTCGAGTTCGCTGCCGTCCACGATCCGGGCAATCACCTCGCGCACGTCGAACGGTTTGCGCGCATCGGTGGGCACCACGCCGTGCAGTTCGGCCACCTCGTAAAGCGGCTCGCGCGGCTCGCGGATCTCGAGCGCGATCTCCTTTTTCAGGTTGAGGTGCGAAACGATGCGGCGCGCCAGTTCCAGTGCATGCGGGTCGTTGAGCGCGTAGTGGTCGGCGACGCCGGAAGTGCGGGCATGCACGTCCGCGCCGCCCAGCTCTTCCGCGCTCACCACTTCGCCGGTCGCGGCCTTCACCAGCGGCGGCCCGGCCAGAAAGATGGTGCCCTGGTTCCTGACGATGATCGCTTCGTCCGCCATCGCCGGCACGTAGGCACCGCCTGCGGTGCATGAACCCATCACCACCGCGATCTGCGGAATCCCGGCCGCCGACATGTTCGCCTGGTTGTAGAAGATCCGCCCGAAATGATCGCGGTCCGGGAACACTTCGTCCCAGGTGGACAGGTTAGCACCGCCGGAATCGACAAGGTAGATGCACGGCAACCGGTTCTGCTGCGCAATCTCCTGCGCCCGCACGTGCTTCTTCACCGTCATAGGAAAATAGGTGCCGCCCTTCACCGTGGCATCGTTGGCAACGATTACGCACTCCCGCCCCGCTACCCGCCCCACGCCGGTAATGATGCCGGCGGCCGGCACCGCGCCGTCGTACATGTTCCACGCGGCAAGTTGCGACAGCTCCAGAAACGGCGAGCCGACATCGAGCAACCGCCGGATGCGCTCGCGCGGCAGCAGCTTGCCGCGGCTGATGTGTTTCTCCCGCGCCGCCTCGCCGCCACCCTGGCTGACGAGCCCGACCTTGGCGCTCAGGTCGGCCACCAGCGCCGCCATCGCCTCCTGACTGGCTTTGAATTCGGGTGCGCGCGGATTGAGCTTGCTGCGAATCGCCGTCATGATGTTTTGATCCGGATGCCAGTACGCCGGTTACCAGCCCCCGGTCGCAAGCCACTTGTCCACGTGCTCCACACGGTCGGCGCCCCAGAACGGCTCAGCGTCCACGATTATGTAAGGCGAGCCGCACACGCCGCGCTGGATTGCGGTCTCGGTCTCGGTCTTGAGCCGCTCTTTCATCACCGGGTCGGCGATAACGTCGAGCACTTTCTGCCTGTCCAGGCCGATCGATGCGGCCACATCGGCAGTGACCTCCGGACTGGAGATGTCCCGATCGTCCACCATGTAGGCACGATACAGCGCGAGCACAGCCTCTTCCTGCCTGGCGGATCCCTGCGGCTCCAGCCAGTAGACGGTGCGCGCCGGCGCCTGGCTGGCGATCGGGAACTTGCTCGGCACCTTGAACGGGATACCGTACAGCCGCGCGGAGCGCTCCATGTCGCGCCTGCTGTATTCACCCTTCAATGGCGCGTTGGGCAGCGGCACGCCGCCGGTCACCTTGAACACGACACCGAGCAGGAACGGCTTCCACTCGACGCTGCGGCCGTGCTTCGCCGCAAGGCGTGAAATCTGCGTCGCCGCCATGTACCCGTAGGGCGAAGCGAAGTCGAAGTAAAACTGGATCGGATTGGCCATCACTTGCCCTTTGGTTTGCCGGTTGGCGAAAAACCTTCAATCTCACCACGAAGGCACGAAGAAAACCGAAGGCGAGCAAGAAATGCGTCGAACAGGCCCGCGAACGCCGAATCGGCGTGCGCCTACTTCTCCGCCGAACGCGCCATTGCCGGCGTCGTCGCGATGGCTCAGACCTTGCCCCATTGTCCGTTTTGCTTTTCTTCGTGTCTTCGTGCCTTCGTGGTGAACATGTCTTTATTCAGGCGGGAACGGCGTGTTGTTGAGCTTGGCGATTGCCGGAACCAGCGACGCGACCAGATGCTCGGCACCGCCGAAGCCGAGATTCACCGCCTGCGTCAACGTCTGCAGCGTCGCCGCTGCCATCGAACCCGCCACACCGAACTCCATCGCCATCTGGTTGTAGTAACGCACGTCCTTGAGTGCATTGGCGAGCCCGAACTTCATCCCGGTGAAATCGCCTTCGATCGCCTTGCCTGCCAGCATCTGAAAGATGCCCGAGTTTGCTGCGCCGGTTGAAACCAGCTGGAAGTACTTTTTCGGATCCACCCCGAGTTTCGCGCACGCAGTCAGCGCTTCCGCGATCAGCGCCATCTGTCCGATCGCGGCGCAGTTATTGATCAGCTTGATCTTGTGACCCGCACCAACGTCGCCGATATGGAAAATGTTCTCGCAGAATGCCTTAAGCGCCGGCTCGATCTCCTTGAACGTGGCCGCGTCGGCGCCGACCATGGTATTGAGCCGTCCCTGCTCCGCCTCTACCGGCGTGCGGGTCAGCGGCGCATCGACGAAGCGCACGCCCCTGGACTGGAATTCGCCGGCGATCTTCAGCGTCGAACCAGGCTGGCTGGTCGAGGTATCCACCACGATCTGCCCCGAGCGCGCCGACTCCAGAATTCCGCCCTTGCGATAAACCAGGTCTTCCACCTGCGGCGAGCCGGTCACGCAGATGAACACGATGTCGCTGGCGGCGACCAGGCCGGCAACGTCCTTCGCTTCCTTTGCGCCGCGCTTTACCAGGTCTTCGACCGGTGCACGATTCTTGTGGCTGAGGATGGTGGTCGGGAAACCCTTGTCGATCAGGTTCTTCGCCATGCCGTGGCCCATCATGCCGACGCCGATAAATCCTATTTTCTTGTTCGTCATGTTTGTTTCCCCTTAAAACCAAACCTCTTTCAACACGAAGGATCACTAAGGAAAAGCGAAGGGTCACGAAGGAAGACCAAGAACAAACAAATTGAGAAAGGAGTACCGGTACTTGTCCGCTCACTCATTCGTCGGTCCGATCCAACTCTCTATCTCGTGGTCGACAGTTTTCTCCCTTTATCGCTTTTCGTTCGTGTGCTTTTAGTCTTTCCTTCGTGATCCTTCGTGTTGAACGCGTTTAATCTAGTCGCGTCAAGCGACGAGCTCGATGGCCATCGCGGTGGCTTCGCCGCCGCCGATGCAAAGCGACGCGACGCCGCGCTTGCCGCCGTGCTTGCGCAGTGCGCCGATCAGCGTAACGAGAATCCGCGCGCCGGAGGCGCCGATTGGATGTCCGAGGGCGCAGGCGCCGCCATGGACGTTCACCTTTTCGTGCGGCAGCTTGTGCTCTTTCATTGCCGCCATCGTCACCACCGCGAACGCTTCATTGATCTCGTACAGGTCGACCTGGTCCGCGCTCCAGCCGGTCTTGTCGAACAGTTTTTTGATCGCGCCGACCGGCGCCGTGGTGAACCAGCCCGGTTCCTGGGCGTGCGTCGAATGACCGGCAATGGTTGCGAGCGGCTTGAGGCCGAGCCTGTCGGCGGTCGAGCGTCGCATCATCACCAGCGCCGCGGCACCATCTGAAATAGAACTCGAGTTCGCCGCAGTCACCGTGCCGTCCTTCCTGAACGCGGGTTTGAGCAGCGGAATCCTGTCGAAGTTGGCTTTGAACGGCGCTTCGTCATGCTCGACGAAGCGTTCATCCTTGCCGGCCTTGATCGCGATCGGCATGGTCTCCCATGCGAACGAACCGTCCTTGTTGGCCTTCTGCGCGCGCTCGAGCGACGCAACGGCGAATTTGTCCTGATCTTCCCGGCCGAACTGGTACTTCCCCGCGCAGTCTTCGGCAAAGCTGCCCATCAGCCTGCCTTTGTCGTAGGCATCTTCCAGTCCGTCCAAGAACATGTGGTCCAGCACCTGCTGATGCCCCATGCGGTAGCCCGAGCGTGCCTTCGGCAACAGATAGGGCGCGTTGCTCATGCTCTCCATCCCGCCCGCGACCATGACGTCGTTGGTGCCCGCAATGAGCAGATCGTGCGCGAGCATCGCCGCTTTCATCCCCGAACCGCACATCTTGTTCACGGTGGTGCAACCTGCCGACAGCGGCAGACCGGCGCCGAGCGACGCCTGGCGAGCCGGCGCCTGCCCCTGTCCGGCCGGCAGCACGCAGCCCATGATCACTTCCTGCACCTGGTCGGGCTTGACGCCGGCGCGTTCGATCGCAGCGCGGATCGCCGCCGCGCCGAGCTGCGGAGCCGCGAAGTCCTTCAGTTCACCCTGCAGCGCCCCCAGCGGCGTGCGCGCAGCGGAAACAATGACGATCGGATCGTTTGCCATGACTTTAGTCTCCTTGTTGCAAATTGGCGCTGGGCAGGAACTGTGCTGTGACGGTCGTCATTGAAGTCTCAAGCGAACCGCGTAAACACGAAGGACACGAAGGAAGAGCAATGGAACACGAAGGACTTCAAACCGGAATCCCCTGAATCCAAAAGGACGTAGGGTTCAAAGAGAAAAGCATTCGATGCGAGCCCGGGCGACAGCTCCCAGGAATCGTGCATCCTATTTCTTCTCCCGTTCGCATGTTTTTGCTTTCCTTCGTGAGCCTTCGTTTTTCCTTCGTGTCCTTCGTGTTGAAAGAGTTTGCTACGAAGTTTCTTTGAAAAGCTCGCGGCCGATCAGCATCCGCCTGATCTCCGATGTGCCGGCGCCGATCTCGTACAGCTTCGCATCGCGCCACAGCCTGCCGGTCGCGTACTCGTTGATGTAGCCGTTGCCGCCCAGTGCCTGGATCGCTTCGCCCGCCATCCAGGTCGCCTTTTCCGCGGCGTACAGAATGGCGCCGGCGGCGTCCTTGCGTATGGCCTCGCCGCGATCACAGGCCCTGCCCACCGCATACACGTAGGCCTTGCAGGCGTTCATCGTGGTGTACATGTCGGCGATCTTGCCCTGCATCAACTGGAACTCGCCGATCGGCTGGCCGAACTGTTCGCGTTCGTGCACGTACGGCATCACCACGTCCATGCAAGCTTGCATGATGCCCAGCGGGCCGCCGGCGAGCACCGCGCGCTCGTAGTCGAGCCCGCTCATCAGCACCTGAATGCCGCGGTTTACTTCGCCCAGCACGTTCTCCACCGGCACTTCGCAGTCCCGGAACACCAGTTCGCAGGTGTTGGAGCCGCGCATTCCAAGCTTGTCGAGCTTCTGCGCGGTGGAGAAACCCTGGTAGCCTTTTTCGACGATGAAGGCGGTTATTCCTTTCGGTCCGGCATTCACGTCGGTCTTGGCGTACACCACCAGCACGTTCGCGTCCGGCCCGTTGGTGATCCACATCTTGTTGCCATTGAGGATGTAGCGGTCGCCCTTCTTCTCGGCGCGCAGCTTCATGCTCACCACGTCGGAGCCGGAATTCGGCTCGCTCATCGCCAGCGCGCCGACGTGTTCGCCGGAAATCAGCTTCGGCAGGTACTTGCGCTTCTGAGCCTCGTTCCCCTTGCGGCGGATCTGGTTCACCGCCAGGTTCGAGTGCGCGCCATAGGACAGCCCGACCGAGCCCGAGGCGCGGGAGATCTCTTCCATCGCGACGACGTGCGCGAGATAGCCCATGTTGGTGCCGCCGTATTCCTCCTCGACGGTGACGCCGAGCAGTCCGAGGCCGCCGAGCTTGCGCCACAGGTCCATCGGGAATTCGTTGTTGTGGTCGATCTCGGCCGCGCGCGGGGCGATCTCTCTGGAAGCGAAGTTCTGCACGGTGTCGCGCAGCATGTCGATGTCTTCGCCGAGGCCGAAGTTGAGCGTCGGGTAGCTCTTGAGAAAGGTTTCGGGTTTCATTGGTCGGGCCTCCCGTGCATCGTCATCAGGGTGAACGCCGCGTATCCGCCTGCCGAGTCTGCGATGGTACCGATGATGCCGCCATGGTAGTAGCCGTGCTGCTGCGATAGTTCGGCCTTGAAAGGCAGATGGATTTCGCACTCGCCAGGCTCGAGTCGCACCAACTGCGCGCCGATCAGCGTCATGATTTTCTGGCGATCGAAACGCGCCCGCACCCGATCGGCGTAGGCGGAATCCCTCGGTTCAAACCCGCTCAAGCGTGCTCTCCATTCCGGCAGACTGTAATTGACGTTTACGTTAACGTCAATCAGCAGCCGCGACATTGCATCAAAACCGTTTCAGATCAAGCCATTAACTCTAAGAGCCGGCGCGGCGGCCAGCCTGGCGATGTCCCGTCCCGAACGGTTGCCTCGCTCCAAGCCCGTAGCGATTTTGTGCGCGACAATTCCATGCAATCAGGGCTTTGCGTTGATCGCCGGTTTGCCGCCGCTACCCCGGTCCGTATTCTTGCCTTTGCCGGCCAGAAAATCCCGGCACTGTTTCTCGAACGCAGCAATTTCGCCCAATACCGCCTCGATGTCCTCCCGCTGCTGCTCGAGGATGGCGCGCCGCCGTTCCAGTACTTCGAGGAAGCGTTCGACCTGGACCTGTTCGTCCTTGGCGGCGTCGTACAGGTCTATCAGCTCGCGGATTTCGGAGAGGGAGAGCCCGAGGCGCTTGCCGCGCAGGGTAAGCTTGAGGCGAACCTTGTCGCGGTGGCCGTATACGCGGTTGCGTCCGGCGCGGCTTGGCGCGAGCAGTCCCTGGTCTTCGTAGAAGCGGATCGCCCGCGTCGTCAGACCGAATTCCCGGGCAAGTTCGGTAATAGTGTATGTAGAGTCCCCCATGCGCGACGCAGTTTACGTAAACGTAAAGTAGAATCCAACTATATCGCGGCGCGCCTCCGCGCCAACACTTCCGAAGACTCCACACATGCAGACACCCGCTCGCGCGGCGCGCCTCGAAGCGTCGGCACCGCTCGCCTTCCCGTTCCCGGAACCGCCCTCCGGAGGAAGCGTGCGCGAGATTGCGTCCGGCGTGTTCTGGCTGCGCATGCCGCTGCCGTTCGCGCTCGATCACATCAACCTCTGGCTGCTGCGCGACGGCAAGGGGTGGACAGCGGTGGACTGCGGGATCGCCGCCGACACCACCCGCGTTCACTGGGAGCAGATCTTCCGCGACGTGGTCGGCAATGCCGGACTTTCGCGGGTGCTGGTTACGCACTTTCATCCGGACCATTTCGGCAACGCCGGTTGGTTGACGCAGCGATTCGACGCGCCGCTGTGGATGAGCGAGTCCGAGTACCTCAATGCCCATGCCCAGTACCAGACCCAGCCGGGCTTCGGATCGGATGCGACCGCGCGACTGTTCGCCGAACACGGGCTCGACCCCGAGCGCGTCGCCGCAATCAAAGGCCGGGGCAATTCCTACCGCAAGATCGTCTCCGAACCGCCCACCCGGTTCGTGCGCATCATGGATGGCGACGAGATCGACATCGACCGCAACAGCTGGCGCGTCATCGTCGGCTGGGGACACGCCCCCGAACACGCGGCGCTGTACTGCGAATCGCTGGTCGTGTTGATCTCGGGTGACATGCTGCTGCCGAAAATCAGCACCAACGTCAGCGTCTGGCCAACCGAGCCCAAGGGCGATCCGCTGAAACTTTTCCTGCGCTCGATCGACCGCTTTGCCGAACTGCCCGCCGACACGCTGGTGCTGCCTTCGCACGGCCTGCCGTTCCGCGGCGCGCATACGCGGGTGCAGATGCTGCATGCGCATCATCGCGACCGCCTGGCGGAAGTGCTCGAATCCTGCGCCACGCCGAAGACCGCCAAAGATCTGCTGCCGGTATTGTTCCGCCGCACGCTCGACACGCACCAGACTTTCTTCGCGATGGGTGAATCCATAGCGCATCTGCATTACCTCTGGTATCAGGGCCGGCTGACGCACTCGCAGGACGCGGACGGCGTTCACCGCTTCGTCAGGGCCGGTTGATGAATGTCGACGGCGTCGCGTATCGAAGTATCTGGCGCGACGGCGACGTCGTCCGTATCGTCGATCAGACCCTGCTGCCGCATACTTTCAGGGTCGTCAAACTCTCCAGCGCGGAAGAAGTGGCCGACGCGATCCGCAACATGCGGGTGCGCGGCGCGCCGCTGATCGGCGCGGCGGCAGCATTCGGCATGGCCATGGCGATGGCGGCCGATGCGTCCGGCGCCAATCTCACGCGCGCGGGCGAACAGCTTGCCAAAACCCGGCCGACTGCAATAAACCTGCGCTGGGCAATCGGGCGCATGACCCATTTGCTGCGGCCGCTGGCGGTCCAGGATCGCCCCGAAGCGGCATGGCAGGAAGCGCAGGCGATCGCCGACGAAGACGTGGCGATGAATCACGCAATCGGGCGGCACGGCGTCGAGCTGATTCGCAAGGCTGCGGAGAATCGGTCCGGACCGGTCAACGTGCTCACCCACTGCAATGCCGGCTGGCTGGCCACCGTGGACATGGGCACCGCGCTCGCGCCCATCTATCTGGCGCACGACCAAGGCATACCCGTGCACGTGTGGGTGGACGAAACCCGCCCGCGCAACCAGGGATTGCTCACCGCCTGGGAACTCGCGCATCACGGCGTGCCGCATACGGTGATCGCGGACAACGCCGGCGGGCATTTGATGCAGCGGGGTCAGGTGGATATCGCGATCGTCGGGGCAGACCGCGTCACCGCTCGCGGCGACGTCTGTAACAAGATCGGCACCTATCTGAAGGCGCTGGCCGCGAAGGATTGCGGCATCCCGTTTTGTGTGGCGTTTCCGGGCTCGACAATAGACTGGGATATCGAGGACGGATTCGTGGGGATCCCGATAGAAGAGCGCGGAGCCGATGAGCTGCGATCGGTTGCTGGCCGCGGCGGCGACGGTGAACAGGCGCGATTGTGGCTGGTGCCGGAGAGAAGCCCGGTCGCCAATCCGGCCTTCGATGTCACGCCGGCCGCGCTGGTGTCCATGCTGATCACCGAGCGCGGGGTCGCGCCGGCTTCGCGCGCGGGGTTGTCGGCGCTGTATCCGGAACGATCGCAGCGATGAGCGAATTACCTTTGAGAAAGGCGATCATCGCCACCGCGCTGGCGATGAATGCGCTCGGCATCAACCGCGGCAAGTCCGGCAACGTCAGCGCGCGCTGGAAGGACGGTTTCCTGATCACGCCATCCGGCCTGCCCTACGAGGAAACCAGGCCGGTCGACATCGTGTTCGTCGACAGGAAGGGCAAGCCAACGGGCAAACGGCCTCCGTCTTCGGAATGGCGCTTCCATGACGACATCTACCGCACCCGCAAGGATGCGCAGGCCGTGGTTCACGCCCATTCGAGTTTCGCCACCACGGTCGCCTGTCTCGGGATGGACGTGCCTGCGATTCACTACATGATCGCGGTCGCCGGCGGCAACAGCATCCGTTGCGCGCCGTACGCCACCTTCGGCACCCAGGAATTGTCGGACCACGCGCTGGAAGCTCTGTCAGACCGCAAGGCCTGCCTGCTGGCGAACCACGGAATGATCGCGACCGGGGACAGCCTGAAGCACGCGCTGGCGCTGGCGGTGGAAGTCGAAGCATTGTGCGAGCAGTACTGGCGCGCGCTGCAGATCGGAAAGCCCGCCATACTTTCCGACGCCGAGATGGAAGTAGTGCTGGAGAAATTCAAGACCTACGGCAAGCCTGCCCGCTGACAACGCGGGACGCCCCGGTGAACCCGCGGTCCGCTTGCGCTGTCGCGCAGTTGCGCCTAGCTTAACGGCTATGGCCGAAGAAAAACCAACCGTTCCCGCCCCCGTCGATACAAAGGAATTCGCGCGCACGCTCGCTGAAATTGCGTTGCGCAGCAATCATCTTTTCAAGAAACACCTCGCCGAACAGTCCAGGGAGTCCGGCGAGGAACCGGTGGACGAGCTCGGCGTCGGCAAGGCTTTTACGGACCTGGCAGCGAAGCTGATGACCAACCCGTTCAAGCTCGCCGAGGCCGGGATGCGCATGTGGCAGGACCACTTCATGCTGTGGCAAAACACCATGAAGAGGGCCATGGGCAAAGAATCGGCGCCGGTCGCGGAGGCTGCCAAGTCCGACAACCGCTTCCGCAGCGAGCTTTGGCAGAACAATCTGGTATTCGATTACATCAAGCAGTCCTACCTGATCGCCGCGCAGAACATCCAGAAGACCGTCTCCGAAGTCGAAGGCCTCGACGCGCAGACCGCGCGCAAGGTGAAGTTCTTCACCCGCCAGTACGTGGACGCGCTGGCCCCGACCAATTTCGTGATGACCAATCCCGAGGTGCTGAAGACCACCGTAGAGACCGGGGGGAAGAACCTGCTCGACGGTCTCAACCATCTGCTCCACGACCTTGAACGCGGCCACGGCAAGCTGGCGATCAGCATGACCGACTACAAGGCGTTCAAGATGGGCGAGAACGTCGCCACCACGCCGGGAAAAGTCGTCTACCAGAACGAACTGATGCAGATGATCCAGTATCAGCCGGCCACGAAGGAGGTCTACAAGACGCCGTTGCTGATCATTCCGCCGTGGATCAACAAGTACTACATCCTCGACCTGCGGCAGAAGAACTCCTTCATCAAGTGGGCGGTGGACCAGGGCATCACCGTGTTCGTGGTTTCCTGGGTCAATCCCGGCAAGGAGCTGGCGAACAAGGGTTTCGAGGACTACATGCTGGAAGGTCCCCTGGCGGCACTGGATGCCGTGGAGAAGGCGACCGGCGAGCGTGAAGTCAACATGATCGGCTACTGCCTGGGCGGCACGCTCACCGCATCGGCGCTCGCCTGGATGGCGGCAAAGGGACAGTCGCGGGTGAAAAGCGTCACGTTCCTCACCGCGCTCCTGGACTTCTCCGAACCCGGCGAACTCGGCGTGTTCGTGGACGAAGGCGTGCTCGCCAACCTGGAAAAGAAGATGGAGCAGCGCGGTTATCTCGAGGGCGCGGAGATGGCCGGCACCTTCAACATGCTGCGCGCCAACGACCTGATCTGGTCGTTCGTGATCAACAACTATCTGCTCGGCAAGGACCCGTTCCCGTTCGACCTGCTGTACTGGAACTCGGACTCCACCCGCATGCCGGCGAAGATGCACACCTTCTACCTGCGCAACATGTACATCAGGAACAAGTTGCGCGAACCCGGCGGAATCACGCTCGCCGGCGTGCCGATCGACCTGTCCAAGGTCGACATTCCCACGTATTTCATCTCCACGGTCGAGGACCACATCGCACCGTGGAAGAGCACTTATCTCGGCGCCCAGTTGCTCAAGGGTCCTGTCCGCTTCGTGCTTGGCGGCTCCGGCCACATCGCCGGCATCGTCAACCCGCCGGCGGCGAACAAGTACTGGTACTGGACCAACGAGAAGCTGCGCGACAGCGCCGACGAATGGCTCTCCACCGCGGAGAAGCACGAAGGTTCGTGGTGGAGCGATTGGGGCAACTGGCTGGCCGGCTTCGGCGGCGACAAGGTTCCCGCCCGCGTTCCCGGCGAAGGCGGGCTGAAAGTCATCGAGGACGCGCCGGGCACTTACGCGAGCTTCAGGCTCGATGCGGAGGCGGAGCAAAAGGCGGCGAAGGCGGCCAAGTCAAAGTCAAAGGAGAAAAGCTGAACCGCATTCGACGCAAAGACAACACGCCACGAAGCGGCTTGTTGCGGCGGACACTAGCCTCAAGGTTACGTGGGAGCCAACGCAAGGGGACGCGAAGGAAAATCCTGAACCGCCAATAAGGGAAAGAACCGAGACTTACGGTTCGTTCCCTGGTGCTGGTCGTGACTCTGGGATTTCCCCGCATTACAGCCATTTAGCCTTTCTGAACCGGTAGAAGAGATAACCGTCGATCGCCACCATAACCGCCACCGTCATCGGGTAGCCCAGGCTCCAGGTCAGTTCCGGCATGTTCTCGAAGTTCATCCCGTAAATGCCCGCGATCATGGTCGGCACCGCGACCAGCGCGGCATACGCGACCAAACGCTTGGTGACCTCGTTTTCCTGGATGGTCAGAAGCGACAGGTTCACCGATATCGCGGTGGTGACCATTTCCCGCAGAATGTCTATCGACTGGTTCACCCGGGCCAGGTGGTCGTAAACATCGCGGAAATACTCCTGGAGCCCCGCGCAAAGGTGCGGCACCCGGCCGCCGTAAAGTTTGCTGCTTGCCTCCAGAAGCGGACCGGCGGCGTGCTTGAGCGTCATCAGTTTCTGCTTCAGGAGGTATAGGGATTCGATGATCGCGCGGTTGTTCTGCCCGGAGAAAATACGCTTCTCGACTTCCTCGAGTTCGACCTCCAGCGCGTCGAGCACGGGGAAGTAGCGGTCCACCACGGCGTCCATGATCGCGTAGAGCCCATACGCCGAGCCGTGGCGCAGCAGATCCGGCTCGCGTTCGCTGCGCGCGCGCACGTCGGCAAATCCCCGTTCGGTGTGGCTGCGAACCGAGAGCACGTAGTTGGGGCCGGCGAATATGTCGACTTCGCCGACTTTCAGCTCGTCGCCCGCAAGCTCCACGGTGTGGAGCACGACGAATAGCGAATCGCCGTATTCCTCGATCTTGGGCCGCTGATGGCCGTGCCGCGCGTCCTCGACCGCAAGTTTGTGCAGTCCGAACTCTCGCTGCATCGTTTCGAGTTCTTCCGCGGTCGGCTCATGGAGCGCCACCCAGATAAAGCACTCCGGCCGGCGGACATACTCGTGGATCTCCCGCGGTTGAATGTCGGCGAGCTTCCGCCCTTCCTGGTAAGCGACGCATTTGACGAGCATGACGATCTCCTCGCGCGCATCGTAGCACCGCATAAGGAAAGCATGAGGCAATAGCGGGCTCCGACAGTGAGCAACACGAACATCTGATATCGTTTCTCGCAGGTGGGCTGTGTGTAGGTTTTCGTCGTTTCTCCTTCGATTTGCCGGTTAAAGGAGCACCGATCCTATCTCAGCTTGCCCACCTCTCTCGGTTGCACTTGGGACTTCATTTTAAGTTCTGATATTTCAAGACCTGACTCTGGGTTCTGAGGAATTCGATCAGTCCCGATCTGGACGGAACTTCGTCAACGCACTGATCTGGTGAGACGAGAAGGTTGAGTGTCTCATTGGTCCTTTTCCGGTTTCCATCCGCGTTTCCCCCAGGAATGCGTCGTCCTCTTACTCAGCAAATGACGTAAGCTTATTGCCGCCGCGGGTGCCCGTGTCATTTGACGGGAGCGGGAGACGATAGGCAGTGTGCGGGCCAAGATAAATAAAGCCCATAGGGAGGGGAAGGTGCAGTCCGTCTCGAGTTGGCTCAAATTACTCAGCCTCGAGCAATACTCTCGGGTCTTCGCCGACAACGACGTGGACCTCGATGTCCTGCGCATACTTGGTGACAAGGACCTGCAGGATCTTGGCGTATCGTTTGGACATCGCAAGAAACTCCTCAAGGCGATCGCCGAATTAAACGGCGCCGAGGCAAATCAGCTTGCACCTAGCCCCGCTGCAGTCACTGCCACCGGGGGCGAGCGGCGCCAGTTGACCGTGCTGTTCTGCGACATGGTGGGCTTCACGGAGCTCGCATCCCGCGTCGATCCCGAAGTGCTTCAACGCATCATCCGTAGCTACGAAGACGCCTGCGCGGTCTGTGTAACGCGCTACGAGGGTTACGTATTCCAGCGCCTCGGCGACGGCATCGTCGCCTTCTTCGGCTATCCTTTGGCGCACGAAGGTGAGGGTGAACGCGCCATTCGTGCAGGGCTCGAAATCATCGAATCGCTGACCCGGCTCAATGTCCCGGATGCCGGGCATCTGCAGGTGCGTATCGGCGTGGCCACGGGGCTGGTAGTGGTGGCGGCCGGAGAGAAGGGCGCGGTGGGCGAGACCATGAACCTGGCTGCGCGGCTGCAGGCCATCGCAGCCCCGGGCAGCATCGTGGTGAGCGAGCGCGTGCAAAGATTGGCGGGCGGTGCTTTCGATTACAAGGACCTGGGTGAACAGACGCTGAAGGGCATGGCGCGACCTACGCATGCCTATCGAATCCTCGGGGTGAGCGGCGCGGCAAGCCGCTTCGATGCGGCCACCGGCGGCATCCTCACCCCGCTGGTGGGGCGCGAGCAGGAGATCGGGCTTCTGCTCGAGCGCTGGCAGCTTACGCAGGAAGGCGAAGGCCAGGTGGTCCTGCTTTCGGGGGAGCCCGGCATTGGCAAGAGCCGTGTCCTGAGCGCGCTGCGGGAACGCCTGGAGGGCCAGGGCGCGCAAGCGCTGCGGTTCCAGTGCTCGCCCTATTACGTCAACAGCGCCTTCTGGCCCAGCATCGACAACTTCGAGCGGGCGCTGAAGTTTGGCCGTGACGAGCAGCCCGAGTCCAAGCTCGACAAGCTCGAAGCGCTGATCGTCACCCACTACGGGCGGCCGCTGAGCGATGTGCGCTTCATCGCCTCCATGCTTTCCATCCCCTGTGAAGAGCGCTACGGCGCGCTGCCTATGACCCCGCAGAAGCACAAGGATGAGACGCTGCGTACCTTGGTCGATCTCACCGAAGCGGCCGTGCACAAACAACCCAGCGTGATGCTGTACGAGGATTTGCACTGGGCCGATCCCACCACCCTGGAAGTGCTCGACCTGCTGATCGATCGGGTCAGAAATGTCCCGTTGCTAATCGTGCTTACCCACCGGCCCGAGTTTCAGTCGCGGTGGTCGGAACACGGACATGTCACCGCGCTGAATCTGGCCAAGCTCACGCGGGCGCAAAGCGGCGCGATGGTCTCCAAGATCGCGGGCGGCAAGGCGCTGCCGGCAGACCTGCTGGAACAGATTGTCGCCAAGACCGACGGCGTGCCGCTGTTTGTCGAAGAGTTGACCAAGTCCATCCTCGAGTCCGGCAATTTGAAGGACTTCGGGGATCGCTACGACTACGCTAGCGCGGCCGACACCATTGCAATCCCTGCCACGCTCAGGGACTCGCTGATGGCGCGCCTGGATCGCTTCATGCCCGTGAAGGAGATCGCACAGATCGGCGCCGCCATCGGACGTGAGTTCAGCTACGAGCTGTTCTCGGCCGTCGCGTCATTGCCCCGGACCGAGCTCGACGATGGCCTGGCGCGCCTGACTGAATCGGGACTGGCGTTCCGGCGCGGTGCCATCCCGGAGGCTGTCTATGTCTTCAAGCATGCGCTGGTGCAGGACGCTGCCTACGACTCGCTGCTGAAGGCGAGGCGTACCCAGATCCACGTGCAGATTGCGACGGTGCTGGAGAAGCAGTTCCCGGCTGTTGCCGCGACGCAGCCCGAGCGGGTGGCGCATCACTACAGCGCGGCCGGCTTGGCGGACCAGGCCATTCCTTACTGGCGCAAGGCCGGGCAGCTCGCGCTGCAGCGCGTGGCTGTTCGCGACGCGATCGCTCATCTGGATCGCGGCATGAGTTTGCTTCAGCAGGTGCCGGAGTCCCCCGGCCGGGACGCACACGAGTTGGAGCTGTGTACGACGCTCGGCATGGCGTGGCTGGCCTACAAGGGCTGGGCTCACCCGAACGTGGCAAGCAACCTGGAACGGGCATGGAGCCTCGAGCGGGCTTTGAACCGCTCCGATCATATGCTGCCCATTCTTTACGGCCTGTCCATACATCGCATGTGCATAGGTCAAATTCGTGAGTCCATGTCCTGGGCCGAGCGACTTCTCGATGAAGGGGAAAGGAGCGATCTTGATGACATGCGTCTGATGGGTCACACCCAAGTGGAAACGACTTCCTATTTCCTTGGAGAGTTTGCGTCGATCAGCCGGCACGCCGAGGCCATCCTTACGCGCTATGACCCGGTCCGTCACCGCCATCTTGCGGATATGTTGACGGTCGATCCCAAGTCCTGGGCGCTCGTTTACCACGCATTCGCGCAGTGGGCGCTGGGTTATCCGGAGAGATCAGCGCAAACGTTGGAGGAAGGCATTCGACATACCCGGGCACGCGGACACCTTTTCGATCTGGCGTGGACGCTCCAGTTCGCCGCCAAGCATCTGGACGTTTACCGGCATGAGCCGGGACTTTGCGCAGCGAAGCTGGACGAGTTCGAGCGGCTGGTGCATGAGCAGAAGATCGATTTCTTCGAGCAAATTGTCGGCCCGATCTGCCGGGCCGCATGGTTGCTGATCTCGGATCGCCCGCAGGAATCGGAAGCACTGTTCCGCGAATCCATTCCTCGTTGGGCGGAAGTTGGACTCGCGGTCGACATCCCGTACTACAAGACTCTGCACGCGCAGAGCGCCGCACTTTCGGGCCGGCGCGATGTTGCATTGACCTTGATCGAGGAAGCGCTGGAGCAGATCGAACGGCCCGGCTGGGAGGAAAAATGCATCTATGCCGAAGCGCTAAGGGTGAAGGGATGGATACTCCAGCTTGGCGGTGATGAGGCACGAGCCGAAGCCGAGTTCGTCGCTTCGCTGGAGGTCTCGTGCCAGCAACAGGCGAAATCCTGGGAACTGCGCGCTGCCACCAGCTATGCCAGGCTGCTGAAGAGCCAGAACCGGCGCAAAGAGGCGCTCGAGTTGCTCGAGCCCATCTATCTTTGGTTTACGGAAGGGTTTGACACCAAGGACCTCAAGGAGGCGAAGGCCATGCTCGTGGAACTGAGGTAGATGCGGACACCTATTGAAAGCCCGGAACGGCCTGGTTCGGTTCGGGCAGCCTTGCGGCGTCAGCGTCCTCATATACAGCAGATTCGGGCCCAGCTACCGCACTACCTCGCGCTCGGGACGGCCGCGGCGGCGATACTGTTCGCGGTCGTCTGGGTGCTCTTCATCGCCAGCAACACGTCCTTGGGCCCGGCGATCGACAACCCGAAGGACTTCGTCATCACACTGCTGAACGGCGTCACTGCCGCCGGCCTCTATTTCGTCGTCGCGAGCGGCTTCACGCTCATCTTCGGCCTGATGCGCGTCGTCAACCTGGCGCACGGCTCCTTCTTCCTGCTCGGCGGCTACATCGCGCTGCGGCTGCAGCGGGAATTCGTCGGCGGCGACTCCGCCTTCGGTCTGATGAGCGACCAAGTGAGCCTCGCGAACTGGGTGCTTCCAATGCTCATCGCCGCCACGATCATCGCGGCTAGCGGGCTCGTCACACAGCAGTTCTTGCTGCGCTGGAATCAAGGACAGGACTTGCGGCAGGCGTTGATCACGATCGCACTTTCGATCATCCTTGCCGACCAGATGCTCGCCCACTTCGGCGGCATCGCACAGGACATCTCCTGGCCGCGGACACTCGACACCTTCGTGAACCTGCGCCTCTTTGGGATCACCTACCCGGTCACGCGCCTCTTCATCCTCGGGCTCGCGATCGCCGTCGGAGGGCTGCTCTGGCTCTGGTTGAAGAAGACGAGGACGGGAATGGTGATTCGGGCCGGCGTGGACGACCCTGCGATGGTCTCGGCGCTCGGCATTAACATCCAGCGCACCTTCGCGATCGCCTTCCTCGTCGGCTCGGCGCTCGCCGGCATCGGCGGTGTCATCGGTGGCTCCTTCGCCGGATTGGCGCCAGGCGTGGACGGCCAGTGGCTCCTGAACTCGCTGGTGGTCGTAATCATCGGCGGCATGGGGTCGCTCGGCGGTGCAGCCGTCGGGTCACTGCTTTACGGCCTCGTCACCAGCTTCTCCGCCGCATACCTGCCGCAGGACTACACCTTCTACTCAGTCATCTTCACGTTCGCCCTGCTTGCGGTTGTGCTCGCCTTTCGCCCGTACGGCCTGTTCGGGAGGGCGGCGTGAGGCGGTTCCGTCCCTTGCCGAGCATCGAGCGGACGATCGGGATCGGCGTGATCGTCGTGGCTGTCCTCGCGCCCCTGCTCTTCAGTCCCTTCTTCGTCAGTTTCATCCTCACCCAGACACTCTGGCTCGGGATCGCGGCGGCGAGCCTCATCTTCCTCTCGGCCTACGGCGGGATGGTCTCGCTCGCGCAGGTCGCGCTCTACGGCATCGCCGGGTTCACGCTCGGGAACGTGGTCACCACGGGCGAGAGCCAGGGCCTCAATCTCGGCTGGAACCCGTGGCTCGGCGCCCTCCTCGCGATCGTGATCACGACGCTGGTGGGCCTCATCTTCGGCGCCCTGGCGAGCCGGAGCACCGGCATCTACTTCCTGATGATCACGCTCACGTACGCGGTGATCGCGAACTACTTCTTCGGCCAGGTGGTCACTTTCTCCGGCTTCGGGGGCATCAGCTCGATCTACCCGCCAGAACTGATCGGGCTGCCGGAGATGCACCCGTTCCGCCTCTACTATACGGCGCTGATCGTCGCGCTCGCCGTTTACGTCCTGATCAGATACGTGTTGCGGACGCCGTTCGGGCGCGTGCTTCAGGGCGTGCGCGACGACCCCGTGCGGATGAGTTCGCTTGGCTACAACGTCGCTCTCCACCGGATGCTCGCGTTCGGCGTCGGGGCGTTCATCGCGTCCCTCTCCGGCGTGATCTACGTCTGGTGGAACGGACACGTCGACCCGAGCTCCATCGGCCTAGCAGCGACGCTCGACCTCCTCGCGATCGCCGTCATCGGCGGCCTGTATCGGCTCGAGGGCGCGTGGCTCGGCGCGTTCGCCTTCGTGCTGATCTCGAACTACATCAGGCGGGTCCCCTTCCTGGAGCACATCGGCATCGACGAGAGTCGCTTCCACACCGTCATCGGCGCGATCTTCCTGCTGATCGTGCTAGCTTCGCAGAATGGTATTCTCGGCTGCTGGGAGTCGGCCCGCGAGGCCGTGCGGCGGCGCCTGCGCGGCAGCGGGGTCGCGAGGGAGGGCGCCGGGGAGCCGATGTAAGACGCCGCATGTACCTACCATCAAGGTTCGCCCAGACTGCGACGAAAACACCTCGTCGCTTCGACAAAGAAAGGACACCATCATGAGGTACATCGCAAAGGGCCGCCGGGTCTGGCTGACGGGCGGGCTTCCCCTGCTCGTCATCGCGTTCGGCGCGACGGTCACGGCAGGGAGCGCCGCCGGCCAGACCGGGGCCACGTCGATCAAGATCGGCATCCTCTCCGACTGCAAGGGTGCGTTCGGGGCGTTCCACGAGCAGGACATCGGCGGCGCCATCGCCGCGTTCGCGGAGTACGCCGGGGCGAAGCCGAAGGACCTAAACAAGCCGTCGGCGGGAATGACGGGCGGCTCGATCGCCGGGCACCCGATCGAGATCGTCGGCTTCGGCTGCTCGGACGACACCGCCGACACGGCGATCAAGGAGACACGGCGCCTCATGGAGCAGCTCGGCGCCGACATCCTGATCGGCCCGCTGTCGGGCGACGAATCGATCGCGGTCGCCAACTACGCCAAGCGGCACCCCACTAAGACGTTCGTCAACGGCACCGCGGCCGCGCAGGACACCACCCTCAAGGTGCGGGCGCCCAACTTCTTCCGCTTCAACGGTGACGGCGCGCAATTCAACGCCGGCACGGGCGATCTCGCCTTGAATACGCTCAAGTGGAAAACCGCCGCCGTCATCGCGGACGACTACAGCTTCGGCTGGACCTCGGCGGCCGGATTCATCGCGGAGTTCTGCGCCGCGGGCGGGACGGTCACCAAGCGGGTCTTCCCACCACTGAACACGACGGACTACTCGTCCTACATCCAGCAGCTACCCGACCCGAGCGAGGTAGACGGCTACTTCTGGGCCGTCGGCGGCGCCGGACTGATCCCGGCCCTGAAGGCCTTCGAACAGGCCAAGGGCCCGATCGACGCGAAGCACCACATGGGGAACCTCTTCTGGGGGACGCCCGGTCAGTTCGAGCAGCTTGGCAACCGCGTTGCCGGCGTATATGTGGGCGGCGCCGGCACGGCCGGCGATCTGACCACGCCCGCGGCGAAGTCGTACGCTGCGATCATCGACAAGTGGTTCAAGCAGTTCCCACCCTTCGAGGGTACGGCTGGTTCGCAGGCCGCGAGCGGGTTCGTCTACAACTACTTCAACAACACTCACGCCCTGATCATCGCCCTTCAGGCGGTCGGAGGCGACCTCTCGCGCGGCCAGAAGGAGCTACAGGCTGCGCTCGGCACGGTCCAGCTCGATGCTGGCTATGGAACGCTGACGCTCGACGAGAATCGTCAGGGGGTCCAGGACCAGTACGTCTCGCAGCTCTACACCAAGGGCGGCCAACTCGCGATCAAGACCATCCGCTACATCCCGGCGGTCGACCAGACGTTCGGCGGCACCTTCAGCTCCTCGACTCCGGCTCCCGGCCGCACGTTCCCGCCGTGTACCAAGCGGTCGCTGCCGTGGGTCGGGCACTCTAAGAACGTCGTCAATGGCGTAATTAAGTAGTCAGGTGACCGAAGCAGCAGCGCAGGCGGACAGTGCCGGCCCGATCCTCCGCTTGCGAGGGGTCGGTCGGCGCTTCGGCGGCGTACAGGCCCTACGCGACATCGACCTCGAGGTCGCATACGGCGAACGCCGCGCGATCCTCGGGCCGAACGGCGCCGGCAAGACCACGCTCTTCAACATCATCTCCGGCGAGTTCCCGCCGTCGGCGGGCACCGTCAAGCTGTTCGGGCACGACGTCACACTGATGCCCGGACGCAGTCGCGCGAAACTCGGCCTCACCCGCACCTTTCAGAAGTCCAGGCTGTTCCTCGGCCTCTCGGTAGAGGAAAACCTCTTCCTCTCGGTCCTCGGCGTGCGCGACGGGCACTGCCGCATCTTCCGCTCCCAACGGGACAAAGAGATGCTCGCGCGTGCCAGCGCGCTTGCCCAGCGTGTCGGACTCGGCGGGCGCGAGCGAGCGCTCGTCGGCTCGCTCTCCCACGGCGAGCAGCGCCAGCTCGACGTGGGGATGGCGCTCGCTGGCGACCCGAAGCTGATGATGCTCGACGAGCCCGCCTCGGGCCTGTCGCGCGGCGAGCGCGCGGCGCTGACGGAGCTGCTGCTCGGCCTCGACCGGGCGATCACGCTGATCCTGATCGAGCACGACATGGACATCGCGCTCACTGTCGCCGAGCGGGTGACGATGATGCACGACAGCCGCGTGATCGTGGAGGGCACGCCGGCCGAGATCCGCGCGAACCAGATGGTGCACGACCTCTACCTAGGGAGCGGCTACGTCAATGAGTGAGCCGCTGCTCGCGCTCGAGGGCTTGAACGCGTACTACGGCCGAGCCCACATCCTCCAGGGCGTCGGCTTGGAGATGGGCGCCGAGCCCGTGGCCGTGATCGGCCGTAACGGCATGGGTAAGTCCACGCTCTGCAACGCGATCATGGGCATGGTCCCGCACATCAACGGCTCGATCCGCTTCGAGGGGAACGAGCTCGTCGGTAAGCCCTCGTACAAGATCGCCAACCGCGGCATCGGCTACGTGCCCCAGGGCCGCCGTCTCTTCCAGTCGCTGACTGTCAACGAGCACCTGCGCATGCTCGATTCCGACGGCGGCCGCTGGAATCGGGATGCCGTCTACGATCTCTTCCCGCGGCTCGCCGAGCGCAAGTCGATCGGCGCCCTGCAGCTTTCCGGTGGCGAGCAACAGATGCTCGCCATCGGCCGCGCCTTGCTGCGCAACCCCAAGCTCCTAATCATGGACGAGCCCTCCGAGGGGCTCGCCCCGGCGGTCGTCGAGAACCTCGTCGATACCTGCAGGTGGCTCGTCGCCCATGGCGTGGGCGTCCTGCTCATCGAGCAGAACCTTCGCGTCGCGACCGCGCTCTGCCGGCGCCAGCTCGTGATGGTGGCCGGGCGGATCGAGACGGAGACCACCGCTGAGGCGCTCCTCGCCGACCCGGGCGCCCAGCAGCGTTACCTGGGAGTCACGAAGCTCGAGGAAGCCGCCGAGACCTCGTAGGAGGAAGAGACCAAGCCTACGCAGAGCCTTCCCGCCTGGAGAACCGAGGGGTCAGGAGAACCGTAAAGTGAAGTTCCAAGTACAACTGAGAGAGGTGGGCAAGGTGCGATTGGATCGGTGCTCCTTTAACCGGCAGTTCGAAGGAGAAACGAAGAAAACCTACACACAGCTCACCCGCGAGAAACGATATCAAACGGTGCGCAGCGAAGCGAGATAGCGCATCCCCTCTATCGCCCGGCTGCCGTACCAGGACGTCATTTCCGCGTCGATCAGTGAAACGGTAACCGTCCGAACCGTGTGCCCGGGGACGGGTGAAGTAACATTCATCGCCTCTCTCACCGGCTCCACGTCTCGCAGTCTGAACGCGTAAGGCTCGGAAGAGAGCAGGGCACGATCCACGCGTCCAAGCACCGATTCGAGATAGAGGGTCGGATAGCGATCAGGGTTTCCCACATCGATCTGGTCCCATCCCACCGACTCCAGCGTCCGCGCGATATAGGTGTCGCGCGAAATCGTCATCCACGGGTCTTTCCAGATCAGGTACAGCACCCGCTCGCGCGGCTGATTGGATGTTGCTTCGACCGCTTCGCGATATGCCGCTTGGAATTCTCGCGCGAGACGTTCCGCCTCAGCCTCGGCGCGGAAGATTCCACCGAGCAGTCGATATAAAGGAGGGTTGTCGAGTGGCCCCATCGGGTGGGTCACGATCACGTTCGCCACGAACGCTGCCGCCGCTTCGACCCGTTCGTATGGGTTTTCGTCCACGTTGACGATCAGGTGAGTTGGCGCCAGCGCCCGGATTTTTTCCAGGTTGAAGTCCTTGGTGCCGCCGACCTTGGCGACCTTTTTCACCTCGGGCTTCGGATGGACGCAGAATCCGGTGCGGCCGACGATCCGGTCGCCGAGCCCGAGTTCGAACAGCAACTCGGTAATGCTCGGAACGAGGCAGACAATCCGGGCGTCCGGTCCGGCGGGTGCATGGGAGCGGCCGACCGCGTCGGTCAACTGTGAATATCCTGTGTTCACGTGAATTCTCCGGTTTGCGTCTCGCTACGGCTGGCGCTTGGCCATCTGCTTCCCGATCGCGCGGGCATTGCGCGCCTTCCGCGGCTCCGAGCCGGCCGCAACCGGGGCCGAGGACAACGGTATCAGGCTCTCCTTCAATGTTCGCAGCACGAAGCTCGACTTGCTGTGGCGGATCCCGGGAATCCGGTACAGGCGCTCGCGCAGCAGGCGCTCGTAATCGCGCGTGTCCTTTACCGCGATGCGGATGTAATAGTCGTAATCGCCGGACACCAGGTAGGCCTCGAGCACTTCCGGGATCTGCTCCAGCGATTTGCCGAAATCGTAGAGCGTCTCGTCGCTGTGGCTCTCGAGAGTGACTTGCACGATCACCGTTTCCGTAAAGCCGATTGCGGCCGGATCGATGCGGACGGTGTAGCCCTGGATCACACCGTCGGCCTCCATTTTCTTGATCCGGTTCCAGCACGGCGTCGGCGACAGGCCCACGCGTTTGCTGATGTCCTGCAGGCTTGCCCGCGCATCCCCCTGCAGCACCTTCAGTATCACCAGATCGAACTTATCGACAGGCATTCTTCCAAATAGAAGTTAAGCAGAAATATTTTCTGAATATACCGCATTACTTAGGTAAAGAGGATGCTTTTTCTGCAGGCAGGCGGGTAGGATGTGTTTGCCGGCAGACCGGATCGTGCCAATTGAACGGCCGACCGCAGGACGCGCATCATGTCTAGGTCAATTGGCATGTGGACTGCGCGAAGGACGACCGGTCCAATGCGCTGCAGGGGCGCCGCCGAACCCAAGGCGGTGTGCCTTATGTCCGAATTCCTACAGGAGTCAGACATGCAAGAAGTCACATTGAACGACAAGTACGTTTCCGATCAGGGGCGCGTGTATTTGACCGGCATCCAGGCGCTGGTGCGTCTGGCTCTGGTCCAGCGCCGGCGCGATCTGGCGGCAGGGCTCAATACTGCCGGCTTCATCTCCGGCTATCGCGGCTCGCCATTGGGCGGACTCGACCAGGCGCTGTGGAAGGCAAGCAAGCACCTCGAAGCCCACCATGTGAAGTTCCAGCCCGGCGTCAACGAAGAACTCGCCGCCACTGCCGTGTGGGGAACGCAGCAGGTGCATCTGATCGGCGAGTCGGATTACGACGGGGTGTTCGCCATGTGGTACGGCAAGGGACCCGGCGTGGACCGTTGCGGCGACGTGTTCAAGCACATGAACTTCGCCGGCACTTCGAAGCACGGCGGCGTGCTGCTGGTTGCGGGCGACGACCACGGGGCCTACTCCTCCACGCTCCCGCACCAGAGCGATCACCTGTTCTCGGCTTCGATGATCCCGGTCCTGTACCCGTGCAACGTGCACGAGTACATCGAGCTGGGATTGCACGGCTGGGCCATGTCACGGTTCTCCGGATGCGCGGTCGGTTTCAAGGCGCTGGCCGATACAGTCGAGTCGTCTGCTTCGATCGAGGCCGACCCGTTTCGAATCCAGACCCGGCTGCCGGAAGATTTCGTGATGCCGGAAGGCGGACTGAACGGCCGGCTGTCCGGCGATCTGCTCGGCCTGCAGGCACGCAATCAGGAAGCGCTGATGCAGGACTACAAGATCTACGCGGCCATGGCTTACGCGCGGTTGAATCATCTCAACCGCACCACCATCGATTCGCCCAACGCGCGGCTCGGCATCATCGCTTCAGGCAAGTCGTATATGGACGTGCTGGAAGCGCTGGAGGAACTGGGCATAACCGAGCGCAACGCCGCTGAAATCGGCGTCCGGCTGTTCAAGGTCTCGATGCCCTGGCCGCTGGAGGCGGACGGGGTGCGCGAATTCTCGAAGGGGTTGGAAGAAATCCTGGTCGTCGAAGAAAAGCGCCAGGTGGTCGAGTACCAGCTCAAGGAGCAGCTCTACAACTGGCATCCCGACGTGCGCCCACGGGTCATCGGCAAGTTCGACGATCAGGGCGAATGGGTGCACCCGCGCGGCGAATGGCTGCTCCCCGCCAAGGCTGATTTCTCCATCGCGCAGATCGCCCGCGTCATCGCCGGGCGCATCGGGCGTTTTCACCAGAGCGATCTGATCAAGGCGCGGCTTGCCTTCCTGGAGGCGAAAGAGGCGGTGCTGAAGAAGGCGGTGAACACGCCCGTGCGCCCGCCGTACTACTGCTCGGGATGCCCGCACAATACCTCGACCAAAGTGCCCGACGGCAGTCTGGCGCTGGCCGGCATCGGCTGCCACGTGATGGCGACGGTAATTTATCCGGAGCACAACAAGAGCCCGACACACATGGGTGGCGAGGGCGCGCCGTGGATCGGCGCGGCGCCGTTCTCGAAGCGCACGCACATCTTTGCCAATCTCGGCGATGGCACCTATTTCCATTCCGGCTCCCTTGCGATTCGGGCCGCGCTCGCCGCGAACGTCAATATCACCTACAAAATCCTGTACAACGATGCCGTGGCGATGACCGGCGGCCAGCCGGTCGACGGAAAAATTTCGGTGCCGATGATCGCGCAGCAGATGGCGGCCGAAGGCGTCGGGCGCATCGCGGTCGTAACGGAAGACCTCACGCGCTACGAAGATCGTTCGCAATTACCCGCGCTCGTCACGCTGCATGACCGCAAGGACCTGGAAGCGGTGCAAAAGGAACTCAGGGAAGTTCGCGGCGTTTCGGTGTTGATCTACGACCAGACCTGTGCGGCGGAAAAACGCCGCCGCCGCAAAAAAGGCGAGTACCCGAAGGCCACGCAGCGGGTATTCATCAACGAAGCCGTCTGCGAAGGCTGCGGCGACTGCGGCGTGCAGTCGAACTGCACTTCGATCCTGCCGGTGGAAACCGAGTTCGGGCGCAAACGCACGATCGACCAGTCCTCCTGCAACCAGGACTATTCCTGCGTCAAGGGCTTCTGTCCGAGTTTCGTGACGGTGGAAGGCGGCACGCCGAGGAAGTCGCGGGCGGCAAGACGTGAAACCGCTGTGCCGCTCCGGCCGCTGCCGGAACCGGCCTGCGCAACGCTCGGCGAAACGCCTTACAACATCCTGATCACCGGAATCGGCGGCACCGGCGTCATCACCATCGGCGCACTGCTGGGAATGGCCGCGCACCTGGAGTACAAGGGCACCTCGGCGCTGGACATGACCGGGATGTCGCAGAAGAACGGTGCCGTCACTTCGCACGTTCGCATCGCCCGCACGCCGGCCGGCATCCGCGCGCAACGCATTGCCACCGGCGAAGCCGACCTGATCCTCGGCTGCGACATGCTGACCGCGGGCGCGCACGATGCCATTTCCAAGACTCGGCCCGGGCGCACGGTGGCGGTGATCAACATGCACCAGCAGCCGCCCGGCCCGTTCGCCCAGAATCCCGACTGGCAGTTCCCGGCCGAGGAAATCCGCGCGCTGATCGACGAATCGGTCGGCGGCCGCACGCATTTCATCGACGCCACCCGGCTCGCCACCGCCCTGCTGGGCGACTCGATCGCCACCAACCTGTTCATGCTGGGGTTCGCGTTCCAGAAGGGGCTGATTCCCCTGCAGCAGGCCTCGATCCTGCGCGCGATCGAGTTGAACGGTGTAGCTGTCGACGCCAACAAGCAGGCGTTCGACTGGGGGCGCCGCGCCGCGGTCGATCTGTCGCAGGTCGAGACGATCGCCACACCCGCCCAGCCGGTGGTGATCCAGATGCCGCAGAACCTGGAGACGCTGCTGCGCCGGCGCATCGCCTTCCTGACCGAGTACCAGGACGCGGCTTATGCGAAGCGCTACGAGACTTTGGTCGACAAGGTCCGTCGTGCCGAAGCGCAGATCGGCAAGGGCGATGCGCTGACCAGGGCGGTCGCGAGAACCCTGTCCAAGCTGATGGCCTACAAGGACGAGTACGAGGTCGGCAGGCTTTACGCGAACGGCGATTTCGAGAAACGGCTGAACGACGCGTTCGAAGGCGAGTTCACGGTGAAGTACAACCTCGCCCCGCCGCTGCTGGCGAAGCGCGACGCGCAGGGCCGGCTCGTCAAGGCGCAGTACGGCGCCTGGATGGGACATGCGTTTCGCTGGCTGGCCCGCTTCAAGCGCCTGCGCGGCACCTTTCTGGATCCGTTCGGACGTACCGCCGAGAGAAGGATGGAGCGCGGGCTGATCCGCGATTACGAAGCCCTGATGGATGAGATCGCGGGAGCGTTGTCGAAGGAGAATCATGAGGTCGCCGTCGCGCTGGCCAGCCTGCCGGAACGCATCCGCGGTTTCGGCCATGTGAAGCAGCGCAACGTCGAGGCGATCGCGGCGGAACGCGATGCCTTGCTGGCCCGCTTTCGTGCCCTGGCAGCCGGCGTCGAACATGCTGCCTGACGCGCACGCGTCGCGATTCTGGCAGGGGGGTTATGCTTTCGAGGACCGGGTCCGTGGTCCAAGTTTACGTTCACGTAAACATAAGCAATAATGGCTGCCCCGGCGCGATGACCCATTCCGGCATCAGCGCGGAAACGCCCAGGCCGCGACATCAACCGCAAACCGACGGGACCGCCCCATGACCGATCTCAGCGTACAAGCCGCCGATCAAGGCAAGCAGGCGAAGAACAAGGTCCGCTTCGTCACCGCCGCCAGCCTGTTCGATGGCCACGACGCTTCGATCAACATCGTGCGCCGCATCCTGCAGGCGAGCGGCGTCGAAGTCATACACCTCGGCCACAACCGGTCGGTGGACGAGATCGTCACCGCGGCTATCCAGGAAGACGTGCAGGGCATCGCGGTGTCCTCGTATCAGGGCGGCCACGTCGAATATTTCAAGTACACCATCGACCTGTTGCGCGAGCGCGGCGGCGCGAGCATCAAGGTTTTCGGCGGCGGCGGCGGCGTGATCGTTCCGAGCGAGATCGAGGAGCTGCGCAGCTACGGTGTGGCGCGCATTTATTCCCCGGGAGACGGCGCGCGCATGGGCCTGCAGGGAATGATCACGGACATGATCCGCACCGCGGACCGCAATCTTTCCGCGGAGATGCCGGCGAGCCTCGACGAAGTCTTCCGCGGCAATGTGCGCGACTTGGCGCGCGTCATCACCGGGCTCGAGAACGCGACGCTGCCGGAGCCGCTGCGCCAGAAGCTGGCGAAGCGGGCGGCTGAGCACGACAGCGTGCCGGTGCTCGGCATCACCGGAACCGGCGGCTCGGGCAAGTCGTCGCTTACCGACGAACTGATCCGCCGCTTCCGCATCGACCAGGACGACGCGCTCAAGATCGCCGTGATCGCGGTGGATCCGTCGCGGCGCAAGTCCGGCGGCGCGCTGCTCGGCGACCGCATCCGCATGAACGCCATCAATCATCCGAACATCTACATGCGCTCGCTCGCCACCCGCGATGCCGGCAGCGAGATCGCCGCCTGCCTGCCGGACGTGATCGCCGCCTGCAAGTGCGCCGGCTTCGACCTGATACTGGTGGAGACTTCCGGCATCGGCCAGGGCGACGCAGCCATCGTCGCCCATGCGGACTTCTCGCTGTACGTGATGACGCCCGAGTTCGGCGCCGCCAGCCAGCTCGAGAAGATCGACATGCTCGACTTTGCCGATTTCGTCGCGATCAACAAGTTCGACCGACGCGGGGCGCAGGATGCGCTGCGCGACGTGCGCAAGCAGATGCAGCGCAATCGCGGCGCCTTCGGCGCGGCCGCCGAGGCGATGCCGGTGTTCGGCACCATGGCCTCGCGGTTCAACGACGACGGCGTGACCGCGCTCTACCAGGCCATCGTCGCCGAACTCAAAACCCGCGGGCTCAAGGCCGGCGACGGCAGGTTCAAGCCAACCACGGTAAAGGCTTCGTCCGGCCAGAACGTCATCGTTCCGCCGGCGCGCGTGCGCTATCTGGCGGAAATTGCCGAAACCGTGCGCGGCTATCACGCCGACGTGGCGAAGCAGGCCAGGATCGCGCGCGAGCGGCAGCACTTGCGCGAAGCGAAGCGCATGCTCCACCTCTCCCCGGCCCTCTCCCCCGCAAGCGGCGGAGAGGGAGTAACGGCAGCACTGGATGTGCTCATCTCCGAAAGAGAGAAGACGTTGAGTCCGGAGGCAAAAAGACTGCTGGACGAGTGGCCGCAGGTGAAGCAGTCCTATTCGGGTGACGTACAGGTCACGAAAATCCGCGATCGCGAGATCCGCACGGTGCTGACGACCACGTCGCTGTCCGGCACCAAGGTGCCGAAGGTGGCGCTGCCGAAGTTCGAGGACGACGGCGAGACGCTGAAGTGGCTGATGCGGGAGAACCTGCCCGGCTATTTCCCGTACACGGCAGGGGTGTTCCCGTTCAAGCGCGAGAACGAGGACCCGACCCGGATGTTCGCCGGCGAGGGCGATCCGTTCCGCACCAACGCACGCTTTAAGTTTCTCAGCCGGGACATGCCGGCGAAGCGCCTCTCGACCGCGTTCGATTCGGTGACGCTGTACGGCTTCGACCCGCACGAACGTCCGGACATCTACGGCAAGGTCGGCAACTCCGGGGTATCGATCGCGACGCTGGACGACATGAAGGTGCTGTACTCCGGCTTCGACCTGTGCGATCCGGCGACCTCGGTGTCGATGACCATCAACGGACCGGCCCCGACCATCCTGGCGATGTTCGTCAACACCGCGATCGACCAGCAGATCGAGAAGTTCGCCGCGCAGCACGGCCGGCAGCCCAACGACCAGGAAACCGCAAAGATCCGCGCCTGGGCGCTGGAGAACGTGCGCGGCACGGTGCAGGCCGACATCCTCAAGGAAGACCAGGGCCAGAACACCTGCATTTTCTCCACCGAATTCTCGCTCAAGGTGATGGGCGACATCCAGGAGTTCTTCGTACGCAACAAGGTGCGCAATTTCTATTCGGTGTCGATCTCCGGCTATCACATCGCCGAAGCCGGCGCCAACCCGATCTCGCAGCTTGCCTTCACGCTGTCCAACGGCTTCACCTTCGTCGAAGCCTATCTCGCGCGTGGCATGGACATCGACGACTTCGCGCCGAACCTGTCGTTCTTCTTCTCCAACGGCATGGACCCGGAATACACGGTGCTCGGACGCGTGGCGCGGCGCATCTGGGCGACCACGATGAGGAACAAGTACGGCGCCAGCGAGCGCAGCCAGAAGCTGAAGTACCACGTCCAGACTTCGGGCCGTTCGCTGCACGCGCAGGAGATCGCGTTCAACGACATCCGCACCACGCTGCAGGCGCTGATCGCGATCTACGACAACTGCAACTCGCTGCACACCAACGCCTACGACGAGGCCATCACCACGCCGACCGCCGAATCGGTGAGGCGCGCACTCGCGATCCAGCTCGTCATCAACCGCGAGTGGGGCCTTGCGAAAAACGAGAACCCGAACCAGGGCTCATTCATCATCGACGAACTGACCGATCTTGTGGAAGAAGCGGTGCTGCAGGAGTTCGAACGCATCTCCGAGCGCGGCGGCGTGCTCGGCGCGATGGAAACCGGCTACCAGCGCGGCAAGATCCAGGAAGAGTCGCTGTACTACGAGCACAAGAAGCACGACGGCTCCTACCCGATCATCGGCGTGAACACCTTCCGCAATCCGGACGCGGTCGAGGTGGGCGGCAGCATCCCGCTGCAGCGTTCGACCGAGGAAGAGAAGCGGAGCCAGATACGCCGGCTGCGCGAGTTCCAGAAGTGCAACGCCACCGAGACGCCGGCTGCGCTGGAGAAACTGACGCAGACCGTGATCGACAACGGCAACGTGTTCGCCGAACTGGTGAACGCCGTGCGCTACTGCTCGCTCGGCCAGATCACGGACGCATTGTTCGAAGTCGGCGGGCAGTACCGTAGGAACATGTAAGCAGGCGGCTGCGGAAAGGCGGCTTTGCTGGCATGATCGGGCGGCGGGGGCAGCATTCGTCATAATCTAGATTGCTCGCGACCCGAACGCCAAGAGGACAGCTCATGAGAAGCCAGATCGCTCGCCAACGGCTCCGGCGCAAGCGCGATTTGCGCGCCAGGACGGTCAAGAGCGCGCAGTGGGGCGGATGAGTTTTCCTATCCGTTCCGACAATGCCGTAGAAAAGTTCATCACCCGCTGGCAATCCGCCAGCGGCTCGGAGCGTGCGAACTATCAGCTTTTCGTCCATGAGTTGTGCACGCTGCTCGAACTGCCCACGCCGGACCCGGCCCGCGAGGACACGCGAGACAACGCTTATGTGTTCGAGCGCCGCATTACTTTCCGCCACGGTGACGGCACCGAGTCGCCCGGTTTCATCGACTGCTACCGCCGCGCGACGTTCGTGCTCGAAGCAAAGAAGGTCAAACAGGCCGGGGGCAAGGGTTTCGACGATGCGCTGCTGCGCGCCCGTGGCCAGGCCGAGCAATATGCCCGCGCGCTGTCGGCCGCGGAAGGCCGCCCGCCGTTCCTGCTGGTGGTGGATGTCGGCAACGTGATCGAGCTGTACGCCGAGTTCACGCGCTCCGGCGCAACCTACACTCCGTTTCCCGACCCGCGCTCGCATCGCATCCAGCTTGCCGACCTGCGCGATGACGCCACCCGCCAGCGGCTGCGCGCGGTGTGGCTTGATCCGCTGTCGCTGGACCCGACGCGACTATCCGCCAAGGTCACGCGCGACGTGGCCGAGCGGCTGGCCGAAGTGGCCCGCGTGCTCGAAGCGGCCGGGCACGCACCCGAGGTCGTCGCGGGCTTTCTGAGCCGCTGTCTGTTTTCGATGTTCGCCGAGGACGTCGGCCTGCTGCCCAAACGCGCGTTCGTCGATCTGCTCGAAAGCCTGAAGGACAAGCCCGAGCAGTTCATACCGCTGGTGGGCGAAGTCTGGCGCGCGATGGATCGCGGTGAATTCTCCGCTGCCGTTCGTGCCGATATTTTGAAGTTCAACGGCAAGCTGTTCAAGAACCCGCAGGTGCTGCCGCTAAGCCGTGATCAGATCGACCTGCTGCTGGTGGCAGCGCGTGCCAACTGGCGCGAGGTCGAGCCCGCCATTTTCGGCACGCTGCTCGAACGCGCGCTTGATCCCACCGAGCGCCATGCGCTCGGTGCGCACTACACTCCGCGCGCGTATGTCGAGCGGCTGGTCCTGCCGACCATCGTCGAACCGCTGCGCGAGGACTGGAAGATTGCCCAAGCCGCTGCACTCGTGCTGGCCGGCGAGGGCAAGCTGAACGAGGCCCAGCAACAGGTGCGGGACTTTCTCAAGCACCTGTGCGAGGTACGTGTGCTCGACCCGGCGTGCGGCTCGGGCAACTTTCTGTACGTGACGCTCGAACACATGAAGCGGCTCGAAGGCGAGGTACTGAACCAGCTCGACGAACTCGGCGACACGCGAGGCCGACTTGATCTGCAGGGTGTATCGGTCGATCCGCATCAGTTGCTCGGCATCGAACTCAACCCGCGCGCGGCCGAAATTGCCGAGATGGTGCTGTGGATCGGCTACCTGCAGTGGCACTTCCGTACGCGTGGCCATATCATGCCGCCGCAGCCGGTGCTGAAAGATTTTCACAACATCGAATGCCGCGACGCCGTTCTCGCTTACGACCGCATGGAATACGTGACTAATGAGCGGGGCATTCCAATCACGCGCTGGGACGGAAAAACGACGAAGAAGCACCCTGTCACGGGAGAGGACGTGCCCGATGATGCAGCGCGCGTGCCGGTGGAGAAGTACGTCAATCCGCGTAAGTCGGAGTGGCCGACGGCGGATTTCGTAATCGGGAACCCGCCGTTTATCGGTGCGGCTTCTATGCGTGCTGCGCTGGGAGATGGTTACACCGAATCGCTGCGCAAAACTTGGCCCGAGGTCCCGGAGTCCGCGGACTTCGTCATGTATTGGTGGAACCATGCCGCTGATCGTATTCGCGCTGGCACACTGCGTCGCTTCGGTCTGATCACAACGAATAGCCTGCGGCAAACGTTCAACCGGCGCGTATTGGAACGGCACCTGGGAGGAAAACCTCCGCTGTCACTCGCTTTCGCGATTCCCGATCATCCGTGGGTCGATAGTAGCGACGGCGCGGCGGTTAGGATCGCGATGACGGTCGGCACGCTGCAAACCGGCGCGGGTGCGCTGCTCACCTCTGCGGCGGAAACACCTGTTGGTGATGGCGCGATCGACGTTACGCTGGTGGCCAAGCAGGGCGTGATACACGCCGATCTGACTACCGGCGCAAACGTTGTAGGCGCGGCGCAGCTTGAAGGCAATCGCGACCTCAGCAATCGCGGAGTGCAACTCTTCGGTGCAGGCTTCATCGTTACGCAAGAAGAAGCCGCAGCGCTTGGCCTAGGTAGCGTGGCTGGGATTGAGCGGCACGTTCGTCCTTATCGCAACGGCCGTGACTTGACCGATAGGCCACGCGGCGTGATGGTGATAGATTTATTTGGGCTGAATGCAGAGCAGGTGCGCGAACGCTTTCCGGCGGTCTTTCAGCGAGTGCTCGAGCGGGTCAAGCCGGAGCGCGATCAAAACAACCGGGAGGTGCGTCGAAGAAATTGGTGGCTGTTCGGCGAGACCAATCCCAAGCTGCGCAAACAGCTTGTTGGGCTGTCCCGTTACATTGCTACAGCCGAGACCGCGAAACATCGAACCTTTCAGTTTCTCGAAACGTCGATCCTGCCGGACAACAAGCTCGTTGCTATTGCGCTAAGTGATGCGTACGAGCTGGGCGTGCTTTCGAGCACCCCACACGTCATGTGGGCGCTTGCCGCTGGTAGTTGGCTCGGAGTTGGAAACGACCCGGTTTATGTCAAAACAAAGTGCTTTGAAACTTTTCCATTCCCTGACACCAATGCCGAGCTTAAGACCCGCATCCGCGACCTCGCCGAACAACTCGATGCCCACCGGAAGCGCCAGCAGGCGCAGCACGCCGATCTCACGTTGACCGGCATGTACAACGTGCTCGAAAAACTGAAGAGTGGCGAAGCGCTCAATGCGAAAGAGAAAGTCATCCACGAACACGGGCTGGTCGCGGTGCTCAAGACGCTACACGACGAACTCGACCGCGCGGTACTCGACGCCTATGGATGGAGCGATCTCGCGGCGCTGCTGGAAGTGGTGAATGGCAACGCGCCCCCACCCCGGCCCTCCCCCGCATCGGCGAAGGAGGGAGCAAAGTCCGTGTCGCGTGATGACGCGAAACGCGCCTTGGATGATGCGCTGCTCGAACGGCTCGTCGCGCTCAACGCGGAGCGCGCGGCAGAGGAACAACGCGGCCTGATCCGTTGGCTGAGGCCCGAGTTCCAGATTCCGGCGTCGGGCCAGCCGCAAACGCGGGCGGCCGAGCAGCTTGAGATCGACACCGGTGAAGAAGCTGCCGTTGCCGCCAAACCCGGCGAGCGCCGCCCGTGGCCGGCCACGCTGCCCGCGCAGGTCAAAGCGGTAGCCGAAGTACTGACTGCGGCACGCGCACCGCTGGCCGACGACGCCATCGCGGCGCACTTCACCGGTCGCGGTCCGTGGAAAAAGCGCCTGCCGCAGATCATCGACACGCTGGTAGCTGTGGGCCGCGTGCGCAGAAGAAAGGACGGGTTTGCGGTCATAGTGTAACTGAAGCAGAGTGCATTTTTGTTTCATTACGTGACCCAGACCTCGGATGAAAGCGAAATCACTAAAGACGCTAGCGTACGTTGGTGACTTCATCAGAAGCATTCACAAGAACCTCTCAGCGGGAATCCCAGATGGCCACAGCGGTTTCAGGATTTCGCGACACGACGAGGGTTCGCTCTTCCTCGATGAAGCCGATCTCGTTGCCTATACGGCCACTGTTGGGCGGCTTGTCGATGATTTCTCGACGACAGGAGACCTGTCGAGGCGATCCGTCGAACAATACCTTCAGGACTCGCTATTTCATTCGTTAGACATTCGGCGCAAGAGGGAGAAGCCCTTTGACGAGCGAGTGAATCAGGCTCTCGTCGATCTGCACAAGCGGCTGTGCTCACCACCGCTGTCGTACCGGTGTTTTGTGCCTGTCCACGGGTTCGCTCCAAAGTATCTCCCTTTCAGTTTCGGCGGTATACGCTTTGTGAGATTCGGACAGTCACACCTACGGCAGCTCCTGAAGCCCATTGGAACGGGCGCCGAGTTCAACGCATTCCGGAGCGATGTGAGCGACATGAAGGAAAGCGAGCTCTGGGGTAATCCGTGCGCCGTCGTTGAGGTCAAGGCCCGTGACTTCGACTCGGCAATGGTCCGGGCGCGGGTCGCCACGAGGGCCGCCGTTGATAGCGTCAATTTCTTTGAAGACTTGATTCCCTACAACCACGGGTGGCTATACCTGCCCGCTGAGGGTGCCAGAGCGCGTGAAATAGCGGCCATCGTGTCATCTGAGGGACAAGTGTTGTTGTCTCACGCAAAGGTTGGACCCATCGCGCCGTTCTCTCTTGAAAACCTTCGAAAGGACCCGCGTGTTCTTCGACAGCTGCTGGCCTTGAGTGCTCTCTCGAGAATAGCCACACCGAAGACCGCCGGTGAGGTGCTGCTCACCTCGTTCCGATGGGCTGGCCGGGCAAGCGTGGAGCCAAAGCGCGAGCAAAGCTTCTTGTTGTTCGCTATCGCTCTTGAGGCCGCCGCACTCCCTGTGCGCAACCAGGAAATTACATATCGACTGAGTTTGCGGGTCGCCCGACTACTGGGCCGAAGCCGCGAGCGGCGCGCAGAGGTAACGAAGTCGGTTGCGGACCTTTACAGCGTTCGGTCGAAGATCGTGCACAGTGGTTCGTATGAAGTGACTGACGAAGACTTGGGACGGCTCCGGTGGCTGACGAAGACAGTCCTGCTTAGGCTGCTACGGCGTCGCAGCCTTTGGAAGTCGTCTCCGCACGAGCTCGACAGGTGGATCGAGGGTCTGGTGACAAAATAGAGAGCCGGCTAACCCATAAGAGAAAAATCAAAGGGGCTCGAAGGACAATCGGGAACTGATTATAGTTGCACAGCATAATCGCCCGCAAAGCCAATCCCCATGCGGCTTTCCGGCGATTCAATTCACAAAATTAGCGCCTGAAAAGATTGGGCGAACTCAGGCTCCGACCCCGCACCGCCAACCGGCGAATATGTCGCTGCGCTTTCTACCGGATGACGCGAAGTGAGCCCTCAGAGCGGCTGACCTTTGGCAGGTTGGCCCGCGAGCAAGAAGGTCTTCGGGTATTTTCCTTCACCACAGATTTTGAACGAGCCGAAGTCCTTGTACCAGAGCCCGTCGGGGGCATCGGGATCGGATTCTCGCCACGTTTTGAGCTGGTAAAGGTCTTCCGCGGTGATCTTGCGTTCGCGCAGCCGGTCAAACAGATGGTCGCGGAGCGCGGGAGGCAGTCCGGTCCACTGGATCCTGGGCATTACTCGCCAAAGGTCATGCGGGCCAGCTCTGCCTTGAGACGTTGCTGATCTTCCGCATCGCGGGAATGCGCCAGGCGCTCGGCCAGCTCGAAGAAGCGTTTCCTTTCCTGCTCCCGGGCTTCGAGACCGGACTCGATGAGATCAACAATGATGCGGTTGGCGCTCGTGTTGCTGGTCTTCGCCAGGGATTTCACTTGACGGGCGACGCGTGCCGGGAGGCTTACGCTCTGACGGACCAGCTTTTCGGCGATCGACATGGAATCAGAATACACCAGCTTGCACCAGAATGCGCCAGAAACGAAAAGAGCTTTCCAATACGATGACTGTTGGTCATAAAAATTATATCCGACCCTCGTAAATGCGGCTCTCCAGGCGATGTCTGGAAAAGGGGTGACGGAGATCGTCCACCACGGAAATCAAAGCGGCCAGGCTCGAAGAACAATCGGGAACAGGCCATAGTCGCACAGCATAAACGCCCGCATAGCCAGTCCCCATGCGGCTTTATACCGATTCTATTCACAAATCGGCGCCTGACAAAATTGGGCGAACTAAGGCTCCGCTCCCCACTATCCGCACTTCGCGCTGAGCAAGCGGTATGACGACGTTGCACGCCGGCCCAAGCGAGGTCGGCACGCATGCTCAGCTTCATCCCGCAAAGCGGGAATCTAAACTCAGGAAAAGTTACACTGACTCGATTTATTGCTTTAATCGCACAGGCTGCGCGCCCACTCCACGATCAGGGGTGATATAATCCGTCATGCCTGCTCCGCGACTGAAAAAGGTGGTCGATGAGGTTCACGCAATCTCCGCCCGCCGTGGAAATGGCAAGGTCCGGGTCGAAACGTGGGTGGACAAAGCGGGGAATGTCGTTCGGTACAACCTGGCATACATCAATCATTCGATCTTTGTCGGGGACAACGGGCGAGTGCTAGGTTACGACAGCCAGCATGGCCGCCATCACCGGCATTACCTCGGGACTGTGACCGAGATCGCGTTTGAGAGCTTCGAGGAAATCGAAGCTCTGTTCGAGGGTGAGTTGCATCAACTGCTAAAACGAGGTTCCTTATGAAGCAAGCTTCGGTGAAGATTGAAAGACTCGATGACTTCCTTGGCCGGGCGCGCAAGCTGGCACGGCTCGCCGATGCCAGCAAGCCCATTCCGGAAAGCTTAGTAATCAGTTTCGAAGATCCGGCGGATATGCTCTCCGTCTTGACCCCGGCGCGGCTGGCATTGTTCAGGGTCATCAAGCAAAAACCCGGATCGATCGCATCGATCGCGCAGAAGATGAAGCGCGACCGCAGCGCGGTCACGCGCGACGTTGCGGCGCTCGGTAAAGCCGGCCTGGTTACCGTTACCGAAAAAACCCATCCCGGTCACGGACGGATGAAAGAAGTGCGCGCCCGCGCTAAAGCGATCAAACTTGAAGCGCTCGTGGCTTAATGGGGCAGATAAATCGAGTCTGACCCTGAGGTTTCCTGAGGACAGTACCGCCGCAGCATGTGAGCAGGCGGCTAGCGGAAGGCGGTCTGCATCCGGTTCTGCTCTCCACGCGGAATGCCAACGCTCGTAGCCTCATCGCGCCATTGGCCGACCGCGCGCCTCACTTCCGCGATGATGTCGGAAGCCTGCGCCTGGTTCACGCCATAGCCGGCAGCCGCTCTTAGCGCGACGTCGACGTCGCAGCTCGCGTTTACCTCGTCAATGGCGATGGAGTGGTCCTTCCGCTCGGGGTTAGGGTTCATGTCGTACGCGGGCGCTAGGACCAGACCTTGCGGCTCGACAAAGAAACCGTGGTTGCGCAGATGGTCGTCAGTGTTCGACACGCAGATATTGAGGACTACGCGGCGAAAGAGTTGCGCACAGTCGGTTTGCGTTCTCGCCCCTCGAGCCTGCAAGAGCTCGACGAGTTCGAGATAACTTGCCCCCGCTTCACCGTCCTTGCGCTGCAGAAGCGTCATCGCGGAGAGAAAGGCCTTTCGTCCGCCTGATTCAGTTCGATCGAAGCGTCGGCTGAGAAACGTGTGGCCCTCGTTGCCGAAGCGAAGCAACTTTGCCGGCGCAACGTCAATTCCGGCCCTCACCGCGAGTCTGTGTACGACATGCTCCCAAGCCCCGACGTCGTGCGTGTCGTGCCGGCTTGGAAATTTCGCAATGCAAAGACGCCCATTCTCATCCAGCACTGCCGCCTTTGGGCGGGTGCCGCCGAGCGAAGAGCCGGGGGCGACGAGCTGGGCCAGCCATTGTCCGTAGTCCGGATGCTCCTCGGCGTGCGCGTCCTCGAGCTTTAGACTGACCGCCTGTAGCTCCTGGACCCGCGCAATGGGCGGGGCAGCCCGGTCTTGCGCATCGTCGAGGAACGGTTCGGTCTCGTTGCGCCGAAAGCGAAGCGCTCCGATTCGCGTAGAGTCGTGGACGCCGAGGAGATAGTCCCAGGCGGTGAGCGTCGGAGGAGGTTTTCCATCCTTTGCCGCGCGATGCGCTGCACGCCGCTGCATGAGCAACCGCCCCCAGCGATCCGGCGAAGAGTCCAGAAAGATGCCGAAGTTTTCTCTGTCTCCGGGCGCGTAAATTCTTCCCTCGCCCAGTTGCAGATCGGGGTCGAACTGAAAGACCTCCGGGTGCCTGAGCCAGACCTCGTCGTATTCGAAGGAGAATACTTCCCCGTTGCCACCGAGTTGCCGGCGAAGCCAGCCCATGCGTTGAAGCCCGCCCAAGCGCTCGAGATCGATGACCACCTCGACAACGTCAATCTTCTGATTTGCTTTCTTCAACGAGTCCGCCTCGGCGCGGGGCGCGCTTTCTTATGGGGAGCTGCAAATCCTGAAGTCGGCGCCCGAGCTCGTCGTCACGGGCGATTGCCGCCAAGTCCTCGACCAGACCCAGTGCTTGAAGGACGCGGGCGTAAATGCCGATCGCGACTGCCGGATCCCCTTGCTCTACGCGCTGCAGCGTTTTGCGGGTAATTCCGGATCGCTCCGCAACAGTTTGTGCGCTGTAGTGGCGTCGCAGCCGCGCCTGCTTCAGGTTGATTCCAAGTTGTCGAAGCATTCGCGACAGCTTGGGGAGGAGTTGTGGAGTCATTCTTGGCATAATGCGATATATCTTACACGTTTTATGTATTTATTGGGCAAGATATAACTCATTACGTAGTAGTCCATTCAAGAACAACACTGAAAAAGAGCCTAAATGGCCGCGATCGACGACCTATGTCCGTGCCGGGATCGCGCCCGAGACATCACGGCGCGATGGTGATAAAAAGCATCAGGGTCGGACATGAGCCGGTCCGGAATAACGAAAAGGGAGGAGAGAGCCTTGAAACGCCCGGACACTGCCGGCCGCGGGGTCGCAGATACGTTCCCCGCTCTGCTCCTGCATCACGCCGGCGTGCGCGGGGAGCGGACCGCGATCCGCGAGAAAGACCTCGGCATCTGGCAGAGCTGGAGCTGGTCGCAAGTCGCCGACGAGGTCCGGGCGCTCGCTTGCGGCCTGGCCGCCCAGGGTTTCAGGCGCGGGATGAACCTCGCCATCATCGGCGACAACCGGCCACGGCTGTACTGGTCGTTCGCCGCCGCGCAATCCCTCGGTGGCGTGCCGGTTCCGCTCTACCAGGATTCGGTCGCGCAGGAGATGCTGTACGTGCTCGAGAACGCCGAAATCGAGTACGCGATCGTCGAGGACCAGGAGCAGGTCGACAAGCTGCTCGAAATCCTGCCGCAGTTTCCGAAGCTCAAGCACATCTACTACGACGATCCGCGCGGGCTGCGCAACTACCGCCAGCCGCAGTTGATGGCCTACGACCGGCTGCGCGAAATCGGTCTCGAGCACCACCGGCAGCATCCGGACTTCTTCCGCAGCGCCGTCGAACAGGTCCGCCCCGAGGACGTCTGCGTGATGCTCTACACCTCAGGGACCACCGGCAAGCCCAAAGGCGTGTGCCATACGCACGCGGGATTCATCGCCGCGGCACGCGGCGACGTGGAGTTCGACGGGTTCACGCCCGACGACGAAGTGCTTTCCTACCTGCCGATGGCCTGGGTCGGAGACCATCTGTTCTCCTACGGGCAGGCGATGGTGGCGGGCTTCACCGTCAATTGCCCGGAGTCGTCCGAAACGGTGATGACCGATCTGCGCGAAATCGGTCCGACGTATTATTTCGCGCCGCCCCGGGTATTCGAGAACTTGCTGACGACGGTGATGATCCGCATCGACGACGCGGGCCGGATCAAGCGCCACCTGTTCCACTACTTCATAGGCGTAGCGCGCCGCTGTGGAGCGGAGATCATGGACGGCAAGCCGGTTTCGCTGTCCGACCGGCTGCTTTACGCGCTCGGCGATCTGCTGATCTACGGGCCGCTGCGAAACGTGCTGGGCATGAGCCGCATCCGGGTAGCCTACACCGGCGGTGCCGCTATCGGGCCCGACCTGTACCGCTTCTACCGCTCGCTCGGCATCAACCTCAAGCAGCTATACGGCCAGACCGAGACCAGCGTTTACGTCTGCAAGCAACCGACCGGCGGCGCCAAGCTCGATTCGGTCGGCCGGCCGTTGCCCGGAGTGGAGATCAAGATCGCCGAGAACGGCGAAGTCATGGTGAAAACGCCCGGCATGCTCAAGGAGTACTACAAGCGCCCGGACGCGACCGCGGAATCCATCTCTCCCGACGGATACTTCATGACGGGCGACGCGGGCTTCTTCGATGCCGACGGCGACCTGAAGATCATCGACCGCGCCAAGGATGTCGGCAAGCTCGCAGACAGGTCGCTGTTCGCGCCGCAATTCGTCGAGAACAAGCTCAAGTTTTTCCCCTACATCAAGGAAGCGGTCTGTTTCGGCGACCAGCGCGAGATGGTCTGCGCCTTTATCAACATCGACATACAGGCGGTGGGCAATTGGGCCGAGAAGCGCAGCATGCCTTACAGCGGCTATGTCGATCTCGCGTCCCGGCCGGAGGTCTACGACCTGATCCAACAATGCGTCGAGCAGGTCAATGCCGACCTTGCCAAGGAGCCGCATCTGGCCGGCTCGCAGATCCATCGCTTCCTGGTGTTGCACAAAGAGCTCGATCCGGACGAAGACGAGCTCACACGCACCCGCAAGGTGCGCCGCAGCTTCGTCGCGCAGAAGTACTCCCTGCTGGTCGATGCGCTCTATTCCGGACAGACCCATTGCAGGATCGAAACCGAGGTGAAGTTCGAGGACGGCCGCAGAGGCAAGATCGAAGCCGATGTTGCGATCCGGGAAGCGAAGACGTTTCCGCTGCCGGCGGCAAAGGCAGCGTGATATGAGCGACGGGCGCAACATCGGCGAAGTCATCCTGAATCTTCAGGGAATTTCGCTCGCCTTCGGCGGGGTAAAAGCGCTGAGTGAAGTCAGTTTCGATGTACGCGAACACGAGATTCGCGCCATCATCGGGCCGAACGGCGCGGGAAAAAGCTCGCTGCTCAACGTCATCAACGGCGTCTATCACCCCAGCCAAGGCACCGTGACCTACAAGGGCGCGACCCGGCGGCAGATGCGCCCGCACGAGGCGGCGAGCCAGGGAATCGCGCGCACTTTTCAGAACATCGCGCTGTTCAAGGGCATGACTGTGCTGGACAACATCATGACCGGGCGGACGCTAAAGATGCACGCGGGCTTCCTGTACCAGTGCCTGTACTTCGGCAAGGCGCGCCGCGAAGAGCTGGAGCACCGCAGGAAGGTCGAGAACATCATCGACTTTCTGCAAATCGAATCGATCCGCAAGACGCCGGTCGGGCGGCTCGCCTACGGCCTGCAGAAGCGGGTCGAACTCGGCCGCGCGCTGGCAGCGGAACCGGACCTGCTGCTGCTCGACGAACCGATGGCAGGCATGAACGTGGAGGAAAAGCAGGACATGAGCCGCTTCATCCTCGACGTCAACGACGAATTCGGGACGACCATCGTCCTGATCGAGCACGACATGGGCGTGGTGATGGATCTGTCGGACCGCGTGGTGGTGCTCGACTACGGCCGCAAGATCGGCGACGGCACGCCGGACGAAGTCCGCGCAAACCAGGCCGTGATCGACGCCTATCTGGGCGTTGCGCATTAAAGGCGGTATAGCCGCAGAGGTCACAGAGAACACCGAGAACACAGAGAATCACGAAGGAGACAAAGGCACACAAGAAGGAAGAACATAGGACTAACGAGAACTTGCTGTTTTGATCCGAAACCGGGATCGAAGTTTTTGCCTTTGTTTCCCTCTGTGTTCTCTGTGTTCTTTGTGGCAAAGGGGGTTGGATGTCTTTCTTTCTTGAGGTGCTGATCGGCGGGCTGATGGCGGGGGTGCTGTACTCGTTGGTGGCGCTGGGTTTCGTGCTGATCTTCAAGGCCTCGGGCGTGTTCAATTTCGCCCAGGGCGCGATGGTGCTGTTCGCCGCGCTGACGCTGGTGCGGCTGATGGAGTACCTGAAGGACACTTTCGCCCCCTTCCTGCTGGCTCTGGTATTGACGATTCTGGTCATGACCGCGCTCGCGCTGGTCATCGAGCGGCTGGTGCTCAGGCCGCTGGTGAATCAACCCGGCATCAGTCTGTTCATGGCAACCATCGGTATTTCCTATGTACTGGACGGTTTCGGCCAGGCGGTGTGGGGCAGCGACATTTACGTGCTCGACGTCGGCATTCCCAAGAAATCGCTGGTGCTCTTCGAATCGATCTTCGATGGCGGCGTGCTGGTACCCAGCGGAGATCTGGTGGCGGCACTGATAGCCGGCGTGCTGGTTGCGGGTCTGGCGGTTTTTTTTCAGAAGACGCGCATCGGCCGGGCGTTGCGAGCCGTCGCCGACGACCACCAGGCTGCCCAGTCGGTAGGCATTCCGCTTAACTATATCTGGGTGATCGTCTGGACGGTGGCCGGGTTGGTCGCGCTGGTGGCCGGCATCGTGTGGGGTTCCAAGCTTGGCGTGCAGTTTTCGCTGTCTTTGGTGGCACTGAAGGCGCTGCCGGTCCTGATCCTTGGCGGGTTCGAATCGGTTCTTGGCGCGATCATCGGCGGGTTGATCATCGGCGCGGGGGAGAAACTCTCCGAGGTCTATCTCGGGCCGCTGGTCGGCGGCGGAATCGAAAACTGGTTCGCCTACGTCCTGGCGCTGCTGTTCCTTCTCGTCAGGCCCGAGGGTCTGTTCGGGGAGAAACATATTGATAGGGTCTGAAAACCGGGTGAGGCGAGAGGCGTGAGGCGTAACGACAAAATAATAGCCGTTGTGATCCTGGAGGCCATGGACATTCACCACAGCCGGCGCCGGCTCATTTCGAGTGTTGCACCTTCGCACTTACGCCTCACGCCTCACGCCTCACGCCTAACGCCTCACCGTGTTTTATAGAGAAGCGGGACAATTCAAGACTTCCTACGCCGCCGACCAGGCGGCGTTTCCGATCGCCCAGGATCGCGTATTCATCGCGATCTGGCTAGCGGTCGGCTTCATCCTGGTGCCGCTGCTTTCGAGCGAGTACCTGTTCCGTGCCATATTCATTCCGTTCCTAATCATGGCGCTCGCGGCACTCGGGCTGAATTTTCTGGTCGGCTACTGCGGACAGCTTTCGCTCGGCACCGGCGGGTTCATGGCAGTGGGTGCCTATGCCGCCTATAACCTGTGCGTGCGCATTCCGGTCCTGAATCCTCTGGTGGCGTTCCTGCTGGCGGGCGGCGTAGCGACCCTCGTAGGAATCGCATTCGGCATCCCGAGTCTGCGCCTCAAGGGTTACTACCTTGCGGTGGCCACACTCGCTTCGCAATTCCTTCTCGACTGGGTGTTCAGCAGGGTAGCCTGGCTGACCAATAACACCCCGTCCGGCTCGATTACCGCACCACCGGTCACGCTGTTCGGGCTTACCTTCGAAACACCGGTGAAGAAGTACCTGCTGTGCCTGACGATCCTGGTGCTGTTTACAGTGGTCGCCAAGAACATCGTGCGCGGGCGCATCGGACGCGCCTGGATGGCCACGCGCGACATGGACGTCGCCGCCGAAATCATCGGCATCCGTCCGATGTACGCAAAACTTTCCGCGTTCGCCGTGAGTTCTTTTTTTATCGGTGTCGCGGGTGCGTTGTGGGCTTTCGTGCACCTCGGCTCGTGGGAGCCGCTGGCCTTCGACATCAATCGGTCGTTCAGTATCCTGTTCATGGTCATCATCGGCGGACTGGGTTCGATTCTGGGCAGTTTGCTCGGCGCGGCCTTCATCACCGTGCTGCCGCTGTTCCTCAATCAGATGCCACAATGGTTCGGCATTTCAATATCGACCGCGATGATTTCGCACTTGGAAGTGATGATTTTTGGCGCTTTAATCATATTCTTTCTGATCGTGGAACCACTGGGATTGGCCCGCTTGTGGCGTATTGGAAAAGAAAAGTTGCGTTTGTGGCCATTCCCCTACTAACTTGTTCAGGAAGCGGCCCTCAGACGGTCGCGATACCATACCGAGAGGAGGCAACCCCATGAAGCAGAATTTCAGTCTCCGGGCCATTTTGCTGGGAGTCGCGGCGGTAGCCGCACTAGCGGCCGCTACCGGCGCATTCGCCCAAGCGAACGAGCAGTTCATCCCATCCCTCGTCTATCGAAGCGGCCCTTACGCGCCCAACGGCGTCCCCTTTGCAAACGGTTTTGCGGACTACCTGACCCTGGTGAACGAGCGCGACGGCGGCATCAACGGTGTGAAGATCATTTTCGAGGAATGCGAAACCGGCTACTCCACCGACCGCGGCGTGGAGTGCTACGAGCGCCTGAAGGGTAAGGGACCCACCGGTGCGGCTGTGTTCAGCCCGCTCTCCACGGGGATCACCTACGCACTGACGGAAAAGGCGCCAGTGGACAAAATCCCGTTGATTACCATGGGTTATGGCCGCTCCGAATCCGTGGATGGCAGCGTGTTCGCGTGGAACTTCCCGTTGCTGGGCACCTATTGGACTGCCGCCGACGTGATCATCCAGTACATTGGCCAGATGAACGGCGGCCTCGACAAGCTCAAGGGCAAGAAAATCGCACTGGTGTATCACGACTCGCCCTACGGCAAGGAGCCGATCCCGCTGCTTAACGAGCGCGCCAAGCGTCACGGCTTCGAACTGCTCACGATCCCGGTCACGCACCCGGGCGTGGAGCAAAAGGCGGCGTGGTTGCAGGTCCGCCAGAAACGTCCCGATTACGTGCTGCTGTGGGGTTGGGGCGTGATGAACTCCACCGCCATCAAGGAAGCGGTGGCGGTGAACTATCCGCGCGACCATATGATCGGCGTGTGGTGGGCCGGCGCGGAGCCCGACGTTCTGCCCGCGGGCGAAGACGCGAAGGGCTACAACTCCATCGCCCTGCAGCACTCGGCAGGCCAAACAGCGGTGCACGCGGACATCCTCAAGAATGTGTACGACAAGGGCAAAGGCGCAGGCAAACGGGAGGAGGTGGGGCACGTGCTCTACAACCGCGGCATGCTTAACGCCATGCTGGCGGTCGAGTCGATCCGCACTGCCCAGGGAAAATACGGCAGGAAACCGATGACCGGCGAACAGGTGCGCTGGGGCATCGAGAACCTCAACCTTGACCAGAACCGTATCAAGCAACTCGGTTTTGCCGGCATGCTGCAACCGCTCAAGGTGTCATGCAATGATCACGAGGGTGTGCGCCATGCGCGCATCCATCAGTGGGATGGCGCCAAGTGGAAGTTCGTGTCGGACTGGATCGAAGGCGACAACACGCTGCTGCGCCCGATGGTGGACGAGGCGGCCAAGAAATACGCCAAGGAAAAGAACATCACCCCGCGCGACTGCACAAAGGCGTGAACGAAAGTGAGAGGGAAGGGGTGAATGCATGTCAGCACAAGCTCAAGCCGCCCTCCTGACCGTAAATAACATCGAGGTCATCTACGACCACGTGATCCTGGTGTTGAAGGGAGTGTCCCTCGAGGTGCATGGCGGGCGCATCGTCGCGCTGCTGGGTGCCAATGGCGCGGGCAAATCCACCACGCTCAAGTCAATCTCCAACCTGTTGCGCGCCGAGCGCGGCGAAGTCACCAAAGGTTCGGTGGAATTCGATGGCGAGCGAATCGATCAACGGAATCCCTCCGACGTGGTCAAGCGCGGCATCGTGCAGGTGATGGAAGGGCGCCATTGCTTCGCCCACCTTACGGTGGAGGAAAACCTTCTTACCGGCGCGTTCACCCGGAACGTGGGTCGCACCGAGATTGCCGCAGACCTCGACAAGGTCTACACCTATTTCCCGCGTCTGAAGCAGCGCCGCGAAAGCCTCGCAGGCTACACCTCGGGCGGCGAACAGCAGATGACCGCGGTGGGCCGCGCGCTGATGGCACGACCGCGCATGATTCTTCTCGATGAGCCTTCGATGGGTCTCGCGCCGCAGATCGTCGAGGAAATCTTCGAGATCGTGCGCAGCCTGAACCAGAACGAAAAAGTGAGCTTCCTGCTTGCGGAGCAGAACACCAACGTCGCGTTGCGCCTCGCCGACTACGGCTATATTCTCGAGAACGGCCGCGTGGTGATGGACGGCCCGGCTTCCGATCTCGCCAGCAACGAAGACGTGAAGGAGTTCTATCTCGGCCTCTCGACCTCCGGACGCAAGAGCTTTCGCGATTCGAAGCATTACCGCCGCCGCAAGCGCTGGCTTGCCTAACAAGAAGAAAGCGCTCACCGCGGAGGTCGCAGAGGACGCGGAGGAAAACCTGAATACCAGATTGCTCCAGCGAATCGGAACACAAGCGACGGAATCGGGTCTTCGCTGCAGCACCGAGGTATTCTTCTCTCAGGGAGGCTTTTTCCTCTGCGCCCTCCGCGTCCTCTGCGGGTAGAGTTGATCTATGAAGACCGATAACGACTACTACGACGACCTCGAAACCCGCGACCAGGAACAGCGCGAGCGCGCGTTGTTCTCGGCTTTGCCCGGACAGATCGCGCACGCCAGGGCAAATGCTCCCTACTTCGCGCGCCTGCTGAAGGATGTCGAGCCGAACGAGGTGCGCGACCGCAAGGCGCTGGCGAAGCTGCCGGTCACGCGCAAGTCCGATCTGATCGCGCTGCAGAAAGAGGCGCCGCCGTTCGCCGGAATGACCGCGGTTGCGACCGGCGCACTGGGCCGGGTGTTCTCTTCACCGGGTCCGATTTACGACCCACAGGGCGCCAGAGGCGATTTCTGGCGCATGGGCCGAGCGCTGTTCGCGGCCGGGTTTCGGCGCGGCGACCTGTTGCACAACACGTTCTCCTACCACTTCACGCCGGCAGGAATGATGATGGATCTGGGTGCGCAGGCAGTCGGCTGCGCGGTGTTTCCGGCCGGGATCGGGCAGACCGAACTGCAAGTCGCGGCGATTGCCGATCTGAAACCGGATGGCTACGCCGGCACCCCTTCGTTCCTGAAGATCCTCCTCGAGAAGGCCGACGAACTGAAGGCCAACGCCTCGAGCCTGAAGAAAGCGCTGGTGTCGGGCGAGGCCTTGCTGCCGCCGGTGCGCGCGTGGCTCGAAGCGCGCGGCATTGACGTGCGCCAATGCTACGGCACCGCGGACCTGGGGCTGATCGCCTACGAAACCGAACCGATGGGCGGACTGATCGTGGACGAAGGCGTCATCGTCGAGATCCTGCGCCCCGGCACCGGCGACCCTGTCGCCGAAGGCGAAGTCGGAGAAGTCGTGGTGACGACGTTGTGCACCGAGTATCCACTGATCCGCTTCGCCACCGGCGATCTGTCCGCCGTGGCCGCCGGCATCAGTCCCTGCGGCCGCACCAACACGCGCATCAAAGGATGGATGGGGCGCGCCGATCAGACGACGAAAGTGAAAGGCATGTTCGTGCATCCCTCGCAGGTCGCGCAGGCGGTGAAACGCCACACCGAGATCCTGAAGGCGCGGCTGGTGGTGGACCACGACGCCGACAAGAACGACCGCATGACCTTGCGCTGCGAAGTCCGCAGCCGGAACGATCTGCTGGCACAGGCCATCACCAACACGCTGCGCGAGGTGTGCAAACTGCGCGGACAGGTCGAATTCGCCGAGATCGGCTCGCTGCCGAACGACGGCAAGATCATCGAGGATTTGCGCAAATACGATTGATGCGCTGGCGCGAGTGAATGAGTGAAGGCGTGAAGGGTGAAGGGGCACAACCTAACGCTCTTTCAGGTTCTGGCTCGCCCTAGTCCCCAGATCGCAATTACCCTTCACTCATTCACCCTTCACTATGAGCGACGCGAAATGACTCACCCGATCAGCAGATATCCCGTCCCCAAGCTCGAAGACCTGCCGCAGGACATCCGCGCGAAGATGCTGGAAGTGCAGCAGAAGGCCGGGTTCATCCCCAACGTATTCCTGACGCTTGCGCATCGGCCCGACGAATTCCGCGCGTTCTTCGCCTACCACGACGCGCTCATGCTCAAGGACTCGGGGCTCAGCAAAGCCGAGAAGGAAATGATCGTGGTCGCCACCAGCGGGTTGAACCAGTGCCCCTACTGCGTGATCGCCCACGGCGCGATCCTGCGCATCTACGCGAAGAATCCACAGATCGCCGACCAGGTGGCGATCCATCACCGCAAGGCCGACATCACGCCGCGCCAGAAAGCGATGCTGGATTTCGCCTGCAAGCTCGCCCGCACTCCCGAGGCCATGGTCGAAAACGACCACGAGGCGCTGCGCAACCACGGCTTCAGCGCAGAGGACATCTGGGACATCGGCGCCATAACCGCGTTGTTCGCGCTCTCCAACCGCATGGCCCATCTGATCGACATGCGCGCCAACGACGACTTCTACCTGCTCGGGCGCGTTCCGCCATCCGCCAAGTAAGCAGCCGAAGCCCCTGTCCGGCAAGGATTTTGCGCGGCTCGCCGGTGATATAATTTTTGCCAAAATCGGGCGCCGCGTCACCAACACCGCAGTCCCCGATATCGACGGCAACCTCACCAAGGGCAGAAACTATGGCAGCGCTTCCGGACGACGATCTGCAAGAGACGAACGAGTGGCTGGATGCCCTCGACGGTGTGCTCCAGCACGAGGGCCCGGAACGTGCGCACTACATCCTCGAGAAACTGCTCGAGAAGGCACGCCGCTCGGGCGTGTATCTGCCGTACAGCGCCAATACCCCCTACATCAACACCATCCCGCCCGGCAAGGAGGAGCGCTCCCCGGGAGACCACGAGCTGGAACACCGGATCCGCTCGTACGTGCGCTGGAACGCCGCCGCGATGGTGTTGCGCGCCAACAAGCTGTCCTCGGAATTGGGCGGCCATATCGCCAGCTTCGCCTCGGCCGCGACGCTCTACGACGTCGCCTTCAATCACTTCTGGCACGCGCCTTCGGAGAACCACGGCGGCGACCTGGTGCTCTTCCAGGGACACTCCGCGCCCGGGGTCTATGCCCGCGCCTTCATGCTCGGGCGGCTGACCAAGGAGCAGATGGACAACTTCCGCCAGGAAGTGGACGGCAAGGGCCTGTCTTCGTATCCGCACCCGTGGCTGATGCCGGATTTCTGGCAGTTCCCGACCGTATCGATGGGGCTGGGACCGATCATGGCGATCTACCAGGCGCGGTTCATGAAGTACCTGCAGGACCGCGGCTTGGCCAATACCGAGGGCCGCAAGGTTTGGTGCTTCGTCGGCGACGGCGAGGTGGACGAGCCCGAGTCGATGGGCGCGATCGGTGTGGCGTCGCGCGAAAAGCTCGACAATTTGATCTTCGTGGTGAACTGCAACCTGCAGCGCCTGGATGGGCCGGTGCGCGGCAACGGCAAGATCATCCAGGAGCTGGAATCGGATTTCCGCGGCGCCGGCTGGAACGTGATCAAGGTGATCTGGGGCTCGTACTGGGATCCGCTGCTGGCCAGGGACAAGAACGGCTTGCTGGTCGAGCGCATGGAAGAGTGCGTGGACGGCGAGTACCAGACGTTCAAGTCCAAGGACGGCGCCTACGTGCGCAAGCACTTCTTCGGCAAGTACCCGGAGTTGCTGGAGATGGTGGCCAACATGTCCGACGACGACATCTGGCGGCTGAATCGCGGCGGCCACGATCCGCACAAGATTTACGCCGCGTATGCCGCGGCGGTAAAGCACCAGGGTCAGCCCACGGTGATCCTGGCCAAGACCATAAAGGGCTACGGGATGGGCGAGGCCGGCGAGGCGCAGAACATCACCCACCAGCAGAAGAAGATGGGAACGACCTCGCTCAAGGCGTTCCGCGACCGCTTCAACCTGCCGGTCCCCGACGACAAGCTGGAGGACGTGCCCTACCTCACTTTCGACGAAGGCTCCGCCGAACTCGACTACATGCGCAAGCATCGCGAGGCGCTGGGCGGCTACCTGCCGACGCGCCGCCTCAAGGGCGACGCACTGGAAATACCGGCGTTGTCAGCCTTCGAACCGCTGCTGAAGAGCTCGGAGGAGCGCGAGGTTTCCACCACGATGGCGTTCGTGCGCATCCTCAACATCCTGGTGAAGGACAAGAACATCGGCAAACGCGTGGTGCCGATCGTGCCCGACGAATCCCGCACTTTCGGCATGGAAGGCATGTTCCGGCAGCTCGGCATCTGGTCCTCGGTCGGCCAGCTCTATACGCCACAGGACGCCGACCAGTTGATGTTCTACAAGGAGGACAAGAACGGCCAGATCCTGCAGGAGGGCATCAACGAGCCCGGGGCGATGTCCTCGTGGATCGCCGCGGCGACGTCGTATTCGACGCACGGCGTGTCGATGATCCCGTTCTACATCTACTACTCGATGTTCGGCTTCCAGCGCGTCGGCGACCTGGCCTGGGCGGCAGGCGACCAGCGGGCACGCGGCTTTCTCCTGGGCGGGACTTCCGGCCGCACCACGCTGAACGGCGAGGGCCTGCAGCACGAGGACGGCCACAGCCACGTCCTGGCTTCGACCATCCCCAACTGCATTTCCTACGATCCGACCTTCTCCTACGAAGTCGCGGTGATCATCCAGGACGGCCTGCGCCGCATGGTCAAGGAGCAGCAGGACGTCTTCTTCTACATCACTCTGCTCAACGAGAATTACTCTCACCCGGCGATGCCGAAAGGCGCCGAAGACGGTATTCTCAAGGGGATGTACCGATTCTCCGAGGGCAAGGGCAAGAAGGACGCGCCGAAAGTGCAGTTGCTCGGCAGCGGCGCGATTCTGCGCGAAGTCATTGCCGCGCAGGACCTGCTGGAAAAGGACTTCGCCGTATCCGCCGACGTGTGGAGCGCGACCAGCTTCAACGAACTGCGCCGCGAGGGCCTCGAGGTGCAGCGCTGGAACCTGCTGAACCCCGAGCAAAGTCCGCGCGAAACCTACGTGAGCCGGTGCCTGAATCACGCGCCCGGTCCGGTTGTTGCCGCGACCGATTACATGAAGATTTTCGCCGATCAGATCCGGCCGTTCATCTACAAGCCTTACGTGGTGCTCGGCACCGACGGTTTCGGCCGCTCCGATTACCGGCGGCAGTTGCGCAAGTTCTTCGAAGTGGATCGCTACTACGTCACGGTGGCCGCGCTCAAAGCGCTTGCCGATGAGGGCAGCGTGCCGGCCTCGACGGTGGCCAAGGCGATCAAGAAGTACGCGATCGATCCGGGCAAGCCGAACCCGGTAACGGTATGAAATACAGTGAAGGCGTGAAGGGTGAAGGGGTGAAGGTGTCAACCCATTCTTTCCCGCATTCACTCATTCACTCATTCATTCATTCACCCTCATCACTGATTACCGCATAAAACATGGGAAGCTTACGCGACGTCCTCGTTCCCGACATCGGCGATTTCAAGAACATCCCGGTGATCGAAGTCCTGGTCAAGCCGGGTGATACCGTCAAGGCGGAAGACTCGCTGATCACGCTCGAATCCGACAAGGCGACGATGGAAGTTCCGGCGCCTTTCGCCGGCGTGGTCAAGGAAATGAAGATCAAGCCCGGCGACAAGGTATCGGAAGGCATGCCGATCCTCAGCCTGGAAGTCAGCGACGGCGCGCCGGCTCCCGCAGCCGCAGCCCCGCAGAAGCCCGCCGCTCCGGCACAAGCGCCACCGGCAACCGCCGCTCAAACTGCCGCTCCGGCCGCCAAACCGGCGCCCGCACCTGCTCCCGCACCGTCACCCCAGCCTGCCGTCGGGCCGATCGACGAGGCCGGCTTCTCCAAGGCGCACGCCAGCCCTTCGGTGCGCCGCTTCGCGCGCGAGCTGGGCGTCGATCTCGCCAGGGTCAAGGGCAGCGGCCCGAAGGAGCGCATCCTCAAGGAAGACATCGCCAACTTCGTGAAGAATGCGCTGGCACAACCAGCCGGCGCATCCGGCGGGGGCGCCGGTCTGGCGTTGGGACTCCCGGCCTGGCCGCAGGTGGACTTTGCGAAGTTCGGCCCGGTCGAAACCCAGCCGATGTCGCGGATCAAGAAGATTTCCGGCCCGGCCCTGCATCGCAACTGGGTGCACATCCCGCACGTGACCCAGAACGACGAAGCCGACATCACCGAGCTCGAGGCCTTCCGCAAGAGCATGGCCGAGGAGGCGCAGAAGCAGGGCGTCAAGCTCACGCCGCTCGCGCTGATCATGAAAGCCGTGGTGGCCGCGCTCAAGGTCCACCCCGAGTTCAATTCCTCGATCGCGCCCTCCGGCGACGCGCTGATCCTCAAGCGCTACTACCATATCGGGGTTGCCGTGGACACGCCGGGCGGTCTGGTGGTGCCGGTGATCCGCGACGTGGATCAGAAGGGCGTGCTGCAACTGGCGAAAGAACTGGGCGAAGTGAGCGCGAGGGCGCGCGACGGCAAGCTCGGACCCGCGGACATGCAGGGCGGCACCTTCTCGGTATCCAGCCTAGGCGGAATCGGCGGCACGCACTTCACGCCGATCATCAACGCCCCCGAAGTCGCCATCCTCGGCGTATCGAAATCGACAACCAAACCGGTGTGGAAGGACGGCCAGTTCGTGCCGCGGCTGATGCTGCCGCTGTCGCTGTCCTACGATCACCGTGCGGTCGACGGCGCTCAGGGAGCAAGGTTCATTACCTACCTAAACAGCGTGTTGTCGGACATCCGCCGGGTGCTGCTATAAGTCAAGGATGAAGGATGAAGGATGAAGGGGGAAGGCTAGAGGCGGACGACAGGAGCGTGGCGTGCGCAGCGCGCACGGCGAGCTCTGCTTTTACTTCATACTTCATCCTTCATCCCTCATCCTTGCTCTCCATCCTTCCGCCTTCATCCTTGCATTCCGGAGGAAGTTGAACTTGAGCGGGTTTGCTCCAATCGGTGTCCTCGGCGGAACGTTCGACCCCGTCCATTTCGGGCATCTGCGGCTGGCGCAGGAACTTGCGGACGCGCTCGGCCTGGCACGCGTGCGCTTCATGCCCACCGGCACCCCGCCGCACCGAAACTCGCCGCAGGTGAGTGGCGCGCACCGCCTTCAAATGGTGCGCATCGCAATCGCCGGCAATCCCGTGTTCGAAGCGGACGACCGGGAAATCCGCCGCGAGGGCATCAGCTACACCTACGATACCTTGACCGAATTGCGCGACGAGCTGGGAGAGCGCCCGCTCTGCTTGCTGATGGGTGCGGATGCATTTGCCGCGCTAACCACTTGGCACCGCTGGCAGGAACTGTTCGACCTCGCCCACGTGGTGATCGCGCATCGCCCGGGGTTTCGTCTGCAGGAGCTACAGGCCGCGCTGCCCGCGCCGCTGCGAAAAATCTACCTGCGGCGCCTGGCTGGCGCACCCGGCATGCTACGTGCAAACGCCGGGTCGATTCTTACCCGCGAAATCACAGCGCTCGACATCTCGGCCACCCACATCCGCGCCATGCTGGCGCAGGGCTCCAGCCCGCGCTATCTGGCCCCGGATACCGTTCTGGAATACATTGACCACAACCACCTTTACAAGGATTCCGATGCACGTTGAAGCCATCAAGCAGGCCGTCGTCGAAGCGCTCGAGGAAATCAAGGCAGCCGATATCACGGTGCTGGATGTAAGGCAGATGACCTCGCTGTTCGACTACATGATCGTCGCCAGCGCCGGATCGACCCGACAGACCAAGGCTCTGGCGAACAACGTGCAGGACAAGCTCAGGCAGATCGGCGCGCGCGTCCTCGGTGTCGAGGGCGAGCAGACGGGCGAGTGGGTGCTGGTGGACCTGGGCGAGATTATCGTCCACGTGATGCAGCCGGCGGTGCGGGCCTACTACAACCTCGAGCAGCTGTGGGGCGGAACGCCGCCCTTCCGGCACCCGACCAATTGGCGAAACGCGCCCGGAGCCGAGCCGTCACGCGCTCTGTAACCAACGGGACGCCGCCCGCCTTGTGAAGCTGCACGTCATCACAGTAGGGCATAAGCCGCCCGACTGGGTGGCGGCGGGGTTCGCAGAGTATGCACGCCGCATGCCGCGATCCGCACGCATCGATCTCACCGAGATCAAGCCCGCCCCCCGCAGCCGCCAGACCCCCTCCGAAGCCTCGGTTGCCCGGGTCCTTGCCGAAGAGAAATCCCGCATTCTTGCGGCCATTCCCTCCGGCTGTGTAAAAATAGCGCTCGACGAACGCGGAAAGCAACTCTCCACCGCCGAACTGGCCCGCAGGCTGGACGGCTGGATGCAGGGGGGGCGCGATGTCGCGTTCGTGATCGGCAGCGCGGACGGGCTGGATCGGGACCTGAAGGCGGGCGCCGATCTCCTGTTGTCGCTCTCGGCAATGACGCTCCCGCACGCGCTCGTACGCGTGCTGCTTGCCGAGCAGCTCTACCGCGCGGTTTCGCTGATCCAGAACCACCCGTACCACCGCGATTGACGGCGCCGCACCCGGCGCCAACCGATAACGAGATCTCGAAAACAGCAACCGTGCCGTCGCTGGAAAAACACATCTACCTTGCCTCGCGCAGCGCGCGGCGCCGCGATCTGCTCAAGCAGATGGGCGTGAACTTCGAAATGCTGCTGCTGCGCGAAGGTGCCGGACGGGACGCGGATTTCAACGAGTCCGAGCTTCCGGGGGAAACGCCGCGCGAGTACGTGGTGCGGGTGGCGCGCCTCAAGGCCGAGGCGGGCTGGCTGCGCCTGGAGCAGCGCCGTCTGATGCGCCATCCGGTGCTTGCCGCCGACACCACGGTCGCCCTGGGCGACACCATCCTCGCCAAACCCAAGGACCGCGAGGACGCGGTCGCCATGCTGAAGCAGCTTTCCGGAACCGTTCACCACGTCTATACCGCCATGGCGATCAAGTTCTACGACTCGCTGCAGGAAGCGCTTTCGGTGACCGAGGTGCGCTTCCGCGAACTCTCCGACGACGAAATCCGGCGTTACGTCGCCACTGGGGAGCCGCTGGACAAGGCCGGCGCTTACGGCATCCAGGGCAAGGCATCGATATTCATCGAGTCCATCAACGGCAGCTACACCGGCGTGGTCGGCCTGCCGGTATTCGAGACCGCGCGCCTGCTGGGCCACTTCGGCTTCCAGCTCCTGTGAACGAAGAAATCCTGATCAACGTCACGCCGCAGGAGACCCGCGTTGCGGTGATGCAGCAGGGCGTGGTCCAGGAACTGCACGTCGAGCGCAGCGGCAGCCGCGGCCTGGTCGGCAACATCTACCTCGGCGAAGTGAGCCGGGTGCTGCCGGGAATGCAGTCGGCTTTCATCCAGATCGGGCTGGACCGCGCGGCGTTCCTGCACGTGGCCGACATCTGGGGCCACCGCCAGAACCACGACGAGGCTAAGCCGATCGAACGCATCCTGCACGACGGCCAGAAGCTGCTGGTGCAGGTCATCAAGGATCCGATCGGCACCAAGGGCGCGAGGCTTGCCACCCAGGTGAGCATCGCCGGACGGCTGTTGGTCTACCTGCCGCAGGAATCCCACATCGGCATCTCGCAGCGCATCGAAGACGAGGCCGAGCGCGCGCTGCTCAGGGAAAAGCTGCAACACCTCATCCCGGCGGACGAGCCGGGCGGCTTCATCGTCCGCACCATGGCGGAAGCGGCGAGCGAGAAGGAACTCGGCACCGACATCGAGTACCTGCGCAAACTCTGGTCCGGCATCAAGGAGAAGGCCGCCACCGCCGCCGCCCCGGCGCTGCTATACCAGGACCTGACGCTGAGTCTTAGGGTGCTGCGCGACTTCGTCAACGACCAGTGCGACCGCGTCCTGTTGGATTCGCGCGAAACCTTCCAGCGCATGCAGGCGTTCGCCAACGACTACACGCTGTCCTTCGCCGACCGCATCCAGCACTACTCCGGCGACCGGCCGCTGTTCGATCTGTACGGCGTCGAGGACGAGATCGAGCGGGCGCTGGCCCGTCGCGTGCCGCTCAAGTCCGGCGGCTATCTCATCATCGACCAGACCGAGGCGCTGACCACCATCGACGTCAATACCGGCGGTTTCGTCGGCGGCCGCACCTTCGACGACACCATATTCAAGACCAACCTGGAAGCCGCGCAGGTGATCGCGCGCCAGCTCAGGCTGCGCAACCTGGGCGGGATCATCATCCTCGACTTCATCGACATGGACAACGAAGTGCACCGCGATGCGGTGCTTTCCGGGTTCAAGAAGGCGCTCGCGCTCGACCGCACCCGCATGACCCTGAACGGCTTCACCCAGCTCGGCCTGGTGGAGATGACCCGCAAGCGCACCCGCGAGAGCCTCGCCCACATCCTGTGCGAGCCCTGCCCGACCTGCCAGGGACGCGGCGAGGTGAAAACCGCGCAGACGATCTGCTACGAAATCCTGCGGGAGCTGTTGCGCGAGGCACGCCAGTTCGACGCTCGCGAGTTCCGCATCCTCGCCTCGCAGATGGTGATCGACAGGTTCCTCGACGAGGAATCGCAGAGCCTGGCGATGCTCGAGGAATTCATCGCCAAGCCGATTTCACTTCAAGTCGAGACGATCTACACCCAGGAGCAGTACGACATCGTGTTGATGTAAAGCCAAGATGCAACGCGGTTAACACGAACTGTCTCGAAGGAAATAAAAGGCACGCGAAGGAAAACTTCGGGGTCTGTGCAGCCATCAATCCACCGCCAGCCCGGCAGCCTTGAGCCGTCCCCTGAGTCGTCCCACTTCCTCGATCAAATCCACTACCAGGGCAGCGAGTTCCTGATTGGCGTCGAAATCCCGTTCCAGCGCCGCAAGCCGGCGCGCGCGCGCCAAGTCGGCACTGACGAAGCGCCATTCGACAGATTTCAACAAAGCGCTGCCCAGGAGGCCGGCTCCTACCCGCTCCTCGATCCACTGGGGCTCGACTGCGCAGGCCCGGGCCAGGTCTTCCAGGGTCAGCGCGACTTCGTCCAGCACAACGCCGGTCAGAATGTCATCTTTCGCCATGGCTCAAACCTCCAATTTCTGACGCGGATTGAACGCGAGCTCCCGCGCCATGGTTTGGTAAATTTGACGCGCGTTGTCCGTGTCGGCGGGCGGCAGCACCACTTCCAGCACCAGATACAGATCCCCGGGCGGATTTCCGGGAATGCCGCGCCCTTTCAGGCGCAGCTTGCGGCCTGCTTGAGAGCCGGCGGGCACTTTTACCTGCACATTGCCCGAAGGCGTGGGCACTTCGATGGTTGCGCCAAGAGTGGCTTCCCATGGGGCCACCGGGACGGTCTCGTACACATCCCGCCCTTCGACGCGATAGCGGGGGTCGGGACTGAAATGCACTTCCAGATACAAATCGCCTGCCGGACCGCCACCCATGCCGGGGCTGCCTTGTCCGGCGAGACGAATGTGCTGACCCTCTTTCACACCCTTGGGAATTTGCACATTGAGGGTGCGCTCCTCGGTCACGACGCGGCCTGACGCGTCCAGCTTTGCCGCACGCAGGGTGATCGTCCGTGTCGCCCCGTGATAGGCGTCCGAGAGATCGATCAGGATCTTGGCGTGGTGATCCCCGCCTCGCATCTGATAATCTCCGGTGCCCCTGTCACGGCCGGCGCGGCCGAAGAGGCTGGCAAAGAAGTCGCTGAAATCCGCCGCCTGCCCGCCGTGGGCGCCGTCGCCGGAAAACTCGAATCCCGCGTCCCAGCCGGGCGGCGGCTGAAAATCCTGTCCGGTCTGCCAGCGGCTGCCCAGTTGGTCATAGGCCGCTCGCTTTTCAGGATCGGAAAGCACGGCGTAAGCCTCGTTGACTTCCTTCATGCGCTTTTCCGCATCCGGCTCCTTGCTTACATCCGGATGGTACTTGCGGGCCAGTTTGCGGTAGGCCTTCTTGATTTCATCCGCCGGCGCGGTTTTCTCGACACCGAGGACCTGGTAGTAATCCTTGAATTCCACTTGGCCGCTTCCCGAAGTTTGTTGCGTTGTTGAACCCCGTCTTCGATTTTTCAGAGGGTCAAATTAGCGTCACACTCCAACTTTTTCCTAAGCCACTACGGCAAGGAACCCTTGTCGAAGATTTCAACACCGGGCGGATAGACCATCCAGGGAACGCCGGACCTGGTCCAGACGTGCCGCTCGATCCTGAGCCAACTAGGGAAGCTCTGCATAGGTCCCACGACGCGCGTTGCGCCAGGTGCGGATGACTGCTAGGCATCGCTCCGCAGGTGCGGCTGAAGCCCCAACAAGGAGCGTAACAACGCAGGCGCCGCACCTGGCACAA